>CP116226.1:3657843-4267484 GCA_038182865.1 Microbacterium enclense | reverse complement strand
CCGCCACGCACCGCGATCTCACCGGACGGGATCGCGCGACCACGGCCGTGCGTCCCTGACACGACGCCAGCGGCGCGCCAGTAGACTGGCGCGCGATATGTCACCCGTCTACGACTGCCGAGACGAGTCGCAGCTGCTGTCTGGAATGCGCCACGCGCGACAGGCCATCGGCCGCGGCGAACTCGTCGTGCTCCCCACCGACACGGTCTACGGAATCGCCGCGGACGCGTTCAACGCGCGCGCGGTCGCCGGTCTCCTCGAGGCGAAGGGACGAGGCCGCCAGCAGCCGCCTCCCGTCCTCGTGCCCGGCGTGGGAACGCTCCGCGCGCTCGTGGCCGAGATCCCTCCCGCGGTCGACGACCTCGTCCGCGAGTTCTGGCCGGGAGGGCTCACGATCGTTCTGCCCGCGCAGCCGTCGCTGTCGTGGGACCTGGGTGACACGCACGGCACCGTGGCCGTGCGCATGCCCGCTCACCATCTGACCCTCGAACTGCTCGAGGAGACCGGGCCTCTGGCGGTATCCAGCGCCAATCGCACCGGCATGGCCGCGGCTGTGGCGATAGGACGACGCCCGCGACATGCTCGGCGACAGCGTCGCCGCCTACCTCGACTCCGGCCCCAGCGAGACCGGGATCGCGTCGACCATCGTCGATGCCACCACCCTCGTCGGCGGCGCCGAGCCGCGCGTGCGCGTGCTCCGCGAGGGTGCCGTCTCGCGCGAGCGGCTCCGCGAGGTGCTCGCGACCTCCTCGAACCCGACCCCGAACTCGACACGCCCACGGCGGTGGGTGGCGCGGCTCCCGCGGTCGACGCCTCGACGGACGGCACGGCGAGCGGCACGGATGCCGAGGCGCCGGGTCCGTGACCCAGTACCTCCTCACCATCCTGTTCACGGCGGCGGTCACCCTCGCGCTGTCGTGGGTGGTGTGGAAGCTCGCCCTGCGCTTCAAGCTGTATCCCGGCATCCGGGACCGCGACGTCCACAAGACGCCGACACCGCGGTTGGGGGGCGTCGCGATGTTCCTCGGCGTCGTCGCCGCGTTCGCGCTGTCCAGTCGGAACCCGTACTTCTCGATCTTCTGGACCGACCCGGTGCCCGTGCTGTGGCTGCTCGGCGCGGTTCTCCTCATCGTGCTGGTGGGTGTCGCCGACGATCTGTGGGACCTCGACTGGATGATCAAGCTCGGTGCCCAGTTCATCGCCGCGGGCATCATCGCGTGGTTCGGGCAACTGCAGATCCTCTCGCTCCCGATCGGGGCGCTCACCGTCGGGTCGAGCTGGGTGAGCTTCCTGCTCACGGTCTTCGCGCTCGTGGTCGTGATGAACGCCGTGAACTTCATCGACGGACTGAACGGCCTGGTCGCGGGTGTCTGCCTCATCGCGAACGGCGTGTTCTTCGCCTACTCGTACCTCCTCGTGCGCGACACGGGGGCGAGCACCTACTTCAACCTCGCCTCGTTCATCGCCGCCGTCCTGGTGGGGGCGTGCCTCGGGTTCCTCCCCATGAACTGGACGCCGGCCAAGCTCTTCATGGGAGACGCGGGCGCGCTGATGCTCGGACTGCTCATGGCAAGCTCGGCGATCGCGATCACCGGCCAGCTCGATCCGGCGGTCCTCGACCCCGAGAAGATCGAGGCGGTCGCAGTTGCTGGGTGCGTTCATCCCGATCCTGCTGCGGTCGTGATCGTGTTGCTCCCCCTGCTCGACTTCGGCTTGGCCGTGATCCGACGTCAGTGGGCGGGGCGTTCCCCCTTCTCGCCCGATCGCAAGCACCTGCACCACCGCATGCTCGACATGGGGCACACCGACACCGGTGCCGTCCTGATCTTCTACAGCTGGACCGCCGTGGTGAGTCTGGCGTTCCTGCTGATGTACATCGGTACTCAGCAGAGTTGGCCGGGCGACTACCTCTTCGGCATCCTCTTCGGCATCGTCGGCGTGATCGCCTGCGCGGTGCTCACCTTCCTGCCCTCACCGCACCGCCTGCGACGGCTGTCGTCGCGACGCGCGCGTCCCACCCCACCGGAGTCCTCCTCATGACCAGCACCACACCCGCCCGCCGACGCCCGTCCAGCACGCCGGTCCTGCGCACCGCCCTGGTGTGGGGAGGGATCGTCACCGCGGTCTTGCTCGTCGTGGGGGCGGTCGTCGGCTTCGCGGTCGGAGGAGCGGGCGGCCTCGGGAGCGCCCTCGCGGGGGGTCGCTGTCAGCGCCGTCTTCCTCGCCGTCACCGCGACGAGCATCCTCGTGGCCAACCGGTGGTTCGGCGACCCCCTCTACGTCCCCATCTTCTTCGGCATCGTCCTCGGGGGATGGTTGCTCAAGCTCGTCCTCTTCATCGTGGCCATCGTCGTGCTGCGCGAGCAGGGGTGGGTGGACCCGAAGATCTTCTACGTCGCCCTCGTGGTGAGCGTGGTGGCCTCTCTCGTGGTGGATGTCGTGGTGCTGCTGCGCATGCGCATTCCCAGCGCGAGCGACGTCACCCTGCCCACCGACCCCGATGAGGGCGACCGTCGTTCCTGACCCGGGGGCGGTCCGGTCGTATCGTTCCGCCGCACGTCTTGCAAGCCGGATACCCCGGTGCCGAGAGGATCGGCCCGCACTCGCCGCATGGATCCGCTGGGAGTTTGATAGGGTGGGGTAAGTACCCGCCCGCACCAGGGTTATCCCTCCAGGTCTGCATTCTGGGTGCTCTCACCGACCATCGTCGCAACGGTTCACACCGATGCCCCGAAGCTGGAGCCAGCGCTGACTACTCAAGCTGCGACCCTGATCACGAACCTCGCGTCTGCGGGTCCGGAGTTCCACCCGCCGTCCATCGGCGAGTTCTTCCCCGACGCGGTGCTCTTCGAGGGCACGATCTTCGCGATCACCCGCATCAACCTGATCCAGATGCTGGCGACCGTCGTCCTCGTGACGCTGCTGGTTCTCGGGACCCGCCGTATGACCGTCGTCCCCGGCCGCTTCCAGAGCATCGTCGAGATGGGCCTGGACTTCGTCCGGGTGAACATCGCCGAAGACATCCTCGGCCGCAAGGACGGGCGTCGGTTCCTCCCCATCCTCACCACGATCTTCTTCATGGTGCTGTTCATGAACATCACGGGCGTCATCCCGTTCCTGAACATCGCCGGAACCAGCGTCATCGCGGTGCCGATGCTCCTGGCGATCGTCGCGTACGTGACGTTCATCTACGCCGGTATCAAGAAGAGCCCCGGCGGCTTCTTCAAGAACGCCCTGCTGCCGTCGGGTGTCCCGTGGCCGCTGTACATCATCATCGTTCCGCTCGAGTTCCTCTCGACCTTCATCATCCGCCCCGTCACGCTGACGCTGCGACTGCTGATGAACATGGTCGTCGGACACCTCATGCTCGTCCTCTTCTTCTCGGCGACCCAGTTCTTCGTGGTCGACCTCAGCGGATGGTGGACGGCACTCGGTGCGGGATCCCTCGCCTTCGGCTTCGCCTTCACCCTGTTCGAAATCTTCGTCGCCTTCCTCCAGGCGTACGTCTTCGCGATCCTCACCGCGGTCTACATCCAGCTCGCGGTCGCAGAAGAGCACTGAGCGGCCCGGCGCACGCTGAGCCACCCAACCGAAAGGAAAAATCCGTGGACGCAACTACGGTTCTCGCCCAGGTCACCGGTAACGTCGCCACGATCGGCTACGGCCTCGCGGCGATCGGCCCCGCCATCGGCGTGGGTATCGTCGTCGGCAAGACGATCGAGGGTGTCGCCCGTCAGCCCGAGCTCGCCGGCCGCCTGCAGGTGCTGATGTTCATCGGTATCGCCTTCACCGAGGCGCTCGCCTTCATCGGCATCGCGACCGGCTTCATCTTCACCTGATCCGGCCGCTCTCGACTCACTGTAAGGAGACAGGATGCTGAACGCTCTTGTCACTCTCGCCGCGGAACCCGCGGGCGAGGCGGCGCACAACCCGCTGATTCCGGCGTGGTACGACATCATCTGGTCGGCCGTGTGCTTCCTCGTCATCGTGTTCGTGGTGTGGCGCGTCGCTCTGCCGCGCATGGCGAAGCTGCTCGACGAGCGCAGTGCTGCCATCGAGGGCAACATCGCCAAGGCCGACGAGGCCCAGCGCCAGGCCGAGGCGGCGCTCGAGCAGTACACCGCGCAGCTCGCCGAGGCGCGCCGCGAAGCCGGTGAGATCCGCGAGACCGCGAACCAGGACGGGCGCAAGATCGTCGCCGAGGCCAAGGAGAACGCGTCGGCCGAGGCCGCGCGCATCACCGCCGCCGCGCACGCGCAGATCGAGGCCGAGCGTCAGACCGCTCTGGTGCAGCTGCGCTCCGAGGTCGGTACCCTCGCGGTCGACCTCGCCGGCAATGTGATCGGCGAGACCCTGACGGACGACGCGCGTGCGAACGCCGTGGTCGACCGCTTCCTTGCCGAGCTCGAGGCATCCGAGAAGGCGGCCAAGTAATGGGCAGCGCGACCACTCAGGCGCGGACCGCGACCGCGGAGGCCCTGGCCTCCACCTCGGGCGTCGATCTCGACGTCGCGCGCGAACTGTTCGCGGCCGTCGGTGCCGTGAGCGGATCGTCGCAGCTGAGCGGCGCGCTGTCCGACTCCTCGGCGCCGGCCGCCGCGCGTGCGGGGTTGGTCTCGGCCGTCTTCGGTTCCTCCTACCGCCCCGCCACGGTGGCGCTGCTCAACAGCGCGGCCCAGCAGCGGTGGTCGAACTCCTCGGAGTTCATCGAAGGTCTCGAGGAGCTCGCGGTGCGCGCCACCGCCGTCGCCGAGTCGGCCGACATCGAGCCCGAGTTGTTCTCGTTCTCGCGGACTGTCGCCGCCAACGGCGAGCTCGAGCTCGCCCTCGGCGGTCGCCTCGGAGACGCCTCCGCCAAGGGCGCCCTCGTCTCGAAGCTGCTCGATGGCCGCGTGAGCGCCGGAACGGCACTCATCGTGTCGTCGCTGGTGCAGAACGCCCGGGGCCGTCGGGTTCGCGCCCTTCTGCGTCGCGCCGAGAGCATCGTCGCCGACCAGCGGGCCCGGATCGTCGCGACCGTCTCCGCGGCCGCCCCCCTGAGCGCAGAGCAGCAGACGCGTCTGCAGAACGCGCTCAGCGCACGGTACGGATCAGCGGTCACGCTGAACACCGTCATCGACCCGACGGTGGTCGGCGGACTGCGCGTGCAGGTCGCGGACGACGTCATCGACGCGAGCGTGTCCGCACGTCTCGCTGACCTCCGCCAGCGGATCGCAGGCTAAGACTTTCCGCCCGAGCGGGCGTGGATCTGGGGGCCGTGAGCCCCACGAACGAAGGAAGACAATGGCAGATCTCTCTATCAGCCCCGACGTCATTCGTGACGCGCTGAAAGACTTCGTCACCGCCTACGAGCCCACCGGCGCTGCGGCGACCGAGGTCGGCGCCGTCGTCGACGCGGCCGACGGCATCGCACACGTCGAGGGCCTTCCCGGCGTCATGGCCAACGAGCTCATCCGCTTCGCGGACGGCACGCTGGGCCTCGCCCAGAACCTCGACGAGAACGAGGTCGGTGTCGTCGTCCTCGGTGACTTCGCCGGCATCGAAGAAGGCCAGAGCGTCACCCGTACGGGCGAGGTGCTCTCGGTCGGCGTGGGCGACGGTTACCTGGGTCGCGTGGTCGACCCGCTGGGCAACCCGATCGACGGTCTCGGCGAGATCGCGACCGAGGGTCGCCGTGCCCTCGAGCTCCAGGCCCCCGGCGTCATGCAGCGCAAGAGCGTGCACGAGCCGCTGCAGACCGGCATCAAGGCCATCGACGCCATGATCCCCGTCGGTCGCGGGCAGCGCCAGCTCATCATCGGTGACCGCCAGACCGGTAAGACGGCCATCGCGATCGACACGATCATCAACCAGAAGGCCAACTGGGAGTCGGGCGACGTCAACAAGCAGGTGCGCTGCATCTACGTCGCCATCGGCCAGAAGGGCTCGACCACCGCCTCGGTGAAGGGCGCGCTCGAGGACGCCGGTGCGATGGAGTACACCACCATCGTCGCCGCCCCCGCCTCCGACCCCGCGGGCTTCAAGTACCTGGCTCCCTACACCGGTTCGGCCATCGGTCAGCACTGGATGTACGGCGGCAAGCACGTCCTGATCATCTTCGACGACCTGTCGAAGCAGGCTGAGGCCTACCGCGCCGTGTCGCTCCTCCTGCGTCGCCCGCCGGGCCGCGAGGCCTACCCCGGCGACGTCTTCTACCTGCACTCGCGTCTGCTCGAGCGTTGCGCGAAGCTGTCCGACGAGCTCGGCGCAGGTTCGATGACGGGTCTGCCCATCATCGAGACCAAGGCCAACGACGTCTCGGCGTACATCCCGACCAACGTGATCTCGATCACCGACGGCCAGATCTTCCTGCAGTCCGACCTCTTCAACGCCAACCAGCGTCCGGCGGTCGACGTGGGTATCTCGGTGTCGCGCGTCGGTGGTGACGCCCAGGTCAAGTCGATTAAGAAGGTGTCCGGAACGCTCAAGCTCGAGCTTGCGCAGTACCGTTCGCTCGAGGCCTTCGCGATGTTCGCGAGCGACCTCGACGCCGCGTCGCGTCGTCAGCTCGCCCGCGGTGCGCGTCTGACCGAGCTGCTGAAGCAGCCGCAGTACTCGCCGTACCCGGTCGAGGAGCAGGTCGTCTCGATCTGGGCCGGCACGAACGGAAAGCTCGACACTGTCGAGGTCTCCGACGTGCTGCGCTTCGAGCGCGAGCTGCTCGACTACCTCCGTCGCAACTCGACGGTGCTCGACACGCTGCGCGAGACCAACGTCCTCGACGACGACACCCTCGCCGAGCTGGACAAGAAGGTCGATGCGTTCGCCCTCGAGTTCCAGCCCGGAAACGACCAGGGCGTCGTCGGTGCGGAGAAGGTCGATGCGGCCGAGGCCGAAGACGTCAACCAGGAGCGGATCGTCAAGGGCCGTCGCTAAGAGCGACGACACGAGAACGTAAATCATGGGCGCACAACTGCGGGTCTACAAGCAGAAGATCAGTTCTGCTCAGACGACCAAGAAGATCACCAAAGCGATGGAACTCATCGCGGCCTCGCGCATTCAGAAGGCGATGGCGCGTGTGCGCGCGGCATCGCCCTTCGCGCGGGCCGTGACGAACGCCGTCTCCGCGGTGGCCACGTACTCGTCCGTCGACCACCCGCTCACGACCGAGCGCGAGAACATCCGCCGCTCGGCCGTGGTCATCTTCACCTCCGACCGCGGTCTTGCCGGTGCCTTCAACTCGCAGATCCTCCGCGAGGGTCTCGAGCTGGCCGAGTTGCTCCGGTCGCAGGGGAAAGAGGTCGTCTTCTACCTCGTCGGGCGCAAGGCCGTCGGGTACTTCCAGTTCCGCCGTATGCCGAGCATCGAGCAGTGGGTCGGCGACACCGACACTCCGCAGTTCTCGACGGCGGAAGAGATCTCGGCCGCGGTGCTCAAGGCGTACCGCGCGGGGGGAGACAACGAGGGCGTCGACGAGATCCACCTCGTCTACAACCGTTTCGTCAGCATGATGACGCAGTCGCCGGAGTCCGTGCGCCTGCTTCCGCTCGAAGTGATCGAGGCCGACGAGGCCCCGGCCCAGTCCGAGATCTACCCGCTGTACGAGTTCGAGCCCGATGCAGAGACCGTGCTCGACGCGCTCCTGCCGGTCTACGTGCAGAGCCGAATCTTCAACGCTCTCCTGCAGTCGTCGGCGGCCAAGCACGCCGCGACGCAGAAGGCGATGAAGTCGGCCAGCGACAACGCCGACAAGCTCATCACCGACTACACCCGTCTGCGCAACAATGCGCGTCAGGCGGAGATCACGCAGCAGATCGCCGAGATCGTCGGCGGCGCCGATGCCCTGGCATCCGGCAAGTAAGTTCCCAAGGAGAGAAGAAGCCATGAGCCTCACCGCCGAGAAGACCGACGCGGGCGTCGTCGGACGCGTCGCGCGCGTCACCGGCCCGGTCGTCGACATCGAGTTCCCGCATGACGCGATCCCCGAGATCTACAACGCGCTGAAGACCACCATCACCATCGGTGACGAGTCGACCGAGATCACCCTCGAGGTCGCGCAGCACCTCGGTGACGACCTCGTCCGCGCCATCGCCCTGAAGCCGACTGACGGCATCGTCCGCGGCCAGGACGTGCGCGACACCGGCGGCCCCATCTCGGTGCCCGTCGGTGACGTCACCAAGGGCAAGGTCTTCGACGTCACCGGCGAGGTGCTCAACGCTGCTCCCGGCGAGCAGGTCGAGATCACCGAGCGCTGGGGTATCCACCGCAAGGCGCCCAGCTTCGACCAGCTCGAGTCCAAGACCGAGATGTTCGAGACCGGCATCAAGTCGATCGACCTCCTGACCCCCTACGTCCAGGGCGGAAAGATCGGCCTCTTCGGTGGTGCCGGCGTCGGCAAGACGGTCCTCATCCAGGAGATGATCCAGCGCGTCGCACAGGACCACGGTGGTGTGTCGGTGTTCGCCGGTGTCGGCGAGCGCACCCGTGAGGGCAACGACCTCATCGGCGAGATGGAAGAGGCGGGTGTCTTCGACAAGACCGCCCTCGTCTTCGGCCAGATGGACGAGCCGCCGGGGACGCGTCTGCGCGTCGCCCTCTCGGCCCTGACGATGGCGGAGTACTTCCGCGACGTGCAGAAGCAGGACGTGCTGTTGTTCATCGACAACATCTTCCGCTTCACCCAGGCCGGTTCCGAGGTCTCGACGCTGCTCGGTCGCATGCCCTCCGCCGTGGGCTACCAGCCGAACCTCGCCGACGAGATGGGTGTGCTCCAGGAGCGCATCACCTCGACGCGTGGTCACTCGATCACCTCGCTGCAGGCGATCTACGTGCCCGCCGACGACTACACCGACCCGGCTCCCGCGACCACGTTCGCGCACCTCGATGCCACCACCGAGCTCTCGCGTGAGATCGCATCGAAGGGTCTGTACCCGGCCATCGACCCGCTCACGTCGACGAGCCGCATCCTCGACCCGCGCTACATCGGCGCCGACCACTACCGCGTGGCCACCGCCGTGAAGCAGATCCTGCAGAAGAACAAGGAACTGCAGGAGATCATCGCGATCCTCGGTGTCGACGAGCTCTCCGAAGAGGACAAGATCGTCGTGTCGCGTGCACGCCGCATCCAGCAGTTCCTCTCGCAGAACACCTACATGGCCAAGAAGTTCACCGGTGTCGAGGGCTCCACGGTCCCGATCAAGGAGACCATCGAGTCGTTCGACGCGATCGTCAAGGGCGACTTCGACCACGTCGCGGAGCAGGCGTTCTTCAACGTCGGCGGTATCGGCGACGTCGAGGCCAAGTGGGCGCAGATCCAGAAGGAGAACGGCTGAGATGGCACTTCGCGTGAGCCTGGTCTCGGCGGACGCCGAGGTGTGGACGGGTGAGGCATCGCTCGTCGTCGCCAAGACGGTCGAGGGCGAGATCGGTTTCATGCAGGGCCACGAGCCGGTGCTGGCGATCCTCGCTCAGGGCGAGGTCCGCATCACTCGCGCCGACGGCACGAAAGTCCTCGCGAACGCGCAGGACGGCTTCCTGTCGATGGCGAACGACGAGCTCACGATCGTGGCCGGAAACGCCGCGCTCGTCTCCTGACGTCCGACCCTCACGACGCGCGTCACCCGGTTCGCCGGGTGACGCGCGTCGGTCATTTCCCGGAAGTTGTCCCATGTTGGTCCTCCTCCCACCCTCTGAAACGAAACGCCCCGGCGGCACCGGAACTCCCTTCGATCTCGCCGCACTGGGTTTCCCGTCTCTCTCGCCGCAGCGCCTTGCCGTCGTCGATGCCCTGGTCGCCCTGAGCGGAGATGAAGAGACTGCCGCGCGGGTGTTGAAGCTCAGTCCGAGGAGACGTCACGAGATCGACGACAACGCGGTCCTGCGCGGGGCTCCCACGCTCCCCGCGATCGACCGCTACACGGGTGTCCTCTTCGATGCGCTCGATTCCGCAAGCCTCGACGCTCAAGCGCGCGCGTGGCTCGGTGCTCACGTGGCCGTTCACTCGGCGCCGTTCGGGCCTGTCGGTGCGCTCGACGGCATCCCGGCCTATCGCCTGGCCGCCTCGACCTCGCTCCCGGGGCTTCCCGCGCTCCGCCGGGTGTGGAGCGCGGCCGTGACCAGCGCGCTGAGCGAGGCTGCGCCCGACTTCGTCCTCGATCTGCGGTCGGAGGCGTACGCGGCGCTGGGGCCGATCCCGGACGGAGTCGAGAGCGCGTACGTACGCGTCGTCACGGGCGGGGGAGATGCGCCCGTGCGAGCCCTGAATCACTTCAACAAGCGCACCAAGGGCGAGCTGGTCCGAGCCCTGGCCGTGACACGGCCGACGATCGTTTCACGGGAGGATCTCCTCGCGTGGGCGTCGGGGGCCGGCTGGCCGGTTCTCGAGACCGGATCCGGAGAGATCGCACTGTTCTCCTAGCACACGGGCGTGGGGTGTATCAGGGAACACTCAGGTTCGCTACCATGTCACCCGCGGGAAGTTCCCGCTGGCGCTGAGCATCCGCGCTATCACCCGTCCGAAAGGATCGACGTGAACATCCTTCACCTCGCGTATAGCGACCCGTATGGGGCGTCGGATGCCGCGGCAGCGGCATTCCTTGGCGTCTTCTACGCCATCTTCGCCGTCGTCGGCCTGATCGGCTACGTCATCGGCGCCTTCCTGCTGATGAAGGTCTTCGAAAAGGCCGGCGTCGAGGGCAAGTGGCGCGCCTGGGTGCCGTTCTACAACTACCTCGTGTACGCCAAGCTCGGCGACGTCTCGCCGTGGGTCATCCTCGGTGTGCTCGTGGCCTCGTTCATCCCGATC
Organism: Microbacterium enclense; assembly: GCA_038182865.1. Lineage (NCBI taxonomy): Bacteria > Bacillati > Actinomycetota > Actinomycetes > Micrococcales > Microbacteriaceae > Microbacterium > Microbacterium enclense. Next base: position 4,256,701 of record CP116226.1, on the reverse strand, counting down.
CTGAACATCTTCTCGGGCACCGCCTTCGCCGTGGTGATGATCATGGCGTCGGTGCGTGTGAACGCGAAGTTCGGCAAGGAATGGCCCATCCTCCTGCTCTTCATCCTGGGCCCGCTCGGTGTGCTGATCTACCTCGGTATCCTCGCCTTCGGCAGTGCCCGCTGGAACCCGACCGCGGCGTCGCCGTCGCCGTGGGGCTCGTCCTTCCTCGCCGACAAGACGGTGTGGAACGGCATCCCGGTGCAGCCCGCCCAGCAGGTGTCGGGTGTGAACGCCGGTGGATACGCCGCGCCGTCGCAGGGCTACTCGGCTCCGCAGTCGCCGAGCTACCCGCCCGCCGGTGCCACTCCGCCGCCGCCGGCTCCGCCGGCATCCGGTGCCACTCCGCCCCCGCCGGCTCCGCCGGCCACGGGCACGACTCCGCCGCCGCCGGCTCCTCCGGCCGGTCCGCAGGTCTGATCACACGACGGGCTCTCCACTCCGGTGGGGAGCCCGTCGTCGTTCACCGGGCTACCGTGGAGGGATGACGAGCTCCTCACTTCCTCAACGACGGGTCGGACGATCAGGGCTACGGGTGTCGGCTGTCGGTCTCGGATGCAACAACTTCGGCCGCGCGGGAACGCCCACCGAGACGCTGGAAGGCACGCGCGCGGTCCTGGATGCCGCTCTGGATGCGGGCGTGACCTTCCTCGACACGGCCGACGTCTACGGACGGGAGTTCGGCCTCTCCGAGACGCTGATGGGAGAGGCCCTGCAGGGGCGTCGCGACGAGGTCGTGCTCGCGACCAAGTTCGGCCACGCCGACCTCGCCCCCGGTGTCCTCGGGGGTGCGAAGGCATCCCGCACGTCGATCCGTCGCTCGGTCGAGGGGTCCCTCCGACGGCTCCGGACCGACTGGATCGACCTGTACCAGCTGCACACCCCCGACCCTTCGACACCGGTCGACGAGACGCTCGACGCTCTCGCCGACCTGGTGCGGGAGGGCAAGGTCCGTTACATCGGCCACTCCAACTTCGCGGGGTGGCAGATCGCCGAAGCCGACTACTCGGCGGGGGACGTCAGGTTCGTCTCGTCTCAGAACCAGTACAGCCTGCTGGCTCGCGCCGCCGAGAGAGAGGTCCTGCCGGCCGTCGATCGCTTCGGCCTGGGGTTCCTGCCGTTCTTCCCCCTCCACAATGGTCTCCTGACGGGGAAGTTCACGCGCGAGGGAGGTCCCGAGGGCAGTCGGATCATGCGCCAGCGTCCCCACCTGTGGCGAGATGCGCCCTGGGACGCGCTCGAGCGGTACCAGTCGTTCTGTGACGATCGCGGCATCACCATGCTCGAGGCGACCTTCGCCTGGTTCCTCGCGAACCCGCTCGTCTCGAGCGTCATCGCGGGAGCGACCAGTTCCGAGCAGGTGCGTGCGAACGCCGCAGCGGCGACGGCGTGGACGGCGAGCGCGGATGACCTCGCCGAGATCGACGGCATCCTGGGCATCCCGGCGGATCCGGCAGCGGGATGACACGGATGTGCGACCGGGCGAGGCGCGGCGCTGCCCCGGAGCGCGGGGAGGCGTCCACTAGGATGGCAGGGCCGTGCGCTCCCGCCGGCGTAGCTGTCGGCCAACCGGAGGATCTGTCGTGCCCGAGGTGACCACGCATACGCGTACCGTTTCGCTGTCGGGGACGACGCTCGATCTCTCGTGGGCCGCGAGCACCGACACGGGCAAGCGCCGCGAGGTCAACCAGGACGCCGTGCTCGCCGACTACCCGCTGTTCGTCGTCGCCGACGGCATGGGCGGACACCTTGGGGGAGAGATCGCGAGCGCGAGCACGGTCGACCGCCTCCGCGCCGTCGTGAGTGGTGGAACGGTGTCGCCGCGACACATCGAGAAGGCGCTCTCGCGCGCGGTGAAGGACATCGTCGCTCACCCCGAGACGACGGACGAGGGGACCGGCACCACGCTGACCGGCCTGTACCTCGAGACGGGGTCGGAGGAGCCGCACTGGGTCACGCTGAACATCGGCGACTCGCGCGTGTACCTCCTGCGCGACGACGAGATCGTGCAGGTCACGACCGACCACTCGGTCGTCCAAGAACTCATCGCTGCGGGACGGTTGAGCCCCGAAGAGGCCGAGAACCACCCGTACGGCAACGTGATCACCCGGGCCGTCGGGCCCAGCGACAGCGTCAAACCGGACTACCTGCGTCTCGATGTCCTCGACGGCGACCGCTTCGTCGTGTGCTCCGACGGGTTGACCAAAGAACTCACCGACTTCGGGATCAAACACTTCCTCGAGGCGAACAGCGACCCGGCCGAGGCGGTCGAGGCGATGATGGCTGCAGCGTTGGAGAACGGCGGACGCGACAACATCACGATCATCGTGCTGGACGTCCACCGCAGCGCTTCCTGAGAATTCGCTCTTGACCGCGGTGACCCGCGGATTCTACGTTCGGCATATGACCTCCGCTCCCGAACGGACGTCGGGCAAGGGACTGGCCACCGGGACCCTCGGGCTCTGGGGTTCGACCGTCATCGGCCTGGCATCCACCGCCCCCGTCTACTCCCTTGTCGCCACCCTCGGTTTCGTCGTCGTCGCCGTCGGTGCGCAGGCGCCGATCGCCTTCGTGGTGGCGTTCATCCCGATGCTGTTCATCGCCTTCGCGTATCGCGAACTCAACAACGAGGTGCCCGATTGCGGCACCACCTTCACCTGGGGGACGAAGGCGTTCGGCCCGTGGGTGGGCTGGATGGGGGGTTGGGGCGTCGCCGTCGCAGGCATGGTGGTCTTGGCGAACCTGTCGCAGATCGCCGGCATCTACCTGTGGTCGCTCATCGGCGACGGCTCCCTCGCCGAGAACGTCCCGCTCGTGACCGCCACGGGGGTGGCCTTCATCGCGGCCATGACCTACGTCAGCTACCGGGGCGTCGAGATCGGCGAACGCATCCAGAACGTCCTCCTGGCCGTCCAGTACGTGGTGCTCGCGTTGTTCGTGATCGTGGCGCTCTGGAAGTTCTTCGACGGCACCGCGCCCAACCCCACGCCGTTCGACCTCGCATGGTTCAACCCCCTCGGTTTCACCGACTGGAGCGGGTTCACGGAGGCCGTTCTCCTGGCGCTGTTCATCTACTGGGGCTGGGACACCTGCCTCGCGCTGAATGAGGAGACGAAGGACCCGAAGCGTATCCCGGGGCGGGCGGCGTTGCTCACCACGGTGATCCTTCTGGGCACCTACGTCAGCGTGACCGTGGCCGCGATGATGTACGCCGGCGTCGGCGAGGACGGCGCGGGATTGGCCAACCCCGAGAACGCCGACGACGTCTTCCTCGCGCTGAAGGACGGCCTGTTCGGTCCCTTCGCGTGGATCCTCATCGTGGCGGTGCTCATCTCTGCCGTGTCGTCGACGCAGACGACCATTCTGCCGACCGCTCGCGGCACGCTCGCGATGGCCGCGTACAAGGCTCTGCCCGAGCGATTCCAGTCGGTACACCCGCGCTTCAAGACGCCGTCGTTCTCCACTCTCGTCATGGGGATCGTGGCGAGCGTGTACTACATCGGGATGACCATCATCAGCGACAACATCCTGCAGGATTCCATCCTGTCGCTCGGTCTCGCGATCGCGTTCTACTACGCCATGACGGGCTACGCGTGCGTCTGGTATTACCGACGCGACCTGTTCTCCTCGGGTAAGAACCTCGTCTACCGCGGCATCCTGCCCCTGCTCGGTGCGCTCATGCTCACGTACGCCTTCATCCAGTCGGCGATCGACATGTGGGATCCCGAGTACGGCAACACGGTGCTGCTCGGAATCGGTGGCACGTTCGTCGTCGGCATCGGTGCCCTGGCCATCGGCGTCGTCCTCATGGTGATCTGGTACCTTGTGCCGGCATCGAAGCCGTTCTTCCGCGGCGAGAGCCTGAACCGCGACACCGAGGTGCTCGTCCCCGACGAGCCGATCGCCTACCCGCGCTCGGTCGACGGCGGAATCTGAGCGCGGCGCCGGACGGTCACTCGGACGGCGCTGCGACCGGTCAGACGGTGGCGCGGATGGCGCCGACGGTGCCCCCGCCGCCGGAGATGGTCAGCGGCAGCAGGGCGAGCGTGTCGGCGACCGCGTCAGGGGTGAGGGCTCCGGTGCGCTCGAGCAGGCGCAGAGCGACGGCGTGGCCCGCGCGGTTGGAGCCGTCGAGCACTTTCAGGGCCACCGTGGTGCCGTCCGGCGCCGTCATCACCTGGACGCCCTCGGCGCCCATTTTCGAGAACACACCGAGACGCTCGATGACGACAGTGTCGGGGCGACCCGGCCCGTCGATCGTCCACGGGTGTTCTTTCACCGCGCGCACGAGCGTGCCGGCGCTGCGATGCAGCGCGAAGGGGGAGCGCTCGGACGAGGTGGCGATGCGCTGGATGGCGCGCGCGAGGCCGACGAGGCTCATCGCGTACACGGGGGCACCGCAGCCGTCGATCGCGGTGGTCGTCATGCGCTCGCCGACAAGGCGCTCGAGAACCTCGCGGATGTGCACCTGAAGCGGGTGTTGCGGGTCGAGGTAGTCGGCCGTCGTCCAGCCGTTGGCGACACACGTCAGCAGCATGGCGGCGTGCTTTCCCGAGCAGTTCATGCGCAGCGGCGACGGCGACCCGTGGTCGCGGACGAGTTCGTCGCGTGCGGCGGTGTCGCTGGGCCAGGCGGCAGGGCAGCCGAGGTCGTCCTCGGTCAGGCCGGCCGATTGCAGGATGCCGCGAGCCACCTCGGCGTGGCGGTCGGTACCGCAGTGGCTCGCCATCGCGATCGCCAGCCGCTCGTCGGCGAGATCCGCCCCCGCGGAGAGGCACGCCAGGGCCTGCAGCGGTTTCATGCTCGAGCGGGGGAGGAAGGACGCGGAGGCTTCGCCGAGGGTGAGCTTCTCCGAGCCGTCCGGAGCGAGCACGACGGCGACGCCGACATGACGGGATTCGACGAAACCGCTGCGTTCGACGACGGCGAGTTCGACGGAGGCGGGGGGCGTGGCGGGCATCCCTCCATGCTATCGCCGCGACCGCGTCTTCCCGTGGGGCACGGGGTGCCCGCGGGGCGCCGGATTCCGCACCTCACGCGTCGGAGCGAGGCAGACTGGGAGCATGAACGGAGAGCACCACTACCGCCTGCACTCGACCTGGACCGGCGACCGGGGAAGCGGCACCAGCGGCTATCGCGACTACGACCGTGCCGTGACCGTGGAGGTCGACGGCAAGCCCGCGATCGCGGCATCCGCTGACAAGCCGTTCCGAGGCGACCCCGCGAAGTGGAATCCCGAAGAACTGCTGCTGGCGGCGCTCAGCGAGTGCCACCTCCTGTCGTACCTCCACGCGTGCGTCACCACCGGCGTCGTGGTCACCGCGTACGAGGACGATGCGTCGGGCACCCTGCAAGAGGACGGCAACAGCGGCGGGGCGTTCACCGAGGTCGTGCTCCGCCCGCGCGTGCGCGTGGCCGACGAGTCGATGGTCGAGGCCGCTCGCGTGGCCCATAAGCAGGCGCGGGAGTGGTGCTTCATCGCCAACTCGGTGAACTTCCCGGTGAGGCACGAGCCGGAGATCACCGTCGGCTGAGGACGCTCGCGCGGCGGGGGTGCAGCCGGGCGTCGTACAGTGAGCGCATGCAGCTCGAACCGGCCCTGCGTCGCCTCGACCGGATCGCGGGAGGTCGCCAGGCCGATCATCGCGTGGCCGTCTCCGACGATCCCAAGGTCCGTCGCGCCTTCCGCGCGATCACGCTCCTGCTCGCCCTCGGCTTCGTGCTCGGCATCGCCACGGTCGCCGTCGCGTCGGTGATGACGATCAACGGCGACGACGTCGGCTTCGCCGTGTGGATGCGGTGCCTCGTGGTTCTCGCGATCACGACGACGCTGTTCTACTTCCTGTGGCGTGCGCGGACCGGGTGGTTCTGGGCGTTCCGTCGGCTGCAGCTGTTCAGTCGCATCTTCCCCGTCGTGGCGCTCGTCCTCGCGGCCATTCCCGGTCTGTACCCCTTCTGGGTGGTGACGGAGCAGATCCTCTTCGCGATCCTCCTCATCGGCGTCTCCGACTACCTGCAGTCCGACGCCGTTCGCGCGGCGTACCCCAAGCCGCGGCGCTGACGGCGTGGCATCCGGGTTCCGGAGATCGGGCCGCCGACACCCGTGACCTGTCCTGTCGACGGGTGGGGTCGTGAGGGGAGGCCGCAACGACGGAACCCCGCCGGCACGAGGCCGACGGGGTTCCTGTGAAGCGAGCGCTCAGCGCACGTCGTCGTCGACCCAGTCCATCGATTTGGTGACGGCCTTCTTCCACAGGCGCAGCTCGCGGTCGCGCTCGGCGGAGTCCATGTCGGGCTCCCAGCGCTTGTCTTCCTGCCAGTTGGCGCGGAGGTCGTCGAGGTTGTCCCAGAAGCCCACCGCCAGGCCGGCGGCGTATGCCGCGCCGAGGGCGGTGGTCTCGGCGACCACGGGTCGCACCACGGGCACGCCGAGGATGTCCGCCTGGAACTGCATGAGAGCGTCGTTCGCCGTCATACCACCGTCGACCTTGAGCTCGGTCAGGTCGACACCGGAGTCGGCGTTGACCGCATCGAGCACCTCGCGCGTCTGGAAGGCGGTCGCCTCGAGAGCAGCGCGGGCGATGTGTCCCTTGTTGACGTACCGGGTCATGCCGACGATCGCGCCGCGGGCGTCGGGACGCCAGTAGGGCGCGAACAGGCCGGAGAACGCCGGCACGAAGTACACGCCACCGTTGTCGTCGACCGAGCTCGCCAGGGTCTCCACCTCGGGGGCCGAGGAGATGATGCCGAGCTGATCGCGCAGCCACTGGATGAGCGAGCCGGTCACGGCGATCGAGCCCTCGAGCGCATAGCGGGCGGGCTGGTCACCGAGCTTGTAGCCGAGGGTCGTGAGCAGACCGTTCTTCGAGTGGACGATCTCCTCGCCCGTCTGGAAGATGAGGAAGTTGCCCGTGCCGTAGGTGTTCTTGCTCTCGCCCGGGTCGAAGGCCGCCTGCCCGAAGGTCGCGGCCTGCTGGTCGCCCAGGATGCCGGCGACCGGGGTCTCGCGCAGCAGCGACGACGACTCGACGGTGCCGTAGACCTCGGAGGAGGAGCGGATCTCGGGCATCATCGACCGCGGCACACCGAAGTCCGCGAGGATGTCGTCGCGCCATTCGAGGGTCTCGAGGTCCATGAACAGGGTGCGGCTGGCGTTGGTGACGTCGGTGGCGTGGACGCCGCCGTCGATGCCGCCGGTGAGGTTCCACAGCACCCAGGTGTCGGTGGTGCCGAAGATGAGGTCGCCGGCCTCGGCCTTCTCGCGCGCCCCCTCGACGTTCTCCAGGATCCAGACGATCTTCGTTCCCGAGAAGTACGTCGCCAGGGGCAGGCCGACGACGCTCTTGTAGCGCTCGGTGTCGCCGTCGGCGAGGCGGTCGACGATCGACTGGGTACGCGTGTCCTGCCAGACGATGGCGTTGTACACGGGCTTCCCGGTGTTCTTGTCCCACACGACGGCGGTCTCGCGCTGGTTGGTGATACCGACCGCGGCGATGTCGTGGCGGGTGACGTCGGCGCGGCTGAGGGCGAGGCCGATCACCTCCTGGGTGTTGCGCCAGATCTCGAGAGGATCGTGTTCGACCCACCCGGCACGCGGGAAGATCTGCTCGTGCTCCTTCTGTCCGACGGCGACGACGCCTCCGGACTTGTCGAAGATCATCGCGCGGGTCGAGGTCGTGCCCTGGTCGATGGCGAGGACGTAGTCGGCCATGGAAGGACTCCTTTGTCTTGTTCGGTGTGTGGAAGAGGTGAAGCGGGAAGCGGGGACGCTGCGCCGTCGGGCGTGGCTGTCGGGCGTGACGCCCCCGCGGAGGTGTTACTTGCCGAGGCTCAGGAGCACGGGGGCCAGCAGGCCCGCGAGCAGACCGCCGACGAGGGGGCCGGCGACGGGCACCCAGGCGTAGCTCCAGTCGCTGGAGCCCTTGCCCTTGATGGGGAGGATCGCGTGGGCGATGCGCGGGCCGAGGTCACGCGCGGGGTTGATCGCATAGCCGGTCGGGCCACCCAGGGAGGCACCGATGCCGACCACGAGAAGGGCGACGGGGACGGCCGCGAGACCGCCGATCCCGCCGGGGACGCCGATGCTGGCCACGCCGTAGTCACGGAATCCGAAGATGACGAACACGAGGACGAAGGTCGCGATGACCTCGGTGACGAAGTTGAAGCCGTAGGAGCGGATCGCCGGTCCCGTCGAGAACACGCCGAGCTTGTTGGCGGGGTCGGGCTCGTCGTCGAAGTGCTGCTTGTAGGACGCCCACGTGAGGATGGCACCGATGATGGCACCGATCATCTGCGCCGCGATGGCGACGAAGAACTGGGCGATCGAGATGTCGCCATGCACCAGGAGGCCGATCGACACCGCCGGGTTCAGCTGGGCACCGGAGTACGCGGAGACGATCACACCGGCGAAGACCGCCAGACCCCAACCCCAGTTGACCATCAGGGTGCCACCGGCGTTGCCCTTGGTCTTGGCCAGGGCCACGTTGGCGACCACGCCGCAGCCCAGCAGGATGAGCATCGCGGTGCCGACCACCTCCGAGAGGAAGTACAGCCCCAGATTGACTTCTTGCATGTCGTCATCGACCTTTCTGTTGTCGCCCCGCCATCTTCGGCATGGACGTCTGTGTGCGGCTCAGTGATCCGAACCTATGACCGCCGTGCGGGCGCGCAACAGGTGACGCGCCCGCACGTTCTCTCAGATTCGCGCGACCCCGGCTTCGGCCAGATCGACGCGGTGAGCGGTCAGCAGGATCTCGCGGGTGCGCGCCACCTCGGCGTCCACCCGCTCGGAATCCCAGCCGAGGGGGCCGGCGATGGCCTCCGCCACATCGTGCAGCGTGCGCTCGGTCATCCCGCCGACGAAGGCGAGGTGCGTACGGCGCAGCAGCACGTCGATCAGGTGCACGACCTGCTCGTTGCGCGCGATCCACTCGAGTTCTTCGACGTAGTAGCCGGGAGCGGACTCGATCGGCGTGGGCTCGGCGGGGAGGGCATCGAGGATGACGTCGGCACGCGTGCCGTAGCGGTTGAGGAGGGCATTCACGAGCTCGCGGGAATGAGCATTCGTGCGTGCGGCCACCCAGCGGCGCCGCGCCTCCGGGGTGGTGGGGAAACCGGCCCCGCCGCCGATGGGCAGACCCTGCGTGCTGACGCGGTGCGGGCGGCGCAGCTTCTGCAGCGTCTTCATGCTCAGGTGCTCGGACAGGGCGCGGAACGTGGTCCACTTCCCGCCGACGAGGCTCATCGCGGGCACACCCGCGATCTCGTCGTCGACGATGCGGTAGTCGCGCGAGACGAAACCGGGGGCGGTGTCGTCGTGACGGGGGAGAGGACGGATGCCGGAGAACGTGTACACGATCTGCGACCGGTCGACACCGATGCTCGGGAAGACGTGGCCGATGAGGTCGAAGAAGTACTCGATCTCGTCGTCGGTGCACACGACGGGCTTGGCCGGGTCGGCGTCGATGTCGGTCGTGCCGACCAGGACGCGGTCCTTGAGCGGGTAGATCAGCACGATGCGGCCGTCGGAGTGCTCGAAGAAGATCTCGCGACCGCCGGTCGCGGCGAGCAGCTCGGGGTTGTCGAGCACGATGTGCGAGCCCTTGGTGCCGCCCATGAACTGGGTCGAAAGCCCCATCGCGGAGTTCGCGAGGTCGGTCCAGGGGCCGGCGGTGTTCAGGATGACCTTCGCCGTGACCGAGAACTCCTCGCCCGAGATCTCGTCGCGCACCCGCACGCCGTTCTCGTCGGCACCGACGGCCGAGACGTAGTTGACCGCCTGCGTGCGACCGGCGCCGGCGACGATGCCGTCGTGCAGCACATCGAGCGCGATGCGCTCGGGGTCGTGCATCGATGCGTCGAAGTAGGTGGCGGTGTAGGCCAGGTCGGGGTTGAGCTTGGGCAGCTCCGCCAGCGACTTCTTCTTGCCGAGGAACTTGTGGCGCGGGACCGAGCCGCCGTCGCGCGAGAAGGTGTCGTACATGATGAGGCCGACCTTGATCAGCAGAGCGCCGCGCTCGTTGGGCTTGCCGCGGCCATGGGTCACCAGTAGACGGAACGGAGCCGAGAGGATTCCGGAGAACGTCTTGTAGATCGGGATGGTCGTCTCGAGCGGCTTGACGAAGTGCGGAGCGGTCTTGAGGAGGTCGTTGCGCTCGGTCACCGCCTCCTTGACGAGGCGGAACTCGCCGTTCTCGAGGTAGCGGATGCCGCCGTGGACCATGTGGCTCGACGCCGAGGATGCGCCGGAGACGAAGTCTCCGCGTTCGACGAGGGCGACCTTCACCCCCTGCAGGGCGAGGTCGCGAAGGGTGGCGAGGCCGTTGATGCCCCCGCCGATGATGAGGACGTCGAGGTCTTCGGCGTCACGGAGCGCCTGCACATCGGCGCGGAGCGAAGTTGCGGGGGACGACATGTCGACTGCGACCTTTCGTAGTTGGTACGCCCACAGACTGCGCTCCTCTGCACGTTGTTGCAAGCCCCTTGAAAAAACGTGCAGAATGGTGAGCGGACGGGAGGGCCCATGGTGACCCAGGCAGAGGCGCGAGGGCGGGACGCCCTCCGTGCCGCGCAGCTGTACTACATGCAGGATCTGACGATGGATGCCATCGCACACGAGATGCGTGTGTCGCGCTCCTCCGTCTCCCGACTCCTCCAGCACGCGCGCGACGTGGGACTGGTGACCATCTCCATCAGTCCGCCCGACGACGCCCGTGGGCAGATGGCGCAACGGATCGCGGATCGCTTCGGGATCGCCGCGCACGTCGTGCCCACCCCCGCGCGAACGACCGAGGCGGAGCGCCTGGAGCGGACAGCGCTGACCGCGGCGCGCATCCTGACGGAACGGGTCGAGTCGTCGATGACCGTCGGCATCGCGTGGGGATCGACCCTCTCCGCCATCGCTCGTCACGTCCCCGCGAAGGACGTTCACGACACCCACATCGTGCAGATGAACGGTGCTGCCAACGTCCGCACCAGCGGCATCCCGTACGCGGGGGAGATCCTGTCGCGCTTCGGCACGGCGTGGTCGTCGTCGGTGCACCAATTCCCGGTGCCGGCGCTGTTCGACGACCCGCAGACCAAGCGCGCGATGTGGCGCGAGCGGTCGGTGCGCTCGGTCCTGGAGATCCAGGAGCGTGTGGGGCTGTTCGTGTTCGGTCTGGGCTCGCCCCAGGCCGACGTGCCGTCTCACGTGTACAGCAGCGACTACTTCGACGAACGCGACCGGGCGGTCATCGACCGCGAGGGCGTGGTGGGGGACTGCGCGACGGTCTTCTACCGCGTGGACGGCTCGAGCGACATCCCCGAGCTGAACGCCCGCTCCAGCGGGCCCGACCTCGACACGGTCCGCCGCATCCCGCGGCGGTTCTGCGTCGTGTCGAGTCTGTCGAAGCTCGACGCGCTGCGTGGCGCGCTCGCCGCGGGACTGGTGACCGAGCTCGTCGTCGAGGAGGCGCTGGCGCGCCGCCTGCTGAGCGTCACGCGCTGAGGGTCGTCAGCGCTCGCCGAAGCCGTCCTGGATCAGGGCGCGCAGCTCGGTCAGAGCCGCCTGCGCCTGGGGGCCCGTCGCGCTGATGCGCACGCGCGAACCCTGACGCACGCCCAGCGCCATGAGCGCCAGAAGGCTGCGTCCCGAGACGGCCTCGGACGCGGCCTCGAGGTCGGTGATGCGCACGTCGGCGTCGTAGCGGGATGCGGTCTTCACGAACGTGGCGGCGGGACGCGCGTGCAGACCCGACGGGTTGGTGATGACGGCCTCGAACGACGACGCATCGTCGGGCGTGCTCGTGGATGCCGCGACTCCCTCGGCGGCGGACACGGGTGCGTCACCCAGCTGCTGCCTCTTCGCCTCTCCGGCGGCGGCGCACTCGGTCGCGACGGTGTCGAGGTCGGCACCGCCCGCCGCCGTGACCACCGCCGCCACGAGCCCCTCCACGAAGGGCGCGGAGCTCAGGCGGACGCGGTCGGGGGCCGTGACGAACTCCTGCGCCGTCTCCGCGCTGAGGATCGCGGAGCCCACATCCATGAGGACGAGCACACCGTCCCCGCTGTCCGCCTCGTCGATGGCCGTCGCGATCGCGATGGCATCCGTTCCGAGATCCCCGTCCGGACCACCGGCGGCCACTCGGACGGTCGGCGGTCGATCGCCTCCCATCTGCAACGCGAGCTCGACGGCGGCGTCGGCCAGCGCCCGGCTGTGCGAGACCGCGACGAGGCCGATCACGCTCGCGCCAGCGTGTCGCGGAGAGCGTCGATGAGGAGAGCCGCCGAACTCGCGCCCGGGTCCACATGTCCGGCGCTGCGCTCGCCCAGGTAACTCGCGCGCCCCTTGCGCGCGACGAGGGGCTCGGTGGCGTCGCGCCCGCGGGCCGCAGCAGTGGCGGCAGCGCGGGCGGCTTCCGCCGGTCCCGCCCCGTCGGCGACCGCCGCGTCCCACGCGTCGACCGCGGGGAACAGGGCGTCGATCATCGTCTTGTCTCCGAGTTCGGCCTTGCCGCGGGCGACGACCCCCTCGACCCCGGCGCGCAGGGCGGCGCCGAGTGTGGCGGCATCCACGTCTGCGTCCGCCAGCGGCGGACCCATCCGCAGGAAGAGCGTGCCGTAGAGCGGACCGCTGGCACCGCCCACGGACGAGACGAGGGTCATGCCGACGGTCTTGAACACCTCGGGCGCAGTCGCCGGGGCGGGGTCCAGTTTCGCCACGACCGCGTCGAGCCCGCGCGCCATGTTGGACCCGTGGTCGGCGTCGCCGATCTCGGAGTCCAGGCGGGTCAGCTCGTCCTTGTGCTGCTGAACGGCTCGCTGGAACGCGCGGATCCAGGCCACGAGATCCTCGATCGAGACGACGTCGCTCATGCGCCCCACCGCAGGCCCGGAGTGACGACGGGCGCGTCCCACAGGCGCAGCATCTCGTCGTCGGCGTGGACGACCGTGAGCGATGCTCCGGCCATGTCGAGGCTGGTGATGTAGTCGCCGATGAGGACGCGTTGGACGTCGACGCCGGCATCGGACAGCAGGGGCGCGATCTCGCCGTACAAGAGGTACTGCTCGATCAGGGGGGTCGCGCCCAAGCCCGACAGCAGCACGATCGCGGGCCCGACCGGCTCGCCGAAGTCGTGGACGATCGGGTCGACCATGAGCTTCGCGATCTCGCGCGCGGATGCCAACTTCACGCGCGACCGCCCCGGTTCACCGTGGATGCCGACACCGACCTCCATCTCGTCGTCGGGCAGCTCGAAGGTGGGCCGCCCCGCGGCGGGCACCGTGCAGCTGGTGAGCGCGACGCCCATCGAGCGTCCCGAAGCCGCGACGCGGCGCGCGAGCGCGGCGACGGCGGCGAGATCGGCGCCCTCCTCGGCCAGGGCACCGACGATCTTCTCGAGGATCACGGTCGTGCCCGTGCCGCGACGGCCCGCGGTCCAGGTCGAGTCCTGCACCGCGACGTCGTCCGCGATGACGACCGCCTCGACCTGCACGCCCTCGGCGGCAGCGAGTTCGGCCGCCATCTCGAAGTTCAGGACGTCACCCGTGTAGTTCTTCACGATATGCAGCACACCGGCGCCCGAATCCACGGCCTGGGTGGCGGCGAGAACCTGATCGGGGGTCGGGGAGGTGAAGACCTCGCCCGCCGCGGCGGCGTCGAGCATGCCGCGCCCGACGAAACCGCCGTGCAGGGGTTCGTGTCCCGATCCGCCCCCGGAGACCAGCGCGACCTTTCCCGCGGGGGTCGGCTCCGCCCGCAGGATCACCCGATTCTCTGCGTCGACGCGAAGCTGCGGGAAGGCGGCCTGGATGCCCCTCAGGGCTTCGGCCAGCACGTCAGCCGGGTCGTTCACGAACTTCTTCACGGTGCCTCCTCGTCGTGGCGGTGACGGTTCGGGGCCGTCCCTCCCGACCCTGCTCGCCGTGCGCCGCCGCGTCAAGGAGGAAAAGGATCAGAGTCGTTCGTGCGGCAGGACCTGCTTGATCCGCTCGAGCGGGGTCTGGGCCGGCGCCTCGTTGTAGGCACCCGCCAGCTCCTGCTCGCTGAGGGCGTGGATCGCGGCCATGATCTCATCGGTGGCGCCGCGCCGCGCGCGTCCGGAACTCGCGGGGCCGTGCGGAGACAGATCGAGGGGCGTGCCGAAGCGCACGGTGATGCGTTCTTTCGTCGTGGGCACCTTGGCGCCCACGGGCATGACCTTGTCGGTGCCGACGAGACCGACGGGTACGACGGGGGCCCCGGTCTGCAGCGCGAGGAAGGCGACCCCGGTTCGCCCCTTGTAGAGGCGGCCGTCGAGCGACCGCGTGCCCTCGGGGTAGAGCGCGACCGCGCGGCCGTCCTCGAGGAGCTCGCGCTGTTGGTCGAGGGCGTCGAGGGCGGCCTTGCCTGCTCCGCGCTCGACCGCGATCGCGCCGATCGCGGTGAAGAACTGTCGCGAGGCCCATTTCTCGAAGTAGGTGGACTTCGCGAGGAAGTGCACCGGACGCGGGGATGCCACGGGGATCGCGATCGAGTCGATGAACGACAGGTGGTTGCTCGCGAAGATCACCGGGCCGGTGCGAGGGACGTTGTCCCGCCCCTCGATGTGCGGGCGATAGATCGCCCGGGCGAGAGGAGTGATGAGAAAACGCCCGAGGCCGTAGGCGGCGCCCATCTGCTTCGGCGGGGCGACGGCCACGGCGCCGGACTCGTCGGAACTCACCCGTCGAGATTACTCGTCACCGCATGCCCGGCCGCGCATGCCCGGTCGCGCGCCCGTCCTCGCGCGCACGGGGACTCCCAGCCCCGACAAAGCCGGATGCGGGAGGATGGAGGCTCCCTGTCTTTCTCCGAGAGGTCCTCCGTGCGCTTCCGCCCGATCGCTTCCCTGTCCGTCGCCACCGCCGCAGTACTGCTCTTGGCGGGATGCAGCGGATCGCCCGATGCCAGCGAGAGCCCGGATGCCAGCGCGAGCCCCGACGCGGGGCAGTGCCAGAGCGCTCTCCCCGATGCCGCCGTTCCCGACGGCCTGCAGGTGTCGGGGGACTTCCAGAGCGCGGTGAGCGTGACCCTCCCGCAGGGCTACGCCCCGACCGAGCTGTCGCGGACCACTCTCATCGAGGGATCGGGTCAGCAGGTGCGAGCCGGTGACGTCCTCAAGGCGAACTACACACTGCTCGACGCGGCAACGGGGGCCGTGCAGTTGCAGTCCCTGGACTCGGCGCCGAGCGGGATGGACACGTTGGTGGAGTCGCAGCAGATCTTCGGCGCCTCGCTCGAATGCGCCACCATCGGCTCGCGCACGGTGTCGAGCTTCCCGGCCGGTGCGCTCGGGGAGGGGTCACCCGCCTTCGTGCTCGTCGCCGACGCGATCGAGGAGCTCCCCACGCGTGCCGAGGGAGCCGAGGTCGCCCCGGCCGAGGGCATGCCGGCGTTCACTTTCGAAGACAACGGCGCGCCGACCACGACGACCGATGCCGACGGCAACCAGATCCTCCCGGTGCCGACGGGCCCGGCTCCGACCGAGACCCGCGTGGAGAACCTTCGTCAGGGGACGGGTGACGTCGTGAATCCCGGCGACCAGGTCATCGTGCAGTACACCGGCGCGCTCTACGACGGGGGCAAGGTGTTCGACTCGAGCTGGAAGAACGGCTCGCCCGCACAGTTCCCGACGACCGGTGTCGTCGACGGTTTCCGTCAGGCACTCGAGGGGCAGACGGTCGGCTCGCAGGTCGTCGTCGTCATGCCGGCTTCGGCGGGCTACGGCGACCAGGAGAAGCCCGGCATCCCCGCCGGCTCGCCGCTCGTCTTCGTGGTGGACATCCTCGGCGTCCAGCACGCGACACCCGCCGCTCAGTAGGCTGACGGGATGCGCCGCGTCCTCCTCCTCGGTTCCACCGGCTCGATCGGCACGCAGGCGCTCGACGTCATTCGTGCAAACCCGGATCGGTTCGAGGTCGTCGGCCTGGCCGCCGGCTCCGACCGTGCCGGCGTCCAGGCACAGGCCGAGGCGTTCGGGGTCGAGCACGTCGCCCTCGGCGCCGTCGAAGCCGAACAGCTCGTCCGAGACATCGAGGCCGACGTCGTCGTCAACGGCATCACCGGGTCGGTCGGTCTCGGCCCCACGATCGCGGCTCTCGAGAAGGGGCGCACGCTCGCCCTCGCGAACAAGGAGTCGCTCATCGTCGGGGGCGACCTCGTGACGGCGCTCGCCGCGCCGGGGCAGATCGTGCCGGTGGATTCCGAGCACTCGGCGATCGCGCAGGCCCTGCGTTCGGGCGAGGCGCACGAGGTACGTCGGCTGGTGCTCACGGCGTCCGGAGGCCCCTTCCGCGGACGTGACCGGCACGATCTCGTCGACGTCACACCGGCAGAGGCGCTCGCCCACCCGACATGGGACATGGGTCGCGTCGTGACGACCAACTCCGCGACCCTGGTGAACAAGGGCCTCGAGGTGATCGAGGCGCACCTGCTCTTCGACGTGCCGTACGACCGGATCGACGTCGTCGTCCACCCGCAGTCGATCGTGCACTCGATGGTCGAGTTCGTCGACGGCTCCACGATCGCCCAGGCCTCCCCGCCCGACATGCGCTTGCCCATCTCCCTCGGGCTCGATTGGCCACGGCGTATCGCCGGGGTGGGAGCACCGATCGATTGGACGCGGGCGTCGCAGTGGACGTTCGAGCCCCTCGACGAGGAGGCTTTCGGCGCCGTGGCCCTCGCCAAGCAGGTCGGTCGCGCCCGGGCGACCTATCCCGCTGTGTTCAACGCCGCGAACGAGCAGGCGGTGGACGCGTTCCACGAGGGCCGGTTGAGCTTCCTCGGCATCCTGGAGGTCATCGAGGCGGTCGTCGACCGGCACGAGCCACCCGCGACGCTCACGCGCGAATCGCTCGCCGATGCCGAGGCGTGGGCCCGCCGAACGGCGGACGCCGTGATCGCGAAGCGCTGACCGCTTGCTCCTCCCCTCGGGGGAGCATCGAGGCTGAACGCATGTTGCACATCGGAGAGTTCTCAGCCCTGACGGGCCTCACTGTCAAAGCCCTTCGTCATTACGACGAGCAAGGTCTGCTCGCTCCTGCGCGCGTCGACGACGCGAGCGGACGTCGCTGCTATGCGCCACGCCAGATCCGCGAGGCCCTGATCATCCTCTCGCTGCGCGAGGCCGATGTCCCGCTGCCCGTCATCGCGCGCGTTCTCGGTTCGCCGGGTGGCGTCGACGCCCTCGAGCAGCAGCGCGAGCGCGTCCTCCGAGAGCGCCGGCGACACGACGCGGCGTTCGACGCGGTGCTGCAGACCTTCGCCGAGTCACCCGCCGAGGTCGCCATCGCTCGACGGGACGTACCGGAACAGGCGTTCATGGGATACCCGATCCACGGGGAGCCGAGTGAGCGCGATGCGGCGGACGACGACGCGTCCGACCGCTTCGCCCGCGCGGGCGTCGACGTCACCGGACCGCACTGGGTGAGCACGAGGGTCCGTGACCAGGAGACGCACGACGTCACCCTGTGCTGGCCCGTGTCGGAGACCGCCGGTCGAGACCTCGTCGCGGGTTTCGTCACGGGGGTCCTCCCCGCCCGGACCGAGATCTTCGCGGCTCGCCGAACCGACGCCGTGGGACTTCACGACCTCGGGTGGTACGCCGAGGCCCTGACGTGCCTCGTCGAAGCCCTCGCCGCCGAACGCCGTCCGCACCGCGAGGGCTTCCTGATGCGCTACGAGGTTCGTCCGGGCGAACAGGGCTTCTGGGACATCGATCTGTCGGTCGTCGTCTGAGCCCGTGCGGCCCGCGCTCCGCGATCAGGCGGGGAAGTCGACCGGTCGCTCGGGGTCGGACGACGGGGTCTCGTCGGTCGGGTAGGGCACGGGCCACTGCGGGTCGGGAACGGGCCAGCCGGCCGCGCGTAGGGCGCGACGCGAGAGCTCGCGCGCCGAGTAGGGAGTGCGGACGCCGCGGATGTCGCGGTAGTCCTGGTGGCCCGGACCAGCCCACAGGATCGCGTCGCCCTCGCCCACGAGCGCCACGGCCTCGAGGATCGCTCGCTCCGGCGGCGTGAACTCGAGGATGCGGGCGTCGGGGCGAGCGCGGCGCGCACCTTCGACGAGCACGTCGCGGATGGCATCCGGGTTCTCGTGCCGGGGGTGGTGGTCGGTGACGACGAGGATGTCGCTGCCGAGCACCGCGGTCCGCCCCATATCGTGGCGCTTGGTCGCGTCACGGTCGCCGTCGGCGCCGAAGAGCATGACCACCGTGCCGGGTGTCACGCGCCGGACGGCCGCGAGCGTCTTCTCGAACGCGTCGGGGGAGTGGCCGAAGTCGACGTACACGGCGGGCCCCTGGGATCCGGACACCAGCTGGGTGCGCCCCGGGAGCGACGCGTCGATGCGGCCGCCGTCGAGGACGTCGACGACGCGCTCCCACGCGTACCCCGTCTCGAGCAGCATCACGATCGCCAGGCCCGCGTTCGCCGCCATGTGCCGACCGATCACCGGGACGACGGTGGTCAACGAGCGCCCGTCTCGCGAGCGCAGCGTGAACTCGGTGCCCTCCTGACGCTCATCGACGATCTCGACCGTCCAGTCGGCGTCGGCATCCGCGTTCTCCGCGATCGCGGGGGTGACGATCGTGACCACGGGGATCTCGGCCCGGGCCACGATCTCGGCACCGGCGGCGGAGTCGAGGCACACGACGCCTCGGCGCGCGCGATCGGGGCGGAAGAGCGGGAGCTTGGCCTCGAAGTACTCCCGCATGTCGGCGTAGTCGTCGAGGTGGTCGTGCGTGAGGTTGGTGAAGCCGGCGACGTCGAACACCAGACCGTCGACGCGATGACGGGTGAGGGCCTGCGCGCTCACCTCGACGGCGACGGCCTCGACGCCGCGCTCGCGCATGAGGGCGAGCAACGCATGGAACTCGGAGGCCTCGGGCGTCGTCAATCGCGAGACGATGACCTCGCCCGCGATGTGGCGTTCAGCGGTCGACGACAGTCCCGTCACGACCCCGAGCTGGCCGAGGATCCCCTCGAGCAGGTGCGACACGCTCGTCTTGCCGTTCGTCCCGGTGGTGGCCAGCAGCTGCGGGAGATCGTCGCCGGGTCCCGTCCCGTACACCCACGCCGACAGGTCGCCGAGCAGTGCCCGAGGGTCGTCGACGACGACGAGGGGAAGACCCGTGGATGCCGCGATCTCGGCGCCGTCGGCATCGGTGATGACCGCGACGGCACCGCGCTCGGCGGCGGTGACCGCGAACTCCGCTCCGTGACGATTCACACCCCGGATCGCGACGAACGCCTCCCCGGCGCGCAGATCGGCGGTGGCCAGAGTGATCCCGGTGAGGACCGTGCCTTCGACTTTCCCGACGCTGCGGCCGCCGAATCGGCGGGCGAGCTCGGCGAGGTCGCGCTGGGGCGGACGCTCGGGCCGGAGCACGGGCGGGAGGTTCGGGGCGGCGTCGGTCGGCATCCTGTCCATTGTCTCATCCGCTCTTGCACAGTCTCGGCATCGGAGCCGCACGGGTGCTTCAAAGGGCGGCGGCGGTATCGTCGGCGGGTGACTGCGATCGCGTTCCTCATCGGCGTGCTCGTGCTCGTGGTGGGACTGGCCGTCTCGATCGCGCTGCACGAGATGGGCCACCTGCTCCCCGCGAAGATCTTCGGCGTGCGTGTCGGCCAGTACATGATCGGCTTCGGGCCGACGCTGTGGTCGCGCCGCATCGGCGAGACCGAGTACGGCTTCAAGGCCCTGCCGCTCGGCGGCTTCATCTCGATGGCGGGGATGTACCCGCCGGCGCCCGAGGGGGAGCAGCCGTCGACGCGGCGCTCGCGCTTCTTCTCGACCATGGTCCAGGACGCTCGGGATGCCAACGCGGAGACGCTCATCGGAGGTGACGACCGGGCGTTCTACCGACTGCCGGTCTGGAAGCGCGTCGTCATCATGCTCGGCGGTCCGGCGATGAACCTCGTCCTCGCCGTCGTGCTGTTCACGATCGCCCTGAGTGCCATCGGCATCCAACAGGGGACCACCACCGTCTCGTCGGTGTCGGAGTGCGTGATCCCGGCGAGCCAGCAGCGTCAGGAGTGCGAGCCGTCGGATCCGGTCGCGCCCGCCGCGGCCGCCGGCATCCAGCCGGGCGACAAGATGATCTCGATCGACGGCACGCCCGTGTCGACGTTCGACGAGGCGGCAGCGATCATCCAGGCCTCACCGGGGAAGCCCCTGTCGCTCGTCATCGAGCGGGGAGGCGCGGAGCAGACGATCTCCTTCACCCCGCAACCGAGCGACCGCGCCGTCGTGGACGCCCAGGGGCGCCCCGTGACGGATGCCGCGGGAGCACCCGAGTACGAGACCATCGGGTTCGCCGGGCTGCGCCCCCAGACCTCGTTCGTTCAACAACCGATCTGGACGGGCGTCGATGCGACCGGACAGTACATCGGCCAGGTGATGCAGATCATGACGCAGCTGCCCGTGCGCATCTACGACGTCGCCGTCGACACCCTGACCGGGCAGCCGCGCGACGCGGACAGCCCGATGAGCGTGGTCGGTGCGGGCCGCATGGCGGGCGAGATCGCCGCGGTCGACGCGCCCATCGTCGATCGCGTCCAGCAGATGATCCTGCTGCTGGGCGGACTGAACATCGCCCTGTTCGTCTTCAACCTCATCCCACTCCTCCCGCTCGACGGCGGACACGTCGTCGTGGCGCTGTGGGACGGACTGAAAAGACTCATCGCTCGCGCTCGCGGCCGGATCGCCAGGCCCGTGGATGCCACCCGCCTCGTGCCCGTGACGTTCGTCGTCGTGATCCTGCTGGTGGGGATGGGCAGCGTTCTGTTCCTGGCCGACATCTTCAACCCGGTGAAGCTGCTCTGACCCGGGATCGTCACGCCGGGTCGTGCTCCGCCCGGCGCTGCTGCGCGGTGAGCCACGCGTCGATCGTCTCGGCCGCGACCCCCGGTGCCTCGTAGGGGATGAGGTGCCCGTGGTCCGGCAGGATGCGCACGGTCGCATCTGCCAGGGAATCCCCGAGCGCCCGCTGGGCGGCGACAGGACTCAGCTGGTCGCGTTCCGCTCCGATGATGAGTGTCGGACACATCAGGGCGGGCCCATGGTCGACGACCGTCGCGGCGATGGCCGCACGATAGAGCTGGAGGACGCTGTCCCGGTCGGCGAACGCGCCGGCCTGACGTCGGTGCTCGTCGCGGATCCACCGTCGCAGCGTGCGGTCCCGTGTCGTCGTCATCACGGCGGCGCTCACGACGGCGCCGAGGGGGTGAGCCAGCAGGGCTCGTCCCGCTCGCTCCGGGAGGCGGCCGGCCGCCGCGTAGAAGAGCCGTGCGAGAGACGCCCCGTGGCGCGAGACGCCGTCGAGGGGGAGGCTCGCGACGGGATTGATCAGAACGGCGGTGCCCTCCTCTCCACGGCGCGCCGCGGTCGCAGCGACGACCACGCTCCCGAAAGAGTGCCCGAGCAGAGTTCCGGGGTTCCCGCACGCACGGGCCAGCTCGCGGAACCATCCGGCGACGGCCTCGACATCATGGACACCGCGGAGTCTGTCGGATGCCCCGCACCCGGGCGCGTCGGGGGCGATGACGCGAAACCCCCGGGCGGCGAGCTCTCGCGAGAGAGGGGCGAGACCGGCGTGCGTCCCGCGGAATCCGTGGAGCGCGAGCACGACGGGTCCGCAGGGATCGCCGTAGCGGAACGTCGCCGTGCGGCATCCGGCCACCTCGATGTCGACGCGCTCGGGTTCCACCGCCCCGGTCGGGGCAGGAGCGGCGTCACGCCGCATACGATGTCGGACGAGATCGGGCGATGGTGGCGCGATAGATCGCCACGATGCGTTCGGTCAGGCGACTCTGGGCGAAGGCTTCGACGGCGTCGACAGGCGGGGTCGCCGCCGTCGGCCACGCTCTCACGAAGGAGGAGAGCGCGTCGGCGAGCGCGCCGACGGAGCTGTCGGCGACGTCGTGACGCGCGGAGGGAGGGAGGTCGAGCGCGATCTTGGGGTCGCGGACGATCACCGGTGTGCCCAGGCCCACACTTTCGTAGACCGTCAGCCCCTGTGTCTCGTAATCGAGCGAGGTCTGCACGACGGCGTCGGCGTGCCGCATGGCGCGGAGCACCGTGCCGTGCGCCACGGCCCCGAAGAAGCGCACCCGCGACGCGAGTCCCCGCCGTGCGACGAGCGCTGCGCACCTCCCGCGCTCCGGACCCGAACCGTACACGTGGATCTCGGCGTCGACGTCGGCCAGCGCGAAGGCCTCGATGAGCTCGTCCAGCCGCTTCTCCTGGCTGATCCGCCCCGGCCAGACAAGGAGGGGGCGCGTGCGCGGGAGCACGCTCTCAGCGCGGAGCAGCCGCGCGACCCGATCGTCGATGCCCGTCGGGACGACCGAGATGGGCTGCGAGATGCCGTACCCGCGCAGGCGTTCAACGAAGTGCGTGCTCGGTGCGATAAGGGCGTCGGCCGAGTCGGCGAAGGCGCGGGTGTAGCCGGCGATGTCGCGGATATGGTCGGTGCGCATGTGCCGCTGCTGCGCGGCGAAGAGCAGACGGAACACCGCTCGGGGGAACGGCATGATGGCGGGCAGTCCCACCTCGACGTTGGTGTGCATGGTGTGCACCACGGGCAGCGCGTGGCGACGCGCGAACCGGTAGCCGTTCCACGCGCCCCACACGTCCGCCTGGACGTGCACCAGATCCACCGGCGGGCGGCGGGCGAATCCGGCGTCCGTCGCCCGGTCGGCGATGGGTCCGGCGAGGTTGAAGGAATGGTCGCCGACGGGTGTCGACCGCAGGAGCACGTCGCTGTCGCGCATGTATCGGCGGGTGGGAGCGCGTCGGCTGGTCGGGGCGCACACGGTGACGGTGTGACCGGCGAGCTCGAGGAACTCCCGCTGCAGTCCGAGCGACACCTGCAGTCCCCCCAGAGTGGCGGGGTTCTGGTCGCTGAAGAAGGCGATGTGCATGGTCGACTCCGGATGGTTCATGCGCTCGGATGGGAAACGGTCAGTGCGGGATCGCGGCGCGTGAGGCGCCCCAGCCCGGCCACGCCGAGACACGCGATCGCCGCGGAGACGACGAGCAGACCCGTCGCCGTCGGGGTGAGCGCGCTCTCGCCGAGCACCGTGATGCCGATGACCGCGGCGGTCAGGGGATCGATGACCGTGATGCTCGCGACGACCGCGGGTGGGGGGAAGGATCTGTGTGCTCGCTGCAGGAGGACGTTGGCCACGATCCCGCCCACGGCGACGATCGACAGGCTGCCCCAGGCGGCGGGAGACGACAGAGCGGCGGCGACGCCGTCGCGCTGCGAGAGCTCGACCATCACTTTGAAGACCGTCGTGATGCTGCCGAAGACGGTCGCCCCGGCGACGAGGGCGAGCAGTTGCACGGGGCGGGAACGACGCGCCCCGCCCAGGAGCATCGCCACGATCCCGATGGCAAGGAGTGTGCCGAGGATGGCGGTGACGGCGGTGAGATGAAGATCGGCCGACCGGGGGCTCGCAGCCGCGGGGTGTGTTCCCAGCACCGCGATGAAGCCGATGTCTCCGACCACGCAGAGCAGGATCGAGGCGACGACCCGGCGCGAGACGACCACCCGTCGGGTCAGGGCGCCGAATGCGGTCGACACCGCGAGAGCGGCGATGCTGACCGATTGCACGGCGCTCACGGGCGTGAGGGAGAGCGCGACGAAGTTCGTCGAGATCGCCGTGGCGAGCAGGGCGAAGCCCGCCCACCACACGGGTGAGCGCAGGAACAGGCTCCACCGTCCCTCGACGCGGTGGACCGCGTGCGACTGCAGCTCGCTTCCCGCGGCGAGCAGAAGGGCGCCACCGAAGGCGACGAGAAGACCGACGACGAAGCCGGGCACGTCAGCGCACCGCCCGCCGGGCGCGCACCGGGCGCGACCGCTCGGGGCGTGACCGCGACGGGAGCGTGACCGGGGAGATCGCGGCGGGGGTCGGGGCGGTGTCCCGGTGGGGTGGCATTCGTCGTCAGGCTCCTCGGCTCTCGCGCCTTTGCGGCGTCGAGGTCCGGTGGATCATGACCACGCTCACACCCCGGGCTGGGGACGGATACTCGCCGCGCACGGCGCACGTGACGAGTTCGTCACCTCGCGAACGTAGGGACGATGCGCCGCGGGCCGATGCCGGAGGTCACGAAAGGACGGGGGAGGGGGTGGGGGTTTTCACCCCAGACGTCCCCCTCCCCGCGTCGCGGGTGAGCCGAGGCCCCCCGTCAGAGCGCGTGGGCGATGAGCCGTTCGAGAGTGCGCATCCCGTCACGCGACAGGATCGACTCCAGGTGCCCCTGCACGCTCGCGAAGCCCGGGCCGCGCAGAGCGTAGACGTCACCCGTCTCGGCGTCCGCTGCGACCTCGGCGAGGATGTCGAGGTCGCCCGTGGGGGTCGTGGGCGGGGCGTCGACGTCGGACGGCGCGTCGGCGGTGACCACACCCACGGTCACGCCGCGCTCGGTCGTCCCGGGCGCGACGCGCGCGGTGAACGTGTTGTAGAAGCCGATCGAGGCCGGCTCGCCGAAGACGTCGACGCTCTTCTGCAGTCCCTGGTGGGGCTGTGCGAGCGGAGCGAGGTCGATCCCGAGGTGGCCGGCGAGGATCTGGTGACTCAGGCACACCGCCAACAGGGGGGATCGGCCGAGGAGGCGACGCGACACGACGTGATGCATGGCCCTCATCCGCGGGCTGTCGTCGCGCGGGTCGCCGGGGCCGGGACCCGAGACCACGAGGTCCACCGCGTCGAGCTCGGCATCCGTGACGTCGGACCAGTGCACGATGCGGGTGTCGAGGCCGAGGTGGCGGAGCTGGTGAGCGAGCATCGTGGTGAAGCGGTCCTCGGCATCCACCACGAGGGCACTCCTCCCCGCGAAGGGGCCCGAACCGTCGGGGTCCTGCGGGTTCATCCAGAACGGGGCGAGACGGTCATTACGGGATGCCAGCAGCTCCGTGATCGCGGGATCCTCCGCCAGCGGGCGGCGCGGGGCCGTCGGCGCGTCGGGGTCGGAGGCCGGGTCCGCGGCGACCGGCGCGGCGGGGGCGTTGTCGCGGGGGATCGCGCCGATGGCACCGAGCACGCCGGCGGCCTTGCCGTGGGTCTCGCCCACCTCGCCGTAGGGGTCGGAGTGACGCACGAGCGTCGCCCCGACGGGGACACGCAGGCGTCCGTCCACCAGGTAGGCGGTGCGGATGAGGATCGGGGCGTCCAGATCGTGGGTCGGCCCCTCGGTGGCCCCGTTCGGGGTGAACAGCGCCGCGACTCCGGAGTAGTACCCGCGCGGGGTCGTCTCGTGGCGGGCGATGACCGTGCAGGCGTTCTGCATCGGCGAGCCGGTGACGGTGGGGGCGAACATCGTCTCGCGCAGGATGTCGCGCGGGTCGAGGTCACTGCGTCCCCGCAGCATGTACTCGGTATGGGTCAGGCGCGACATCTCTTTGAGGTGCGGACCCGTGATGCGTCCGCCGTCGCTGCAGACGGCGGACATCATCTTCAGCTCCTCGTCGACGACCATGAAGAGCTCCTCGGTCTCCTTGGTCGAACGCAGGAACTCCGCGAGCGTGTCGGCGGTCGCCCCTCCCGCCGGATGACGGAACGTGCCCGAGATGGGGTTCATCGTCACGATGCCGTTCTGGGCGCTCACGTGTGCCTCGGGGCTCGCACCGACGGCGATGTGGTCGGCGGTGACCACGGCGAAGGTCCAGTAGGCGCCCTTCTCGTGCTCGAGCAGGGCACGGAACCACGTCAGCGCCGCGAGGCGCGGATCGACGTCGACGCCTGCCACGAAGTCGCGGCGGATGACGAAGTTCGCCCCCTCGCCGCGACCGATCTCCTCCGCGATCACGCGGCGGACGATGTCGGCGTACTCCTCGTCGGCGATGTCGAAGCCGGCGTCCGCCAGCGGCACCGGGGACGAGGGGAGGGATGCCATGGCCTCGGCGCGGTCGAGCACCACGCGCTCCCCGACCACCAGGCAGCGAAGGGGGGCGCCGTCGTCGTGGCAGACGAAGCCGCGCTCGCGGACCTGCCGGTAGGGCACCAGGGCGAGGACTTCGCGCGCGGTGCCGGCGGCATCCACGAGCGGGATGTCGGCGAGCAGGTCGACGTCGACGACGTCACCGGTGAGCACTTCGACCGTCGCGCCGTCGCGCGCGATGAGAGCGAAGGGTGCAGAGCCGGCGAGGAGATCGTGGATCAGGGAGGAGGGGTCGGGCCCGGTCATCGAGGTACTTCCGTCTGTGATCGAGGGTCCGGAGCGGCCGCCGGAAACACGAAGACCGCCCGGATTCCCCAGGGGGAGGGCGGTCTGTTGCATGCGCGCTCACCGCCTAGACGGTGGGCCACCAAGATGTGTGTGCACGCATGGCGCCGAACCTACCACAGAGCGCCCTCAGCCCCCGTCCGGGTGCAGCGGCGTAGGCTGTGGGCGTGCCTGCAGTGAACATCGGGATGCCCCGCGTGCCGGAGGTCCTCGCGCCTCGTCGCAAGACCCGTCAGATCAAGGTCGGCAAGGTCCTCGTCGGCGGCGACGCCCCCGTCAGCGTCCAGTCCATGACGACGACGCCGACGACCAACATCAACGCCACCCTCCAGCAGATCGCCGAGCTCACGGCATCCGGGTGCGAGATCGTGCGCGTCGCCGTCCCCTCTCAGGACGACGCCGACGTGCTGCACATCATCGCGAAGAAGAGCCAGATCCCGGTCATCGCCGACATCCACTTCCAGCCGAAGTACGTCTTCCAGGCCATCGACGCCGGATGCGGAGCGGTGCGCGTGAACCCGGGCAACATCCGCAAGTTCGACGATCAGGTCGGCGCGATCGCCAAGGCCGCCAAGGACGCGGGGGTCTCCCTCCGCATCGGTGTGAATGCCGGTTCGCTCGACCGTCGCCTGCTCGAGAAGTACGGCAAGGCCACCCCCGAAGCGCTGGTCGAGAGCGCCGTGTGGGAGGCATCCCTGTTCGAGGAGCACGACTTCCACGACTTCAAGATCTCGGTCAAGCACAACGACCCGATCGTCATGGTGAAGGCCTACCGCCTGCTCGCCGAGCGGGGCGACTGGCCGCTTCACCTCGGCGTGACCGAGGCCGGCCCCGCGTTCCAGGGCACCATCAAGAGCGCGACGGCCTTCGGCATCCTGCTCTCCGAGGGCATCGGCGACACGATCCGCGTCTCGCTCTCGGCCCCTCCGGCCGAAGAGGTCAAGGTCGGCCACCAGATCCTGCAGTCGCTGAACCTGCGCGAGCGCAAGCTCGAGATCGTGTCGTGCCCCTCGTGCGGTCGCGCGCAGGTCGACGTCTACACGCTCGCCGACGACGTCACCGAGGGCCTCAAAGACATGACGGTTCCCCTGCGCGTGGCCGTGATGGGCTGCGTCGTCAACGGACCCGGCGAGGCGCGTGACGCCGATCTGGGCGTCGCGTCCGGCAACGGCAAGGGCCAGATCTTCGTCAAGGGCGAGGTCATCAAGACCGTTCCCGAGAGCGAGATCGTGCGCACCCTCATCGAAGAGGCCAACCGCCTCGCCGACGAGATGGGTCCGGATGCCGCGACCGGGACCGCGCAGGTCATCACGGCCTGAGCGGGGACGCGCAGGCCGGAGAGCGCAGCGCGCGGGCGGCGGCGTCGTCGTCCGCTAACGTCGGGAGTCTCATGCCCGAGACTTCTCCCGCCTCCCTCACGCGTCCGCTCATCGCGGGGGTCGTCACCGCTCTCGTCGGTTTCACGAGCACCTTCGCCGTCGTGCTCACGGGCCTGCGCTCGGTGGGGGCGACGCCCGAGCAGGCGGCGAGCGGCCTCCTCGCGATCACCGTCGTCGTCGGGATCGGGTGCATCCTGCTCGCCAGCCGCTATCGGATCCCCATCACGATCGCCTGGTCGACTCCCGGCGTCGCCCTGCTCGCCGCGACCGGTTCGGTCGAGGGGGGCTGGCCCGCCGTCGTGGGCGGCTTCCTCGTGTCCGGCGCGCTCATCCTCTGCACAGCGCCCTTCCCGCCGCTCGGCGCGCTCATCGCCCGGATTCCGCCGTCGATCGCGCAGGCGATGCTGGCGGGGGTGCTGTTCCCCCTGTGCGTCCAGCCGTTCGTCGGCCTGGTCGCCGATCCGTGGGGCGTCGCTCCGGTGCTGATCGTGTGGCTCGTGGCATCCCGTCTCCTGCCTCGCTGGGCCGTACCACTCGCGTTCGTCGCGGCCATCGTCGTGGTCGCCGTGTCGCTGTCGCAGACGGGCGTGGACGTGGATGCCGCAAGCCTCGTGCCGCAGTTCGCCTTCACGGCCCCCGCCCTCACGGTGGGGTCGGTGGTGGGCATCGCGCTTCCCTTGTTCGTGGTGACGATGGCTTCGCAGAACGTGCCCGGCGTCGCCGTCATGCGCAGCCTCGGCTACACGATCCCGTGGCGTCCGGCGATGCTCGTGACCGGCGCGGGTTCGATGCTCGCCGCCACCGCCGGCGGTCACGCGGTCAACCTCGGGGCCATCAGCGCGGCGATCGCCGCGGGTCCCGACTCGCACCCCGATCCGAAGCGACGGTGGGTCGCGGGCGTCTCCGCCGGGGGGACCTACCTCGTCTTGGGGGCGCTGTCTGCCGCTTTCGCGGCGATCGTCCTTCTCGCGCCCGAGGGCGTCATCCCCGCGGTCGCGGGCGTCGCGCTGTTCGCGGCATTCGGATCGGCCGTCCAGCAGGCGATCGATGACCCGGGGGAGCGGACGCCGGCTGTCGTGACGTTCCTCGTGGCGGCATCCGGCATCGCCATCGCGGAAGTCAGTGCGGCCTTCTGGGCATTGGCGACGGGCCTTCTCGTGCGAGCGGTCCTGCACCTCGGGCGGCGTGCGGGCTGACCCGATCGCGTCAGGAAAGCGTGCCGCCCGGTGCCGCGATGTCGTCGCGCACCTCGAGCGCGGTGCGGACCGTCAGCTCGACAGCTCGCGCGATGTCGTCGAACGGAAGGGATGCCGCTCCCTCGGGGGCGCTTTCGCGCGCGTACGGTACGTGCACGAATCCCGCGCGCACGCCGGGGTCGACGGCGTCCAGTGCGGTGAACATCACGTGGTTGCAGACGAAGGTGCCCGCGGAGTGCGACACGGCGGACGGGATTCCTTCGTCGTTCAGGGCCGCGGCGATGGCCTTGACGGGGAGCGTTGCGAAGAAGGCGGCGGGGCCGCCGGCGACGACCGGTCGGTCCACGGGCTGATCGCCGTCGTTGTCGGGGATCCGGGCGTCGGCGAGGTTGATCGCGATCCGCTCCGGCGTGACGCGCGTGCGCCCGCCCGCCAGACCGGTGGCGATGACGAGGTCGGGGCGGTGTTCGTCGAGCAGCCGTCGGAGTCGCGCCGCCGCCGTGACGAACGACACCGGCAGCACCTCGACGACGAGCCGCTCCTCGCCGGTCCACCGCTCGCCGACGAGACGGACCGCGTCGCCGGAGGGGTTCGTGGCATCGCCGGCGAACGGCTCGAAGCCGGTGAGCAAGACGGTGGTCATCGCTCCAGGCTATGTCGAGGTCGTCGGCTCAGGCGCGGACGCCGACCGTGACCCGGGCATGACGCACCCGCGCGTCACGACGAGCGACCTCCTCCACCCCCGCGAGCCACGCGGCACGGGTGCGATCGTCGGCCGTTCGGACGGAGGGGAAACGCGTCGTGCGGACCGTCGTGACTCCGCAGAACCGCAAGGTCTGGTTACGGACTTGCCGGACGGTCGGGTCGCCCGTCCAGGTCAGGAACCAGCGCGGGGAGTCGCTCGTGACGAGGAGGCGGCCGGTGCGGGCGGGGAGGAGCCCCTCGGGCAGTCCGTTGGGGCGGTAGCGATACGTCTGCTTCGGCAGGAGGACGCGGTCGAAGAAGCCTTTCAGAAGCGCCGGGGTCGACGCCCACCAGACAGGGGTTGCAACGACCACGTGCGTCGCGGTGAGGAGAGCATCGAGTGCGCGCTGAAGGTCGGGCTCGAGGGGCTGCGGTGCGCGGTAGCCTCCGCGAAGAACGGGGTCGAAGTCGAGGTCGCGCACGGACAGAAGGTCCGCGTCACCGTAGGCGGCGGCGTAGCGACGCGCGAGGGTCGCGGTGAGGGAATCGGACGTGGGGTGGCCGTCGATGATGAGGGCGGTCATGGGATGCTCCAATGTGGACACTGTCAAGAATGTGGGCAGGAGCAAGATAGCGTGTTTTGCGACGGAATGTGCAAAGTCGTCGCCGAGCGCATCTTGCTGTGACCTCGGGTGGCCCCGCCGTCTCTCCGACGACGGGGCCCGCGGGATGACCTCACGCCCCCCGCCGCGCCGTCTAGCATCGTGCGTGTGTCCCGATCGACGACGTACCACCACGGAGATCTGGCTCCGGCCCTGCTCGACGCGGCGGACGAGCTCCTCGTCGCGGGGGGAGTCGGTGCGCTCAGCCTGCGCGAGGTCGCTCGTCGCGCCGAGGTGAGTCACAACGCGCCGTACCACCACTTCGCCGACCGCAAAGCGCTGCTGAAGCGACTGTCGGAGCGGCACATGGGTCAGCTTCTCGACGCGCAGAGGCGGGCGCATGCTGAGGCTTCGCCGGGGATACCGGCTCTCCGGTCGATCGCGGAAGCCTACGTGGGCTACGCCGCCGCGCACCCGCAGGGTTTCGCCCTCGTCTTCGACCCCGAGATCTGCGTACCCGGGTCGCCGTCCGCGGAGATGGCTCCGCTGATCCGCGCGAACGAGGAGCTGCTGGCAGAGGTGCTGGCCACCGTCGACACCGCCCTGAGCGGGGCCGCGCTCGAGGCGGCGGTGGCCGCGGTGTGGTCGTTCGCCCACGGTATGGCCACGCTGGTGGTCGCCGGCCACCTGCCGCGCGACGGCATGGCATCCGGACTCGATGCCCTCGTCGCCCTCGCCCGGGCCGTGCCCCGGGAGTGAGTCCGCCGGGCGGTCAGCCCAGGTCGAACTCCGCCCGCAGACGTTCCCGCACGAGCACGGAGGGCGGGTACTCGGTGAAGAACCGAAGCTTGTCGGCCAGCACATCGTCGCCGGAGACATCGTCGCTCCCGTTCGTCGCGGCGGTCGCGCTCCGGAGGGGCGCGTCGAGGACGAGCGCGACACCGCCGGTGATCACCGCGGATCCATCGGGGCTGCACGCCCTCACCCGAGAACCCCCGCGGTGAGCGCGCGGGACGCGGGGCGCGAACTCGTTACCGGTTCGTGATCGAGATCGCGCCGGAGTCGGGAACTTCTGGTGTGGTCGCGGACACTACGGGGTGTGGATGTTGATGACGCCGGGCTGTGGGCTCGGGTACTCAGGGGCGATGAGCAGGCTTTGGCGGTGTTGTTCGATCGGTATGAGGCGCGGTTGTTCCGGCATGCGTCGCGGTTGTTGACGCATCGGGAGGATGCGAAGGATGCCGTGACGGTGGCGTTCTTCGAGTTGTGGCGGAGGCGGGCGTCGGTGCGGGTGGTGGAGGGGTCGCCGTTGCCGTGGTTGTTGAACACGGTGGCGCATTGTGCGCGGAATCTGGAGCGGTCGGGGCGGCGGTATCGGGCGTTGTTGGATCGGGTGCCGGTTGCGGGGGCGTCGGTGTTCGAGGTGCATGACGACAGTGAGGTGTTGGTCGCGTTGCGGCGGTTGCCGGAGCGGGAGCAGGCGGTGGTGGTGTTGTCGGTGTTGGAGGGGTACTCGGAGCGGGAAGTGGCTCAGGCTCTGGGTGTTCCGGTGGGAACGGTGAAGTCGCGTTTGGCCCGCGCGAAGGCGAAGTTGCGTGGCGAGCTCGCGCAGGAAGGAGCGCGGGCATGAACGATGAGTTGACGCCTGATGAGCGTGCGGCGATGCGGGCGCGGATCGTGGGGGGAGCCCGCGACATCAGCCCCGCCGGTGCGCACCGGAACGCGTGGATCGCGGGATCGGTGGCGGCTGTTCTGGTGGTCGCGATCGCCGGTGGGGTCGTGGCGACCTCGACGCTGAGCGCGCCGCCGATCGCCAACACCCCCACCCCGACAGTGACGCTCCCGCCCATCCCCGAGCCGACTCCCACACCGACGCCGACCGTCGGCGAACAGCGGACAGTGACGCAGCCCGTCTCCCGCTTCGCCTTCGGATGCGACGACGTGGCCCCGCGAGTTGCGGAGTTCTTCGACGGGGAGGTGCCCGACGTGGCATCCACGATCCCGCGTTCGCGCGGCAATGCGTGGACGCAGGGGCCGCTGCAGTACTCGTTCGCCCAGGCGGGAGCGCTGTACTGCGAGTTCGGTGACATCGGCGGCACGTGGGTCACCGTCGCCATGATCCCCGACGCGCAGGGGGCGATCGAGGATCGCGAGTCGGTCGTCGGGCCCGACTGCGGGGCGAGTCTCCCGTGCGAGTCGATCGATGGGACGTACCTCTTGGTGGACGCCGGAACGGCACCCACGGACAACGGCTCCAGCGGCGATCCGGTGAAGATCGAGGCGGCCTATCAGGCTCTTCGCGGGGACATTCTCGCGTCGCCGCCCTCCGCCGCGCAGTGGGAGCCTCCGACCGGCACCACACTCCTCACCGGTGAATGCAGCGGGATTCTGTCCGCGGAGCGTTTCGGGGAGGCGGTCGGGATCGCCGACATGTCCATCCGACACGAAGGCGGCGGGTGGAGCATCGAGTCCTGGATGCTCTCCGGCTACTGGGATGCCCCGTTCTGCTCATACGTCGGTCCCGGCGACGACCCCTGGACGGACGGCACGGGTGCCCTGATGATGTGGCTCCCGGGCGGTGAGTGGGCGTACGACCAGGCGGACCTGGGCGATGCGGTGCCCGCGACGGGCGGTCGGGCGACGGACATGGTTCGCCTGACGACCGTGGATGTGGGCGAGCTGACGTCATTCGACGCCGACGTCCTCGTCGACGGGAACTGGATGCGCGTCCGTCTTCCAGAGAGTGTCGCCGAAGCCGATCGCCCCGCTGCTGCCGCCCGTGTGGCGGAAGCGCTGTTCGAGCGGGCCTACGGGTGAAGCCATGGCATCCACCGCTCTAGACTCGATGATCGTGGTCACCCGTCTGTCGAACTTCTTCCTCCGCACGCTTCGCGAAGACCCCTCGGATGCCGAGGTCACGAGCCACCGCCTGCTCGTGCGCGCCGGATACATCCGTCGCAATGCGCCGGGCATCTTCGCGTGGCTGCCGCTGGGGCTGAAGGTCAAGGCCAAGATCGAGACGGTCGTGCGCGAGGAGATGGCGAACGCCGGGGCGTTCGAGGTGCACTTCCCGGCGCTGCTTCCGCGCGAGCCCTATGAGGTCACCGGACGCTGGGAAGAATACGGCGACGCGCTGTTCCGCCTGCAGGACCGCAAGGGTGCCGACTACCTGCTCGCGCCCACGCACGAGGAGATGTTCACGCTCCTCGTCAAAGACCTGTATTCGTCCTACAAAGACCTGCCGCTGACGATCTACCAGATCCAGGACAAGTACCGCGATGAGGCGCGTCCCCGCGCGGGCCTGCTGCGCGGCCGCGAGTTCACGATGAAGGACGCGTACTCGTTCGACGCAACGGATGCCGGACTCGACAGGTCGTATCAGGCTCAGCGCGACGCCTACGAGCGCATCTTCACGCGCCTGGGTCTCGAATACGTCATCGTCGCGGCCGACGCCGGTGCGATGGGCGGCTCGAAGTCGGAGGAGTTCCTGCATCCGACGCCCATCGGTGAGGACACGTTCGTTCGTTCCGCCGGCGGCTACGCGGCCAACGTGGAGGCGTTCACCACCGTCGCACCCGAGGCCCTCCCCATCGAGGGACGGCCCGAGCCCGTGATCTTCGACTCCCCGAACACCCCGACGATCGCGACGCTCGTCGATCACGCGAACGCCCACCTCGACGCACCTGCGCCCGGCATCGCGGGCCCCGCGACGGCCGAGGCCGCCGCCTGGACCGCCGCGCACACGCTCAAGAACGTGGTGCTCGCTCTCACGCACCTCGACGGCACGCGCGAGCTGGTCGTCGTGGGCCTGCCCGGCGACCGCGACGTCGACGACAAGCGCGTCGAGGTGGCGTTCGCCCCCGCCGAGGTCGAGGCCGCCACCGAGGCGGACTTCGCGAAGAACCCGCTGCTGGTCAAGGGCTACATCGGTCCCTGGTCGCCCACCGGACCCGTGCTGGGCGAAGAGTCGGCGACGAACATCCGCTACGTGCTCGACCCCCGCGTGGTCGACGGCACAGCGTGGATCACCGGAGCCAACATCGACCAGAAGCACGTGCACTCGCTCGTCGCCGGCCGTGACTTCGTCGGTGACGGCTTCGTCGAGGTCTCGACGGTGCGCGCCGGAGACCCGGCGCCCGACGGGTCCGGTCCCGTGGAACTCGCGCGCGGCATGGAGATCGGCCACGTCTTCCAGCTCGGCCGCAAGTACGCCGAGGCTCTGGGGCTGAAGGTGCTGGATGAGAACGGCAAGCTGGCAACCGTCACGATGGGCTCGTACGGCATCGGCGTCACGCGCATCCTCGCGATCATCGCCGAGCTCAACAACGACGACAAGGGGCTGATCTGGCCGACCTCGGTCGCGCCGTTCGATGTGCATGTCGTGGCGACGGGCCGTGACGCCGCGGCGTTCGAGCTCGCCGAGACCGTCTCCGCCGACCTCGAGGCCGCGGGGCTCGACGTGCTCTACGACGACCGCCCCAAAGTCTCGCCGGGTGTGAAGTTCGGCGACGCCGAGCTCGTCGGCATCCCGCGCATCCTCATCGTGGGCCGCGGCGCCGCCGAGGGGCAGGTCGAGCTGTGGGACCGCCGCACGGGCGAGCGCGAGACGCTGCCCGTGGCCGAGGCGGTGGCCGCGCTCACCCGCTGAACCCTGTCGAAACGGCACCCTCCGACACCGATCGAGGGGTGCCGTTTCGTCGTTCGAGGCTGTCGACGCCGGTAGCGTGGATGCCATGATCTCCGCTCCCCGCGTGTCGCTGTCCGACGGCTCCACCATCCCGCAGCTCGGTGTGGGGACGTACAAGGTCCCGGCCGGGGTCACCGCCGACCTCGTCGCCGGAGCGCTCTCCGCGGGCTACCGCCACGTCGACACCGCTGCCCTGTACGGCAACGAGAAGGAGGTCGGGGAGGGACTCCGGGCATCCGGTCTCGAGCGCGACGAGGTCTTCGTCACGACCAAGGTCTGGAACGACGACCAGGGGTTCGACGAGACGCTGCGCGCCTTCGATGCCAGCGCCGCGCGGCTGGGCGTGGACCGCGTCGACCTCTACCTCATCCACTGGCCGATCCCCAGCGCCGACCGGTACGTCGACACGTGGCGCGCGCTGGTTCGTCTGCAGCAGGAGGGGCGCGCGACCGCGATCGGAGTGAGCAACTTCGCGATCGCGCACCTTGAGCGCCTCCGCGCCGAGACGGGCGTGCTCCCCGCGGTGAACCAGGTCGAGCTGCACCCGCGGTTCCCGCAGAACGAGCTCGTCGACTGGGATGCCGCGAACGGCATCGTCACCGAGTCCTGGGCCCCGCTCGCCCGCGGCGGTCTGCTCGACGAGCCCGTCCTCATGCGGATCGCCGCGCGCTATGGCAAGACGCCGGCCCAGGTCGTCGTGCGCTGGCATCTCGACCGCGGACTCGTCGTCTTCCCGAAGTCCGTGTCGCTCGACCGTCTCCGGGAGAACGGCGACGTCTTCGACTTCACCCTCGACGCGGACGACCACGCCGCGATCGCGACGCTGGAGACGGGGGAGCGTACCGGTCGCGACCCCTCTCTCGACTGAGTCCGCGGGTCGCGCCGCCCCGGGCGCATCGCCGTCGTCACACGTCGAGACGGGCGTAACGGGCGCGGAAGATCGTGAACACGCCGTAGGCGAGGAAGCCGAGGCCGACCAGTGTCGCGAGCACGGGCCCCGCGGGCAGTGCCATGAGTGCCGACACCGCTCCGTCGAGGCCTCCCGCGGTGTCGGGCTCGACGCGGATCGCGGCGACGGTGAGCAGCACGCCGACCACGCCGAGGGCGATGCCCTTCGCGACGAACCCTACGGCGCCCAGGGCGCTGAGCGCGTGCCCCGCCGCGCCGTCGGGGATGCGCACCTTGTCGTGGAACGAACGCCGCACGCCCATCCAGGCGAAACCGACACCCACCCCGGCGACCACCAGCCCCGTCGTCCCGAGGACGAATCCGCCGATGGGCAGGGTGAGAACGCTTTCGCTGAGGTCTTCCGTCGTCTTCTCGGCGCGCGGTCGCGCCCCCAGCGCCACGGCGGCCGAGATCACTCCGATCACCACGAACACCAGGCCCTGCGGCGCCTCGGCGGCGATTCGCGCGATGCGCTTGCGCCCCGAGAGCCCGCGGGGCGCAACGGCCTGCAGCAGGTGCCAGCCGCCCAGGGCCACCAGCCCCGCGGCGAGAGCCCACAGCGCGACGGCGCCGAGCGGAAGGGCGGCCATCGCGCGGAACGCGCCCGTCTGATCCGTGTCTTCCGCGGCGCCGAAGCCGACGGCCAGCACGAGGCCGCCCACGAGCAGGTGCAGGATGCCGTTGGCCACATAGCCTCCTCGGGCGGCGAGGCGGAACGCGGGGTTCGCCTCGGCCTCACGGGCGGCGGAGCGAGCGGACGACGGCACCCCGGAACCGTATTCGTTCGCGAGTCCGGAAGACAGTCGGTTGCGCGCGGCGTCCGAGCGGGCAAGAGCCCGTCGCGAAGGGGCGCGCTGTCTATCATTGCCTGATGCCCGCCTCCCGACGCCCGCGCCCGCGTCGGTGGAACGCCCTCCCCGCGCTCACGCGCAACGCGCCCCCGCGGGTGCTTCTCATCGTCGGTGCGGTGGTGGTGCTGCTCGGAGCGCTGATCGTGTCGCGGCCGCTCACCTCGATCGTGCTGCTGGGCGTTTACGTCGGAGCGAGCGCGGTCGTCATGGGAGTGGTCGAACTCCTCGGCCGCACCGCGAGCTGGTGGGCCCGTTCGGTGGCCGCGGCCTGGATCGTCGCGGGGATCGCGGTTCTCGTCTGGCTCGGACGCAGCCTCGAGCTCTTGCCATCGGTCCTCGCCGTCCTCCTCGTGATCGGTGGCATCGCCTCGATCGGACGCGCCGTCGCGCGCGGCTCCGTGAGCACGCGCGTGTTGTCGCTGTCGTGGGGCGTCGCGCAGGTGGCGTTCGGTCTGCTGTCGTTCACGTGGCCCGATGTCACGGTGCTCGTGCTCGCGGTCGTGTTCGGTGTGCGCACGATCGTGTTCGGCGTCGGGGTCTTCGCACGTGGGGTGAGCGGCATCCGTCGTCCACGTCAGCACGCGACGCCGTTCGACCCGGAACGCGCCGTCCGTCGTCGGCGCCTGCGCGCTCGCTGGACCGCGGCCGGCCGCTTCGCGCTGTCGTTCGTGCTCGTGGCCACCGCCGCGGGCGGCTGGTGGGTCAACGACTGGCTGCACGAGGGTGCCCCGGTCGTCGACGCGTTCTACGACCCACCGGCCGAGGTGCCCAGCGGCCACGGTCGGCTCATCCGCTCGGACGCCTATCACGGGCGCCTCCCTCAGAACGGTGACGTCACGCGCATCCTGTACACGACACGGGATGCCGTGAGCCGTCCGGCCGTGGCCAGCGCGATGATCATCACGCCCAAGGATCCGCCGCCCGGTCCCCGCCCCGTCATCATCTGGAACCACGGCACCACCGGTGTCGCGCAGGGGTGCGCCCCGAGCTTGCGCGACGCGACCGCGACCCGTTGGGCGATCCCGGCTCTCGAGCAGGCGCTGAAGGCCGGCTGGGTGGTCGTCGCCAGCGACTTCTCCGGACAGGGTGCACCGGGCGCCTATCCGTATCTCATCGGCAAGGGCGAAGCCCGGTCGTCCCTGGACGCGGTGCTGGCCGCCGCCGAATTGCGTACCGACCTCGTCCTCTCGCCCGACACGGTCGTCTGGGGGCACTCGCAGGGAGGACACGCGGCACTGTGGACGACCGCGATCGCCGAGGACTACGCGCCGGGAATCGACGTGCTCGGAACCGCCGTGGTCGCCCCGGTGGCCGACCCTCCCGCCCTCGCGAGGGAGCTTCTGTCGGGACCGCCCAACGCCATGCTGTCGGTCATCACGTCATGGGTGCTCGTGCCGTACTCCGAGACGTACCCCGACGTGCACGTGAACGACTACATCGCCGAGGGATCGCGCTCGATCGTGCTCGAGATGACCCAGCGCTGCCCGACGGAGCCGGGCGTCGTCGTCTCCGTCCTCACCGCGCTCGGGGTGTCGGAGGACCGCCCGCTCTACAGCGCCGACCTCACCGACGGGGCGCTCGGTCGTCGACTCGCCGAGAACGCCATGACAGCTCCGTTGGGCACACCGATGCTCGTGGCCTGGGGCGCGGACGACGAGGTCATTCCGCCGAAACTGCAGCGCGACTACGTCCAGAAGCTCTGCGAAGAGGGGCAGCCGGTGCGGTGGGCGACGTACACGGGGTACGACCATCTCCGCCCGATCCTCCCCAAGTCGCGCTTCCTGCCCGTGCTGTACGACTGGACGAAGAACCTCATCGAGCGCAAGCCGCAGGTCGTCGACGGGTGCGGGCTGCGCTGAGCAGGCGGTATCCGGTCGCCGTGCGGCATCCAGGTGAAGATCGTGTGTCGTTCTCGGTCGGTCTTGGCGCGGCGCGGCGGTTCTGATTACGGTCGGAGGGTGCCCGAGAACAGCTCAAAGCTCCGCCCGACCCACCCGCTGGCCGTTGCCCCGGTCGTCGCTCCGGCGGCATCGGTCGATGGCTTCACGAAGCAGTTCCTGCAGAACCTGAACTTCGACCAGGGCGTGACGCTGTCGACGTCCGACGTCAACGATCAGTACCTCGCTCTCGCGTACACGGTGCGCGACTACCTGATGGCGCGCTGGTTCGACGACCGCGCGGCGCAGAAGACGCAGCAGGCCAAAACCGTCTGCTACCTGTCTGCCGAGTACCTCTTGGGTCGCCAGCTCGACAACAACCTCCTCGCCGCGCGCCTCACCGACATCGCCACCGAGGCGCTCGCGCAGTGCGGTATCGACATCGACGATCTCCGTGAGGTCGAGATCGAGCCCGGTCTCGGTAACGGCGGTCTCGGCCGCCTCGCGGCGTGCTTCATCGACTCGTTGGCCACCATGAGCGTGCCGACGATCGGCTACGGCATCCGATACGAGTACGGCATCTTCCGTCAGGCCTTCGCCGACGGGCAGCAGATCGAGCAACCCGACGCGTGGCTGCGGATGGGCTCGCCGTGGGACTTCGCCCACCCCGAGGCCGCGCAGACGATCTCGTTCGCCGGTAGCACCGAGACCTACGACGACGAGGGCGTCGAGCGCACGCGGTGGGTTCCCGAGTGGAACGTGCTCGCCGTGCCGTACAACATGATGGTCCCGGGCTACCACAACGGGCGCGTGAACACCCTGCGCCTGTGGCGCGCGGTGGCCACGAACGCCTTCGACCTGCACACCTTCAACTCCGGCGACTACGTCGAGTCGGTACGCGCACAGACCTTCGCCGAGAACATCTCCAAGGTGCTCTACCCCGAGGACTCCACACCGCAGGGCAAGGAGTTGCGCCTGCAGCAGCAGTACTTCTTCGTCGCGGCCTCCATCGCCGACTTCATCGAGAACGTCCTGCCCTCCGACTTCGACCTCGACAAGCTCCCCGAGCGCGTCATCTTCCAGCTGAACGACACCCACCCGGTCATCGGGGTGCCCGAGCTGATGCGCGTCCTCGTCGATGAGAAGAAGCTCGAGTGGGATGCCGCCTGGGCCATCACGCAGAAGTGCTTCGCCTACACCTGTCACACGCTGCTGCCCGAGGCGCTCGAGGTCTGGCCGGTCGACCTGCTGGGCCGCCTGCTCCCGCGGCACCTGGAGATCATCTACCGCATCAACGACGCCTTCCTGCTCGAGGTGCGCGAGCGCTTCGGCGACGACGAGATGCTCATCCGCAACATGTCGATCATCGGTGAGCATCCCTCCCGCTCGGTGCGGATGGCTTATCTCGCCACGGTCGCCGGCTCCAAGGTCAACGGCGTCGCCGAGCTGCACTCGCAGCTGCTGCGCGACAACGTGCTGAAGGACTTCGCCGCGATGTGGCCCGACAAGTTCACCAACGTCACCAACGGCGTCACGCCCCGCCGCTTCCTGCGCCTGGCGAACCCCGATCTCTCGGCCCTCATCACCGAGGCCCTCGGTGCCGGGTGGACCGTCGATCTCGAGCGCCTCCGCGGGCTCGAGGCCCTGGCCGACGACGCGGACTTCCGCGAGCGCTTCGCCGCGGTGAAGGCGTCGAACAAGCGCCGGCTGAGCCGCGTGCTCGAGGCACGCGGAGAGGACCCCCTCGACGACGGTCACATGCTCGATGTCATGATCAAGCGCCTCCACGAGTACAAGCGGCAGACGCTCAAGGTGCTGCACATCGTCAGCACGTACGAGGGCATCGTCTCGGGGCGCCTGCCCATCGAGAAGGTGCAGCCGCGCACGTTCCTTTTCGGTGCGAAGGCCGCACCCGGCTATGGCATGGCCAAGCGGATCATCCACCTGATCAACGCCGTCGGTGAGGTCGTGAGCGCGGACGAGCGGGTCGGGGGCAAGCTCAAGGTGCTCTACCCGGCCAACTACAACGTCACCCTCGCCGAGAGCATCATCCCCGCCGCCGACCTGTCGGAGCAGATCTCGCTCGCCGGAAAAGAAGCCTCGGGCACGGGCAACATGAAGCTCGCCCTCAACGGCGCACTCACGATCGGTACGGACGACGGTGCGAACGTCGAGATCCGCAGACTCGTCGGCGACGACAACTTCTTCCTGTTCGGCATGAGCGAGCCCGAGGTCGAGGCCCTGTGGGCCGAGGGCTACCGGCCCGCCGACTTCTACCAAGAGGACGACGAGCTCCGCCGCGCGATCGACCTCATCGCGTCCGGTGCGTTCTCCGGTGGCGACCGCACGGTGTTCGAGCCGCTCGTGTCGAACCTGCTGTACGACGACAGGTTCATGGCACTCGCTGACTTCCGGTCCTACCTCGACGCGCAGGACCGCGTCGACGCCGCGTACGCCGACCAGGACGGCTGGGTTCGCTCCGCGATCCTCAACGTCGCGCGCAGCGGGTACTTCTCCTCCGACCGTGCGATGCGGGACTACCTCGACCGCATCTGGCACGCGGCTCCCGTCATCTGAGCGGGTCCGGATGCCGCGCCCCGGCGTCGTGGCATCCGGTTCGCCGCAGCGAGGCCGAGGCCTGCGGTCTGCTCGTGCGGGCACAACGCGGGAGTGGCGTGCACGGTCGCGAGGCGAACGGTGCACCAGCGCTGCTGCGCGGGCCGATCTCCTGTGTCGTGCGCGGCTCTGGCAGGAAGACGTCGCCGGCTGACCGTCGTCCCCCTGCCGACGATCGAGCGGTCGCGGCAGAGTGAGGGTCCACCCGACACCGGAGGCCCCGTGCAGATCGCCGACATCCCCGTGCCCGACACTCTCGCCGCGCGCGGTGCCCTCGCCCT
Organism: Microbacterium enclense; assembly: GCA_038182865.1. Classification (NCBI taxonomy): domain Bacteria; kingdom Bacillati; phylum Actinomycetota; class Actinomycetes; order Micrococcales; family Microbacteriaceae; genus Microbacterium; species Microbacterium enclense. The sequence goes on along the minus strand of CP116226.1, from coordinate 4,215,308 downwards.
TGCCGAGCAGTACCAATCGCCCTCGATCACCGCCCACGCGCTGCGCTCGTGGTTGTGGGCGGAGGCGTTCGCCCGGGTCGACGGCATCGCCGATGTCGATCACGAGCTGCTGTACGTCTCCGCCGTGCTGCACGACATCGGCACCGTGCGCGAGTTCGACAACCACACGATCTCGTACGAGCACGCCGGAGGCCATGTCGGCGTCGCCCTCACCGCCGGAGCCGGGTGGGCCGCCGAGCGCCGACAGCGCGTGCTCGAGGTGATCGTCCGGCACAACTGGCCCCGCGTGGACCCGTCGATGGATACCGAGGGCCACCTGCTCGAGACGGCGACCGCCCTCGACATCTCGGGGGCACGGCCCGACGCCCTCCCGGGCGCGTTCGTGCGCGAGGTGCTCGCCGCCCACCCGCGCGGGTCGCTCGCGGCGGAGTTCGGGGCGTGCGTCGTCGACCAGGCCGCCCGCAAGCCCGACACCGCGGCGAGGCGCCTGGTGGACGGGGGAGTGGTCGCCGCGCTCGCGGCGAACCCGCTCGAGCGCGTGGCGGCTGGTCCGAACTCCTGAGAAATCGAGCGCGCGGGGTGGGGGACGGCCGCGATCCCGCGTCGCGCCCGCGGCGCGACGGCCGTTTCTCAGGAGTTTCGCACGGGGCGGCACACGATCCGGAGGCGCCGTGTCGTGCGCCCGGCGCCGCACCCGGGAAACGGCTGTGCGATGCCGGCCCCGTCTTCGCCCGGGTCGCCAGGGTCGCGGCATCCCGGGTATCGTAGGGGGGTTGTCGGCGCCGGTCGCGTCGACGAGAGCTGAATAACGGAGGGCCTTGTGGACATCGATCTCGCACTTCTGAAGACGATCGAACGCGAGAAGGAGATCCCCTTCGACGAACTCGCGCGCATCATCGAGCAGGCGATCCTCACCGCCTACGCCAAGCACATCTCGCCCAGCGGCGAGATCCCGGCCGGCGCGCGCGCCTCGCTCGACCGCAAGACCGGTCACGTGGGCATCTTCACCCCCGTCACCGACGACGAGGGCGCCGTCATCGGCGAAGAGGAGCAGGTGCCCGACGACTTCGGGCGCATCGCCGCCTTCGCCGCGAAGCAGGTCATCAGCCAGCGCCTGCGCGACATCGCCGACGACGCCGTGCTGGGGGAGTTCAAGGGCAAGGAGGGCGACATCGTCGCCGGTGTCGTGCAGCAGGGTCCGAACCCGCGCATGGTGCATGTCGACCTCGGCACCGTCGAGGCGATCCTCCCGCCCGAGGAGCAGGTGCCCGGCGAGACCTACGCGCACGGTTCGCGCCTGCGCGTGTACGTCACGAGCGTCTCGAAGGGCAACAAGGGCCCGCAGATCACCGTGTCGCGCACCCACCCCGGTCTCGTGCGCAAGCTCTTCGCCCTCGAGGTGCCCGAGATCGCTGCGGGCCTCGTCGAGATCGTCTCGCTGGCGCGTGAGGCCGGGCACCGCTCGAAGATCGCGGTCAAGGCGAACGACCCGACGGTCAACGCCAAGGGCGCGTGCATCGGCGAGCTGGGCCGTCGCGTCCGTGCCGTGACCGAGGAGCTCGCGGGCGAGAAGATCGACATCATCGACTACGACGCCGAGCTGCCGCGCTTCGTCGCGAACGCCCTGTCGCCGGCGAAGGTCACCTCGTCGTTCGTGCTCGATGCGTCGACCAAGGCTGTCCGTGCACTCGTCCCCGACTATCAGCTGTCGCTCGCGATCGGCAAGGAGGGCCAGAACGCCCGCCTGGCCGCCAAGCTCACCGGCGCGAAGATCGACATCCAGCCCGACAGCATCCTCGAAGACAACTGACCGTCCGTCGGTCGGGTGAGCACGAGGTGTAGGATGGATCCTGTACGAACGTGCGTCGGATGCCGCGCACGCGCCCCCCGATCTTCGCTTCTGCGTGTGGTCGCGGACGGGTCGGTCCTCGTCCGAGACGAGAGAGCGGTCCTGCCGGGCAGGGGAGCGTGGGTGCACGAGACGGACGCGTGCGTGGGAAAAGCTCTCGCGCGTCGCGCCTTCGTACGAGCATTGCGTGTGTCAGGCCCGCTTGACACGCAGACCTTCGAATCAACCCTCCAGCGAAAAGGCTGAACGGCTATGGACACGAAGTGAACGGCTCGAAATGAGACCCGTCCGCAACTAACGGTCTGCCCTGTCCGGGGTAGGCCCTCAGACAGGAGAATTGTGGCAAAACCACGCGTGCACGAGATCGCTTCCGAGCTCGGCGTCGACAGCAAGGTCGCGCTTGCGAAGCTGAAGGAGCTCGGCGAGTTCGTCAAGAGCCCCTCATCCACCATCGAGCCCCCCGTGGCTCGTAAGCTCCGCGCCGCCCTGGCGGCCGAGGGCTCTTCCGGTGCCTCGGAGACCAAGGCCGCCGCTCCTGCGGCGCGCCCGGGTTCCGGCGCGCGTCCGGGTCCCGCGCGTCCCGCGGCGACCCCCGGTTCGCGTCCCTCTGGTCCCACGCCCGGTCCCGCGAAGCCCGCTGCCCCGGCGGCGCCCGCGGCGACCCCCGCAGCGTCGGCCCCCGCGGCATCCACTCCCGCGCCGTCGGCGGCAAAGCCCGCCGCGACCCCGTCGTCGCCGCCGAGCCCCGGCTCCCAGGCCCCGACCCCCGGCGCCGGTGCCCCCAAGCCCGGCCCCAGCGCGCCCCCGCGCCCGGGTGGCGCTCGTCCGGGCAACAACCCCTTCGCGTCGTCGCAGGGCATGGGCCAGCGTCCCGCCGGCCCCCGTCCGGGCAACAACCCGTTCGCGTCGGCGCAGGGCATGGGCCAGCGCCCGACGCCCGGCAACATCCCGCGTCCGCAGGCTCCCCGTCCCGGTGCTCCGCGCCCCGGCGCCCCGCGTCCCGGCGGTGCCGGTCGTCCCGGTGGCGGTGGTCGTCCCGGCGCCCCGTTCCAGCAGCGTCCCGGCGGCCCCGGTCGTCCCGGCGGTGCCGGTGGCGGCTTCCAGCGCCCCGGTGGCGGTGCTCCGGCCGGTGGTTTCGCCGGTCGTCCCGGTGGTGGCGGCGGTCGCGGCCGTGGTCCCGGCGGTGGTACCGCCGGTGCCTTCGGTAAGGGCGGCGGCAAGTCGAAGCAGCGTAAGTCGCGTCGGGCGAAGCGGCAGGAATTCGAGATGCGGTCGGCGCCGGTCGTCGGCGGCGTCAACGTCTCGAAGGGCAATGGCGAGATCATCCGCCTGCGTCGCGGTGCCTCCATCGCCGACTTCGCGGACAAGCTCGAGGCTCTGCGCGGGTACACCGTGCAGCCCGGCACGCTCGTGACCATCCTGTTCAACCTGGGCGAGATGGCCACCGCGACCGAGTCGCTCGACGAGGCCACCTTCGAGGTGCTCGGCGAGGAGCTCGGCTACAAGATCCAGATGGTCTCGCCTGAGGACGAAGACAAGGAGCTCCTCGAGGGCTTCGGTCTCGACCTCGATGCCGAGCTCGAGGCCGAGAGCGAGGACGATCTCGAGATCCGTCCTCCTGTGGTCACCGTCATGGGCCACGTCGACCACGGTAAGACGCGACTGCTCGACGCCATCCGCCAGACCAACGTGGTCGCGGGCGAGGCCGGCGGCATCACGCAGCACATCGGTGCGTACCAGATCTGGACCGAGCACGAGGGCATCGAGCGCGCGATCACCTTCATCGACACCCCGGGTCACGAGGCGTTCACCGCCATGCGTGCCCGTGGTGCGCAGGTGACCGACATCGCCATCCTCGTGGTCGCCGCCGACGACGGCATCATGCCCCAGACGGTCGAGGCGCTGAACCACGCCCAGGCGGCGAACGTGCCGATCGTGGTCGCGGTCAACAAGGTCGACAAGCCCGACGCCAACCCGGCCAAGGTGCGCCAGCAGCTCACCGAGTACGGTCTGGTCGCCGAGGAGTACGGCGGCGACGTCATGTTCGTCGACGTGTCGGCTCGCGAGAACCTCAACATCCAGGCCCTCCTGGACGCGGTTCTGCTCACCGCCGACGCCGGTCTCGACCTCACGGCCAACCCGAACAAGGCAGCCCGCGGCGTCGCGATCGAAGCGAAGCTCGACAAGGGTCGCGGTTCGGTTGCCACGGTGCTCATCCAGTCGGGAACGCTCCGCGTCGGCGATGCGATCGTCGCCGGCACGGCGTACGGCCGCGTCCGCGCGATGATGGACGAGAACGGCGAGGCGGTCCTCGAGGCCTACCCGTCGCGTCCGGTCCAGGTGCAGGGTCTCAACTCCGTGCCGCGCGCCGGCGACGTCTTCATCGTCACCGAGGAAGACCGCACCGCGCGTCAGATCGCGGAGAAGCGTGAAGCGGCCGAGCGCAACGCTCAGCTGGCCAAGGCCCGCAAGCGCATCTCGCTCGAGGACTTCACCCGTGCTCTCGAAGAGGGCAAGGTCGAGTCGCTCAACCTCATCATCAAGGGCGACGTGTCCGGTGCCGTCGAGGCGCTCGAAGAGTCGCTGCTCAAGATCGAGGTCGACGACAGCGTCCAGCTGCGCATCATCCACCGCGGTGTGGGTGCGATCACCGAGTCGGACATCAACCTGGCCACGATCGACAACGCGATCGTGATCGGCTTCAACGTCCGTCCCGACACCAAGGCCCGCGAGCGTGCCGCCCGCGAGGGTGTCGACGTGCGGTTCTACTCGGTCATCTACAACGCGATCGACGACGTCGAGCAGTCGCTCAAGGGCCTGCTCAAGCCGGAGTTCGAAGAGGTGCAGTCGGGTGTCGCCGAGATCCGCGAGGTGTTCCGCTCCTCGAAGTTCGGCAACATCGCCGGTGTCATCGTGCGGTCGGGAACGATCACGCGCAACGCCAAGGCCCGCGTCATCCGCGACGGTGTCGTGCTGGCCGACGGCCTGCAGATCGAATCGCTGCGTCGCTTCAAGGACGACGTCACCGAGGTGCGTACGGACTTCGAGGCCGGTATCGGTCTCGGCAAGTTCAACGACATCCAGATCGGTGATGAGATCGAGACCACCGAAATGGTCGAGAAGCCGCGAGGCTGATCGTCGTGCGGGGGTCGTGCCTTCGGGTGCGGCCCCCGCTGCGGCCTGCGGGGTGTGTGCCTTCCCGAGCAGAGCGGGGCCCCTATCCCGATGCTCGGGAAGACACACATCCCTCCGGCCTCCGCTGGGTACGCTCTTTCGTCAGGACCGCCACTCGGCAATGAGCCACGGGGGCACTCGACTCGCGGCGGTATGAAAGAACGAGAAGGAGAAGGACGTGGCAGGGGAACGACAGGCCCGCGTGGCGGACCGAATTCGCGTGGTGCTCGCCGAACGGCTCGAGAAGGGGCTGCGCGACCCGCGGCTCGGTTTCGTGACCATCACCGACGTGCGCGTCACGGGTGACCTCCAGCACGCGTCGGTGTTCTACACCGTCATGGGCGACGAGGCCCACCGCAACGACACGGCGGCGGCGCTGAAATCGGCGACAGGAATGCTGCGCAGCGAGGTCGGCAAGAACCTCAACACGCGCCTCACGCCGACCCTCGAGTTCATCCTCGATGCGATCCCCGAGAACGCCGACCACATCTCGGCCCTCCTGCGCGAGGCACGCGAGCGCGACGAGTCGGTCGCCGGTCTCGCCGCGTCCGCCACCTACGCCGGTGAGGCCGACCCGTACGTCAAGCCGCGCGAGCACGATGACCTCGATGAGGACGACCTCGACGAGGATGCCGCCGAGGACGACGAACGCGCGGGTGACGCGCGCGCCTGAGCTCGCGAGACCATACGGCCGGATGCCGCCCCGAGAGGATGGCATCCGGCCGTCGCTCTCGGGCCGCGGTTCCACCCCAGGGGGGAGGCGCGGCGGCGGGGGACTTCATAGGTTCGAATCATGGATGTGCGCACTCGACCGGACTGGCCCGCCGTGGCCGTCTTCGCCGTGACGTCGCTGGGCCTCGCGTGGCTCGTGGCTCTGCCCCTCTGGCTGCGGGGGCACGGGATCACCGATCCCCTCCTGCCGCTGGTGGCGATGGCGATGATGCTCACCCCCGCCCTCGCGACGTTGGCGGCGTTACTCGTCCAGCGTCGGACGCGGGGGCGCCGGGGAGCACGGGTCGTGCTGCGGGAGGTCGGAATGTGGCCGCTGCGGCCCGCTGCGCGGACCGTGTGGACATGTGTCGCCGTGATCGTCGCGGCGCCGGTGCTGGTGGGGGTCGGCCTCCTCGTGTCGGGCCTGCTGGGCGTGGTGAGCTTCGACCTCGTCGGATTCTCCGGCTTCGCGCAGACGCTGCAGGAGGCGGTTTCGGAGGGCACGCCGCTGCCCCCGATGGGCATGCTGGTGGTGATGCAGCTGGCCACCATTCCTCTCGGTGCCCTGTTCAACGCCCCGCTGGCCTTCGGCGAAGAACTCGGTTGGCGTGGCTGGCTGCTCCCGGCTCTTCGCCCGCTCGGAACCTGGCCCGCGCTGATCGTTTCGGGGGCGTTCTGGGGGCTCTGGCATGCCCCGCTGATCCTTCTCGGCTATAACTTCGCGCAACCGAACGCCTTCGGTGTGCTGCTGATGATCGTCGGGTGCGTGCTGTTCGGCATCCTGCTCGGGTGGACGCGGCTGCGCACGGCGTCGGTCTGGCCTGCGGTGTTCGCGCACGGGGCGTTCAACGCCTCGGCGGGAATGATCGCGCTGTTCATCGCGGCCGGCTCACCGGAGCCGTCGCTCGTCCTCGTCGGTCCGCTCGGGGTCGTCATGTGGGTCGTCTTCGCCCTCGTCATCGGCGCGCTCGTGGTCGCCGGGCAGTTCCGGCCCTCGCGTCTGGCGGCGGAACTGGGTCCCGACCGCCGGCCGGTGGGCGCGGAGGTCCCGTCTGCGGCGTCCTGACTCCGTGGGGGAGCGACGAGCGCTCCGTCGCGCGGAGTCGGGGTGCGACACGCCGCGCCCCGGCCGCCGGGGCCGCGTGTCGGCCTCGGACTCCGCGGGAGGGCACGGTGTCATGCCGCGCACGCGGACGTCGCGGATCGTCGACGCGGCCATCGCCGCGGCGCGGGCCGTCAGCGGGGGAGGTGCAGCACGTCGTCCTCGGCCTCGACGAGTCCGTCGGCGATGAGCGAGTCGATCGCGCGGTCGCGCTGTGCGGCGTCCGGCCAGTCGGGCAGGACGGCGAAGAGGGGAACGGCCGCGGGCGCCGCGTCGCGCAGGGCCTTCAGGACGACCCCTCGCGCCTGGCGGTCGCTGCCCTCATAGGTCGCCTGGCGTCGCCGGCGGTCTTCCGACGCGGGGTAGCCGGCCGCACGCCACGCGCACGAGTCGGCGAGGGGACAGATCTCGCACTTCGGCGACCGGGCCGTGCACACGATCGCGCCGAGCTCCATGGCCGCGGCGTTCACGATCGTCGAGGCGACGATCTCGTCGGGCAGCTCGGCATCCATCCGCTCCAGGTCGCGCCGATGGGGAGGACCCGGCTGGGCGACTCCCTCCACGGCGCGCGCGAGCACGCGCCGGGTGTTCGTGTCGACGACAGGATGCCGATCCCCGTACGCGAAGACCGCGACGGCGCGCGCGGTGTAGTCGCCGATGCCGGTCAGCGCGAGAAGGGCGTCGACGTCGCGCGGGACGATGCCTTCGTGCCGGTCACGGATCTCGACCGCCGCCCGGTGCAGCCAGAGGGCGCGTCTCGGATACCCGAGGTTGGCCCACTGCGTCACGGCGTCTCCCGCGGGGGACGCCGCGAGATCGCTCGGCGTGGGCCAGCGCGCGAGCCACGCCTCGAGATGCGGGATCACGCGCGTCACCGGGGTCTGCTGCAGCATGAACTCGCTCACGAGTGTGCCCCAGGCGCCGAACCCCTCCCGCCGCCAGGGAAGGTCGCGCGCCGCATCGCGGTACCACGCGATGAGCGGGGCGGCGAGACCTGGCATCCGTCCAGCCTACGGTCGTCCGCGCGGGTGGTTCGCACGGGCGGGCGGGGTTCGGGCGGTCCGGTGCGACGGCGAAAGTAGGCTGGAGGCATGTCCCCCGAGAACACCGTCGAGACCCTGCACCGGAGCCTCCGCGACCTGATGCGGCAGAACGCCCGCGCGGGCCGGGTCGTGGTGGCCGTCGACGGGCTGGATGCCGAGAACACGCGGACTTTCGCCGACGGCTTCGCCGCGGTGCTCGCGGGCGACGGCACGGCGGTGCAGCGCGCGAGCGTCGCCGACGCCGGGACCGACGTGCGCGACAGCATCGTCGCGCCGTTCCGGGCGGGGGAAGGCGACGCGGTGCTCGTCGTCGACGGCCGGTTCCTGCACACCACCGAGCGACGCGGTCTGTGGAACTGGTCGGTCTGGCTCGAGAGCAACCCGCCGCTCGGTGCGCCTCGTCCCGAGCGTCCGGATGCCGAGAAGCACTACCTCGCCACGGCTCGGCCGAAAGCGGCCGCCTCCGTCATCGTCGAGAACTCCGACCCCGCCCACCCCGTGCAGGTGTTCGGGGACTTCTGCTGATGGTGCATGCCGGCATCCTCCTGGTCGACAAGCCCGGGGGCATCACCAGCCATGACGTCGTCTCGCGGGCGCGGCGCGCCCTCGGCACCCGCAAGATCGGGCACGCCGGCACCCTCGATCCCATGGCCACGGGTCTGCTCGTGCTCGGCGTCGAGGGGGCGACCCGGCTGCTGACCTACATCGTCGGTGCCGACAAGACCTACGAGGCCACGATCCTCCTCGGCGTCGCCACCGACAGCGACGACGCCGACGGGGTCGAGACCTCGAGGGCGGATGCCACCGCCGTCACCGACGACGCCATCGCCGCGGGCGTCGCCGACCTCACGGGCGAGATCGAGCAGGTGCCGAGCACGGTGTCGGCGATCAAGGTCGCCGGGCGGCGCGCGTACGATCTCGCCCGCGCGGGCGAAGAGGTCGAGTTGAAGGCGCGGCGCGTGACCGTGTCGCGTTTCGACATTCGCGACACGCGCCGCGGCGACGGAGTCGTCGAGCTCGACGTCGTCGTCGACTGCACCAGCGGAACCTACATCCGCGCGCTCGCGCGCGACCTCGGCCGGACCCTCGGCGTGGGCGGGCACCTGACCATGCTCCGCCGCACGCGGATCGGATCCTTCGACGTCGCCGCCGCGGCATCCGTCGACGACATCGCCGAGGAGCGCCTCGTGAACCCGGCGACCGCAGCCTCCGTCGTCGTGGGCGCTCTCGCCGTCGGCGAGGACGAAGCGCGCGACCTGCGTCACGGCAAGCGCATCGACGGCGGTGGGCGCTTGACCGGGGCCGTCGCCGCAGCGATCGATCCTGACGGCCGACTGGTCGGCATCGTCGAGAAGCGCGGAACGCAGCTGAAGAGCGTCATGAACATGCCGGAGGAGGGCGTCCGATGATCCTGTGGTTCACACTCGCGCAGGTGGGCCTCGCCGTGCTCGCAGGGCTCGTCGCCATCGTCGCGGGGCTCGTCGGTCGACGCCCCGGAGATGTGACGGTCGGTTCGCTGGCCCTCATCGAGCTGCTGCTCATCGTGCAGATCGTCGTCGCCGTCATCGCGCCCTTCGCGGGCAACCCGCCGTCGGGGAGCCTGCTGGAGTTCTGGACCTACCTCGTCTCCGCCGCTCTCGTGCCCGTCGCGGGAGTCGCCTGGGCGCTCATCGAGCGCAGCCGCTGGAGCACCGTCATCATGGGGGTCGCCGCCCTCGCCGTCGCCGTGATGGTGTGGCGCATGCACGTGATCTGGACGGTGCAGATCGCCTGACGACTCCGGATGCCGGGGCTCGGTCGGTGAGGAGAACAGGCGATGCGTCGAGAACAGGCCGATACGGCCCGTGACGCCCTGTTCTCGTCCCGCGGCCTGTTCCCGTGACGCACGGCGCTCGCGCGTCCCGGCCGTGCGAGCGAACGCCCCGCGGTGACGGCGCCGGCCAACTAGAATCGACAGGTCATGGCATCCACCACTCCCACCCGCACCCGGGGGATGACCGGCGTCGGCCGTGTCCTCGTCGTCGTCTACGGCATCATGGCGCTCGCCGCCACGGGCCGCTCCTTCGTGCAGATCGTCCGCGAGTTCGACGACGCCCCGCTGGCCTACTCGCTGTCGGCGCTCGCCGCGGTCGTGTACATCCTCGCGACCCTCGCCCTCGTCTTCTCGGCGCGACCGGCCTGGTACCGCATCGCGTGGATCGCGATCGGGTTCGAGCTCGTCGGGGTCCTCGTCGTCGGAACCCTGAGCCTCGTTGACCCCGCGCTGTTCCAGCACCCGACGGTCTGGTCGGTCTACGGCTACGGCTACCTCTTCATCCCGCTCGTCCTGCCCTTCCTCGGGCTCTGGTGGCTGGTGCGCCACCGCCGGGCGGCATCGTGATCGTCTTCCGCGACGCCGCGGAGGTGCCCGCGGGCTTCGGCCCGTCGGTCGTCGCGATCGGCAAGTTCGACGGTGTGCACACGGGGCACCGTGCGGTCATCGACCGCGCGCGCGTCGATGCCTCCGACGGTGCCAAGGTCGTCGCGGTGACCTTCGATCGCAACCCGCTCAGCGTGCTGCGGCCCGACCGGTGCCCGCCCGACGTCATCGGCCCGCACCAGAAACTCGAACTGCTCGAGCGCGCGGGAGTGGATGCCACCCTGCTGCTGACCTTCGACGAGGCCCTCGCCACGCTCCCGGCGGAGGAGTTCGTGCGCCGGTTCCTCGTCGACGCGCTGCACGCACGGACGGTGCTCGTGGGCAGCGACTTCCGGTTCGGAGCCGGGGGAGCCGGCGACCCCGCGCTGCTCCAGCGTCTGGGGGGTGAGCACGGTTTCCGCGTCGACGTCGTGGAGGATGTGCGCGCCGTGCACGCCGATCGCCGCGTGTCGTCGACGTGGATTCGCGAGGCACTGTCCGCGGGGGATGTGACCACCGCGGCACGCCTCCTGGGCCGGGCACCCTCCGTGTGGGGAGAGGTCGTGCACGGACTCAAGCGCGGACGCGAGCTCGGATACCCGACGGCGAACCTCTCGCACGACCTCGAAGGGTTCGTGCCTGCCGACGGTGTGTACGCCGGCTGGCTGGTCGACGTCGAGGGGGGCCGGCGCATCAGCTACCCCGCCGCGATCAGCGTCGGCACGAACCCGACGTTCGACGACGTCCATGCCCGTCAGGTCGAGGCCTACGTGCTGGACGAGACCGACCTCGACCTCTATGGGCACCACGTCGAGCTGCGCTTCGTCGAGCGGGTCCGCGAGATGACGGCATTCGACGGCATCGACGCCCTGCTCGTGCAGATGGCCGACGACGTCGAGCGCACGCGCGCGATCCTGCGCTGAGCCGCGTTCTGTTCGCGCCGGGTGCCCGGGTGCCGTCGCGCGTGAGCGTCAATCGCGACGCGACAGGTGGTTCCGGATGCCGAGGAACGACGCCGCGCCCCCGAGCACCATGAGCACCGCGGTGAACATCGCGGCCCGGTGGAAGCCGTCGAGGTCCAGCGATCCGTCCACCACCGCGGAGACGGCGGCGATGGCGAGGAGTCCGGCGACACGGGAGACCACGTTGTTGACCGCGGAGGCGATCCCCGATCGCTCGGTCTCGATCGCGCCGAGCACGGCCGCGGTGAGGGGTGAGACCGTCGCCGTGAGGCCCAGACCGAAGATGACGATGCCGGGGAGGACCTGCGTCCAGTAATCGAACGCGGGACTCACCCGCAGCAGCAGCAGCGCGCCGCCGGCCATGACGAGCGGGCCGAGGGTCATGAACAGCCGGGGACCCCACCGCCCGGCGAGGGCCCCCATGCGCGAACTCAGCAGGATCATGAGGACCGTGCTCGGCAGCGACGCGAGACCCGCGAGCGTCGCCGACAGCCCCGCGCCCTGCTGCAGGTAGACGCTCACGACGAACCCGTTGAGCGAGAGGGCCGCATAGACGAACACCGTCGCGAGATTTCCCGCCCAGAAGTTCCGTGAGCGAAACAGGCCCAGCGGCATCATCGGCTGCCGGGCGAGGCGCTGGCGCACGAGGAACCCCGCGAACGACAGGATGCCGAGCACGCCCGGCATCCAGATCACCGGCGAAGACCACCCGAGACCGGGCTGCTCGATGAGCGCGAAGACGATCCCGCCCAGCCCTGTGGCGCACAGCACGGCGCCGAGGATGTCGACCCGCGCCCCCGCGCGGCGGTGGTCGGCGTGGCCGAGGCGGAGCAACAACCACAGGGTCACCGCGATCGGGAGGACGTTCACGAGGAACACCAGGCGCCACGATAGGGTGTCGACGAAGAGACCGCCCACGAGCGGGCCGGCCAGCATCGCGATGGTCGTCGCTCCCGTCCAGATCCCGATCGCCCGCGCCTGAGCCGGGCCGCGGAACGTCGAGGTGATGAGGGCGAGCGAGCTGGGCACGAGGAGCGCCCCCGCGACACCCTGCAGAGCTCGCGCGACGATGAGGAACTCCGCCGTCGGCGCGGCGGCGATCGCGACGGAGGTCAGGCCGAAGCCGATCAGGCCGATCCGGAGGACGAGCACGCGGCCCAGGACGTCGCTGAAAGAACCCGCGACCAGGATGAAAGCGCCGAGTGTGACGAGGTAGGCGTCCACGACCCATTGCTGCGTGGTGAGGCCGCCTCCCAGATCCGCCGCGATCGCCGGGAGCGCGACGTTGACGACCGTCCCGTCGAGGAACGAGACGAAGGATGCCAGGACGGCGATCGTCAGGACCACGCGTTGTTCGCGGGTCATCGTGTCGCTCATTGCTCCAGCGTAGGGTCGCGCAGGGCGCGGTCGTCCGATTGCGTCCCCGTCTTCGGAATACCCCCAGGGGGTATGCTGTTCCTGTCGGGGAGAACCCGAGGAGGAGTCATGGACGAGACGAACAAGGCGGGCGCGCCGGGCGACGGTGTCGCCGAAGCGGTCCTCGACATCGAAGGCATGACCTGCGCGAGCTGCGTCGCCCGTGTCGAGAAGCGCCTCGGACGCGTCGAGGGCGTTGCCGCCGCGGTGAATCTCGCGACCGAGACGGCGCGCGTGCGTTACCCGGCGGGACTCGACACCGCGGCGCTCGTCGATGCGGTGCGCGCGGCGGGATACGACGCCACCGTGAGAGAGCGCGGGGGATCTCGCACGGCCCTCGCCGATGCGCCGACATCCGTCGCCTCTGCGGAGCCTGTCGTCGTCGCGGTCCCGGCGCCGGGCGGCGCGATCGACGCGACCACCGGCGGGGGACTCGACTCGCACCCCCAGACGTCCCACCCGGTCGCAGACGCCCCCGAGGCCGACACGCATGACCACGGTGGCCACGTCCACGACACCGCCGACGCGCCCGGGGCGACCTCGCTGCGGACGCGCCTGCTCGTCTCGGCTGCCCTCGCGATCCCGGTGGTCGCGCTCGGCATGGTGCCCGCGTGGCAGTTCCCCGGGTGGCAGTGGGCATCCCTCGTCCTCACGACGCCGGTGATCCTGTGGGGAGGCTGGCCGTTCCACCGCGCGACACTGCGGAACGCCCGCCACGGCGCTGCGACCATGGACACCCTCATCACGCTCGGCACGTTCGCCGCATATCTCTGGAGCGTGTGGGCGCTGTTCTTCGGAAACGCGGGGCGCATCGGCATCCGGCACGAGGTCATGCTCTTCGGCCCCGTCCACGACGCGAGCGCCGTGGTCTATTTCGAGGTCGCGGCCGCGGTGACGGTGCTCCTGCTGCTCGGCCGCTTCATCGAGCAGCGCTCCACTCGACGCGCAGGCGCCGCTCTGCGCTCTCTGCTCGATCTGGGCGCCCGCGACGCGGAACTGGCCGACGGGCGGCGGATCTCCATCGACGACCTCGCGGTGGGTGACGTGTTCGTCGTGCGCCCGGGCAGCGTCATCGCCACCGACGGGGTGGTCGTGGAGGGGCGGGCGTCCGTCGACGAGAGCATGCTCACCGGCGAGTCGGTACCCGTCGATGTGACGGAGGGCTCGGCGGTGACCGGCGGCACGATCGCCGCAGGCGGCCGCCTGACCGTCCGCGCGACCGGCGTCGGGGAGGAAACGCGCCTCGCCCGCATCGCGCGACTCGTCGAAGACGCCCAGCTGGGCAAGAGTCGCGTGCAACGGTTGGCGGACCGCATCTCGGGAGTGTTCGTACCCGTGGTGATCGTGCTCGCCCTGCTCACGCTCGTGGCCTGGATCGTCGCCGGTCAGCCCGTCGCTGCCGGATTCACCGCCGCCGTCGCGGTGCTCATCATCGCGTGCCCGTGTGCCCTGGGGCTCGCGACCCCCATCGCGATCCTCGTCGGCACCGGTCGCGGAGCGCAGCTCGGTGTCCTCGTCACGGGACCCGAAGCCCTCGAGTCCGCGGAGCGCATCGACACGATCGTTCTCGACAAGACCGGCACCCTCACCAGCGGCCGCATGAGCGTCGCGGATACCGTCGCCGCCGCGGGAGAGGATCCCGCGAGCGTGCTCGCTCGCGTCGCCGCGGTCGAGCGTGGCTCGGAGCACCCGGTGGCCGCGGCGATCGTCGCGGCAGCGGGGGAGGGACCGACCGCCTCCGAGGTGCAGGCGATCCCGGGGCGCGGGGTGATCGGTGTCGTGGACGGTGTCCGTGTGTTCGCGGGGCGCCCCGCGTGGATCGCCGACCTGGGCGCCGCGCTGCCGCCCGAGCTGGCCGTGGCCGTCGATGCGGGCGAGGAGCGCGGCACCGTCGTGGTGGCGGGGTGGGCCGACGCGCACGGCACCCCGCGCGCCCGCGCGGTGATCGAGATCGCCGACACCGTGCGACCCGAGAGCGCCGAAGCCGTCGCGCGGCTTCGCGAGATGGGTCTCGAGCCGGTCCTCCTGACCGGCGACAACCCGCGCATCGCGCGGTCCGTCGCGACGGAGCTCGGCATCGAGCGGGTGCGCGCGGGCGTCCTCCCCGAGGGCAAGGTCGACGAGATCGCGGCGCTGCGTGCCGAGGGTCGCACCGTCGCCATGGTCGGCGACGGGGTCAATGACGCCGCCGCTCTGGCATCCGCGGATCTCGGGATCGCCATGGGCGGAGGAACGGATGCCGCGCTTCACGCGAGCGACATCGCGCTGATGCGTGACGACCCCCGCGGGATCGTCACCGCCGTGGCGTTGAGCCGTCGGACGATGCGCATCATCCGCGGGAACCTGTTCTGGGCGTTCGCCTACAACGTCGCGGCGCTGCCGCTCGCGGCGCTGGGCCTGTTGAACCCGATGATCGCGGGGGCCGCGATGGCGTTCTCGAGCGTGTTCGTGGTGCTGAACAGCCTGCGCCTTCGGCGCGCGGCGTGACCCACTCATCGCCCCGGGGCTCGCGTTGAGCAACGGGGGCGGGCATTCCCCGCCCCCGTTGCTCAGCCCCCGAGGCGCCGGGAGCCGCGTTCCGCCCGGCTCGCGAGAAGAGTTCTCCCCACCTCGCACACGACGTCGCGCGGGGCGCTAGAATGGTGGCGATCCCGTCACCCGTTGTCTCGCGAGCCGTTCCGGCGTAGACGCGTCGCGGGTCGCCGGTACCGCCGCTCAGGCGGCGTGCCGAGCGATGTTCTCCGGGGTCACTGATCCACCGGCTTCGGCCGGATGTTCCGGACACCGTCCGGACGACACGCTCAGGAGGAGCATGCCGACCACGGCAACCGCGTCCCGAGGCTCGAGCCAGCGGCGCAGGAAGACCACGTCCTCGCGACGCGACGACGAAGCCCCCGTCATCCCGATCCTCGCCCGTAAGGTGCGCGAGGTCGAAGCCAAAGCCCAACGGGGCAAGCTCGGACCGACCAATCGCGTCAAGTTCCAGGTGATCGCGTTCCTCGTGCGCGAGGAGCGCGCGCGGGTCAAAGCAGACACCGAGATCACCGACGCCGCGCGGTCCGAGCTGCTCAAGAGGCTCGACGGGGTGGCGACGATCCTCGCCAAGACCGCCGCGCGCGACACCTCGCTGATCCAGCTGCTCGAGGTCGACCAGGCCACCTCGCCGGTCGCCCGGCGCATGCGCCGCGACTGGCTGCTCGAGTCCGGTGCCGAACTGCCGCCGGACGAGCTCATCATCACCGACACGGCCCCGCAGATCACCCCCGTCGTGTCGGCGGCGCTCGCAGAGAAGCAGGTCATCCCGCCGTCCATGGAGGCACGCCAGATGGCGAACCCCTTCCTCCCGCCCGACCTCACGCCGCGCACGACCGGCGACGCCCCGCGCCGCCGTCTCGACGGCTGGGAGCTCATGGGGCCGCTGTACAAGGCGTTCGAGACGGGCGCCGGCGGCTCGGCCGCCAGCATGGAGCTTCCGCCCGTCCCCGAGTTCGACCGGCTGTCGCCGCGCGGGCTCGAGGTCATGCCCCACCAGTCGCGTTTCCTCGAGGCCGTGCGCCAGGGGCATCGCTCGTTCCTCCTGGCCGATGAGCCGGGTCTCGGGAAGACGGCGGAGTCGGTGCTCGCCGCGAGCGTCGCCGACGCCTACCCCCTGCTGGTCGTCGTCCCCAACGTCGTCAAGATGAACTGGGCCCGTGAGGTCCAACGCTGGACGCCGCAGCGTCGCGCAACCGTGATCTCCGGCGGCGGCGCCGACATCGACGCGTTCGCCGACGTCTTCATCGTCAACTACGAGATCCTCGACCGGCACCTGTCGTGGCTCTCGTCGATCGGGCTCAAGGGCGTCGTCGTCGACGAGGCGCACTTCATCAAGAATCTGACGTCTCAGCGCTCGCAGAACGTGCTGGCGCTGGCATCCCGCGTCCGTCAGCAGACGCGCGACCCCCTCATGCTCGCGCTGACGGGTACCCCGCTGATCAACGACGTCGAGGACTTCGACGCGATCTGGCGGTTCCTCGGCTGGACCAACGGCGAGAAGCCCGGCCCCGAGTTGATGGAGAAACTGGATGCCACGGGCCTGACGCCCGCGGACAAGGCGTTCTACCCCGAGGCGCGCGAAGCGGTCATCTCGATGGGCATCGTGCGGCGCAAGAAGACGGACGTCGCCGCCGACCTTCCCGACAAGCTCGTGGCAGACCTTCCCGTCGAACTCGACGACGAGTACGGTCGCTCGATCCGCCAGGCCGAGCGTGAGCTCGGAGCGCGACTCGCGGCGAAGTACCGCCGCATCATCGAGGCGCGCGGCGACCGCGGTCTCGCCGCCGGAGAGATCGACGACGACATCGTGCGTCTCGTCGCCCACGGCGAGCTCGAGGAGTCGAAGGCCGCGGGTTCGGGCAGCGAGAACGTCTTCATGATGGTCCGCCGCATCGGCCAGGCCAAGGCTCATCTCGCCGCCGATTACGCCGTGCAGCTGCAGCGCTCGGTCGGCAAGGTGGTGTTCTTCGCCAAGCACATCGACGTGATGGATGCCGCAGAGGCGCACTTCAAGGCATCCGGGCTCAAGGCGGTCTCGGTGCGCGGAGAGCAGACGTCGATCGCGCGCCAGGCCGCGATCGATGCGTTCAACAGCGACCCCGACGTGGGCATCGCCGTGTGTTCGCTCACCGCCGCCGGTGTCGGCCTCAACATGCAGGCCGCCTCCAACGTCGTACTCGCGGAGCTGTCGTGGACGGCCGCGGAGCAGACGCAGGCGATCGACCGCGTGCACCGCATCGGTCAAGAGGAGCCCGTGACCGCGTGGCGCATCATCGCCGCGCACACGATCGACACGAAGATCGCGGAGCTCATCGACTCGAAGGAAGGGCTCGCCCAGCGCGCCCTCGACGGTCAGACGATCGAGCCCGGCTCCAGTGACTCCGTGCAGCTGTCCGCGCTCATGCACCTGCTGCGGCAGGCTCTCGGCGCGGCCTGAGCCATCGCTTCTCGAACGCCCCGGGGTCTCGGCTCCGGGGCGTTCTCGCATTGAGGGACACGTCGGGAAAGATCCCGGTGTGCGGGGGTCCGTACCGAGGTCTGCGAGGTCCTCGCGGCCCTGGCACCTCCGAGCGCGTCCGACGCCGACGCTAGGGTCGGGGCATGTCCCTCACCCCCGATGGCCTGCTCGCGGGGCCGCGCGGCCGCCGGTTGTGCCTCGAGATCCTGCTGCTGTCGACCGAGGACCCCGAGGTGCAGGACGCCGCGTGGGCGGTCTCGTGGGCTGCGCATGCCCTCGCGGAGAACCCCGGAACGGTGCTCACGTTCGGCGACGGCGCCGCCTCGTTCACCGAGCCGGATGTGTCGCCGGCCGACGCCGCTGCTGCGCTGTCACGCGTCGCGATCCCCGACCTGACCGAAGCGGTCCTCGACGAGACGCTCGCGATCGCCGTCGACCGCGCCGCCTACTGGCAGCCCCCGCACGGCGAAGACGTCCTGGCGGCGACCGCCGAGCTGCGGCCGGTGCTCGCGCCGGTGGCAGCCGCGATCGTCGACTCGCCGCACACCGGGTGGTGGGGGAGCCCGGTCGCCCGAGACGCGCAGGCGAGGGTGTTCTGGGAAGACGAGCGGGCGTCGACGGACGCTCCCGAGCGAATCGTCGCGCGATGGCGCGAGTCGCAAGTGGCGGAGGAACGCCGCTTCGCCCAGGAGAGCAGGGACTCTCGGTTGTCGGGCTCGTGGTGGTCGACACCCGCGGTCGGTCTCGCGCGCTCGACGCGCAGGCGCGGTGCCGCGGGACCGGTCGGCCTGAGGCTGGTCGAGGATTCCTTCGGATGGACCTCCGCCCGGGTTCAGCCTCTGACGGCGCCGGCGGGGGAGGTCATCGAGATCGACGGCCCTGAGGCGTGGGCGGCGCTGTGCCGGCGGCACCCGTTCCCCCTGACCGCCAGTCGCCGCACCGTATGGGGATGGACGACGGGGCGCGAGGGCGCGTGGGTGCAACCCGACTGGGCGGAGGTGGCACGCGAGGCGTCGGGGGTCCATCTGAGCGTCGCCGGATATCTCGCCACGGCGGGGCGGGTCATCGACCTCGGTGACCTCGGCGCGACCCTCGTGGCGGGGTGGGGTCCCGATGAGACGTTCTGGTTCTCCGACCCCGGCTCGACAGGACCGGAGCAGCGATGGGTGGTCGATGGTGCGGGTGGCGCGCGCCGGTGGCGTCGGGACTGAGGTCGACCGCCCGCTCGCGGAGGGTGCGCTCGCGGGGGCATCCGGGGCGCTCTCGTCGGGGCGTGTGCAGGGCGCCGGGTGCGTGGCATCCCGGGCTCGGCATCCGGGGACTGAGCCGGTCGTCGTGTGGCACCGCTCCCGCCCGCGGCGATAGGGTCGAAGACGGCAACGGCGCCGTCCCCTCCACCCGAATCACAGCACTTGAGGACTCTGCCCATGAAGATCGGCATCCTGACCAGCGGCGGCGACTGCCCCGGGCTGAACGCGGTCATCCGTGGCGTCGTGCTGAAGGGCACGACCAACTACGACATCGAGTTCGTCGGCATCCGTGACGGGTGGCGCGGCGTCGTCGACGGCGACTTCTTCCCCCTCACCCGCCACGAGGTGAAGGGTCTGTCCAAGGTCGGCGGCACGATCCTCGGCACCAGCCGCACCAACCCGTACGAGGGCGCACGCGGCGGTGCGGAGAACATCTCCAAGACCATGTACGGGCACCGGCTCGACGGCATCCTGGCCATCGGTGGCGAGGGGACCCTCGCCGCGGCGGACCGCCTGTCGAAAGACGGCATCAACGTCCTCGGCGTGCCCAAGACGATCGACAACGACCTGCGCGCCACCGATTACTCGTTCGGTTTCGACACCGCCGTGAACATCGCGACGGATGCCATGGACCGCCTGCGCACCACGGGCGACTCCCACCAGCGCTGCATGGTGGCCGAGGTCATGGGTCGTCACGTCGGCTGGATCGCACTGCACGCCGGTATCGCCGCCGGCGCCCACGTCATCTGCATCCCCGAGGTGCCAATGTCGATCGACGAGATCGTGGAGCAGGTGACCCGCGCCCACGATCGCGGCCGCGCGCCGCTCGTGGTCGTCTCGGAGGGCTTCAAGCTCACGGGCATGGACGAAGCGTTCAGCGACAAGGGCCTCGACGCCTTCAACCGTCCCCGCCTCGGCGGCATCGGTGAGCTGCTCGCCCCCGAGATCGAGCGTCTGACCGGTATCGAGACGCGCGCCACGGTCCTCGGCCACATCCAGCGCGGCGGTTCGCCCTCGGCCTTCGACCGCGTGCTGGCCACCCGCCTCGGCCTGCACGCCGCCGACGCCCTGTACGAGGGAGCCTGGGGCCAGATGGTCGCGATGCGCGGCACCGACATCGTGCGCGTCCCCTTCGCCGACGCGCTCGGCGAGCTGAACAGCGTCCCCTTGTACCGCTACGAGGAGGCCGCCGCGCTGTTCGGCTGAGCCGGTCCGCGGCGATCGAGAACAGGCGATCGTTCGAAAACAGGCTGCAGCCCGGGGGTCGCGTCCTGTCTCCGAACGATCGCCTGTTCCGAGTGCATGCCGGGTGTCTCAGCGGGCGGACGGGTCCAGGTGGAGACCCTGTGCCATGGCCGTGAGCACGCGATCGACGACCGTCTCGGGCTCGAGCATGATCTGTGCGTAGTCGAAGCGGAGCACCGTGTATCCGCGCAGCACGAGCCGCGCGTCCTGGGCGAGATCGCGTCGACGGTCGGCGGGAGCGCTGTGGAAAGCGAACCCGTCGAGCTGGACCACGAGCCACCTGCCGATCACACCATCCACGGGATGGCCGTCGATCCACACCTGCTGGCGCAGGGACACTCCGGCGGAAGCCATGAGCGCGACGAAGTGGCTCTCGAGGCCGGAATCCGACAGGGTGCCGGCGACACGAGCGAGCGTTGTCGCGCGGGGGGAGCGCCAGATCACGCGGGCGAGCACCTCGGCGTCGACCGCACCGCGTCGCAGCGCCGACTCCCAGACGGCCAGGGCATCCGCGGGGGAGAGACATGATGCCACGTGGAACAGCACGTTGAGGATGTGCTCCTGGGGCTCGATGCTGGCGAGGGAGACGGGGCCGGTCGCGCGGTGCAGCCGCACGCCAGTGGAATCCACTCGAGACGCCGTCGACGGCACCCAGATATGGGGGTCACCGATCGCCGGCACCCACAGATCGCGTTCCGCCGCGGCGCTGACGCACGTGAGGCGACCGCCACGCGCGGCCGCCTCACGGCGCGGCGGCGTGCAGTCCGGGTGGATCAGCCACGAGCGGCGGACCCGGTGGATTCTCCCGCTCTGCACGGCAGCGACCATCGCGTGCGGGGTGAAGCCGGCGGCTCGTGCGGCGCGCGTGTGCGCGGCACCGCCTCGACGTCGCACGAACTCGACCAGGGCATCGCTCATCCCCCGAGGATGACCGGTGGCCGGCGGACGCGGGGCGACCGCGCGGCAATCGGTGGACAGTCGGGACCATCGCCCCTCTGGGGAGGAACGACGTCCGCACACGCGAGAGCAGGGCATCGTTCCAGAACAGGACGCAGGCAGCCGCCGGGCCCCTGTTCTCGAACGATCGCCAGTCCTGGCTCAGTCGCCTGAAGCCTCCGCCAGGCCCAGCACGTCGAGCAGCCAGGCCAGCTCGAACGCGCGCTCGCGCCAGGCGTTGTAGCGGCCGCTGACGCCGCCGTGACCGGCGACCATCTCGCACTTCAGCAGCGCGTCTGCGCCGATCTCGCGCAGGCGCGCGACCCACTTGGCCGGCTCGACGTAGAGCACGCGTGTGTCGTTGAGCGAGGTCACCGCGAGGATGCGGGGGTACTCGACGCCCGCGCGCACGTTCTCGTACGGCGAGTACGACTTCATGTAGGCGTACACGTCGGCGTCGTGCAGCGGGTCGCCCCACTCGTCCCACTCGATGACCGTGAGGGGCAGCGACGGGTCGAGGATGGTCGTGAGCGCGTCGACGAACGGCACGTCGGCGAGGATTCCGGCGAACAGTTCGGGTGCGAGGTTCGCGACGGCGCCCATGAGCAGCCCGCCGGCGCTGCCGCCCTCCGCGACGATCCGGTCGGGCGTCGTGTAGCCCTCGGCCACGAGGTGGCGGCCGGCGGCGACGAAATCGGTGAAGGTGTTCCGTTTGGCCAGCAGCTTGCCGTCCTCGTACCACTGGCGCCCCATCTCCCCGCCGCCGCGCACGTGCGCGACAGCGAAGACGACGCCCCGGTCGAGGAGCGACAGGCGCGGGACCGAGAAACCGGGCTCGATCGAGTGCTCGTAGGAACCGTAGCCGTAGAGGTGGACCGGACGCGGGGACGTGCCGGGCTCGCCGAACGACCGCTTCCACACCAACGACACCGGCACCTGGGTGCCATCCTCCGCCGGAGCCCAGACGCGTGCCTGGCCGTAGTCCGCCGGGTCGAAATCGCCGAGCACGGGCTGGCGCTTGCGCAGAAGCAACTCGCCGGTCTCGATGACGTAGTCGTACACCGTGCCCGGAGTCACGAACGAGCCGTATCCGAGACGGAGCACTGGGGGAGCCCACTCGGGGTTGCCGCCCGTGCCGACGCTGTACAGCGGCTCGTCGAAGGTGACCTCCTCGACCGCGCCGTCGCCGTACGACAGCATGCCGAGGCGGGCGAGTCCTTCGCGCCGATAGGCCACGACGCCCCAGTCGCGGAAGGTGTCGACCCCGAGCAGACGCTCTCCCGCGCGGTGCGGCACGACGATCTCGCGCGGTCCTTGCGGAGCGGATGCCGAGACCCGCACGAGCTCGAAGTCGAGAGCGCCGTCGTTGTGGAGGATGTAGAGAACGTCCTCGCCGTCGACCACGGCGTGCGAGACGGAGTACTCGACACCTTCGCGGCGCGGCCACACCACGCGCGGCTCGGCGCGAAGGTCGTCGGCGTCGACGAGGAACTCCTCCGACGTGATCGACGAGCCGACCCCGATCGTGAGATAGCGGTCGCTGCGCGTGAAGTCGGCGCCGACCCAGTACCGGTCGTCGGGCTCGTGGAACAACGTCACGTCGGCTTCGACGGGGGTGCCGATCTCGTGCAACCACACGGTGTCGGGGCGCCACGCGTCGTCGACGGTCGTGTAGACGATGAAGCGTCCGTCGGGCGAGAACGTCGCGCCGGAGAAGGTGCCGGGGATCTCGTCGGGCAGGGTCTCCCCGGTGACGAGGTCGCGCACGCGCACGGTGTAGCGCTCGTCGCCCGCGGTGTCGATGCCGTAGAGCATGCGCGTCGCATCGTTCGAGATCTCGAAGCTGCCGAGCGAGAAGAAGTCGGTGCCCTCGGCTTCGACGTTGCCGTCGAACAGCACCTGCTCACCGGGCACGGGCTCGTCGGGGGAGAGGACCGGAGGGGTCCAGTCGTCGGGCGAGCCGAGCGGAGCGCGGCACTGGATGCCGTACTGCGCGCCCGCGACGGTGCGGCCGTAATACCACCAGTCTCCGCGGCGCGTCGGCACCGAGAGGTCGGTCTCGCGCGTGCGGCCCTTGATCTCGTCGAAGATGCGGTCGCGGACGGCGGAGAGGTGTGCGGTGCGCTCCTCGGTGTACGCGTTCTCGGCTTCGAGGTGCGCGATCACGTCGGCGTCGTCCTTCGCGCGCAACCACTCGTAGGGGTCGTCGAATGTGTCACCATGATGCGAGCGGGAGACGGGTCGACGGGCAGCGACGGGCGGAACGGGTGAGGCGTCGATATCGGTCACCCTCCCACGGTAGTCCGCCTCGCCGCGTGCGAGACCGACGCGGGAACACGGGGCCGTGCCGGATCGGTTTGACCACCGTGGCCGCCGATGACATGATTTCCACGCGACCTCGGTGAACGGGTGTCGAACTCCAGGTGAACTCTTCGTTCGTCGCGCCGATTCCGTCGGCATCCCTTCTTCCTTCTCACGGAAAGCGAACGGTGGAGAGCGCAGCCCTCGTCATCGTGCTGGTCATCGGCCTGGCACTGTTCTTCGATTTCACCAACGGATTCCACGACACCGCGAACGCGATGGCGACTCCCATCGCGACCGGCGCCCTGAAGCCCAAGGTGGCCGTTCTGCTCGCGGCCTGTCTGAACCTGGTCGGCGCGTTCCTGTCGACGGAGGTCGCCAAGACCATTTCGGGGGGCATGATCCGCGAGGATCAGCTGTCGCCCGAGATCTTCCCGCCCATCATCTTCGCCGGTCTCATCGGCGCGATCACCTGGAACATGCTCACCTGGCTCCTGGGCCTGCCGTCGAGCTCGTCGCACGCCCTGTTCGGCGGCCTGATCGGCGCGACCCTCGTGGGTGTCGGGGTGTCGGCGATCGACACCGGCGTCGTGCTGAGCAAGGTCATCCTGCCCGCGCTCATCGCGCCGCTGACGGCCGGGATCATCGCGTTCACCGTGACCAAGATCGCCTACGGCGTCACCCGTCGCTACGACACGAAGGCCGACGGCCGGGACGGGTTCCGGTGGGGCCAGATCTTCACGTCGTCGCTCGTCGCACTCGCGCACGGGACGAACGACGCGCAGAAGACGATGGGCGTCATCACCCTCGCCCTCATCACTGTCGGCTGGCAGTCGGCATCCGACCCCGATCCGCACATCTGGGTGGTGTTCGCGTGCGCGATCACGATCGCCCTCGGCACCTACATGGGCGGCTGGCGCATCATCCGCACCCTCGGTAAGGGCCTCACCGACGTCAAGCCCGCGCAGGGGTTCTCGGCCGAGACGTCGACGGCGGCGACGATCCTGGCCTCCAGCGCTCTCGGCTTCGCGCTCTCCACCACGCAGGTCGCCTCGGGCTCCGTCATCGGGTCGGGCCTGGGACGTCGTGGCTCCACGGTGCGCTGGAACACCGTCGGGCGCATCATGATCGGCTGGGTGCTGACCCTTCCCGCGGCCGGTGCCGTCGGGGCGGCCGCCGCCCTCATCGTCGTCTGGCTGGGCGGCTGGGGTGTCGCGGTCGACGCGGTCATCGCTCTCGCGATCATCCTCGGTCTGTTCCTGCGCTCGCGACGTGACTCCGTCACCTCGGCCAACGCGATGAGCGAGGTCGCCGACTCCGGCGCCGCGGTGAAGGTGCCCCGCAAGCCCGGACCCACCCGCCGCCAGCGTCGCCTGGAGAGCACCGGGAAGGACGACAAGTGACGATCAACTGGGAAGCCTTCCTGCACGTCTTCATCGCCGCGATCATCGGCGCCTCGACCGTCGTGACGTTCTACGCCCTGGGCCTGCGACTCCTGGTGCGCGGGGGGCGTCCGCCGTTGGTCGCGCCGGCGGAGTTCACGGATGCCATCACCGTGCTCACCGACAAGCAGCGACGCCGCGCCGAGAAGGCTGCCGCGAAGGCAGCCGCCCGCAACCCGCTGAGCGACGGCCAGAAGCGCCTCGCGCTCGTGGGCGCCTACGCGTGCTTCGCCGTGTGCGCCGCCGCCGTGATCGGCGCGCTCCTGCTCATCCTCTTCAATCACTGACGTCTCACGGCGGGTGTCGGAGCCCTCTTCTAGGCTGAGCCCATGGCATCGGTGCAGTTCGGTCAGCACGCTCCCGCGCGGCGCGTGATCCTTCATCTCAGCGACACCCACGTGCTGGCGGGTGATCGTCTGCTCGGCGAGCGGTACGACACCGCCGCGAACCTGCGACGGACCCTGGATGCCGCCGAGGCGACCGGCGTCCGGCCCGATGCGGTCGTCTTCACCGGCGATCTCACCGACCTCGGCGAACCCGAGGCCTATCGCGCCTTGCGTGCCGCGGTCGAGCCGTGGGCTGCGCGGCTGGGCGCTCCGGTGATCTGGGTCGCCGGCAACCACGACGAACGCCCGGCCCTGCGCGCCGGACTGCTCGACGAGAGCCCCTCGCTCGAACCGGTGACCGGCGTCTGGGACCTCGACGGACTGCGCGTCATCGCGGTGGACTCGACCGTCCCCGGCTGGCACCACGGCGACCTCGACGCCGCGCAGTTGCGCTGGCTGCGAGAGGAGCTCGCGACCCCTGCCCCGCTGGGCACGATCCTCGCGCTGCACCATCCGCCGCTTCCCACGCACATCCCGTTCTTCGACATCCTCGAGCTGCGCGATCAGCCGGGGCTGGCCGCCGCGATCGCGGGGAGCGACGTGCGCGCGATCCTGGCGGGCCACCTGCACTACTCGACGTCGGGCACGTTCGCCGGGGTCCCGGTCAGTGTGGCTGCGGCCTCCTGCTACACGATGGACCTCGCGCGTCCCGCAGACGAGGTCAACGGAATGGATGCCGGGCAGTCGTTCCACCTCGTGCACGTCTGGGACGACACGATCACCCACGCGGTCGTCCCGGTCGTCGACGCCGACACCTCCGGGTACTTCACCCCCGCGTGGGTCGAACAGATGGCCGCGCTCACACCCGAAGAGCGCCTCGAGGCCTTCTCGCGCAAGCGGTGACGGCCTCGGCCGCTGACGACACGCAAGCGACACGGCGGACGGTCCGAGCCTCGCGACAGGCCGCCGCGTCGAGGGGCACCGGTGGCCCCGGTGGTTAGGCTCGTGGCATCCCCTTTCACGTGACCCCACAAGGACGACACATGACTCTGGACGCAACGACGCGTACCCGCACCGAGACCGACTCTCTGGGATCCCTCGAGATCCCCGCCGACGCGTACTGGGGCATCCACACCGCCCGCGCGCTGGAGAACTTCCCGATCGCCAAGCGGCCGATCTCGGTCTACCCCGATCTCGTGCGGGCCCTGGCGATGGTGAAGCAGGCATCGGCCCGTGCGAACCGGGAGATCGGCGTCCTCGACCCCGCCAAGGCCGACCTCATCGACCGCGCCGCGCAGCGGGTCATCGACGGGGAGTTCCACGACGAGTTCGCCGTCGGCGTCATCCAGGGCGGGGCCGGCACCTCGACGAACATGAACGCGAACGAGGTCATCACCAACATCGCGCTCGAGATGGCGGGTCGTGAGAAGGGCGACTACGCCTTCCTGTCGCCCATCGACGACACCAACCGCAGCCAGTCGACGAACGACGTGTACCCCACGGCGATCAAGGTCGGTCTGGCTCTGACGTTGAAGAGCCTCCTCGAGGAGCTCGCGCTGTTGCGCCAGTCGTTCCTGGCGAAGGCCGACGAGTTCCACGACGTCCTGAAGGTCGGGCGCACCCAGCTGCAGGATGCCGTGCCGATGACGCTCGGGCAGGAGTTCCACGGGTTCGCCACGACCCTCGGCGAGGACTACAGCCGTCTCACCGAGAACGCCTACCTGCTCTACGAGATCAACATGGGAGCCACCGCGATCGGCACGGGCATCACGGCCCACGCCGGGTACGGCAAGGCCGTCCTCCGGCACCTCCGCGAGATCACAGGGCTCGATCTCGAGACGGCGACCGACCTCGTGGAGTCCACCAGCGACACCGGCGCGTTCATGTCGTTCTCGTCGTCGTTGAAGCGCAACGCGATCAAGCTGTCGAAGATCTGCAACGATCTGCGCCTTCTCTCCAGCGGTCCCCAGGCGGGGCTCGGCGAGATCAACCTCCCCGCGCGCCAAGCGGGATCGAGCATCATGCCCGGCAAGGTGAACCCCGTCATCCCGGAAGTCGTGAACCAGGTCGCGTTCTCGGTCGTCGGTGCCGACATGACGGTGACGATGGCTGTCGAGGCCGGCCAGCTGCAGCTCAACGCGTTCGAGCCCGTCATCGCCCACTCGATCTATCAGTCCATCACGTGGATGCGGCAGGCGATGTGGACCCTGCGCGTGAACTGCGTCGACGGCATCACCGCGAACCGCGAGCGGCTCGGCGCGATGGTGGGCTCGTCGGTCGGCGTCGTGACGGCCCTGACGCCGTTCATCGGCTACGCCGCGGCCGCGGCCCTCGCCAAGACGGCGCTGCTCACCCACCGCAACGTCGCCGATCTCGTCGTGGAGGCGGGGCTCATGTCGCGCGACGAGGTCACGAAGCAGATCTCGCCTGCACGCCTGTCGGGCCTGCATCCCATCACCCAGGCGATTCCCGTCCAGCGCGCCGCGGACAGCGTCGTCGAGGAGTGACCGACGCGGCGCCGGGGCCTGAGGGCCTCGGCGCCGTGCGCCTCATGGGGACGATCAGTCCAGGATCCGGCAGTGCGTCGTCAGCTCGCCGATGCCGTCGATGCCGACCGTGACGGTCGATCGATCGCGGAGGAAGATCTGCGGATCGCGCGAGTACCCGGCGCCCCCGGGGCTGCCGGTCGAGATGAGCGTGCCGGGCAGCAGGGTCGCCGACTCCGACAGCTTGTGGATGAGCGTGGCCACCGACCGCACCATCTGGCCCGTGCTGGCATCCTGCACCGTGTGGCCGTCGACGATGGTCCAGATGTGCAGGTCCTGCGGGTCGGGGATCTCATCGGCCGTCACCACGAACGGACCCGTCGGTGTGAAGCCGTCGAACGACTTGCACCGCGACCACTGCGCCTCCGAGAACTGGATGTTGCGCGCCGTGATGTCGTTGACGACGGTGTAGCCCCAGACGTGATCGAGGGCGTCCGCTTCGGGCACATCGCGTCCGGGGCGCCCGATGATGACGCCGAGCTCGGCCTCGTAGTCGACGGCCTCGCTGAGCGCGCGCGGCCACGACGTCGTCGCCTCGTGCGCGGTGAGCGAGTTCGGCCACAGCACGAAGACCGTCGGGCCGGCGTCCGTCTTCAGTCCCAGCTCGCCCGAGTGGGCGGCGTAGTTGAGCCCCACGGCGAGGATCGACGGGGGAGTGAGCAGCGCCGACGCGAACCGGACCCCGGCCAAGGGATGCCGTGCGGCCCCGGCCGCGGCCTCGCGGACGCGGTCCAACAGCTCGTCGCCGCCCTCGATGAGGCGTTCGAGGGTACGGGGCGCCCCGGGGAAGAACTCGTCGACGAAGGAGAACTCCTCACCGTGGACGCTGACCAGACGGGGGGACTCCGCTCCTTCCGGGGAACGGACGTGGGCGAAACGCATGCCTCCACGCTACCGGGCGGCTCGCGCTGACCGCCGCCACAACCCTCGAATCGTGCGACCCGACGGCCCTTAGGCTGTGCGCATGAGCTACCCGTCGCCGCTCTCGCAGCCCGCCCCGGGGCAACCGGCCCGAATCTCGACGACTCCTCCGGTCGCGGTCTCCGCCACCCCGCCGCGGGTGCGCGGCGGAGGTGTCGCCCTCTGGATCGTCGCCGCGCTGTTGGTGCCCGTCCTGGCGCTGCTGGTGCTCTACTTCACGCGGTTCCTCGGGCCCGCCGCCTCCTTCATCGGCCTCGTCCTGGCTGTCGTGCCCTTCGTGGTCGTGTGGTTCGTGGTGCGGTACATCGACCGGTGGGAGCCCGAGCCGCGGCGCCTGCTCGTCTTCGCCGCGGCGTGGGGCGCGGTGGCGGCGGTGGCGATCGCCCTCGGCGTCGACCTGGTCGTCTCCCTCGTCACGGGCGGGTTGCCCGATGCGCTGAGCGCTGTCGTGCAGGCGCCGATCGTCGAGGAGATCGCCAAGGGCCTCGGCATCCTGCTCCTCTACGCGTTCGCCCGGCGGTTCTTCGATGGGCCGGTCGACGGGATCGTCTACGGCGCGCTCATCGGCGCGGGCTTCGCGCTGACCGAGAACGTGCAGTACTTCGCGATCAGTTACCTCGAGGGCGGGCCGGGAGAGGTGGCGACGACGTTCTTCCTCCGCGCGGTGCTCTCCCCGTTCGCGCACGTGATGTTCACGAGCCTCACCGGTTTCGCGTTCGGCCTCGCGGCGCGACGATCGCTGCGCACCCGCGCCGCCTTGGGGTACGCCATCCCGGGTCTGATCGCCGCGATCGTGCTGCACGCGTTGTGGAACGGCTCCGCCACGTTCTTCAACTTCTTCGAGGTCTACGCCACCCTGCAGGTGCCCCTGTTCATGGCGTTCATCGTCGGCATCCTGCTGCTGCGTCGCGAGGAGTCACGGCTCACGCGCGCCCGCCTCGGCGAGTACGCCGCGGCCGGGTGGTTCACCCCGCAGGAGGTCGACATGCTGGCCACCGCGCCCGGACGGCGATCGGCGCTCGCCTGGGCACGCACGCTGCCGGGCAACCGTGGGGAGGTGATGAGGGGGTTCATCGTGGATGCCACGGCGCTCGCCGCCGCGCGCCAGCGGGCTCTCTCGGGTCGCGACCCGCACGCGGTCGCGACGGAGCGTCAGCTGCTGGAGCGCACGACGGCGGCGCGGGCCGCGTTGCTCGCGCCGTGACGGCTCGGGGCAGGGCCTTCGGTGGGCTCGGACGTCGGTGTCGATCCACACCTCGACGGAGGTCTTGACACCGCCGCGGGGCGGGGGGAACATCGATGTAGGCCAACTCAGCGCCCGGTAGACACGCAGGCATCGCCGCGGCACCGGGCGCTGAGTCTTTCTCCGGTCCGTGTCCAGGGGCAATTCCCGACGGCCCCGTCGTGCTTGGATGGACGTATGACTGATCGCACCAAGCCGGAGTTCGACGCTCCCAGCGGCCCCGCACCTTCCGACCTCGTCATCCGCGACATCATCGTCGGCGATGGCGACGAGGCCAAGCCCGGCGACACCGTCACCGTGCACTACGCCGGTGTCGAGTACGAATCCGGCGAGGAGTTCGACTCGTCGTGGGGCCGTGGCGAGAGCATCCAGTTCCCCCTCCGTGGCCTCATCCAGGGCTGGCAGGACGGCATCCCGGGCATGAAGGTCGGCGGTCGCCGCGAGCTCGTCATCCCGCCGCACCTGGCCTACGGTCCGGCCGGCGGCCACTTCCTCGGGGGCAAGACGCTCATCTTCATCATCGACCTGCTCAAGGTCGGCTGAGAAGAAACCTGATGTTCACGAACCCGAGGGAGCTGAGGCACCCTCGGGTTCGTCTTTTTCCACGATCGTGGAATACATTCGTGTGAATGGGAGTTTGACTCCCGCAGGACGCCGAATCGGCTCCCCAGACCTCTAGGAGTGACATGACCGACGCAACGACCCTCGACATCCCCGGCTACAAGGCGGGCACCTGGGTGCTCGACCCCTCGCACAGCGAGGTGACCTTCACCGTCCGTCACATGATGATCTCCAAGGTGCGCGGTACCTTCGGCATGAAGAGCGCGACCCTCGTCGCCCCCGAGAACCCGCTCGAGGCCACCGTCGAGGCATCCGTCGACGTCACCTCCGTCGACACCAAGGACGAGGGCCGCGACCAGCACCTCCGCTCGGCCGAGTTCTTCGACGTCGAGACCTACCCGACCATGGACTTCCGCTCGACCGGCGTCCGCGTCGAAGACGGTGACTTCCTCGTCGACGGCGAGCTCACCATCCGCGGCGTCAGCAAGCCCGCCACCTTCTCGATCGATTTCGGCGGCTTCGGCACCGACCCGTGGGGCAACTACAAGGGCGGCGCGACGGCCAAGACGGTCATCAACCGCGAAGACTTCGGCCTCACGTGGAACGCGGCGCTCGAGACCGGCGGCGTCCTCGTCGGCAAGGACGTCACCATCGAGCTCGACCTGCAGTTCGCCCTCCAGGCGTGAGCTTTCCGCAGCTGTCGCTGCGGTGATCTCACGAAGGCCCCGGATGCCACGGCATCCGGGGCCTTCTTTCGTGCTCCTCGCGGGTCCGGGACACGTCGGAATACGGGGGCGGCGTCGTCGCCGAGGGCCGAGGTCAGACGCGGGTGCGGTGCGGCAGACGCAGGCGTTGCTGGACGAGGAGGATCCCGAGGAACACCACGGCCGCGCCGACGGGCTCGTTCCACGAGATCTTCTCCCCGAGGACCAGGATGCCGAGGGCCACCCCCACGACGGGAGTGATGTACGTGACCGTCGACGCGCGGGTGGGGCCCCAGGCGCGCAGCGTGTTCTGGTTCCAGACGTAGGCGATGCCCGTGCCGAGCACACCGAGTGCGAGGATGCTCGCGACGACCGGGAGCGTGAGCTGCATGGGCTCGGCGAGGATCACGGGCGACAGCAGCACCATGAACGCCGCAGCCGGGCCGATGTAGCCGAACGCGAAGGCGATGCCCGAGAGACCGCTGTCGCCGAGGAACCTGCGCATGTACGC
Organism: Microbacterium enclense; assembly: GCA_038182865.1. NCBI lineage: Bacteria > Bacillati > Actinomycetota > Actinomycetes > Micrococcales > Microbacteriaceae > Microbacterium > Microbacterium enclense. The sequence goes on along the minus strand of CP116226.1, from coordinate 4,183,674 downwards.
GAGGCTGAAGCCGTAGCAGGCCGTCGCACCGAGAAGCGCCACCTGCGCGACGGTGCTGTCGCCCACGTCGGACACGGCGCCGGGGGCGATGATCACGACGACGCCCGCGATGCCGATGACGATCCCGATGAGCTGGCCGACCTTGAGGCTCTCGACGCGGAACACCGCCCACGCCATGACCGCCGTCATGATCGGCGTGGTCGCGTTGAAGATGCTGGCCAGGCCTGACGACACGTGCTGCTCGGCCCACGCGAAGAGCAGGAACGGCACGACGCAGAAGGTCGCGGCGAGCACGCTCAGATGTCCCCAGACGCGCAGGCTGCGGGGGAGCCGCTCGCGGCGGATCGCGACGATGGCCGCGAGGGCGAGCGCACCGAACAGCAGACGCCCACCCGCCACCTGCGCCGGGGTCATGCCGGTCAGCGCGATCGCGATGAACAGGAAGCTCGAGCCCCACACGATGCCCGTGAGCACGAACTGCACGGCGATGGATGCGGAGGAGGGGGAAGGAGCGGATGCCACGATGCCGACGATAGGCCCGGGGTGCGACATCGCGCGCGCCAGGCGACTGCCACGGCGGAAATCCGCCGAGGGATGGCGGTCAGGACCTGCTGGTGGCGGGCCGATCGCGGCCGGCCGCCAACGGCGGCGGCTCGTAGGCGCGAACCGGCGGGAGCGGGCCGTCGTAGCGCGCGATCGAGACGGCCACGCGCGCGCCGCTGGAGGCCTGGGTCAGCGTCGACGTTCCGACGTCCTTCGTGAGCACGTTGACGTTGCCGTTCACGCAGTCGGCGATGTGCGGTGCGCTGGGATCGAACCACGATCCCGTGTGCATCTGGGCGACACCCGGGAGCAGGGCATCGGTGACGACCACCCCGGCGAGCAGGCTGCCCTGCGCGCTGCGGACGATCGCGACGTCACCGTCGCGCACCCCTCGAGCGGCGGCATCCACCGGGTTCAGGCGCACCGGTTCGCGGCCGGCGACTTTCGTGGACTGGCTGGGCGCCGCCATGTCGAGCTGGCTGTGCAGACGGTGGGAGGGCTGGTTGCAGAGGAGCTGCAGGTCGTAGGGGGAGTCCGGCTCCTCCGCGGGATCGATCCACAGGGCGTGTCCCGCCGTGTCGGGCAGGGCGAAGCCGTCGAGGGTCGCCGAGAACAGCTCGATCAGACCGCTGGGTGTGTCGAGCGGGTGCGTCACCGGGTCGGTGCGGAACGCGGAGAAGGCGCCGTCCCGGTACGGGCGCCGGGGGAGCGGCGTGCCGCCGTCGCGCCAGAACTCCGCGAACGGCGGGGTATCGGGGTGCCGCGTGCGCCACTGCTCGTAGATGCGCTCGAGCCACCCGCGGGAGTCGAGTCCCTCGGCGTAGTCCGCACCGAGACGGCTCGCGAGTCGGTCGTAGATCCAGAACTCTTCACGGGCTTCGCCCTCGGGCTCCACGACGCGAGGCATCGCGCGCAACCGCGTGTCCCCGGCTCCGGCGGCGAGGTCTTCGCGCTCGAGCGGTGTCGCCGCCGGCAGGACGATGTCGGCGTGTCGCGCGGTCGGCGTCCAGTGGAACTCGTGCACGACGAGCGTGTCGATCCGCGCGAGCCCGCGGCGCAGACGACGGAGGTCTTGGTGATGGTGAAACGGGTTGCCGCCCGCCCAGTAGACGAGCCGGATGTCGGGCAGGGGGAGCGTTCGACCGTCGTAGGGGATCTCCTCGTCCGGTCGCAGGAGCAGGTCGCCGATGCGCGCGCACGGGATGAAGTCGTCCACCGGGTTCCGGCCCTGGGGGAAGGTGGGGAGCGGCACCTGCTCCACGCCGATGCCGTGGTCGCCCATCGAGCCGTAACCGTGCGAGAACCCGCCGCCGGGAAGTCCGATCTGCCCGAGGAAGGCGGCGAAGGTCAAGGCCGCGAAAACGGCCTGCTCGCCGTGTTCGGCGCGCTGCAGGGAGTAGGTCACGTTGACCAGCGTGCGTCCGGCAGCCGCTCTCCGCGCGAGGTCGCGGATCGTCGTCGCGGGCAGTCCGACGATCTCGGCCGCCCACTCCGCCGTCTTGGGCACACCGTCGGATTCTCCCCGCAGGTAGGCGCGCACGCGATCGGCCCCGACGGTGCACGAGGACAGGAACTCGTCGTCGGCGAGTCCCTCGTCGACGAGAGTGTGCGTGAGGGCGAGCAGGAGCGCCGTGTCGGTGCCCGGCGGGATCCCGATCCATTCAGCGCCGAGGTCGGTGGCGATGTCGTCGCGCTGCGCGGAGACCGTCACGATGCGGGTGCTCCGGGCAGCCTCGCGGGAGAGCCCGCCGACCAGCTGACGGTTGTGGCCGCCGGGGACCACCGAGGTGTTCGACAGGCGGATCCCGCCGAAGCACAGCAGGAGGTCGGTGTGCTCGGCGATCTGGGGCCACGACGGCGGGCGCTTGCGCAGGTGCTCCATGCCGTTCGCGCCGATGAGGTGGGGAAGCAGGACGAGGCTCGCCCCGCGGCTGTAGTCGTTGACGGAGGAGGTGTAGCCGCCGATCACGTTCAGGAACCGGTGGAGCTGACCCTGCGCATGGTGCAGTCGGCCGGCGCTCCCCCATCCGTAGGAGCCGCCGAAGATCGCGCGGTTGCCGTGCGCCGTGCGAACCCGCTCCAGCTCGGCGGCCAGCAGGTCGAGCGCTTCGTCCCACTCGACCTCCACGTACTCGTCGTCGGTCGCGCCTCGCTGATCGTCAGGGCCGGGGCCGCGTTCGAGCCATCGCCGCCGTACCGCCGGACGGGTGACCCGGAGAGGGTGATGCTGCGCCTCCGCCACGCCGGCGATCGCCGGCGACGCATCCTGGTCGTCGTCGTAGGGGTGCGTCCGGAGCACCGTGCGACCGTCGTCCGACACGTCGACCTGGAACGTCCCCCAGTGCGCACTGCTCTCCCGTGTCCGCGTCATCCCCCCATGCTTTCCCGGCCGCCGCCCGTAGCGCTGTCGCCGCGCAACGCGACGTCACAATCGCCGGGGGCCGGGCGCCGTCAGGGGAGAGGATTCAGCGCGTCGTACTGGCGGAAGCGGGGCGAGAACCGGACGAGAGTTCCCACGAGCGCGAGGATCAGGATGCCGCCGAACAGCGGCGGCACCCAGAGCGCGGTCAGCGTGGCGAGCGCGCCCGCATACAGGGCGCCCACGCGGGGACCGCCGGCCACCACGACGACGAAGATGCCCTGCAGGCGCCCGCGCATGGCATCCGGAACCGCCGCCTGCATCATCGTCGACCGGTAGATCGCGCTGACGTTGTCGGCTGCGCCCGACACGGCGAGCACCACCGCCGCGAGGACGATGAGCGCGACCGCGGCGTGCGTCTCGTCGACCACCTCGGGGCGGAGCCACCCGAGCGTCGCCGCCAGCAGGACGAGGCCGAACAGGCCGATCGAGAGGCCGTAGACCTGGATCGCGCGCTCGATGCCGAGGCCCTGACGGCGCACCCGCCCGATCGGACCCGAGAAGAGGCTGGAGAAGAACGCGCCCGCCGCGACGGCCGCGGTGAGCACACCGGTCGTGATCGCGCCGCCGCCCAGCAGCACCGCGCCGATCGCGGGGAAGAGGGTGACGGGCTGCCCGAATGTCATCGCGGTGATGTCGAGGATGTACTGCAGGCGGATGTTGGGGGCTCGCCGGAGGAAGCGGGCGCCGTCGCGCAGCGACTCCAGCCCCGGGCGCACCACCTCGCCCTCGGGTCGCAGTCGCGGGAGCGACCAGAGGCCGAGGAACAGCGACGTCATGAGCAGGACGTCGAGAGAGTACGTCCAGGCGTATCCGGCGACGGCGACGAGGACTCCGGCCAGCGCAGGTCCGGCCATGACCATGATCCCCACGGTGACACCCTGCAACGCGGCGGCTGCCGGGAGCAGTTCTCGGGGGATGAGGCGAGGAGTGATCGCCGACTTCGTCGCCATGACGATCGAGTTCGCCGCGGAGTTCACGACGCTGAGCACGAAGAGCCACCCGACGGTCTCGAGGCCCGTCCAGGCGAGGAGGGCGAGGAGGGCCGTGGAGGCGAAGGTCACGAGCGCGGCGACGAGCGCGACCGTCCGCCGGTCGAAGGCGTCGGCCAGCATTCCGCCATAGAGGCCGGCGAGGACCATCGGCAGGAGCCCGGCGACCGCGATCATCGAGACCGCGAACGTGCTCTGCGTGAGCTCGAACACGTGCAGCATGACAGCCACCACCGTGAGCTGGCCGCCGAGGCCGGCCAGGGTCGACCCGATCCACAGCCGCGCGAAAGCGGGGGAGGTGGTGAGCGGCCGCAGATCGATGAACGCGCTCTGCCGGGTGCTCACGCCTCGACCTCGACGCGCTTGATCCGGGCCGTGTGCCCGCGCAGGATCTCGACATCGCGCGGTGCGACGCCGAAGTGCGCGGCGAGGGCTTTCTCGACCCCGGAATTGGCGCCACCGTCGATCGCGCGTTCGCGCACATGAACGACGAGACCGTCGGCGGTGTCTTCGACGAGGGGACCGCGCCGGCTCCTGGGCTTGACGCGGACCGTGAACTGCACGGATCGAGGCTACGCCAGGCGTCCGACACCGGCGCGCTCGCCGTGGCGGCGGGGGAGGGTCGGCGCGGAGCGGTGCGGTCACGGCATCCGGATGCTGGTAGACTCATGCGGTTGCCGTTCGATCGGCCGCGGATAAAGAGAGCTCGCACATCAGGTGCCGGGCGCCGCGCAATGAGAAGGAAGGGGATCCCATCTATGGCACTCGAAGCAGACGTCAAGAAGGCGATCATCGAAGAGTACGCGACGCACCCCGGTGACACCGGATCCCCCGAGGTGCAGGTCGCGATGATGACGCAGCGCATCAAGGACCTCACCGAGCACCTCAAGATCCACAAGCACGACCACCACTCGCGCCGTGGACTCTTCCTGCTCGTCGGTCAGCGCCGTCGCCTGCTGGGTTACCTGCAGGACGTCGACATCAACCGTTACCGCTCGCTCATCGAGCGTCTCGGTCTGCGTCGCTAATCGCACCAGCGTTCTATCGCGCAAAACATTCTTGGAAGGCCGCCCCACGGTGTGGGGCGGCCTTCGTCATTCCCGGATGCCGTGGGCTCGCGGCGACTGTTCCGCGCGGCCCGGTCGCCAGCGGGGTCCGCACGCATGAACGCCCTCTGAGCGCAGAAACGCGCTGTGCTCGCGTTTATGCGCGTAGAGGGCGTTTATGCGCGATCAGGGGCGGCGGCTCCGGCCTCGCGGGGCGACCGGCGTCGCGGGCTCAGGACGACGCGCGCGCGGCCAGCAGGTCGGCGTGCCAGCGCTCCGCGACATCGGGGTGCGCGCGCAGGCGCGACTTGAGGGCGTTCTCGCCGTAGGTCGCGTGGATCGGGTTCGTCGGGTCGTGGGTCACGCCCGGGACCTCGGATGCCAGCTCCTCGGGCAGCTCGATGATCGGCAGGCGTGCATCGAGGGCGGGGTTGAAGAAGAACGGCACCGAGATGCGCTCGTCGGGGAATCTCGGCGAGATCACGCGGTGGTTGGTCGCGGTGAGGTAGCCCTGGGTGGCGTACTCGAGCAGCTCGCCGATGTTGACGACGAAGGCGCCGGGCACCGGGGGCGCATCGACCCATTCACCGTCGCGCTCGACCTGCAGGCCGCCCTTGCCGGGCTCGACCCACAGCAGTGTGAGGACCCCGGAGTCCTTGTGCGCGCCGACGCCTTGCTGGGGGGTCGGGTCGTCCTTGCCGGGGTAGCGAACGATCTTGATGAGGGTCTGCGGGTCGCCGAAGTGGCGGTCGAAGTACTGTTCCTCGGCGCCGAGGGCGAGAGCCCAGGCGCGCAGCAGCTTGCGGGCCACGCCGGTCAGGTGGTCGTGCCACTCGGTGACGACGTCCTTCAGCTCGGGCTGCGCGGCCGGCCAGAGGTTCGGGCCGATGAGCCGGTTGTATCCCGGGCCGTCGGTGATCGCCTCGCGCTCGGGTCCGATGTCGATCTGCTCGCGCCAGTCGACCCGGCCCTGTGTGCGCTCGCCGCCGACGCGGGTGTACCCGCGGAAGTGCGGGCTCGTGACGTTCTCGATGGCGAGCTTGTCGGCCTCGGGAAGGGCGAAGAAGTCCTTCGCCGCCCGCAGGAGCTTCGCCTCGAGCTCGGGGCTGACGCCCGTTCCGGTCAGGTAGAAGAAGCCGACGTCGTGGGTCGCGGCGCGCAGCTCGTCGCGGAAGCGGGCGGCGGCATCCGGTCCCTGGTCGAGGAGCGAGAGGTCGAGCACGGGGAGGTTCAGGTCGGACATGCGACGAGGCTAGGTCGAACTTCCCGGCGGCGGGCGAATGTTGCCGATGGTTACCGTCGGCACGGATCATCTCCGCGTCAGGAGATCTCGGGATGCCGGGCACCGACACCGCATGCACCGTGCGACGTCTCACCGGCTAAACCCCGCCGATCGGCGGGGTGCGAACCGGCCGCACCGTTGCGTATCGTGGGCAGGTCAGGTGAGGCTGTCCTTACCTTCCCGCAGTGCCGCGGCGCCCACCCCGAAACCCGAAAGTCGGAAACCCGCCCGTGCTCGCCAGCTTCTTCGCCACCTTCCTCATCGGCCTCCGCGAAGGCCTCGAGGCGGCGCTCGTCGTCGGCATCCTCGTCGCCTACCTCACGCGCCTCGGGCGGCGAGACGCGCTCCCGCGTCTATGGGTCGGCGTGGGACTCGCGGTCGCGTTGGCTCTCACCGTGGGCGCGGTCTTCACCTTCGGCGCCTACATGCTCACCTTCGAGGCGCAGGAGCTCCTCGGCGGCGGGCTCTCGCTGCTCGCGGTGGCGATGGTCACCTGGATGATCTTCTGGATGCAGAAGGCCGGGCGCACGATGAAAGCGGGCCTGGAGGGCGGCGTCGACAAAGCTCTGCGCGGGGGAGTGTGGGCCCTCGTGGCGATCGGTTTCGTCTCGGTGGCCCGCGAGGGCGTCGAGACGACGCTGCTGCTGTGGTCGATGGTGCAGTCGTTCGGCGACACGCCCTTCGCCCTGCTCGGCGCGCTCCTGGGACTCGTCGCCGCCGTCGTGCTCGGCTGGCTCATCGCCCGCGGCATGCTCCGTCTCGACCTCGGCCGCTTCTTCACCTGGACCGGGGGCTTTCTCGTCGTGGTCGCGGCCGGTGTCCTCGCGTACGCGCTGCACGACCTGCAAGAGGCCGGCGCCCTCCCCGGCCCCTTCGGAGCGGGCGCTCCGATCGACCCCGCGACGGGGCTCGTCGCGATCGGCTGGGCCGGTCTCCCGTTCGGCTGGGCGTTCGACGTCTCGGGCGTCATCGCTCCCGGTGGCCCGCTCGCCGCTCTCTTGCAGGCCACGGTCGGCTTCATGCCCGCGATGACCTGGCTGCAGGTGATCGCGTGGGTCGTGTACGTCGCTGTCGTCGTGCCCCTCTTCGTCCGCGGCGTGCGAGCGAATCGCCGTCCGACGGCTGCCGCGCCCCCGCAGAGCAGCCCCACCGCTGACACCCCCGGGGCCGCCGCGGCCCCGCGAACCCCCGACGCCGCTCGCGTGCCCGACGCCGCGGCATCCGCCCCTCATCCGAACGGAGCATCATGACCCCGACTCGCCTCCTCGCGGCCACGGCCGTGGCCGGCGCGGCCGCCCTCATCCTCTCCGGCTGCGTCGCCAAGACCGACGCCGCCGCCTCCGGAGCCCTCACGGTCACCTCGACCGACGACGGCTGCGCGGTCTCCGCCGCCTCAGCGCCCAGCGGCACCGTCGCGTTCGACGTGAGCAACAAGAGCGACCAGGTCACCGAGTTCTATCTGCTGGCATCCGATGGTCTGCGGATCGTCGGTGAGGTCGAGAACATCGCCCCCGGCGCGTCGCGCAACCTCACCGTCGTGGCGCAGCCGGGCGACTACTTCACCCTCTGCAAGCCCGGCATGGTCGGCGACGGCGTGGGGAAGGCGAGCTTCTCGGTCACCGGCGACGCCGTCGCGGTCGAGGGGCCGGATGCCGAGCAGAAGCAGCAGGCGGTCGACCTCTACGCCGCGTTCGTGAAGGACCAGGTCGGTCAGCTGCTCCCCGCGGTGCAGACCTTCGCCGCCGCGTACGAGTCGGGCGACGACGCCGCGGCGCGCGAGCAGTTCCCCCGCGTCCGCGCGTACTACGAGCGCATCGAGCCGATCGCCGAGGCCCTCGGAGACCTCGACCCGCGCATCGACTACCGCGAGGTCGACGCCGTGGCCGAGGGCCTGGACTGGACCGGTTTCCACCGCATCGAGAAGGACCTCTGGGTTCCCGCGCAGGACGCGCTGAACGCCGACGGCGAGACCCCGGCGTGGAAGGACTGGGCCCCCTCGACCCCCGCCGAGCGCGCCACGTACGGTGACAAGCTGATCGCCGACACGCAGGAGCTGTACGACTACGTGCACGGCGACCAGTTCATCCAGGCGCTGGACGCCCAGGGCGTCGCGGGCATCTCCAACGGCGCGATCGCCCTGCTCGACGAGGTCGCCACCGGCAAGATCAGCGGCGAGGAGGACTGGTGGTCGGGGACCGACCTCAATGACTTCGCCGCCAACGTCGAGGGGTCGAAGATGGCGTTCTCGCTCGTGCGCGACTTCGCCGAGTCGAAGGGCGACAAGGGTGCCGAGCTCGTCACGCGTATCGACTCTGGCTACGCCGACCTCGAGGCGGCCCTCGCGACCTACGGCTCGCTCGATGCAGGTTTCGCTCCCTACAGCCAGATCACCGAGGCCGACAAGCGTCAGCTGACCGACCTCATCAACGCCCTGGCCGAACCGCTGTCGCAGCTGACGGTCACCGTCCTGGAGTGAGCGTGACGGACGAGCAGCAGACTCCCGGTGCCGCCGGACCCTCGGGTCCGGCGGTCGCCGCGTCTCCCTCCGCGACGGAGCCGACCGCGGGCGTGTCCCGACGCGGTCTCCTCGGCCTCGCGATCGGCGCGAGTGCCACGAGCCTCGTCGTCGGTGCGGGTGCCGGGATCGTCGGGGGAGCCGCCTACGGGCAGGAGCAGGCCCGACGGGTGATGGATGCCGTGGCCCCGGCGTCCGGCATCCATCAGCCGGGGATCACCACGCCGGTGCAGGAGCACCTGCACTTCGCGGCGTACGACATGATGGCGCGGACGACGCGGGACGACCTCGCGGAGTTGCTGTCGGACTGGACGTACGCCGCGACCCGCATGATGCAGGGTCTCGACGTCAGCGCCACGGGTGCCGTCGGCGGCTCTCCCGAGGCTCCGCCGGACGACACCGGCGAGGCCGTCGGGCTGCCGGCGAGCAATCTCACGATCACGTTCGGCTTCGGTCCCTCGCTCTTCGACGCGCGCTTCGGGCTCGAGGGGCAGCGGCCCTCGGGGCTGGAGCGCCTGCCGGCGTTCCTCAACGACGATCTCGACCCGCTGCGCTCGGACGGCGACCTGTGCATCCAGGCATGCGCCGACGACCCGCAGGTCGCGGTGCACGCGATCCGCAATCTCAGCCGCATCGCCTTCGGCCGCGCCACGATCCGGTGGTCGCAGCTCGGCTTCGGCCGGACGTCGAAGACCACCGCCGCTCAGACCACGCCGCGTAACCTCTTCGGCTTCAAGGACGGGACGGCGAACATCCTCGCCGATGACACGGCCGCGCTCGAGGAGAACGTGTGGGTCTCGGCATCCGAGGGTCCGGCGTGGCTCGCGGGTGGGTCGTACCTCGTCGCGCGCCGCATCGCGATGCTCATCGAGACGTGGGATCGCACGCGCCTCGCGGAGCAGGACCGTGTGGTCGGGCGCGACAAGGGCGCGGGCGCTCCGTTGTCGGGCGGAGACGAGTTCACCGCCCCCGATTTCGCCGCGACGGATGCCACCGGCACGCCCCGTATCGATCGGCGGAGCCACGTGAGCCTGGCGCACCCCGACAACAACGCGGGTATCCGGATCCTGCGCCGCGGGTACAACTTCGTCGACGGCACGACCGATCTCGGCCGACTGAACGCGGGGCTGTTCTTCCTGTCGTTCCAGAAGAGCCCCGACCGCTTCATCACACTTCAGAAGGCGCTGTCCACGGATGCCATGGGCGAATACATCCGTCACGTCGGCTCGGGGCTGTGGGCCGTGCCGCCCGCGCCGGCCGCGGGCACCTCGGTGGGGGCGGGTCTGCTCGGCGCGTCGTAGGGCGACGGGGGGTCCGACTCGTCGACGGGCCCAGGATCCTGGGGCACGGGGCGGCTGAGCCTGCCGAAGCCGCAGGCATCGGCGCGAGCCGCGGCTACCCGGACGCGCGACCTGCGCCGAGCTCCCGGTCGCGGAAGAGCCACGGCATCCGGGGCTCCACGAGCGGACGTGTGACGCGCCGTATCGGCCGGCTCGACAGGGCGAGGGCGATCAGGACGCTCGCGACGGCCACCGCCGGAATCCACAACCACATCGGCTCGAGGCCCCGCAGAACGCCCGACTGCCGGAACGGGTAGAGCACGAACGTGTGCAGCAGGTAGACGTACATGGTGTTCCGGCCGAGGTGCGTCCACGTCGTCTCGCGGCGAGGGATCAGCAGCAGGAACGCCGTCATCAGCACGAGCGCCAGGGCGATGATCGCCAGACGCACCCCGCCTGCCCACCACTGCGGGGCGTCGAGATCGGTGTACGCGTCGACGAAGAAGAACCACGTGCCGAGCCGGACGTCGCGCCAGACGTCGACGAACGCGTACGCGAGCACGCCCGCTCCGACCAGAATCGCCGCGGCGATCGCCCGGAGCCACACGGGCCGCGACGCCAGCAATCCGGCGCGGGTGACGACATCGTGCTCCCGCAGCCACCAGCCCAGGGTGAAGAACGGCAGGAGCCCGAGAAAGCGCGACATCGAGAACGTCGAATCGATGCTCGGCAGGTAGCCGGCCGCCACCGAGATCGCCACAGCCCACGCCACCGGTGCATGCAGGAGTGCCAGGTACGGCAGCACGAGCCGGAACAGCGCGAGAGCGAGGAGGAACCACAGCGTCCACGACGGCTGGGCCGGGTCGAGATCGGTCCGCCCCGTGACGAGGAACTGCGTGATCGTCCACAGCGTCTCGAAGATCAGGTACGGCGCGATCAGATCGGTGAACAGGCGCGCCATGCGACGGCGGGTCGGCTCCGCCGCCGACGAGAAGGAGCCGGCGATCAGGGCGAACAGGGGCATGTGGAACGCGTACACGAGCAGGTACAGCGCCTCGGCGGCATCCGAGTCGTAGGTCAATCGTTGGATCGCGTGACCGAACACGACCAGAACGATCGCGGCGAACCGGGCGTTGTCCCAGAACGGCACGCGGGTCTTCGGGGGCGGGGAGGTGGTGGCATCCGTCATCGTCAGCGAGGCTAGACGGACCGCGAGCGGGGGTCCACGGGGGTGGATCGCGGATGCCGATGAGGTACGGCGGAATAAACATCGGCGTCGCGCGTTCCACCATGTATATTCAGATGCATACAAACTAAGGGGCACTGATTCAGATGACCACGGCGAACGAGACCACCACCTGGCCCGGCATGCAGTTCGGTGTCATGACGGTGAGCGACATCACCCAGGACCCGACGACGGGGAAGACGCCGAGCGAAGCTCAGCGCATCAAGGACACCCTCACGATCGCCATGCACACCGAAGAGGTCGGTCTCGACGTCTTCGCTCTCGGCGAGCACCACAACCCGCCGTTCTGGTCGTCGTCGCCCACGACCACGCTGGCGTACATCGCCGCGCAGACCGAGCGCCTCATCCTGACCACCTCGACGACGCTCATCACCACGAACGACCCGGTGAAGATCGCCGAAGACTTCGCGATGCTCCAGCACGTGTCGGGCGGTCGCGCCGACCTCATGCTCGGTCGCGGCAACACCGGCCCCGTCTACCCCTGGTTCGGCAAGGACATCCGCCAGGGCCTGCCGCTGACGATCGAGAACTACGACCTGCTGCACAAGCTGTGGCGTGAGGACGTCGTCGACTGGGAGGGGAAGTTCCGCACGCCGCTGCAGGGCTTCACCTCGACCCCGCGTCCGCTCGACGGCGTGCCGCCGTTCGTCTGGCACGGCTCGATCCGTACGCCCGAGATCGCCGAGCAGGCCGCCTACTACGGCAACGGCTTCTTCGCGAACAACATCTTCTGGCCCAAGGAGCACTACCAGCGCCTCATCACGCTGTACCGCGAGCGCTTCGCTCACTACGGACACGGCACGCCCCAGCAGGCGATCGTCGGCCTCGGCGGGCAGGTCTTCATGCGCGCCAACTCGCAGGACGCGGTGCGGGAGTTCCGTCCGTACTTCGACAACGCGCCGGTGTACGGCCACGGTCCGAGCCTCGAGGACTTCAGCGAGATGACCCCGCTGACCGTCGGCTCGCCGCAGCAGATCATCGACCGGTACGCCTCGATGCGGGAGACCTACGGCGACTACCAGCGTCAGCTGTTCCTCATCGACCACGCGGGTCTTCCCACCAAGACGGTGCTCGAGCAGCTCGACATCCTCGGCTCCGAGGTCGTCCCTGTGCTGCGTAAAGAGCTGCAGAAGAACCGTCCGGCCGAGGTACCCGACGCGCCCACGCACGCGAACCTCGTCGAGAAGATCTACGCCGGCGCCGCCCCGCGCCAGGCGGTCCCCGGTGCGAACCGCGGGGACAACATGGTCGCGGGCAGCCCCTACCAGGATGCCGCTCCGCGTTCGGGCAGCGCCTTCGGTGCGGCGGCGACCAAGGTCGGTGCCTGAGATGGCCGCCCGGCGTATCGCGGTCATCACCGCGGGGCTGTCGACGCCCTCGTCGACCCGCATGCTCGGTGACCGTCTGGCTCACGCTGTGCTCGCAGAACTGCGCGAGCGCGGGATCGACGCCACCAGCGACGTCTTCGAGCTGCGTGATTACGCTCACGACCTGACCGACAACCTGCTCACGGGCTTCGCTCCTCCGGCGCTCGAGCAGATGATCAACGCGGTCGTCTCGGCCGACGGCATCATCGCCGTCACGCCGATCTTCTCGACGAGCTACTCGGGCCTGTTCAAGTCGTTCATCGACGTGCTCGACCCGCAGGCGCTGACAGGCACTCCGGTGCTCATCGGCGCGAACGCCGGGACGGCCCGGCACTCGCTCGCGATCGACTACGCGATCCGTCCGCTGTTCACCTACCTGCACGCCAATCCCGTGCCCACCGGGGTGTTCGCGGCCTCCAGCGACTGGGGTTCCGCGGCCGACGAGGTCGCGCCGCTCGGCTCGCGCGTCGATCGCGGTGCTCGCGAGTTCGCCGATGCGATCGCGGCGCGCGAACCTGTCCGCGACGCCGACCCGTTCGACCCGTCGTCGTACCTCGGCGAGGGCCGGTCCTTCGGTCACCTGCTCGGCGGTCTGTCGGGGGAGTGACCCCGGTCTCGACGCCCCGTCGCCCGTGAGGGTGGCCGGGCGTCGTCGTGTGCCGGAGAGCGCCCGGGCCGGCGCCGGGGTCGAGCGGGCGTGCGGGACGGTGCGGGCATGCATCGGATTCCGGGCTGTGCACCGGATCCGGAGAGATGCACCGGATCCGGACCGAGTCGGCGGAAATCTCCGAATCCGATGCCCATCTCCGGTTCTGCGGCGTCGCGCGCGGTCCTAGGGTGACAACGACGAGAGGGAATCCCATGGATGCCACACAGTGGGACGAGCGCTACCGGGCCTCCGCCGGAGGAGTCTGGGCTGCCGAGCCGCCCGCGGTGGTGCGGGAGATCGTCGCCGAGCTCACGCCGGGCACGGCGATCGACGTCGCGACCGGCGACGGGCGCACAGCGACCTGGCTCGCTGCACGCGGCTGGGCCACCACGGGAATCGACTTCTCCTCGGAGGGGCTCGCGCTCGCCGCGGCCCGTCCCGGTGCGGACGCCGTGACCTGGGTGCACGCAGATGTGCACGCCTGGGCTCCCGGGGAATCCATCGACCTCGTCGTGTCCTGCTATCTGCACCTGCGTGACAGCGCCGCCGCCGTCGCGCGGATCGCAGAGTGGGTCGCGCCCGGCGGAACGCTCGTGGTGATCGGTCACGACGTCGCCAACATCGCCGCGGGCGGTCACGGTCCGTCAGACCCCGCGGTCCTCTACACGCCGGAGCTGCTGCGCGTCGCTCTCGACGACCGGTTCCGCGTCGAGCGATGCGAACGGATCACACGGACGAACTTGGATGCCGAGCTGCGCGGCGGACACGCGGCGACAGCGATCGACACGCTGCTGCACGCGGTGCGGGTGCGCTGAGGCCCGCCGGCACCGGCGTTCGTGCCCGGGTGGTGCTGACGCTCCACAGGCCTCCGTCGCTGCCGCACGCCGTACGGCTGGGCGAAGGCCCGGCCGGCGCGCGTCGCTCGCTGCGCGCGGGGCGGGTGCGCTGAGAGCCGCCGACGTGGCCCCGCTCGGCGGCGAAGGGCGCTCACACGCGGCGAGTTCATCTGCCCCCCCCCCCCCCCCCCCCCCCCGCGCGCATCGCTCCGCAACGGAGTCGCTCACAGCACGATGTCGTCGACCTCCCGGAGCTCGCGGGCGGAGACCGGGCGCAGCCCGCGCCGCACGAACACGTCGGCGCTCGCGAGCGGCCCCACGTCGATGCCGGCCTCGGCCGCTATGTCGGCGATCGGCGCCTGAAAGGTGCGGAACGCTCCGAGCGGCGGCACCGTGAGCCGCTGCCGGGTGTCGACGAGGTCGGTCTGATCGAGGAGGAAGCCCGCCGCCGACAGGACATCGCCGCTGTGCCACGCCACGATCTTCCAGAACCGCAGGGGCACGCGGATGCCGCGGTACGGCGGATCGTCGTCGCCGAGGACGGGCGCAGTGAAGACGGCCAGGCGCTGGTCGGTCGACTCGGCGTAGGCGAGCACGTGATCCTCCAGCCCCAGCCACAGCTCCTTCGACTGGTTGAACCCCGCCGCCTGCGGCGCGGCATTCGTGTAGAAGAACGTCGCTTCGGTGGCATCCTGGGCCTCTTTCGCCGACCCCCACCCCGGATCGCGGCGGCGCACGAGATGCCCGCGGTCGAGATCGTTGCGGTTGTAGACCTCGGGACCGGCCTGAGACGCGGCGGGCACGCGCGGGTCGAGCCGCCATTCGCCGGTCCGGGGCAGATCGCGCAGCGTCGCCCCGTCGATGACGACGGCCGTGACCGCCGCGAACCTCCGCTCCTCATCGAGCAGCACCGAGAACCGCGGGTAGTCGAGTCGCGTCGTCGGCGCAGCGGGGGAGGGAAGGGGGAGGGGGATGCCGAGGAAGTCCGGGTCGTAGCCGTCGCTCATTCCCCCATGCTGCCCCGGACCTCCGACATCGCGACAGACTGGGCCGATGGAACAGCACGTGAAGACCCGCGCCGACGCCCCCGCCGGCTTCTTCGCCGCGGAAGCGGCGGGGCTGCGCTGGCTCGCGGAGGCCGGCGGGGTTCGCGTCGCCCGAGTGATCGACATGTCAGAAGGGCGGATCGCGATCGAGCGCGTCGACGAGGTGCGACCGGCGGTCGAGGCCGCCGAGGCGTTCGGCGCCGCGCTCGCTGCCACGCACTCTGCCGGGGCGGCGGCCTTCGGCGCCGCCCCTCCGGGCTGGACGGGAGACATCTTCATCGGCCGGCGCTCGCAGCCCGCGATCCCGCGCGCGACGTGGGGCGCGTTCTACGCCGCACAGCGTGTGGAGCCGTTCGTGCCGATCGCGGTCACGGCGGGGAACCTTTCGGCATCCGGAGCCGAGGTGGTGGGCCGCGCGTGCGCCCTCGTCGCGGAAGGCGCTTTCGACGACGACGAGCCGCCCGCCCGCCTGCACGGCGACCTCTGGGCCGGCAACGTGCTGTGGTCGTCCGAGGGTGTCGTGCTGATCGATCCCGCGGCTCACGGCGGGCACAGGGAGACCGATCTGGCGATGCTCGCGCTGTTCGGCTGCCCGTTCCTCGAACAGATCCTCTCGACATATGACCAGGCCCGGCCGCTCCGCGCGGGATGGCGCGACCGCGTTCCCCTGCACCAGTTGCACCCGCTGGCCGTCCATGCCGCGGGACACGGCCCCTCGTACGGCCGCGCGCTGGTCGATGCCGCGGAGCAGACGCTCGCGCTGGTGTGAGCGCCGGGTCTCGGCATCCGGGACCTCGGAGAACGGCCCGATTCCCGGTGGGATCGCCCTGAGAGCTCCGAGACGCGCAGCGTTCTGCGAGTTGCGCTCGCGGGGAACGCGCCCCGCCGGTCGGCCGCGCCGTGTCCGCGATTCAGCTTCGCGCCGCCGCCCGTCGCTTCGCACGCCGGGCCAGCACGAGGTCGATCCCGACGCCGATTCCCACCGCCACGGCGATCGACACGACCACAGCCACCACCGGCCCACCCGGCACCACTGCCGCGACGACCGCGCCGATCACGGCTTGGTAGGCCGCCCACGCGAGGGCAGCGAGAGCGGCCACCCCGAGATATCGCACCGGGTTCACCCGCGCCGCCCCCGCCGCGAGATTCACCGCGAGGCGCGCGAACGGCACGAACCGTGCCGTGAACAGCACCACCGCGGCGTTGCGTTCGAGGCGCGCCCCGGCCCAGTCGAGGGCGCCGCGCACGCGCGGCCCGCGCATCCACGCCCACCGCTCCACGCCGACGGTCCGGCCCACGAGGTAGCAGCACGCATCACCCGCGAAGGCGGCGACCGCCGCGACGAGAATGACGGACGCCAACGGGAACGTGCCGTGCGACACCGCCAGTGCCCCGAACGCGGTCACGGCCGCTTCACCCGGGATGACGACGAGGAAGGCATCCGCGAACACCAGGGCCGCCATCCCGAGGAGGGCCCACGGGCTCGCCGCGATCACCTGCAGCCAGGCGTCGATCCCGTCCATTCGGTCACTCTCCGCCTCCGATCGAGACGCCCCGCCCACGCGGCGGTGACGCCCAGCGGAGCATCCGGTGAACATCGCGAACGTCGACCCGAAAGTGCCCCCGTCACGCCTCGCTGCGCCCCACCCTGGTCTCGTGAGAGTCGCGCTGCTGGCCGAATCCTTCCTCCCGCACATGAACGGGGTCACCGGTTCCGTTCTCCACGTGCTGCGCCATCTCGCCGAGGCGGGGCACGAGACATTGGTGATCGCCCCCAAGTCCGGCGACGTCACGGCCGACCTGCACGGAGCCCGCACGGAGCTCCTGCGCTCCGTTCCGTTGCCGTCCTACCCCGAGGTCCGGGTCGTCTTCGCCCGCGCGGCCCGCCTGGGTGCACTGCTGCGCGACTTCGACCCCGACGTGGTGCACCTGGCATCCCCGTTCGTCCTCGGGTGGCAGGGACTCGCGGCCGCCGACGCCCTGCGGATCCCGACGGTCGCCGTCTACCAGACGGACGTCGTCGCCTACGCGCAGAAGTACGGCCTGCCGCATGCCACAGCCCTCGTCGAGGGGCACGTCACGCGCCTGCATCGTCGTGCCACCCTCACCCTCGCGCCTTCCTCCGCCTCGATGCGCCAGCTCGAGAGCCTCGGCGTCGATCGCCTTCGGCGGTGGGGGCGGGGAGTGGATGCCGTGCGCTTCGCGCCCGCTCACCGCGATGACGCGTGGCGTGCCGAGATCGCACCCTCCGGCGAACGCATCGTCGGGTACGTCGGTCGGCTCGCGCCGGAGAAGCAGGTCGACGACCTGCGCGCGATCGCCGGTGTGCCGAACACCCGCCTGGTGATCGTCGGCGACGGCCCCTCACGGGCCGCTCTGCGTGAGGCGATCCCGGATGCCGTCTTCACCGGACATCTCTCGGGAGACGCGCTCGCGCGGGTGATGGCGGGCTTCGACGTGTTCGTGCACCCGGGCGAGAGCGAGACCTTCGGACAGACGATCCAAGAAGCGCTCGCGAGCGGCGTGCCGGTCGTGGCGACGGGGGTCGGCGGCCCGCTCGATCTCGTCCGCTCCAGCGTGGACGGGTGGCTGTACCGGCCCGGCGACCTGGACGATCTCCGCGCCCGCGTGTCGGACCTGGTGGGCGACGAGGCGAAGCGGCAGGCCTTCTCGCGGGCGGCGCGCGAGGCGGTCGCCGGCCGAACCTGGGGCGCGCTCACCGCCGACCTCGTGGGGCACTATCGCGAAGCGCGCGAGCTTCGCACCATCGACGACAACCTGCTCGTCCGCGGGGCGCGCCGTCCGGCCGCGCGTGTGGCATCCCGGACCCGCGGGCAATGGACACGCTTCGTCGCCCTCGGGGACTCGCTCACCGAGGGACTGTGCGATCAGTCGCGGATGCCGTCGGGGGAGTACCGCGGCTGGGCCGATCGTCTCGCCGAACTGCTCGCCGGCACGACCGACGAGGGGCCGTTCCGGTACGCGAACCTCGCGGTGCGCAGTCGGCGTGTGCGCCACCTCATCGACGAGCAGGTGCCCGCGGCCCTCGACCTCGCGCCCGATCTGGTGTCGATCCTCATCGGGGCGAACGACCTCGTCGGTCCGCATCCTGTGATCCCCGCGATCGTCGCCGAGGTCGAGTCCGCGGTGCGCGCGGTGCGGCGGACCGGCGCCGACGTGCTCCTGGTCACCACGTTCCTGCCTCACCGGGCCGCGGCGCGCCTGTTCGCGAGGCGCTTCTCGGCGTACAACGTCGAACTGCGCCGGATCGCGTCCGAGCAGGGGGCGATCCTGCTCGACCTCGAGGCCGTGGCCGAACTCGGCGAGCTCCCGCTGTGGGCCGACGATCTGGTGCACCTGCGTTCAGCCGGGCACCGCCTCGTGGCCTATCGGGCCGCGGAGGCACTCGGCGTGCCCGACGCCCGGGCCCTGCTCGGCCTCGACGAGGCACTGCACGCCGACGACGAGACGCCGCGCGGCGGATGGGTCACCCGCGACGCCCTGCCGTGGCTCTGGCGCCGAGTGCGCGGACGCACGGCGGGCGACGGGCTCTCGGCCAAGCATTCCGGGTATATCGAGCTGCCGACCCGGGGCGACCGGGAGCGTCTGCACACGTCTTAGCCCGGTCCGGAGGCTCCGACCGGCTCAGCGCCTGGGCAGGAGGTCGCTGAGCCTGTCGACGGGTCGACTCAGTACCAACCGGTCTGCTCGGAGTGCGCCCAGGCGCCGCAGGGCGTGCCGTAGCGCGCGCTGATGTACGACAGCCCCCAGGCGATCTGGGTCGCCGCGTTCGTGCGCCAGTCGGGACCGGCGGATGCCATCTTCTCGCCAGGGAGCGCCTGCGGGATGCCGTACGCACCGCTCCAGGGATTGAGAGCGTCGGCGCGCCATCCCGATTCGCGGTTCCACAGCGACACGAGGCAGGAGAACTGATCGCCGCCCCATCCGTAGCCGCCGATCGCGCCGCGTGCGTAGTCGCGCGCTTCGCCCGGGCTCATGATCGGACCCGCGGGCGCTGTGGGGGGAGGAGTCGTGCCGCCGCCGCCTCCGCCGCCGTTCCCGCCGCCGCCGCCGTTTCCGCCGCCGCCGTTTCCGCCGCCGCCGTTGTTGCCGCCGCCGTTGTTGCCGCCGCCGTTATTGCCGCCGCCGTTATTGCTGCCGCCGTTGTTGCCGCCGCCGTTGTTACCGGCCCCGCCGTTGTCGCCGCCGCCGCCGTTGCCGGCTCCGCCGTTGTCGCCGGCGCCGCCGTTGTTGCCGGCACCGCCGTCGTCGCCACCGGTTCCGCCGTTCCCGCCCGGTTGCTGTGCCTCGCGTTCGGCTTGCTCCCGCAAGTGCTTCTCACGTTCCTGCTGAGCGGTGGTCTCGCGCAGGGCCGCCAGTCGCGCGAACAGTGTGTCGAGCTCGGCCTGCGTCGAGCGGACGGCGTCCGCTTCCGCGTCGGCCTGGGTTCGTGCGTTCGCCGCGGTCGCCGCGGCCTCGGTCGAGAGGCGGTCGGCTTCGGCGCGAGCCGCTTCTGCCTGCACGCGCAGCGAGGTCGCGACATCGGCAGCACTGCGCGCGTCGCCCGCGGCCCGCGTGGTCGTGGCGGCGACACGGTCGAGGATTCCCAGTCTCTCCAGCAGTGAGTCGGGGTCGGCGCTCGACAGCAGCTGCGCGACGAGCGGACCGTTCGTCGTGGTGCGATACAGGCGGGCGGCGCTCGCCCCGGCGCGTGCCTGGGTGAGGGTCATGGTCGTGTCCGCCGCGGAGCTCTGGGCCGTCAATGCGGCCGCTCGAGCGGCCGTCGCCTCCGCGTGCACGCGCGTGCGCTCGGCCTCCGCCGACGCGTCGAGAGCGCGCCGGGATGCCGCAGCCGCCGATGCCTCCGCGGTGTCGAGCGCCTTCTTCACCTCGACCACGGCGGGATCGTCGTCGTCCGCCGCGGCGGCGACGATGCGCACGGGAGCGGACGATGCGACCGATGCCGCCGAGGCGGGGGAAGGGGCGAACGCCGCACCGATCAATGCGCACGCGAGAAGCGTGTGACTGGTGCGACGAATGAGGCCCATGAGGCCACTGTATTCGCCGCGCCGTGTCGGAACCACCCTCGCGGGCACCGCGCTGCTAGGCTCTGTCGGGGTGCCGTCTTGGCATCCGCTCAATTCCATATGAGCACACGGAGCAGGCCGGCAGACGCTGGTCCCCTGTGGTGGACTCCCCGTCGCTTCGCCGGGTGGTCGTCTACTGGTGGCCAGTCGCCGGGAATTCCGGGCCGACACGTCGGCGCGCCCTTTCTGCCTGTTCCTGCTCCTTCGCATGTCAGCTCGTCGCCCACACGGGGCGGCGAGCCTAAACAAAGAAGGAGGGACCTCTTGGAAGGTCCAGAAATCACCGCCGCCGAAGCCGTTCTCGACAACGGCCGGTTCGGCACCCGCACCATTCGCTTCGAGACCGGTCGCCTCGCTCAGCAGGCCCAGGGCGCTGTCGCCGCCTACCTCGACGAAGAGACCATGCTTCTGTCGGCCACCAGCGCCGGCAAGCACCCGCGTGAAGGATTCGACTTCTTCCCGCTGACCGTCGACGTCGAAGAGCGCTCGTACGCCGCC
Organism: Microbacterium enclense; assembly: GCA_038182865.1. Classification (NCBI taxonomy): domain Bacteria; kingdom Bacillati; phylum Actinomycetota; class Actinomycetes; order Micrococcales; family Microbacteriaceae; genus Microbacterium; species Microbacterium enclense. The sequence goes on along the minus strand of CP116226.1, from coordinate 4,162,868 downwards.
GGCAAGATCCCCGGCTCGTTCTTCCGTCGCGAGGGTCGCCCCTCGACCGAGGCCATCCTCGTGTGCCGCCTCATCGACCGCCCGCTGCGCCCGTCGTTCGTCGACGGCCTGCGCAACGAGGTCCAGATCGTCGTCACCGTCCTCTCGATCGCGCCCGGCGAGTTCTATGACGCCCTCGCCATCAACGCGGCCTCGATGTCGACCCAGATCTCGGGTCTGCCGTTCTCCGGCCCCATCGCCGGTGTGCGCCTCGCGCTCATCCCCGGCCACGGCGAGCACGCCGACCAGTGGGTCGCGTTCCCGACCGTCACGCAGCTCGAAGAGGCCGTCTTCGATCTCATCGTCGCGGGCCGCGTGCTCGACGACGGTGACGTCGCCATCATGATGGTGGAGGCCGAGGCCACCGAGGGCAGCTGGAACATGATCAAGGGCGGCGCGACCAAGCCCAACGAGCAGGTCGTCGCCGAGGGCCTCGAGGCCGCCAAGCCCTTCCTGCGTCAGCTCGTCGACGCGCAGAACGAGGTCGCTCGTACCGCGTCGAAGGAGATCCAGTCGTACCCGGTCTTCCCGGCGTACAGCCAGGAGACCTACGACTTCGTCGCCGGCCGTGCCTACGACCGTCTGGTGCCCGTCTACCAGATCGCCGACAAGCAGGAGCGTCAGAACGCCGACGACGAGGTGAAGTCCTCGGTCAAGGAGCAGCTCGTCGCCGCTGTCGAGTCGGGCGAACTGCCCGCCGTCGCGACGCTCGAATTCGCCGCCGCCTACAAGTCGGTCACCAAGACGATCGTCCGCGGTCGCATCCTCGCTGAGGGTGTCCGTATGGACGGTCGCGGCCTCGCCGACATCCGTCCGCTCGACGCCGAGGTGCAGGTCATCCCGCGCGTCCACGGCTCGGCGATCTTCCAGCGCGGCGAGACCCAGATCCTGGGCGTCACCACGCTGAACATGCTCAAGATGGAGCAGCAGATCGATTCGCTCTCGCCCATCACGAGCAAGCGTTACCTGCACCACTACAACTTCCCGCCGTACTCGACCGGTGAGACCGGCCGCGTGGGCAGCCCGAAGCGTCGCGAGATCGGCCACGGCTTCCTGGCCGAGCGTGCCCTCGTTCCGGTGCTCCCCAGCCGCGAGGAGTTCCCCTACGCGATCCGTCAGGTGTCCGAGGCCCTCGGGTCCAACGGGTCCACCTCGATGGGCTCGGTCTGCGCCTCGACCCTGTCGCTGCTGAACGCGGGTGTGCCCCTTCGCGCCCCCGTCGCCGGTATCGCCATGGGCCTGGTCACCGACGAGGTCGACGGCCAGACGCGCTACGCCGCGCTGACCGACATCCTCGGCGCCGAGGACGCCCTCGGCGACATGGACTTCAAGGTCGCAGGCACCTCGGAGTTCATCACCGCGATCCAGCTCGACACGAAGCTCGACGGCATCCCGTCGTCGGTGCTGGCCGCAGCCCTCACCCAGGCGAAGGAGGCTCGTCTGACGATCCTCAACGTCCTGAACGCCGCGATCGACGCGCCCGACGAGATGGCGCCGACCGCGCCCCGCGTCATCAGCGTGCAGATCCCGGTCGACAAGATCGGTGAGCTCATCGGCCCCAAGGGCAAGACGATCAACTCCATCCAGGACGAGACCGGCGCCCAGATCTCGATCGAGGACGACGGCACCGTGTACATCGGCGCGACCGACGGCCCTTCGGCCGAGGCCGCCCGCGCCCAGGTGAACGCGATCGCCAACCCCACCAACCCCGAGGTCGGCGAGCAGTTCCTCGGAACCGTCGTCAAGATCGCGACCTTCGGCGCGTTCGTCTCGCTCCTCCCCGGCAAGGACGGCCTGCTGCACGTCAGCGAGGTCCGCAAGCTCGCCGGCGGCAAGCGCGTCGAGAACGTCGAGGACGTGCTCTCGGTCGGTCGCAAGATCCTCGTGCGCATCACGAAGATCGACGACCGCGGCAAGCTGTCGCTCGAGCCCGTGCTCGACGAGGAAGCGACCACGCCGGAGCCCGCCGACACGCAGAGCTCGGCCGCCGCGAGCGAGGGCCCGGAGGCTCCCGCCGAGGGCTGATCCTCGCCCCACCGGATGCCCGTCCCGCTTCGTGCGGGGCGGGCATCCGTCGTGTGATCGAAGCGTTACGCAATGTTTATCGCGAGGGCGGGTGAATCCGCGGAGTGCTCCTGGTGAGGCTTTACCCTCGAAGTACGCGTCGGGGGGCGTGGACGTCGGGTGTTGCCGGGCGATCCCCCGACGCTTCGAGGGAGATCCCATGAGCGGCTCGGGCGTCGAGAACGTCGCCTCGTCGCGCCGTCGCCGCGACCGTCCGCCGCACCCCTCCGCCCCGGTGACACTCCAGGGGCCGGGCCTCGGCTCGCACGTGCGCGTTCCCCTCGGAGAGACCGGTTTCACGGTGTTCCCGCTCTTCCTCGGCGGGGGAGAGTTCGGCTGGAACGTCGACGCGAAAACCAGCCACGAGATCCTCGACGCGTACGCCGAGCTCGGTGGCAACGCCCTCCACACCGCCGACAGCTACGCCGCCGGCCGCAGCGAGTTCATCATCGGCGAGTGGATGCGCACGCGGCGTGCTCGCGACGAGATGGTACTCACCGTCCGCGTCGGGCGTCACCCCGACAACCCCGGACTCGATTCCGTGAACCTCGTGCGTGCCGTCGAGGCATCGCTCCAGCGTCTGGGGACGGACCGGATCGACGTCTTGTCGCTCGACGCCGCTCGCGGCGACACCGCCCTGCTCGAAGACACCCTCGCCACCAGCGAATGGCTCGTCGAGTCCGGCAAGGTGCGTGCCGTCGGCGCTCACGGATACACCGCCGCTCAGCTCGTCGAGGCGAGAATCCTGTCGTCGGCCGGATACCCGCGCATCACCGTCCTCGACGTCCCGTACAACGTGCTGCGTCGCGACGAGTTCGACGGGGACCTTCGTCTCATCGCGGCGGCCCAGGGCATCGCCGTCACGCCCTCGCACCCGCTCGCCCATGGCTTCCTCGCCGGAGAGACGCGGACGCGCGATCAGCAGTCGAGGTCGGTGCGCGGCTCGCAACTCGCCGCCCACCTGAACCGGCGGGGCTCGAGGGTCTTGCGCGCCCTGGACACGGTCGGCACCGAGCTGGGCATCCCCGATGCCGCCGTCGCGGTCGCCTGGCTCCTCGCGCAGAAGATCGTCGTCGCGCCCATCGTCAACGCGTTCGCGCCCCGTCACGTCGTCGAGTGCATGCGCGCCGTGGGCGTGCGCCTCAGCCGCGCCCAGCTGTCCGACATCGCCCGCGCCGCCGAGTGACCGTCCCCTCCGGGCAGTGACCGACCCCCTTGTGGGGTCGTGACGTAGGGTGGGAGATGTGCGGCGGGGGGCCGTAGGACTGACGATGAGGTGAGCTGACGTGACGCACTACATCTACCTGGTGCGCCATGGCGAGCATCAGGATGCCGAGCATGGCCTCGCCGACGGACCTCTGTCTCCTCGCGGTCAGCGCCAGGCGGCACTGCTCGCCGACCGCCTGTCGGGACTCCCTCTCGATGCGGTCTGGCATTCGCCGCTCGAGCGCGCGGCGCAGACCGCCCGTGCCGTCGCCGAACGTCTGCCCTCGGTCTCTCCCGAACCGTCGGCGTTGCTGTTCGACTGCGTGCCGACCGGTATGACGCCGGAGACGCCCGCCGCGTACGAGCCGTTCTTCGGCTCGGTCACCGAGGCGGAGGTCGACGCGGGTCGCGCCCAGATGGCGGATGCCACGGCCGAGTTCCTCGCCCGCAAGGCCGGTGAGGTGCACGAGCTGCTCATCACGCACAACTTCGTCATCTCGTGGTTCGTCCGCGAGGTTCTGCAGGCTCCGGAGTGGCGCTGGATGACGATCAACCAGGCGTACTGCGGCCTGACCGTCATCGCCCAGAAGAAGGGGCGTCCCTGGACCCTGTTGTCGCACAACGACCTGGCGCATCTGCCGGTCGAACTGCGCACAGGGCTGGTCGACCCGCTCCCCGTCTGACCGTCGCCCCCGCGACGAGCCGGGATGCTCAGCGGCGGCGAACTGGGCGATCACACCGAGGTCGAGCGGCGCCTCCGCGCGTGTGTCCGGCACAACTGCGGCAGAGGAATCGGCGACGGTGTCGGAGAAGCGCCGGGTGGCGTCTGTCTCGCTCACCCTGTCATGATGCCGCGTGAGCACAGGACCGGTCCTTCGGTAGAGTCACCGGCATGTCGGCATCCCTCCGTATCCGGGTGGCGGGCGACGCGGACACCGCGGACGTCTGCTCTTTCGGTGAGCGTCATGTGGTGGCGCACTACACCCCCCTTCTCGGCGTTGCGGCCGCGACGGCGCAGGTCGAGCGCTGGTGGAGCGACGCCGAGATGCGCCCGGCGGTGCGAGACGGTCGGGTGATCATCGCACTTCACGGCGACGAGGTCGTGGGAGTGGCGCAGTTCGATCCCGGAATGACCCCGCCGATGATCTGGAAGCTGTATGTGGACCCCGCGCTGCGCGGCCAGGGGGTGGGACTCCGCTTGCTCGACGCGGTGTATGCGCGTTTACCCGGCGCCGACCGTGTCGGGATCGAGCACTTCACGGTCAACGACGGAGCGGGGCGTTTCTACGAGCGCGAGGGTTTCGTCGTCGACCGGATCGAGGAGTCGGAGTCGGGGGATCCTCGACAGAACGTCACCTGGCGCGTGAAGACCCTGCGCTGACGGTCGGTGTTGCTCCCCGACGGGGCCGGGACACGACAGCCGGAAGCGGGGTCGGCTCCGAGCGCGACGACCGCGTCCCTGCCGCCTAGGCTGGAGGCATGACGACGCGTGTGGCCATCGTGGGCGGGACCGGCAAGCTCGGGGGAGTGATCCGTGAGGTCGTCGAGGCCGAAGAGGGCTTCGAGGTGTCGGCTGTGCTCACCTCGAAGTCCGCGATGAGCGAACTCGACGGTGCCGATCTGGTCGTCGACGCGTCGACACCCGCCGTGTCCATCGACATCGTGCGCGCCGCCATCGACCGTGGCATCAACGTGCTCGTCGGAACCTCCGGCTGGTCGAACGAGCGCATCGCCCTCGTTCGCCCGCTCGTGGATGCCAGCGGCACCGGCGCCGTGTTCATCCCCAACTTCTCACTCGGATCCGTCATCGGCAGTGCACTCGCGGCCGCGGCGGCACCCTTCTTCCGCTCGATCGAGATCATCGAGGCCCACCGCGAGACGAAGGTCGATTCACCGAGCGGCACGGCCGTGCGCACGGCCGAGCTCATCGCCGCGGCGCGCGTCGAGGTCGGCCCCGTCGATTCTCCGCACGTGGATCAGCGCGCGCGCGGCCAGCGCGTGGCATCCGTCCCCATCCACTCGCTGCGCCGTCCTGGCGTCGTCGCCCGGCAGGAGACGGTTCTCTCGGGTGCGGGCGAGTCGTTGACGATCGTGCACGACACCGTGGATCCTGCCACGGCGTACGCCCCGGGCATCCGGATCGCCCTGGCCGCAGCCAGGGAAGCGACGGGTGTGGTCATCGGCCTCGATAGTTTCATCGATATCGGTGTCCGTACGCGACCCGTCCGGGCGGAAGCACCGATCGCCGACGGTGATGTGTCGGGCCAGGTGGCCGGCGCAACCAGCGCATGAGGGTCCGCCTCGCCGTCGCCCTGATGACGGTGTTGCTGCTTCTCTACGTCTTCCTCGCCGGGCAGAGGGCGGTCGTCTTGCTGGCCAGCGGTGAGACGGTCGGCGTCGTCATGGGCATCGCGCTCCTCGTGCTGCCGCTCTTGGCCCTGTGGGCGATCGGTCGTGAACTCTGGTTCGGCGTGCGCGCCCAGCGTCTGGGGGAGCGGCTCGACGCCGAAGGCGGGCTCCCCGACGAAGATCTGCCCGTGCGACCCAGTGGCCGCATCGAGCGCGAGGACGGAGACGCCCTGTTTCCCCCGTACCGCGCCGACGTCGAAGCACATCCCGATGACTGGCGTGCGCGCTACCGTCTCGCCCTCGCGTATGACGCCGCCGGCGACAGGCGTCGCGCTCGCGAGGCCGTGCGGACGGCCATCCGGCTCGAGGGCGTGGAGCGACGCGCCGGCTGACCCCGCGCCGGCTGCGTCCGCGCGGCTGACCCGCGTGCCTGAGTCCATGCGGCTGAGCCCACGCACCTGACCCGCGTGCCTGGGTCCGCGAGCCGGCTGCGTCCGCCGGCCGACCGTCAGTCGTTGTCGTGCGCCGGAACGGCGGAGGCGACAGCCTCCTCGACCGTGCGGTGCGTGAACGCGAAGCCGCTTTCCTCGAGCGCGCGCGGCCGCACATCGGCATCTGCGACGAGGAGCGCGTCGGTTGCGTCAGACCCCAGCGCGAGCTTCATGCCCCACACGGGGGCCCTCAGCGCGTACGGCCTGTTCATCCGTCGCGCGAGTGCGAAACCGAGGTCGTTGGCGGTGGCTCGTGTCGGCCCCGTGAGGTTGACCGGGCCCTCGAGATCGGAATCGATGACGTGACGGATCGCGCGGACCTCGTCCTCCAGGGTGATCCACGGCCAGACCTGCGTGCCGCGACCGATCGGGCCGGACACCCCCAGCTTGGTGAGCAGGAGAAGGGGCTTCAACACGCCCTTCTCGTGAACGATCGGCGCGGTGCGCAGCAGCGCCACGCGAGCGCGATCACCGGCACTGCGGGCGGCGTTCTCCCACTCGACGCACACATCGACGAGGAAGCCGCGTCCCCGAGCGGAATCCTCGGTGAGAAGAGCGCCGGGCTGCGAACCGTAGTAGCCGGTGGCGCTCGCGTTGACGAGCGCGGGGGCCTCGTCGCCGAGCGTCCGGATGGCGGTGGCAAGCGTGCGTGTGGGCGTCAATCGTGACCACAGCAGGGTGCTCTTGTACGACGGCGTCCAGGGGAACCGCCCGATCGAGGCGCCGTTGAGGCACACGACCGCATCGGCACCGGCGAGGACGTCGGGGTCGAGAGGGGTGGCATCCTGAAGCCATCGCACCTCGTGTGCCCCGGCCGGGTCGTGCCGGACGAGCGAGGTCACCTCGACGCCGTCGGCCCGGAGGGACTCCGCGAGAGCGGAGCCGATGAGGCCCGACGTGCCGGCGAGGACGACGCGTCGGGCCGGAGTCTCAGGCAAGCGTCGCCTCGAGGGTGATGTCGATGCCCGCGAGCGCCTGCGACACCGGGCAGTTGGCCTTGGCGTCGTTGGCGATTTTCTCGAACGTCGCGGCATCGAGGCCGGGGACCACGGCGTTGACGTTCAGGTGGCTGCCGGTGATGCCGGTGCCGGGCTTGAAGGTGACCGAGGCGGTGGCGTCCACCGACTCCGGCGGGGTGCCGTTCTCGGCGAGGGCGTTCGACAGCGCCATGCTGAAGCACGCGGAGTGGGCGCCGGCGAGGAGCTCTTCGGGCGTGGTGACCGAGTTGGACCCTTCGCTGCGGGCCTTCCAGTTGACGTCGAACGTGCCGATACCGGACGAGGTGAAGGTGACCTCACCCGATCCCTCGAACAGGCTGCCCTTCCAGGCGGTGGCGGCTTCGCTCGTGACGGCCATGGGAACCTCCGTGATGTCTGCGCGGTCCGGGTGACCGCGACATGATGACGACGGTCAGGACGACCGCGACGCGGCCAGCCTAACGAGGCACGTCGACACCGCTCGGGTCTTGACAGCCTCTCCAGATGGTTCGATCAGGCGGACGCCGGACCTCGACCGATGATGCCCGCCCGCTGCAGGACGAGGTAGAGCTGGCATCCGAGGCACAGCCCGAAGACGGCGTTGAGGAACGCCGCCACGAACGCCATCGCGGCCGCGATGGGAAGCGCCCACGGCACACCGACGAGGTGCAGCACGAGCCCGACGCCGGTGACGAACAGGCCCACGCCCTGGGCGAAACGCGGCGGTCGCGGGTCTTCGAACTCGGTGGGCGGGGCGAGACGCGGTTGGACCACTCGGCGATACAGGGCGCTCCACGGGGCGGTGCGCGGAGAAGTGACGCCCCACACGAAGAGCAGGGCGATCACGAGCAGCAGCAGGAAGCCCGGATCGGACGCGCGCACCGCCAGGGACGTCTGCGGAAGGATCCAGCCCCCGCCGGGGGCGAACGTCTCTCCGGAGAGGGGCTGGTAGGCGAACCACCCGACGCTCCCCGCCCGCCAGGTCGACACCCCGACGAGGCTCAGAAACGTCGCGACCAGGAGGAGCACGGCGGTGATGGATGCCGCGAAGCGCGGGCCGCGGGCATCGATGCGGGTGGCCTCAGCCATGGGCGTGCTCCTTCGTGAGGCGGTCGAGTTCGCGCTCGACGTCGGCGCGGGTCGGAGGTCCGCCGAAGCGTCCGCGGGTGGTTCCCGTGGGGTCGACGAGCAATGTCGTGGGGGTCTGGAGGACGCGGAACGTCTTGGCGAGATCCGGGCGGTGCGTGAGATCGACGTCGAGGTGACTCACGCCCGGTCGTTCGTCGGCGACGGCAGCGAGCATGCGGTGCACGCCGGGGCACCGCGAGCACATCTCGGTGCTGAACTGGACCAGGGTGGCCGTCGCGCCGAGAGGGCCCGCGCCGAGCACGCGCGGGTCGACCCGCTCGTCCGAGTCCACCGCGCGCACGCGCCCCTGCCCGCGCTTCCAGAGCACGCCCGCCACCACGGTCACCGCGAGCAACGCGGTGACGATCACGAGCGCGAGAGCAAGGTCCACGGGGCACTACGGTAGCCGCCCCGTCCGACACCGGGGCGGATGAGTCGTCCCGTGACGACACCCCGCTCCTCCCCAGACCCGACGGGCGGGAAATCCTGCACGGCACGGTGCGCGGACGGGCCAGGGTCGGCACACCGCGGGTATCGTGAGGGCCGTGACCGCCGACATACCCACTCCGTACGAGGACCTGCTGCGCGACGTGCTCGAGACGGGCACGCACAAGTCCGACCGCACCGGTACGGGCACCACGAGTGTCTTCGGCCGGCAGATCCGCTTCGACCTCGCGGAGGGCTTCCCCCTCATCACCACCAAACGCGTGCACCTGAAGTCGATCGTGTACGAACTGCTGTGGTTCCTGCGGGGCGAGTCGAACGTCGGTTGGTTGAAAGACAACGGCGTCACGATCTGGGACGAGTGGGCCGACGCCGACGGTGAGCTCGGTCCCGTCTACGGGGTGCAGTGGCGGTCATGGCCCACTTCCGATGGCGGCACGATCGATCAGATCGCCCAGGTCATCGAGCAGATCCGCCGTGACCCCGACTCGCGCCGTCTCATCGTCTCGGCGTGGAACCCCGCCGACATCCCCGACATGGCGCTCGCCCCGTGCCACGCGCTGTTCCAGTTCTACGTCGCCGACGGCAAGCTCTCGTGCCAGCTCTACCAGCGCAGCGCCGACATGTTCCTCGGCGTCCCGTTCAACATCGCCTCCTACGCGCTGCTGACCCTCATGGTCGCCCAGCAGACGGGCCTCGAGCCGGGCGAGTTCGTCTGGACGGGCGGCGACTGCCACATCTACGACAATCACCGCGAGCAGGTCGCTGAGCAGCTGACGCGCGAGCCGTACCCCTCCCCGACGTTGCGCTTCGCCCGCACCCCCGCGTCGATCCTCGATTACACGTTCGACGACATCATCGTCGAGGACTATCGGCACCACCCCGCCATCCGCGGAGCCGTCGCGGTATGACCGCGATCGGGCTCGTCTGGGCCGAGGCGCATGGCGGCGTCATCGGCGCCGACGGAGGGATGCCGTGGCACGTGCCGGAAGACATGGAGCACTTCCGCACCGTGACCGGGTCGTCCGACGTCGTGATGGGCCGACGTACGTGGGAGTCGCTTCCCGCGCGATTCCGACCGTTGCCCGGCCGTCGCAACATCGTGGTGACCCGCTCCGAGGAATGGACGGCGGAGGGGGCCGAGCGCGCCTCCTCGCTCGACGATGCCCTGGCGCGCGCTCGTGGCGACGAGGTCTGGGTGATCGGCGGCGGCCGTCTGTACGCCGACGCCATCCACCGCGCCGACGTCCTCGAGGTGACTCGTCTGGACGTGGCCGTCGACGGAGACACCTTCGCCCCATCCGTGGAGGGGTGGCGGCGGGATGCCGTCGATCCCGCCGAGGGCTGGCACGTCTCACGCTCGGGCATCGGGTATCGCTTCGAGACGTACCGACGAGAGTCCTGACGTGGCCGTCGCCCTCATCACGGGAGCCAGTTCGGGCCTCGGGGCCGAGTTCGCGCGACAGCTCGCCGCGCGCGGTGCCGACCTCGTGGTCGTCGCTCGAGACCGGGCGGCCCTCGAGGCGCTCGCCATCGAGGTGCGTGCCCGACACGGTGTGCAGGTCGACGTGCTCCCTGCCGACCTCCTCGACGAGGCGGCGCTCGCGGTGGTCGAAGCCCGCCTCGCCGACGGCGTCGATGTGCTCGTGAACAACGCGGGGTTCGGCCTCGACCTCGCTTTCGAGAAGAACGCGGTCGACGACGAGGTGCGCCATCTGCGCCTGCACGTCGAGGCGGCGCTGCGCCTGACGCGGGCGGTGCTTCCCCCCATGCTGGAGCGGGGGAGCGGCCGCGTCGTCAACGTCGCCTCCGTCGCCGGGTTCGTTCCTCGCGGGACGTACGGAGCCGCCAAAGGCTGGCTCATCTCCTTCAGCCGCTGGGCGAACGTCGTCTACCGGCCGCACGGCGTGAGCGTCACGGCCGTCTGCCCGGGGTTCGTCCACACGAACTTCCACGAGCGCCTCGGTCTCCCGCCCGGACAGGAGGGCGTCGCGCCGGGGCTTTGGCTCGACGCGGAGACCGTCGTCCGCGAGGGCCTCCGCGATGCCGCTCGCGGTCGCGCGGTATCGGTGCCGTCGTGGCGGTACAAGATCCTCGTCGGCGTCTCGCGACTGCTCCCCGACGGCGTCGTCGTCCGCGCGGCCGCGCGCGGACGCTGAGCGTCGCCCTACCGGAACCGCCCCAGCCGGATGCCGGCGAACGCCAGGGCCGCGATGGTCTCTCCGTCGGTGATCTCGCCGTCGGCCACGAGCCGGACCGCATCGGCGAACGGCACCCACCGTACGGCGTCGATGCCCTCCTCGTGCTGAGAGGCCGTGGCATCCGTCGTCGACAGCCCTCGAGCGAGATACACGTGCTCGGGAGCGTCGGCGATGCCGTTGAGGGCGTTCATCCGCCCCAGGTACTGCCACTCGGACGCGGTGACCCCCGTCTCCTCGACCAGTTCGCGTTGCGCGGCCGCGAGCGGGTCCTCGCCGTCCGAGCCTCCGGCCGGCACCTCGAGCGAGCGTCCGGTCGTGTACCGCTCCAGCTCGACGAAGCACACACGCTCGCGCTCGTCCAACGCGATCACGAACACCGCGGGGTGCTGCATCCGCACGACCCCGTAGATCCCGTCGCCGTGGGGGCCGGTGACCTCGTCCTCGCGGACATGGATCCAGCGATTCTCGTAGACGGTGCGCGACGCGCGAGTGGTCCAGCTCATCCCGCCACCCTAGGCCGAGGCGCGGTCACGCATTGTTCACCCGCGGCCTTCGCGTGTGGTGGCCGTCCCGCCGGGAGAGCGGCCCGTCGAACCGATACCCTGTGACTATGACGCACTCCGGCAATCCCTTCGGTCAGGTGCTCGTCGCGCTCATCACCCCGATGACCGCCGACGGCGAAGTCGATTGGCCCGCCGTCGAGAAGCACATCGACGACGTCATCACCGCGGGCGCCGACGGCATCGTCGTCACCGGCACCACGGGGGAGACCTCGACCCTCACCGACCCCGAGAAGCTGCGCCTCGTCGAGGTCGGCAAGAGCGTCTCAGCGGGTCGCGCCAAGATCATCACGGGCGGTGGTTCCAACGAGACCGCGCACGCCATCGAGCTCTACAAGGCGAGTGAGAAGGCGGGCGCCGACGGCATCATGATCGTCACGCCGTACTACAACAAGCCCACGCAGGCCGGCATCCTGACGCACTTCCGTCTCGTCGCCGACGCGACCGACCTGCCGGTGATCCTCTACGACATCCCCGGTCGCACAGGTGTGCCCATCAAGTACGAGACGATCCTGCGCCTCGCCAAGCATCCGAACATCCTCGCGATCAAAGACGCCAAGGGCGACTTCAGCGAGGTCAGCCGCGTGCTCAATCAGACCGACCTGATGTACTTCTCCGGTGACGACGCCAACGTGCTGCCGCACCTGTCGATCGGGGCCGCCGGTCTCATCGGCGTGACGGCGAACATCGCGGCCGCTCCGTACCGCACGATCGTGGATGCCGTGAACGCGGGCGACCTCGCCTCGGCCACCGCCGCGCACAAGAGCCTCGAACCGCTCGTTCGCGCGGTCATGACGCACGTGCCCGGCACCGTCGCGGCGAAGTACATCCTGCACGGTCTCGGCCGCATCGGCAGTCCGCGCGTGCGTCTGCCGCTGGTCGGCCCGGAAGAGTGGGAGGCCGCCGTGATCGAAGACGAGCTCGCCCTCGTCACGGGCGTCGCCGGCGCCGACTTCTCCAACTTCCGCCCCGACCGCAACGCGGCCGCCGGCGGTGCCCTGCCGAAGGTGCACGGCACCACGAGATAGACATCGGCGTCCGCCGGTCCGCGGCTCGGGACGTGACAAGAAGGATGCCGCCAGACGGCATCCGAAACGAAGAAGGATGCCACGCGGTGGCGTCCGAGGAGGCACATATGCCCACGACTGTTTTCGATCCGCCCGAGCTCGCGCCCGGCACTCTCCGCGTCATCCCCCTCGGCGGCCTCGGCGAGGTCGGCCGCAACATGACCGTCTTCGAGTACGAGGGCAAGCTCCTCGTCGTCGACTGCGGCGTGCTGTTCCCCGAGGAGCACCAGCCCGGTGTCGACCTGATCCTGCCCGACTTCGAGCCGATCAAGCACCGTCTCGACGACATCGTCGGCGTCGTGCTCACCCACGGTCACGAAGACCACATCGGCGCGGTGCCCTATCTGCTGAAGCTCAAGGGCGACATCCCCCTCATCGGCTCGGGCCTGACGCTGGCACTCATCGAGGCGAAGCTCAAAGAACACCGCATCCGTCCGTACACGCTGACGGTGAAAGAGGATCAGCGCGAGCAGGTCGGTCCCTTCGACCTCGAGTTCATCGCGGTGAACCACTCGATTCCGGATGCCTTGGCCGTCGCGATCCGTACGCCCGCGGGCATGGTGCTCGCCACCGGCGACTTCAAGATGGATCAGCTGCCCCTGGATGGTCGGATTACCGACCTCCGCGCCTTCGCCCGCCTGGGTGAGGAGGGGGTCGACCTCTTCCTGGTGGACTCCACGAACGCCGACGTCCCGGGCTTCACGCCCACCGAGCGAGGTATCGGTCCGGTTCTCGACCAGGTCATCGCCAAGGCGCCGCGTCGCGTCGTCGTCGCCAGCTTCTCGAGCCACGTGCACCGCGTGCAGCAGGTGCTCGACGCCGCGCACGCCAACGGGCGTCGCGTGGCCCTGCTCGGTCGCAGCATGGTGCGCAACATGGGTATCGCCGCCGACCTCGGCTACCTCAACGTTCCCGACGGCGTCTTGATCGACTACAAGAAGGCGCGCGACCTCCCCGACGACAAGATCGTCTACATGTCGACGGGGTCACAGGGCGAGCCGATGGCGGTGCTCAGCCGCATGGCGAACCTCGACCACGCGATCGAGCCGGGCGAGGGTGACACGATCATCCTGGCATCGAGCCAGATCCCCGGAAACGAGAACGCGATCTACCGCGTCATCGACGGGCTGACGAAGTTGGGCGCGACCGTCGTGCACAAAGGCAACGCGAAGGTGCACGTCTCCGGCCATGCGGCCGCGGGCGAGCTGCTCTACTGCTACAACATCCTGAAGCCGAAGAACGTCCTGCCCGTGCACGGCGAGTACCGCCATCTGATGGCGAACGCCAAGCTGGCCCAGGAGACCGGGATCCCCGAGCAGAACACGATCCTGGGGGAGAACGGCACGGTCGTCGACTTGCGGGACGGCGTGGCCCGGGTCGTCGGTCAGAAGGACATCGGCTTCGTCTACGTCGACGGCTCGTCGGTGGGCGCCATCACGGACGCCGACCTCAAGGACCGCCGCATCCTCGGCGAAGAGGGCTTCATCTCGGTCATCGTCGTCGTCGACTCGGCGACGGGAAAGATCGTCTCCGGCCCCGATATCCATGCTCGCGGTGTTGCCGAGAACGACTCGGTGTTCGAGAGCGTGAAGCCCAAGATCGCGGCCGCGCTCGCCGAAGCCGCGCAGTCCGGTGTGCGCGACAACCATGCCCTTTCCCAGGTGGTGCGTCGAACCATCGGGCGGTGGGTGAACCAGTCGCTGCGTCGTCGTCCGATGATCGTGCCGCTGATCATCGAGGCGTGATCCGCATCTGAAGAGCCGCGGGTCCGCCCGCGGCGCTTCGTCGTTCCCCCGCGGGGGACGTGTCGTCGCTATCATGCGGGCATGCCCGCTCTCCCGATCCGCGCGGCACTCCCGTCAGACGGCGCGTTCCTCGCCGATATGACGGTCGAGGCCGCCACCTGGCGTGCCGGCGCGGCCCGTCCGCGCCACGAGATCCTCAGCAGTCCGGAACATCGGCGGTACATCGCGGGGTGGTTGCGCCCCGGCGATGCGGGATTCGTGGCCGAGGCGCCGAGCGGCGAACCCGTGGGAGCCGCGTGGTATCGCATGCTGCCGCGCGACGAGCCGGGGTTCGGGTGGGTGGGTACCGGCGTTCCCGAACTCATCATCGGGGTGCGACCGGTGTGGCGCGCACACGGTGTCGGACGGGCGCTGCTGCAACGTCTGGCGGAGCACGCCGCCGCCCAGGGGTTCGCCCGCATCAGCCTGAGCGTCGAACGCGACAACTACGCCGTCTCGCTCTACCGTTCGGAGGGTTTCGCGGTGGTGCGGCGGGGGATCGGACGCGATGTGATGGTGAAGCGACTGCGCTGAAGCCCCGCGTGGGTACGGCCGAATGTCGGTGGTGCCGCCTACCGTGGAGGAATGGCTCGTACCTCGTCCCCCTCCGGCGGTCGCGCCCCCGCGAAGGGGGCGTCGCGATCGAAAGCTGCGGCTCCGGCGCCCAAGCGCTACGTCGACGAGCCCGACAAGCCGTCGATCGCTGCGCGCGCGTGGATGGCTGTCGCCCACGGCGTGGGCGGCATGTTCCGCGCGTTCGGTCTCGAGAACCTCGAACGTGACCAGCGGCGCGACGGCTTCCCGTTCTTCCTCGTCGTCCTCGCCGTCATCGGTGCCGTCGTCGAGTGGTTTTTCGTCGGCAACGACGTCGCGGCCCTGATCAGCGCGTACAGCTTCGGCGCACTCGTGGGCCGGGTGGCGTTCGTCTTGCCCGTGCTCCTCCTCCTGTTGGCGGGATGGCTCTTCCGCCACCCGGCGTCCGTCCATGACAACGGTCGGGTCGGGATCGGGTGGGCGCTCTTCATCATCACGGTCGCGGGCTTCTGCCACGTGGCCGGGGGCGGACCCGCACCGAGCGAGGGACTCCCTGTGCTCAGCCTCGCCGGAGGTCTCGCCGGCTGGATTCTGGGCGAGCCCCTCTCCCTGCTGACGGATGTGGGCGCCTACATCGCCCTGTCGTTGCTGGCGGTGCTCAGCATCCTCATCCTCACCAAGACACCCCCCAATCGCATCGGGCGCCGACTGGGCGACCTGTACGCCTGGATGTTCGGTGTGGAGCGGACGGAGCAGTCCGACGCGACGACCAAGGTGCTGCCCGCCGCCGACGATGACGACGAGGAGCCGGCGGAGAAGTCGCTGCCGTGGTGGCGGCGGAACAAGTCCGGTCGCGAGGAAGACGTCGACGGTGCGCTCGGGTCCGACGATCTGACCGCGCTTCTCACTCCGGGCACGGCCCAAGGGGGCTTCGAGTCCGCTGTCGTGGCGCCGGAGCCGGTGGCCGCTCCCGTGCGCCCTCCGGTGCCCGCCGCGCCCGCGCCCGATGCCCTCACCGAGGTGTTCGATGCCGGCACTCTCGCCGGAGCGGCGAACGGTCGGGGCTTGCTCGACGACTCTCCCGTCGACGATGCGACCACCGACGACCTGCCGGGGATCTCGGGTCTCGGGGGCGACCACGCCGGCGCCCCGCCTGCCGCCACCTACCGGCTTCCCGCGGTCACCGCTCTGGCCACCGGCACGCCGCCCAAGGCTCGGTCCGCGGCGAACGACGCGGTGGTGAAGGCCATCGAGAGCGTCATGGAGCAGTTCAAGGTCGACGCTCGCGTCACCGGTTTCTCGCGCGGCCCCACGGTCACGCAGTACGAGATCGAGGTCGGCCCAGGCGTCAAGGTCGAGCGGATCACCGCGCTCACGAACAACATCGCGTACGCGGTGGCGTCGAACGAAGTGCGCATCCTCGCGCCCATCCCGGGCAAGAGTGCGATCGGTGTCGAGATCCCCAACGCCGACCGTGAGATCGTCACGCTCGGCGACATCCTTCGCTCCGACGCGGCGACCTCATCGACGCACCCCATGACCATCGGTGTGGGCAAAGACGTGGGCGGAGGTTTCGTCGTGGCGAACCTCGCCAAGATGCCCCACCTGCTCGTGGCCGGCTCGACCGGTTCGGGCAAGTCGAGCTTCGTCAACTCGATGATCACGAGCCTGCTCATGCGTGCGAAGCCCTCCGACGTACGCATGGTGCTCATCGACCCGAAGCGTGTGGAACTCACGTCGTACGCGGGGGTCCCCCACCTCATCACGCCCATCATCACGAACCCCAAGAAGGCGGCCGAGGCGCTGCAGTGGGTCGTGAAGGAGATGGACATGAGGTACGACGACCTCGCGTCCTTCGGATTCCGCCACATCGACGACTTCAACCGCGCGGTCGTGAACAACGAGATCACCCTGCCGGCGGGCAGCGAACGGGTCCTGAAGCCGTACCCGTACCTGCTCGTGGTCGTCGACGAGCTCGCCGACCTCATGATGGTCGCGCCGCGCGATGTCGAAGACTCGATCGTCCGTATCACCCAGCTCGCTCGCGCGAGCGGTATCCACCTCGTGCTGGCCACGCAGCGCCCCTCGGTCGACGTCGTGACCGGCCTCATCAAGGCCAACGTCCCGTCGCGACTCGCCTTCGCGGTGACGAGCGTCACCGACTCCCGCGTCATTCTCGACCAGCCGGGCGCCGATCGTCTGATCGGGCAGGGTGACGGTCTGTTCCTGCCCATGGGGGCGTCCAAGGCGCTCCGCGTGCAGGGGGCCTGGGTGAGCGAGCAGGAGATCGAGAAGGTCGTCGCCCACGTCACGCAGCAGGCGCGACCCGAGTATCGCTCCGACGTGCAGGCCGCGGCCGAGAAGAAGGAGATCGACGCCGACATCGGTGACGACCTCGAGCTTCTGCTCGCTGCCGCCGAGCTCGTCGTCTCGACGCAGTTCGGCTCGACCTCGATGCTGCAACGCAAACTGCGTGTCGGCTTCGCCAAGGCCGGACGTCTGATGGACCTTCTCGAGTCCCGAGAGATCGTCGGTCCGTCCGAAGGGTCGAAGGCTCGCGACGTGTTGGTGACGAACGAGCAGTTGCCGGCTGTGATCGCCCGCCTCCGCGGTGACGACGCGCCCGCTGCGCCCACGGGAGACGACCGCTACGGCGCCGATCCGATCGAGGCGCAGTTCGAGGGCCTCCCGGTCGTGAACGACGACGAGGACGGCTCCGAAGACGCCTGGCAGCTGACGGGGCGCGACTGATGGCCGTTCACCCCCAGCTTCCCAACGCGATCACGATCGCGCGCATCCTGTGCGCTCCTGTCTTCCTCTGGATGCTGCTCGCCGACGGCGGTGCGGGCGGAGCGCTGCGATGGGCGGCGGGGATCGTCTTCATCGTCGCCATCGCGACCGATGGCATCGACGGGTTCATCGCGCGCAAGTACGACATCGTCAGCGACCTCGGCAAGCTCCTCGACCCGATCGCCGACAAGGCCCTCACGGGCGTCGCGTTCGTCGGGATGTCGATCCTCGGCGAGTTGGACTGGTGGGTGACGATCATCGTCCTGGTCCGTGAGATCGGCATCACCATCTATCGGTTCATCGTGGTCAGCGACCACGTCCTCGCCGCCGCGTGGATGGGCAAACTCAAGACGGTCGCCCAAGCCGTCGCCCTGTCGATCGCTCTGCTGCCGTTCGCGAGTCTTTCGGATGCCGCTGCCTGGCAGTCCACGGTCTGGTGGGTCGGAGTGGTGACGATGACCATCGCGGTCGTCCTCACCATCGCCTCGGGGCTCGACTATGTCGTGACGGAGGTGCGGGCAGCACGCACGGCACGGAGGGCACGGTGACGCACGGGATTCCCGAGGATTTCGACGAGACGCTGGTTCGTGACCCCCGCGAGAGCGCCGCTCTGCTGCTCGATCGCCTCGCCGAGCTCGGCTGGACCGTCGCGGTCGCCGAGTCGCTGACCGGAGGTCTCGTCGTCTCGTCGTTGGTCGACGTCCCCGGGGCCTCGCGCGTCGTGCGCGGGGGAGTCGTGGCCTACGCCACCGACGTGAAGCAGAGCGTCCTCGGCGTCGACGCGGCGCTGCTCGAGGCGCATGGCGCGGTCCATCCGCGCGTCGCTCGTCAGATGGCGCGCGGCGTGCGCGACGTGCTCGGGCGCGACGGCGTTCCGGCAGACGTCGGGGTGGCGACGACGGGAGTGGCCGGCCCCGAGACACAGGACGGGCACCTCGTGGGGACGGTTCACATCGGCGTTTCGACGCCACTGGGGACGAGCGTGGACTCCCTGGTCATCACCGGCGACCGTGATCGGATCCGGCGGGAAGCCGCTCGGATCGCGGTTCGACGCACGCTTGCCGCCCTGTGACAGCGGCCCGAACGGGAACGGCATCCGGATGCGGGAACAAATGATGACACATAGGGGTTTCGGATAGAGATTCCCATCCACTGCCCAGCGCGCGGCATTAGGGTGACCACATGGTGTTGTACCGTTGTCCACTCGGACAGCGACGGAATCAGCAGTGAGGAGGGGCCCGAAATGATCCTGGTTCGTCAAGAGATCGGCGAAGTCCTGCGTGACCTCCGCCAGCAGAAGGGGCGTACCCTCCGTCAGGTCGCCAGCCGCGCGAGCGTGGCCCTCGGCTACCTCAGTGAGGTGGAGCGCGGTCAAAAGGAGGCATCGAGCGAGATCCTCGCATCGGTCGCAGAGGCACTCGATGTGCCCATCTCCTCGATCATGCGCGAGGTCGGTGACCGTTTGTCGGTGCTCGAGGGCCTGCAGACCTTCCCTGACGTCGTTCCCGACGACCTGGTCGCCGAGGTCGAGCCCGAGCTGTCGCTGCGCTGATCCCTCGCGTCGTGCTGCATGCGTCGTAGTGAGTTCGAGCGCGCCGTCGCCGACGAGTTCGGCGCGCGCGGCGGCTCTCTGATGTCCGATCTCGTCCTCTCATCGGTGGGAGGGCGGACTCCGGCCGAGGCGTTGTCTGCCGGCGTCGATCCTCGCGAGATCTGGCTCGCTCTGTGCGAAGAGACCGATGTGCCGCGCGAACGGCGGTACGGCGTGGGCCGGTTGGACCCGCGTCGGCGCTGACCTCACCCGACCTGTCGCTCGGCGACGCGGTTTCGGTTCTCGCGGGCGGTTCTTCGGCGTGTCATCGAATCTTCGTTCGAGAAAAGCGTAGGCTCCTGCACATCGGAGTTTCGACCGATTCATCCCCAGATGGCGGGATCTGCGACATCAATGTCGGAGGCCCTCCCTACCGTGGATGACGTCGAACGACACTCTGAACGCCTTGTCGGGCATCCTCACCGTCGGTGAGGAGCGCGACAGCCTATAGGCGACGGAACGCGAGCAGAAAGAAGACGTCATGCCCTCACCCGCAGAGCGCGAAAAAGCCCTCGAGTCGGCCCTTGCGCAGATCGACCGGCAGTTCGGAAAGGGCTCGGTCATGCGACTGGGCAGCGACGACCGCGCCCCCATCGAAACCATCCCCACCGGATCCGTTGCCCTCGACGTGGCCCTCGGTATCGGCGGTCTGCCTCGCGGCCGCATCATCGAGATCTACGGGCCCGAGTCGTCGGGTAAGACCACGCTCACCCTCCACGCGATCGCCAACGCCCAGCGGGCCGGCGGAATCGCCGCGTTCATCGACGCCGAGCACGCCCTCGACCCCGAGTACGCGAAGAAGCTCGGCGTCGACATCGACGCTCTGCTCGTGTCGCAGCCCGACACCGGTGAGCAGGCTCTCGAGATCGCCGACATGCTGATCCGCTCCGGCGCGATCGACCTGGTCGTGATCGACTCCGTCGCCGCTCTCGTCCCCGAGGCCGAGATCAAGGGCGAGATGGGAGACTCCCACGTCGGTCTGCAGGCACGTCTGATGTCTCAGGCGCTCCGCAAGCTCACGGGTGGGCTGAACACCACCAAGACCACGGCGATCTTCATCAACCAGCTGCGCGAGAAGATCGGTGTCTTCTTCGGTTCCCCCGAGACGACCGCGGGCGGCAAGGCGCTGAAGTTCTATGCTTCGGTGCGACTCGACATCCGCCGAATCGAGACGCTGAAAGACGGCACCGAGGCTGTCGGTAACCGAACTCGCGTCAAGGTCGTCAAGAACAAGATGGCCCCGCCCTTCAAGCAGGCGGAGTTCGACATCCTCTATGGCGTCGGCATCTCGCGAGAGGGCAGCCTGATCGACTTCGGCGTCGAGCACGGCATCGTGAAGAAGTCGGGTGCGTGGTACACGTACGAGGGTGAGCAGCTCGGTCAGGGCAAGGAGAACGCCCGCAACTTCCTCATCAAGAACGCCGACGTGGCAGCCGAGATCGAGTCGAAGATCAAGAACAAGCTCGGCATCGGTGCTCCGGTGGCCGCCGCCGAGCCCGCCGCAGACGAGCTCGCGGCCCGTCGTCCGGCCTGATGACCGATGGTGAGCGTCGGGGGCGCCGTGGCGGACTTTCGTCCGTGAACGGCGCCCTCGGCTCGGGGTCGGCGCCCGACGATGAGCTGGCGCCGGTGATTCCCCTCTTCGGCGGCGACCGTGCGCCTGCGCCAGGTGCTTCCGGTCGTCGCGGGTTCTCTGATTCCCGTCCTGTGGCAGAAGCAGACAGGACGGGAGAGGGCCGCCCCGCGGAAGGCCGAGCGACCTCCCGTGCGAGAGAAGACAACGCAGAAGAAGACGACGTGCGCGAGCGCGCCGAGGCCCTGCTCCTGCGCAAGCTCCGCTCCCGTTCTTTGTCGGTCTCGGAGGCCCGTTCCGCCCTGCGCGCCGTGCCCGGTGCCGGCGAGGTCGTGATCACGGATCTCATCGACCGGTTCCTCGACCTCGGCTATCTCAACGACGCGGCGTTCGCGGAGCAATTGGTCCTCTCCGCCGTCGAGAAGCGGGGTGAAGGGCGTCGGGCGGTGGCGCAGACCCTTCTCAAACACGGCATCCCGCGTGACGTCGCAGACGCTGCTCTCGCCGAGATGCCCGACGACGACGCCGAGCGTGCGCTCGAGTACGCGCGCAGCAAGGCCCGCAGCGTCGGGGGCAAAGACGACGACGCCGCCCTTCGCCGTCTCGCCGGACAGCTGGCTCGTCGAGGGTACCCTTCGTCGGTCGCGCTCCATGCCGCGCGTCAGGCGCTGCGCGAGGTCGGAGGAGGGCCCTCGCGCCCGTCCCGCTCGCTGTCGGGGGTTCGCTTCACGCCCGACGACTGAACAAACGTCTTTCCTCAGCGATCACGGTCGTGGACCGCGAGTTCGCTCGCCTCTCGACGGCCAGCCCGGTTTCTCCGCACACACTCACGCTCACGGTTACGCCCGGGACTGCTGGTTCTCCCATTGGGCCACCAGTCGGCCCAGCTCAGAACGCGACGCGGCGTCGACCTTGGCGCGCGCCTGGTAGACGTGCGACTCCACCGTCCGCACCGACAGGTAGAGCCGGGCAGCGATCTCGCGATTGGTGTGGCCCTGCTCGACCAGGAGGGCGATCTCCCGCTCCCGCCGGGTCAGGTCGCGCAGGGGTGACGCCGTCGCGCTGGAGGACGCCGGGAGGCGGGAGATGCGGCCGATCCGGGTTCCGTCGCTACCGCCGTCGGAGGTCCACATCGCGTGCAATCGGAGGTTCTCCGAGATGTCGTCCACCTCTCCCGCCTCCCACGCCTCGAGTCGGCGTGCGAGGTCGCCCGCGAGGGGGAGGTCGGCACTGTCCAGCAGGCCCCGCAGCTCGGTCCTTTCCTCACTCTCGAGGACACCGAGGACGAGAAGGCGGAAGAGGTCTCGCGCCCGCACGGGTGGAACCTCGCGTCCGAACGTCAGCTCTGCGGCAGCGCGTGCGGTCGCACGGGCCTCATCGGCACGTCCTTCCGCCATCAGCACCGTGGTCTCCACCGACAGCCGTGCGTGACGCACGTGCAGACCGTCGCCGATCTCGATTCGCGACAGCACGGCGCGCGCGTGCGGCACCCGTCCGCTCGAGGCAAGGGCTTCGGCGATACCCAGCTCCACCAGGTCGGCGTCGGGCCCCGAGAGAGCCCTCCCCGACTTCTCGCGGACCGCCTCCCACTCGAGGAGTGCGTGCTCGGGTCTGTCGAGGTTCGTCTCGGCGAT
This sequence comes from Microbacterium enclense, assembly GCA_038182865.1. Taxonomy (NCBI): domain Bacteria; kingdom Bacillati; phylum Actinomycetota; class Actinomycetes; order Micrococcales; family Microbacteriaceae; genus Microbacterium; species Microbacterium enclense. The sequence continues at coordinate 4,140,436 of CP116226.1, read as the reverse complement.
GGACGCGGCGACGCCCGCGATCACCAGCGCGACGTCGTCGTGCTCGCGGGCTGCGCGCGTCCGCTCCGGCGCGAGCCGTGCGTGGACCGGACCTCCGTCCGCTCCGGCGAGGTGGTGACTGGCGAACATCACCAGGAGCGCGCTCAACCGGTGCGTCGCCCCGATGTCGATCGGCCGTTGGCGTGCATCGAGAAGACGCTCGACTTCGTCGAAGTGCCTCCGTGCCCGCGTCCAGCGTCCCCGGAAGGTCTCGGCCAGGCCGGCGCTCAGCCGCGCGCGCAGGTGCGTGGCGTTCCGCTCGGTCGACAGCGCCAGTGCGTGGTCGGCGGCGTCCGCCGCGCGCGTCCAGTCGTACGTCTCGCCCGCCCGTGCGGACTCGGCGAGGTGCTGTTCGATCTCGGTGTCGGCATCGCCCCGCGTCGCGGCGTACAGCGGGACCGTCAGGCTGCGGTCCTCGAGGACGACACGGAGTCGCGCCAGACGGCCTCGCCCGTCGTCGTCCAGGTCCTCCGGGTCGATGGCGTCGATGGTCGCCGTCTCGGCAGAGCCCGTTCCGAGCGTAGCGAGGGCGTACGCGGCCTCGAGCCGCAGCTCCGGCGCCTCCTGCGACCGCAATCCGCGGGCGGCATGGGCGGCCGCGTGAGCGGCATCCCCCCGATCATTCGCGACGCGAGCGGCGTCGAGAGCGACGCGCGCGCGCAGGCCCGGCGATCGCGTCGTGTCGGTGTGGGTCGGCGCGGTCCCTCGGTGCCAGCGCTCGGCGATCGACACCGCGAGGGGAACGCACCACCACTCTCCGTCGTCATCGAGCATTCGCATGCCTGCGGCATCGATGAGAGCCTCGATACGTGCCGTGCCGAGTTGCCGTTCGGCTTCGCGCGCGAGCGCCTCGTTGGCGGTCAGACGGCGCGCCGGACTTTCGTCCGAGTGGACGAGCCCCGCCGTGATCATCCCCTCGAGCCGTGCTGCGGAGACGAAGCGGGTCGCGACCGAGAACTCAACGTGCGGAACACGGTTGAGAAACGCCAGACACTCCTGGTCTGCTTCGGCCAGGTCTGCTGTGTGCAGTTTCAACGCGACGGAGAGTCGGCTGTGCGGCGACGTGTCGCGGATGGCGGCGAAGGGGTCTCGCCCGGCGGACACAGCGACCACCGCCTCGGCGACGAGCTCGCGAAGGAGGGTGCGCGATCCGTCGGCTCGCCAGAGGATGGCGCCGCAGGTCGCGGCATCCAGGGTCGACGACCCGGGAAGGACCGCCAGCAGCTCTTCCCCGTCCGCCGACGTGAGTTCGGACAGGTCGATGCGTTCCGCAAGACCGTCCAGCCACAGGCTGAGCATCGTCTGACCGACCCCGCGGGCATCGAGGTCCGCCCGGCGGGCCCGTGCCCGGGGCATCAGCAGGGAAGCGAGCAGCGTGACGCGCCCGTCCGCGACGGCGCGGGCGAGCAGGAGCGCGGAATCGACGTCGAGGGCGTGCACCTCGTCGACGACGACCACGAATCCTTCGTCGGCGGATCGCCCTCGACGCAGGTCGACCATGCGGGGGTCGCCGGCGGCATCCAGCGCGCCGAACGGAACCTCCGACAGGACGGTGGAGGGGCGGATCACGGCGGGCGCGACGCAGTGGGGAGCCAGTTCGCGCACGACCGCCCGCAGGAGATGACTGCGGCCGCTGCCGCGCGTTCCCGCCACGATCACGGAGGTCCCGGCGAGGAGCGATCCGGCCAGGCCTGCGGCGTCACGGTCGGCGCCGATGAGCGGCTCGGACCACGTCCACGGACGACCTTCCCTCACGGACCTCTCCTTCGCGGTGCGTGTGCGCACGCCGACAGACGCGAGGGCGCCGCGTCGGTGCCACGCTATCGAGACGCAGGGGCGGGAGTCCGGCCGACGAACGCACAATCGCGCCCGATTCGCGAGGCCCGCGCGTCACCGGACCGACACGGAGGCGACCCACACCTCGCCCCCGGGATGCCGCGGCCGGCGGCGCTTAGACTGGCTCCCATCATGACCACCCCCGTTTCCTCCCCGACGCTGATCGCCCCTTCGTCTGCGGCCGTCACGGTCGACGGTCGCGCACGCACGTACGAGGTCCGCACGTTCGGCTGTCAGATGAACGTCCACGACTCGGAGCGTCTGTCCGGTTCGCTCGAGAGCGCCGGTTACGTCCGTGCAGACGCGGGCACCGAAGCCGACGTCGTGGTGATCAACACCTGTGCGGTGCGCGACAACGCCGCCGGCAAGCTCTACGGCACCCTGGGACACCTCAAGTCCCGGAAAGACGCCCGCGCGGGCATGCAGATCGCCGTCGGCGGGTGCCTCGCGCAGATGGACAAGGACGCCGTCCAGCAGAAGGCCCCCTGGGTGGACGTCGTCTTCGGCACGCACAACATGGGCTCGCTGCCCGGCATGCTCGAGCGGGCTCGCCACAACGGTGAGGCTGAGCTCGAGATCCTCGAGTCGCTGGAGATCTTCCCCTCCACGCTTCCGACCAAACGCGATTCCGTGCACAGCGGCTGGGTGTCGATCTCGGTCGGTTGCAACAACACCTGCACGTTCTGCATCGTGCCGAGCCTGCGCGGCAAGGAGAAGGACCGCCGCCCCGGCGACATCCTGAACGAGATCCGCCTGCTCGTCGACGACGGAGCGATCGAGGTCACGCTGCTCGGTCAGAACGTCAACTCGTACGGCGTGGAGTTCGGCGACCGCCTCGCGTTCGGCAAACTGCTGCGTGCGGCTGGCGAGATCGAGGGCCTCGAGCGCATCCGGTTCACCAGCCCGCACCCCGCCGCCTTCACCGACGACGTCATCGCCGCCATGGCCGAGACGCCCGCCGTCATGCCGCAGCTGCACATGCCGCTGCAGTCGGGCTCCGACCGCATCCTCAAGGCGATGCGCCGCTCGTACCGGAGCGAGAAGTTCCTCGGCATCCTGGACCGTGTGCGCGAGCGCATCCCGAACGCGGCCATCACCACCGACATCATCGTGGGCTTCCCCGGTGAGACCGAGGAAGACTTCCAGGAGACCCTGCGGGTGGTCGAGGCCGCGCGGTTCTCGAGCGCCTTCACGTTCCAGTATTCGATCCGCGAGGGCACTCCCGCAGCCACGATGGCCGACCAGGTACCGAAGGCCGTGGTGCAGGAGCGTTACGAGCGCCTTCTCGCGCTCCAGGACCGCATCGCTGCCGAGGAGAACCAGAAGCAGCTCGGCCGTACGCTCGAGGTGCTGGTCTCGGCGGGCGAGGGCAAGAAGGACGCGTCGACCCACCGTCTCACCGGCCGCGCCGAAGACAACCGCCTCGTGCACTTCGAGCTGCCCGTGGGGTCGCCGGTCCCGCGTCCGGGCGATGTCGTATCGGTCACGGTGACCCACGCGGCGCCCTTCCACCTGCTCGCGGATGCCCCCGAGGGCGCACCGCTCCGCATCCGCCGGACACGTGCCGGCGACGCGTGGGACCGCTCGCAGGCAGAGTCGTGCGGCATCCCCGCCGGCGACGGCGGCGCCCCGCGCGCGGTGTCGCTCGGACTTCCCTCGCTGCGCGTCGGCGTGTGACCGCGCCCGGCCTGTGGGCCGTGGTCGGCGCCACCGGGACCGGTAAGACGGGGCTCTCGCTCGACCTCGCTGAGGCGCTCGCCGCGCGCGGCCGTCCCGCAGAGATCGTCAACGCCGATGCGATGCAGCTGTATCGCGGAATGGACATCGGGACGGCCAAGTTGGCGGTGATCGAACGCCGTGGCATCCCTCATCATCTCTTCGACGCCCTCGCGGTGACCGACGAGGCGGCGGTGGCCTGGTATCAGGATGCCGCCCGCTCGGTCGTCCGTGAGATCCACGGTCGGGGGGCGGACGCCATTCTCGTGGGTGGATCGGGGCTGTACATCTCGGGGGTGCTGTGGGACTTCCGCTTCCCTCCCCGAGACGAGGCCCTGCGCGCCCAGCTGGAGGACGAGCTCGAGCGTCTCGGAGCGGGTGCGCTCTTCGCACGCTTGCGCGACGCCGATCCGGCTGCGGCCGAACGCATCGATCCGCGCAACGGGCGCCGTGTCGTCCGGGCCCTCGAGATCCTCGCCCAGGGCAGCGAGACACACGGGGGTGCGCTCCCGGAGGCGCCGGAATTCTGGCATCCCCGCACGCGCATCGTGGCGACCGCGATCGATCGAGACGACCTCGTGCCGCTGCTGGATGCGCGGGTCGAGAGGATGTGGGCCTCGGGGCTTCTCGATGAGGTCGAGGCTCTCCGCGCTGAGGGTCTGGAGCGGGGCGTCACCGCGGGGCGGGCGATCGGGTACGCCCAGGCTCTCGCGCAGCTGCGCGGCGACCTCACGCGCGACGAAGCCGTCGCCGAGACACAGGCCCTGACCCGCCGGTATGCCCGCCGCCAGGTGTCGTGGTTCCGTCGGTATGCGCAGGCCCGGTGGGTCGACGCCCGGACCGTGGATGCCGCGGAGATCGTCGACGAAAGGACCGACCACCCGTGACCGTGGAGATACGCCCCTTCACCCTCGCCGACGAGGACGCCGTGGTGGCGCTCTGGGAGGAGGCGGGTCTGACGCGCCCGTGGAACGATCCCCGCGCCGACATCCGGCGCAAGCTCACGGTGCAGCCCGAGCTGTTCCTCGTCGCGGTCGACGACGAGGTCGTCGTGGGCTCGGTCATGGCCGGGTACGACGGGCATCGGGGGTGGCTGTACTACCTCGCCGCGGCGGCGTCGCGTCGGGGGAGTGGCGTCGGCCGCGCGCTGGTCGCCGAGGCCGAACGTCTCCTCGAAGACCTGGGGTGCCCGAAGGTGCAGTTGATGGTGCGTCCGGACAACGTCGGCGCTCGCGGCTTCTACGACGCCCTCGGATACGAACCGTTCGAGACCTGGGCGACCGGAAAGCGCCTCGTCGTCGACGGCCCGGGCGGCCCGGCGGCTCCGTCCGCGTGACGCCGCCGGGTGCTCCCGCGCGCCGGGCTGCTCCCTAGACTGGGGACATGTCGAGCATCGCGTTCACCAAGGGCCACGGTACGGGGAACGACTTCGTCGTCATCTCCGACCCTGACGGCGAGCTCGACCTGAGCGACGACCAGGTCGCGGTCCTCTGCGACCGTCACTTCGGTATCGGTGCCGACGGGCTGCTGCGTGTCGTGCGATCGGCCGCGATCGACGAGGGTGCCCAGGCTCTGGCATCCGGTGCCGAGTGGTTCATGGACTACCGCAACGCCGACGGCTCGAAGGCGGAGATGTGCGGCAACGGCACGCGGGTGTTCGCGCGCTACCTGAGCGACACCGGCCTCGCGACCCTCGACGGGGGCCTGCGCATCGGAACGCGCGCCGGGGTGAAGACCCTCACCCGGAGCGACCGCGGGTACGAGGTCGATCTCGGGGCGTTCGAGATCGAGGCGACCGACACACTCGTGCGTGCGAAGGGCCTGCCCGTCGCACGTCCGGGCGTCGGCATCGACGTCGGCAACCCCCACGTGGTGGTGGCGGTGGCCTCGGATGCCGAGCTCGAGGCGCTCGACCTCACCTACCAGCCCGTGCTCGACCCCGCGCCGCGGAACGGGGCGAACGTCGAGTTCGTCGTCCCCGCCGACCCCCTCGTCCAGGAGGGTGTGGGGGCCATTCGGCTCCGTGTCTTCGAGCGGGGCGTCGGCGAGACCCTGAGCTGCGGGACGGGAGTCGCCGCCGCGGCGCTCGCCGTGCGGCATTGGGCCGGAGCCGCGGCCCCCGACGTGTGGACCGTGGACACCCCGGGTGGCACGCTCGGCGTCCGGGTGGCCGACGGCCACGTCTTCCTGTCGGGACCGGCGTCGCTGGTCTTCACGGGCGAGGTCGCGCTGGCCTGACGAGGGAGCCCCGTCGGCGTCAGGAGACGACGTCGATGGGTTCGCTGGGCGGCGAGCCGTGGCGGCGCACACGCAGCACGCGGAAACCGCGACCCGTGGCTGCGCGGTGGACGCTGTAGCCGGGGGTGAACGACGCCGCGAGCCAGCGCTGCAGCGAATCCGACCCGAGATTCCGCTGCACGACGAACCAGCCGTCCGAGCGCTCCGACAGGCGGGGGATCCACTGCTCGAGCATGCTGTGCAGTTCGCTCTTACCCACGCGGATGGGCGGGTTGGAGCGGATCGTCCGGAACGAGATGTCGTCGGGAACATCCTCGGGCCGGACGGCGTTCACATTGGTGAGGCCGAGTGACTCAGCGTTGCGACGCACGAGATCCAGCGCCCGTTCGTTCACGTCGATCGCCCACACGGTGGCATGCGGTGATGCCAGCGCGAGAGACAGCGAGATCGGGCCCCACCCGCACCCCAGGTCGAGGAAGTGCCCGCCGGCGGGAGGGGGCGGGGTGTTGGCGAGCAGCACCGACGTCCCGGCATCCACATGGTCGGGACTGAAAACGCCGCCTGCCGTCACGACCTCGAGGTCGCGACCGGCAAGCGTCACACGGATGCGGCGGAGCTGTTCGGGACTCGATGGCGACGCGCTGAAGTAGTGCTCGCTGCCCATTCCGACAGAGTAACGGACCCAGGCCTCCGACGTCGGGGCGGCTAAAGTGCGAGAGCAAGAGCAGGAAACCGCGGGAACGCCCGCGACGAAAGGAACACATGACCGAACAGACCACACCCCCGAACACGGACGCGGCGCCGGTGGACCCGGTGGACCGCGTGCTGTCGCGCGCCGATGCGCACCGCGGGGTCCGGGTCTTCGGTGCAGCGCAGGCGCTTCAGGACGATGCGACGGCGTACGGCGGCAGCACGGACGGCGACCAGTGGGATCGCGAGGAGCGCGCCGCGCTGCGGCGTGTTCCCGGGCTCTCGACCGAGCTCGAGGACGTCACCGAGGTCGAGTACCGCCAGCTGCGCCTCGAGAACGTCGTGCTCGTCGGCGTGCACCCCCAGGGCTACCAGTCGGATGCCGAGAACTCGCTCCGCGAACTCGCGGCTCTGGCCGAAACGGCCGGCGCCGTCGTTCTCGACGGCGTCCTCCAGCGTCGGCCTCACCCCGACCCGGCGACGTACGTCGGGCGCGGCAAAGCCGAAGAACTGCGGGACATCGTCGCCGCGGTCGGAGCCGACACCGTCATCGCCGATACCGAGCTGGCCCCCAGCCAGAGACGCGCGCTCGAGGACGTCGTGAAGGTGAAGGTGATCGACCGCACCACGGTCATTCTCGACATCTTCAGCCAGCACGCCAAGAGTCGCGAGGGCAAGGCGCAGGTCGAACTCGCGCAGCTCGAGTACCTGCTCCCGCGCCTGCGCGGATGGGGTGACTCGATGTCGCGGCAGGCCGGTGGACAGGTCGGTGCCGGCGGCGCCGGTATGGGATCCCGCGGCCCCGGTGAGACGAAGATCGAACTCGATCGTCGTCGCATCCGCACGAAGATGGCGTTGCTTCGCAAGCAGTTGCGCGACTTCGCGCCGGCCCGCGCTGCCAAACGCGCCGAGCGCAAGCGGCACACCATCCCCTCCGTCGCCATCGCCGGGTACACCAATGCCGGCAAGTCGAGTCTGCTCAACCGCCTGACGAGTGCCGGCGTCCTCGTCGAGAACGCGCTGTTCGCGACGCTGGATGCCACCGTCCGCCGCGCGGAGACGACCGACGGTCGCGTCTACACGCTGACCGACACGGTCGGGTTCGTGCGCAACCTCCCGCACCAGCTTGTCGAGGCGTTCCGCTCGACGCTCGAGGAGGTCGGCGACGCCGACGTCATCCTCCACGTCGTCGACGCGTCGCACCCGGACCCGGCCGCTCAGCTGGCGACGGTGCGCGACGTGATGGGCGATGTGAACGCCGATTTCGGCCACGAGATCGTCGTGTTCAACAAGGCCGACCTGGTGACAGCCGACGACCGCCTTGTCCTGCGGGGCCTCGCCCCACAGGCGCACTTCGTGTCGTCGCGCACCGGTGAGGGGATCGACGAGCTCCGCGCCGCGATCGAGGAGGCCCTGCCGCTTCCCGCCGTCGAGGTGCAGGCCGTCGTCCCGTACGATCGCGGAGACCTCGTCTCGGCGGTGCACGAGAGCGGCCTGATCGTCGCTCAGGAACACCGGGAGTCCGGGACGTTCCTGCACGCGCACGTCGGCGCGCGCCTCGCTGCCGAGCTGGAGCCGTTCGCCGCCTGACGCGCCACGCGAAAGACCCCGCCGGGTGGTGCTCGGCGGGGTCTTTCGCGTCAGTCGAGCTCGAGAGGCTCGATGCCCGGCGTCGCGAAGCCGAACACCGCGCCGAGGAAACCGAGCTCGCGGCGAAGCGAGTCGACCACGGTCTCGGCACGCCGGAAGCCATGGCCCTCGCCCTCGTAGAGCACGTAGGCGTGGGGGACACCGTGTGCGGAGAGGGCGTCGCGGATGGCCTCGGCCTGGGAGGGAGGCACGACGCGGTCCTCGCTGCCCTGGAGGATGAGCAGCGGCACGCGGAAACGCTCCGGGTGGCTGAGAGGCGATCGCTCGACGTACACCGCCTCGGCGTCGGGGAGAGGGCCGATGAGTCCGTCGAGGTAGCGTGCCTCGAAGTCGTGGGTGTCTTCGGCCAACGCGCGCGCGTCGCCGACGCCGTAGCGCGAGATGCCGGCGGAGAACACGTCGGTGTTCGTGACGGCGGCCAGCACCGTCCACCCGCCTGCCGATCCGCCCGTGATGGCCACGCGCTCGGGATCGGCGAGTCCCGCCTCGGCGAGCGCGGATGCCGCAGCGGCCACGTCGTCGACGTCGACCACGCCCCACTGCCCCTTCAGGCGCTCGCGGTATGCGCGACCGTAGCCGGTCGAACCGCCGTAGTTGACGTCGAGCACGCCGATGCCGCGGCTGGTGAAGAACGCCGTCTTGGCCGAGGGGGAGGGCCCGACGTGCGAGGTCGGGCCGCCGTGGACGAGCACGACGTACGGCGGACGCTCGCCGTCGGGAGCTGCGATGTCGGGGTTGGTGGGAGCGTAGGCGAAGGCGTGGACCGGCCCGTGCGGACCCTCGGTCGCGAGGGCACGAGCCGTCGGCATCCACTCGTCGCTCCACGAGCCGGAGCCGCCCGTGACGAGGTCGACAGCGCCGGAATCGAGGTCGACGAGCCAGAGGCCTGAACGCCCACCGGCGTCGGCACCGGACACGAGAACCCGTGATCCACGCGCGTCGTCGACCGCCGTGCCCGCGACCGCGGGGACCTCGAGCGGCCGGACACCGGACGGAGCGATCTCGACGATCTCGTCGTCGCCGTTGGTCCGCACCGCGACGATACGGCCGTCGTCGGTCGCGCCGAACCACCGTGTGCCGAGTACCCAGAGACCGCCGCCCGTGTCGGCGTCGGCTGGGGCCACTGGCTGCGCCTCGCCGTCGAGCGGGTGGCGGACGAGGTTCCAGCGTCCGTCAGGGTCGTCGGTGTACAGGAGCTCGTCGTCGCCGAGCCACACGGGCTGCAGGGGCGCGCGACCCGGGGCGGCGGCGAGGTCACGCACCTCGCCGGTCGCGAGGTCGGTGACGCGGATGGTCGTGGCGTCCCACGGCATGTCGGGGTGGTTCCAGGCCACCCAGGCCAGACGTCGACCATCGGGTGAGAGCGCGGGTTGAGCGAGGAAATCGCTGCCGTCGGCGAGGATCTCTCCGGGCCTCTCCGCATCGGTCCCGATACGCACGATCGCCCGCGCGGGAACGCGTTCGGAGCCATGGGTCTCGCGGACGGCGAGGAGGACACCGTGCTCGAACCGGAGCCCGCCGTGACGGACCGTGTCGTCAGCGGGAGTCAGCGCGCGCGCCCGTCCACCCGGACGCAGTGCGTAGACGCGCTGGTCGGCCTTCTCGACGTAGAACAGCTCGCCGTCGCCGGAGGCGGTCCACGCGCCGCCCCCGTACTCGTGGACCGCGGAGCGCGCATTCGCGGGCGCCGGGAGCACCGTCTCGACACCGCCGTCGGCGCGACGACGCTTGACCGCGACGCGCCCCGCCTCCGCGGGAACGGACTCGCCCCACCACACCTCATCGCCCACGAGGAGGGCACCGTCGATGCGCGGCGACGACTGCGCGACCGACTCGGGCGTGATCGGTGAGGGCCAGGAACCGTAGGGGAGGGTGTCAGCCATCACCCCAGCCTAGGGAGGGCTTCCGACACCCGCTCCCGCGGGTGACGATCGGACGCTGCCACCGGCGACGCGCGAGACTCGCGCGGCGGTGCTGCGCCCACGGCATCCTGGGCTCGGGTCCGCGATCAGACCGCGCGCAGCACCGCGACGACGCGGCCGAGGACGACGGCCTCATCGCCGAGGATCGGCTCGAAGGCGCTGTTGCGGGGGAGCAGCCACGTGTGACCGTCGCGGCGGCGGAAGGTCTTCACCGTGGCCTCACCATCGAGCATCGCGGCGACGATCTCCCCGTTCTCGGCGTTCGCCTGCGACCGCACGACGACCCAGTCGCCGTCGCAGATGGCCGCGTCGATCATGGACTCACCGGAGACCTTGAGCATGAAGAGCTCGCCCTTGCCGACGAGCTGGCGGGGGAGGGGGAAGATCTCCTCGACCTGCTGGTCGGCTGTGATGGGAACACCGGCGGCGATCCGCCCGACCAGGGGCACGAGGGCGGCGTCGCCCAGCGCCGGTGCCGTATCGGCCGGGTTCTCGGCGGCGGCGCCGGGAAGGTCGATGAGCACCTCCATGGCGCGCGTCTTGCCGGGGTCGCGTCGCAGATATCCGCTGAGCTCGAGCTGGTTGAGCTGGTGCGTCACGCTCGAGAGCGACTTCAGGCCGACGGCGTCGCCGATCTCGCGCATGCTCGGCGGGTAGCCGTGACGCGCGATCGAACGCTGGATGACCTCGAGGATCGCGAGCTGCTTGTCGCTGAGGTTCTTGCGCCGCCGCGTCTGCGGTCGTTCCCGGCCGGCGGCGGCCATCGCGTCGGTCATCTGAGCTCCCCTCGCGCCGCGGATTCTGCGGCGGAAATTCGAATGTCGGAGGTTGGTGATGAGGTCTCCGTGTCGAAACCGTATCCGGTGGACGACCCGAATGACACGGAGCCTCACGCGTGTCGCGTTCGATTCGTCTCCGATCGCCGTCGGTGTTGACACTCGAAAGTATCGAAGATAGATTCGGAATACAGATTCGCACCACCGCCCTCCCGGCCGAGGGTGGGGTGCGAATCTCTCCCCACCAAGGAGCACATCATGAGCAGCATCACCCTCACCGCACCCACCACTCGTCTGCGCCTCACGGCACGCGGTCGCCGCGTCGTCGCGTTCCTCGTCGCGCTCCCGGTGATCGTGGCGCTGGGCCTCGCCGTCATCGGCGGCGGCGCGGCTCTGGCCTCGGGCACCGCGAGCGCCCCCGGGCACTCCTTCGCCGAGATCACCGTCATGAGCGGCGAGACACTGTGGTCGATCGCCGAAGACATCGCTCCCGAGGCAGACCCCCGCGATGTCGTGGCGCAGATTTCACGCCTGAACGCCCTCGAGGGCGGCTCGGTCGCTGCCGGCCAGCGCATCGCCATCCCGACGGAGTACCTCGCCGCTCCCTGAGCCCCGCGCGTCACGACCTCGCGTGTCTCTGCGGCGGCTCGCGGCGACGGCATCCGCCTACGATGGGTGAGGTGACTGTGCGCCTAGATGACCTGCCTCTTCGCGACGACCTCCGGGGGATGACCCCGTACGGCGCCCCTCAAGCGGCCCTGCCCGTCGCGCTCAACGTGAATGAGAACACTCATCCCGTTCCGCCCGAGGTCGCCGACGACATCCTGGATGCCGTGGCCCGGGCCCTCCGCGACGTCAACCGGTACCCCGACCGTGAGTTCACCGGTCTCCGGGAGGCCTTCGCCGGGTACCTCGGCAACGGTCTGACGCCGGAGCAGATCTGGGCCGCGAACGGCTCGAACGAAGTGCTCCAGCACATCCTTCAGGCGTTCGGTGGGCCGGGTCGTACAGCGATGGGGTTCGCTCCGACGTACTCGATGTACCCGATCCTCACGCGTGCGACCGGCGCGCGCTGGGTCGCGGGCACGCGTGCGCACGACTTCTCGCTGAGCGCTGAGGCGGCCGCCGCACAAGTGCGCGAGCAGCGCCCCGACATCGTCTTCCTGTGTGCTCCGAACAACCCCACGGGCACGCCCCTCCGACTCGATGTCGTCGAAGCGGTCTACGACGCCACCGACGGCATCGTGATCGTCGACGAGGCATACGAGGAGTTCGCGCCGCGCGACGAGGCCTCTGCGGTCTCGCTCCTGCCGGATCGCCCGCGTCTGGTCGTCTCGCGCACGATGAGCAAGGCGTTCGCCTTCGCCGGTGCTCGCGTGGGGTACCTCGCGGCGGACCCCGCTCTCGTCGACGCCCTGCGTCTGGTTCGGCTGCCGTACCACCTGAGTGCGCTCACGCAGGCGGCGGCGACGGCAGCGCTCCGTCACGCCGACACCATGTTGTCGATGGTCGACGAGATCGTCGCCCAGCGCGACCGTATCTCGGCCACCGTCTCGGCGCTCGGGTACACCGCGCACGAGACGTGGACGAACTTCGTGCTCTTCGGTGGGGTCGACGACCCGCAGGCGACGTGGAAGGCGCTGTACGACCGGGGTGTCCTCATCCGCGACGTCGGAATCCCCCACCACCTGCGGGTGACGGCGGGCACGGCCGACGAGACCACCGCGTTCCTCGACGCCCTCGCCTCGGTAGGATCGCGGTCATGACCGGCCCCGCCACGCCCCGTACCGCGTCGATCGCCCGCGAGACGAGCGAGTCGCGCATCGAGCTCGAACTCGACCTCGACGGCCGCGGCGCGAGCGACATCCAGACGACGGTGCCCTTCTTCGACCACATGCTCACGGCCTTCGCGAAGCACTCGCTGACCGACCTGCGCGTGCGAGCGACCGGCGATACCCACATCGACGCCCACCACACGGTCGAGGACACGTCGATCGTCCTCGGTCAGGCCATTCGCGAGGCCCTCGGCGACAAGTCGGGCATCGCCCGCTACGGCGACGCGCTCGTCCCCCTCGACGAGGCCCTCGCGCAGGCGGTGGTCGACATCAGCGGCCGGCCGTACCTCGTTCACGCCGGTGAGCCCGCGGGCTTCGAGCACCACCTCATCGGGGGGCACTTCACGGGTTCTCTCGTCCGTCACTCCTTCGAGGCCATCTCGATCCACGCCGGCCTGACCGTGCACGTGCGCGTCCTGGGTGGCCGCGACCCGCATCACATCGCGGAGGCCGAGTACAAGGCGCTCGCGCGCGCCTTCCGTCAGGCGAAGGCCCTCGACCCATTGGTCGACGGCATCCCGAGCACCAAGGGGGCGCTGTGACGGCCAAGCCCATCGTCGCCGTCCTCGACTACGGTTCCGGGAACGTCCACTCCGCCGTCAAGGCGCTGATCGAGGCCGGCGCCGACGCGCGGCTGACCTCCGACCGGTCCCTCCTCCTCGACGCCGACGGGCTGCTCGTGCCCGGGGTGGGCGCTTTCAGCGCGGTCATGGACGCGCTCAACGGCAGCCGCGGAGGCGAGATCATCGACCGGCGGCTCGCCGGCGGACGTCCGGTGCTGGGCATCTGCGTCGGCATGCAGGTCATGTTCGAGCGGGGCATCGAACGCGGGGTCGACACGGCTGGTCTGGGGGAGTGGCCGGGGACGGTCGCCGAGCTGGAGGCCCCGGTACTCCCGCACATGGGCTGGAACACCGTGGCATCCGGAGACGGCTCGCGCCTGTTCGACGGGATCGAGAAGGAGCGCTTCTACTTCGTGCACTCCTACGCGGCACAGCAGTGGTCGCTCGAGGTCACGGCTCCGTTCCCCGAGCCCGTCCTGACGTGGTGCACGTACGGGGCGCCGTTCCTCGCGGCGGTGGAGAACGGCCCGCTCGCGGCGACGCAGTTCCATCCCGAGAAGTCGGGCGAAGCCGGCATCCGGCTCCTGGCCAATTGGATCGACGGGCTGCGCACGACTACTGTGTGACCTCGTGCCCAGGCTCGGCGAGATGCGCCGGGGGGTGCGAGGAGCCATGAACGATTTCGCGTCCACGCCCGAACTTGTGCTGCTTCCGGCGGTCGATGTCGCCGACGGCAAGGCCGTCCGACTCACCCAGGGAGAGGCCGGCACCGAGACCAGCTACGGCGATCCCGTCGACGCCGCGGCCGACTTCGCGCGTCAGGGTGCGCAGTGGATCCACCTCGTCGACCTCGACGCCGCCTTCGGTCGCGGGAGCAACGCGAACGTGATGCGCAAGGTCATCAAGCAGGTCAAGGGCGTGCAGGTCGAGCTGTCGGGCGGCATCCGTGACGACCGTTCGCTCGAGGCGGCGCTCGAGAGCGGAGCGAGCCGCATCAACCTCGGCACCGCGGCTCTCGAGAACCCCGAGTGGGCCGCGGACGTCATCAACCGCTACGGCGAGGCCATCGCCGTCGGACTCGACGTGCGTGGTACGACGCTGGCCGCTCGCGGCTGGACCCGTGACGGCGGCGACCTGTGGACGGTCCTCGAGCGCCTCGAAGACGCCGGCTGCAGCCGCTACGTCGTCACCGACGTGACCAAGGACGGCACGCTCCGGGGCCCGAACATCGACCTGCTGCGCGAGATGACGCAGCGCACGCCGAAGCCGATCGTCGCCTCCGGCGGCGTCTCGAGCCTCGACGACATCGCCGCGCTCCGCGAGCTCGTGCCCCTCGGCGTCGAGGGTGCGATCGTCGGCAAAGCGCTCTACGCGGGCCAGTTCACGCTCGCTGAGGCACTGGATGTCGCCGGACACTGACGACCCGCACGTCCACGACCCGCACGGCGACGACCCGCACGGGAACGGCTCCCCGGGAGCCGGGGGCCACGCGGACTCGGCCGGTGTCCCCTGGGAAGGGCGCAGCTTCCAGGCGAATCCGCACTCCGGTGACGACGGATCGGCCGATCCCGCCCTCCTGGCGGCGCTCCTGGCGTTCCGCTCCGGCGAGGGCGATGCACGCGCGATCGTGGACGCCTATCGCGACGCGCGCCTGCTGATCCCGCTGGTCGCCGAGAAAGGCGATCACGGCATCGGCGCGCACGGCCTCGAGGTCGACAAGACCCAGGAGCTGTCGATCGTGACGGTCGCGGCACCCGACGGCCGCAAGGTGCTCCCGGTGTTCACGTCCGTCACGGCGTTGCAGACGTGGGATGCCACGGCCCGCCCCGTCCCCGCGGACGGGAGGCGCACGGCTCTCGCCGCAGCGTCGGAGGACACCGACCTCGTCGTCATCGACCCCGCCTCCGAGACGGAGTTCGTCCTCCGGCGTCCCGCGGTCTGGGCCATCGCTCAGGGTGAGGCGTGGGAACCCGCGCACACGTCGCCGACGATCTTCACGGGCCTGCAGGAGAGCATCTCGGGTGAGCTCGCCGTGCTCGACCTCGCTGTCGAGTCGGGCGATCCCACCGGCCGCCTGCGCGGACCGGAGCTCGTCGTGCACCTCCAGTTGATGTCGGGCCTGGAGCAGGAGGAATTGGACGCCGTGCTCGCGCGGATCGCCCGCCGTTGGTCGGCCGACGACCGCATCGCCGTCCTGGTCGACTCCCTGACGGTCAAGCTGCACCGCAGCGCCGACGCCTGAGCGCTGCTCCCTCGTTCGAGGTCACCAGAACAGGGGATGCCACGGCAACAGGCCGTTTCCGGCTCGATCGCCCTGTTCTCGGGGGATGCCCTGTTCTCATGACGGACCCTGTCCCGGCGGCGCCGTGAGGCGCCGCGTGCGGCCCCGGGTGAGGGGTGTCTTTCATACCCCCGCGGGTGTCACGGAGGAGCCGTCCTGCGGCACGGGGCGCAGTGATGCCTCTTTCATATCCCGCGGGTGTCTCGGAGGAGTTGTCCTGCGGCACAGGCGAAGGGGTGCCCCTCTTCCCAGGCAATCGGGGTAGGGGCCCTGCTCTTGCCTGGGAAGAGGGGCACCCCGTAGCCGGTACCCCCAGAACGAACGACCTACGTGACGGGACCCGTCCACTTCTCGCCCGGCCCCTTACCGATCGGGTCTTGAATGGTCGACGCCTCGCGGAATGCCAGCTGCAGCGATCGCAGTCCGTCGCGGAGCGATCGGGCGTGCATGTCGCTGATCTCGGGGGCGCCGGCGGTGATGAGTCCGGCGAGGGCGTTGATGAGCTTGCGGGCTTCGTCGAGATCGAGCTGCTGGGCGGGATCGTCGGCCAGACCGGTCTTGACGGCGGCGGCGCTCATGAGGTGCACGGCGGCCGTGGTGATGACCTCGACGGCGGGCACGTCCGCGATGTCGCGGGTCGCGGACGACGCCGCGCGCTCCTGCTCCTCCCAGCGGGCGAGACGCTCGTCGTCGGCTCCGTGGCGGTGCGCGGTGTGGTCGTCGGCGGGCTGGTCGGAGGGGATCGTGTCCACGTGAATCTCTCTGCTAGACTATGGCGGGCTTCGGAGTGTCTCACTCCGTACGAAAGAGGATCACATCCCACCCGCGCTTGCCGCTCCAGGCTACCGGGTTCCCGCACTCCGCTCCGTTTCGCACGGGGTTGCTCGGGTGCAGAAGCCGGTGCCGAAAGCACCGTGCCGGGTGGCGTGTCTCTCCTCTTCGCCCGCGATTCCGATGGATCGCGGCGGCCACCACCCGTATGAAAGAGGAGTTCCGCATCAGCGATCCCCGCACCAACGAGCGCATCCGAGTCCCGGAGGTCCGTCTCGTCGGACCCAACGGCGAGCAGGTCGGCATCGTCCGAATCGAAGCTGCGCTGCGCCTGGCCCAGGAAGCGGACCTCGACTTGGTCGAGGTTGCGCCGAGCTCGAAGCCGCCCGTGGTCAAGATCATGGATTACGGCAAGTTCAAGTACGAGGCCGCCCAGAAGGCCAAGGAGACGCGCCGCAACCAGGCGAACACCGTCCTCAAAGAGGTGCGGTTCCGCCTGAAGATCGAGGCCCACGACTACATCACCAAGCTCAAGCGCGCCGAGGGATTCCTTCAGGCGGGCGACAAGGTGAAGGCCATGATCCTGTTCCGCGGTCGCGAGCAGTCGCGTCCCGAGCAGGGTGTGCGTCTGCTGCGCAAGTTCGCGGAAGACGTGGCCGAGTTCGGCACCGTCGAGTCGAACCCCACGATCGACGGCCGCAACATGGTCATGGTGGTCGCTCCTCACAAGAACAAGTCCGAGGTCAAGACCGAGCAGAACGCGCAGCGCGCGGCGAACCGCGAGGCAGCGCGCAGCGCCGCCCGCGGCGACTCGGCCTCGGAAGAAACGCCCGACTCGGCCCCCGCCGAGTAAAGCTCCCCAGACTCCCGCTCCGGCGGGAACACCAACGAAGGAAGACAGATGCCGAAGCAGAAGACCCACTCGGGTGCCAAGAAGCGCTTCAAGCTCACCGGTAGCGGCAAGCTCATGAAGCAGCAGGCCGGCATGCGCCACAACCTCGAAGGCAAGGCGTCGAAGCGCACCCGTCGCCTGAACCAGGAGCAGGTCCTGGCCAAGGGCGACTCGAAGGTCGCCAAGAAGCTCCTCGGTCTCTGAGCGCCGACGCACGTTAGGAAGAAACAGAAATGGCTAGAGTCAAGCGGGCAGTAAACGCCCACAAGAAGCGTCGCGTCATCCTCGAGCGCGCATCCGGTTACCGCGGTCAGCGTTCGCGCCTGTACCGCAAGGCCAAGGAGCAGGTCACCCACTCCCTGGTCTACGCGTACCGTGACCGTCGCAAGCGCAAGGGCGACTTCCGTCGTCTGTGGATCCAGCGCATCAACGCCGCGTCGCGTCAGAACGGCCTCACGTACAACCGCTTCATCCAGGGCCTCGGCCTTGCGGGTGTGCAGGTCGACCGTCGTATGCTCGCCGAGCTCGCCGTGAACGAGCCCGCCGTGTTCGCCTCGCTGGTTCAGACCGCGAAGGCGGCGCTGCCCAGCGACGTCAACGCTCCGAAGTCCGCGTAATACGCGACCTCGTCCGAACGGGCGTCCTCTGCGGAGGGCGCCCGTTCGTCGTTTCTGCGCGGCATCCCGGGGTGCATGCCGCTGACGCCATACACTGAGGACGTGCTCGAGAACCCCCGTTCGCCGCGGGTGCGCGCCGTGGCGAAGCTCAGCAAGCGCGCCGCCCGTCACGAGACCGGCCTGTTCCTCTTGGAGGGCCCTCAAGCGGCGCGAGAGGCGCTGGCCTGGGCGCCCGAGACGGTGGTCGAGCTGTACGCGACCCCGACCGCCCTCGAGAAGCACACCGACGTGCGCGACGCGGCCGAGCAGGCGGGGATCGATCTGCAGTACACGACCGAAGCCGTCCTGGATGCCATGGCCGACACGGTCACACCGCAGGGCATCGTCGCCGTGGCGCGGCAGGCGCCGACCGCGCTGAAGGACGTGCTGTCCGGCCAGCCTCGGTTGATCGCGATCTGCGAGGAGGTGCGCGACCCCGGCAACCTCGGCACGATCATCCGCGCCGCCGACGCCGCAGGCGCCGATGCGGTGGTGCTGACGGGGCGCACCGTCGACCCCTACAACCCGAAGGTCGTGCGCTCGACGACCGGATCGCTATTCCACCTCCCCGTGGCCGTCGACCTCGAGCTCGCCGATGTGGTCGCGCGGGTGCACGAAGCCGGCATGCGCGTGGTCGCCGCCGATGTCGATGGCGACGATTTCCTGGCATCCCGTGATCTGCTCGCCGAACCCACGGCGTGGTTGTTCGGCAACGAGGCCCGGGGTCTCGACGAGACGGCCCTCGCCCATGCCGACCTGTCCCTGCGTCTTCCGATCTACGGCCGTGCGGAGTCTCTGAACCTCGCCACGGCGGCGAGCGTGTGCCTGTACGAGACCGCTTTCGCGCAGCGCGCGGGCTGATCGGGCTGTTACAGAACGGTTAAGGCGTGCGTTCCGGTGTGGTCGCCGGAGCGTCGCTCTCATAGGGTGAACGCATGGCATCCGTTCCCCCGGCGGGCTCCGAGCCCCTCGTCGTCGTCTCCGATGTGCAGAAGCACTACGGCCAGTTCCAGGCGCTGAAAGACATCAACCTCACCGTCGACCGCGGCGAGGTCGTCGTCGTGATCGGTCCCTCCGGATCCGGCAAGTCGACCCTGTGCCGCACGATCAACCGGCTCGAGACGATCACGAGCGGTTCGATCACGATCGACGGCGCCCCCCTTCCCGAGGAAGGCAAGGGGCTGGCGAAGCTGCGTGCCGATGTCGGCATGGTCTTCCAGTCGTTCAATCTCTTCGCGCACCTGACGATCCTCGAGAACGTCACGCTCGGGCCCCTGAAGGTTCGCAAGCTCAAGAAGGCGGATGCCGAGAAAGAGGCGCGGGCGCTCCTGGACCGCGTCGGTGTCGGTCACCAGGCCGACAAGCTTCCTGCGCAGCTCTCCGGCGGTCAGCAGCAGCGCGTCGCGATCGCGCGCGCGCTGGCCATGAAGCCGAAGGTCATGCTCTTCGACGAGCCGACCTCGGCGCTCGATCCCGAGATGATCAACGAGGTCCTCGACGTCATGGTGGGACTCGCGAAGGACGGCATGACCATGATCGTCGTCACCCACGAGATGGGCTTCGCGCGCAAGGCTGCGAACCGTGTGGTCTTCATGGCCGACGGGCAGATCGTGGAGCAGGCCGCTCCCGAGCAGTTCTTCACCAACCCGCAGTCCGACCGCGCCAAAGACTTCCTGTCGAAGCTCATCACGCACTGACCTGAAACGGCGACGGACAAGGAGGTTCTCTCGCCCACTCGCGTCACCCCCCCCGGCCGACCCGAACGCGCCGTCATCGACCCTTATCCGCACAGCACACGTAACCAAGGAGACATCACATGCGTAAGACACGTACTCTCACGGGCCTCGGCGTCCTCGCCGCGAGCCTGCTGGCCCTGACGGCTTGCAACAGCGGCACCCCCGGCTCGCCCGACGCCGGTTCCGACGGCGGCAGCAGCAGCGACGCCCCCGTCTACGGCGCGGTGGCCACCGACGTCACGATCGACGGCAGCCCCACCTTCGAGAAGATCACCTCGGCCGGCAAGGTCGTCATCGGCGTCAAGGAAGACCAGCCCGGCCTCGGCTACCTCGACCCGGTCACGGGCGAGCGCAAGGGCTTCGACGTCGACGTCGCCCGCTGGATCGCCGCCTCGCTCGGCTACGACCCCGCCGACACTTCGAAGGTCGAGTACAAGGCCATCGCCTCGGCGAACCGCGAGCAGGCCATCATCAACGGTGACATCGACTACTACGTCGGTACCTATTCGATCACCGACAAGCGCAAGGAGCAGATCGCGTTCGCGGGTCCGTACTTCCTGACCGGTCAGGGCCTGCTCGTCGCGGCCGACAACGACACCATCACGGGCAAGGACTCGCTGACCGCCGAGACCACCGTCTGCTCGGTCACCGGTTCGACGCCGATCCAGCGCATCCGCGAAGAGACACCCGCCAAGGTCGTCGAGTTCGACACGTACTCGCAGTGCGTCGAGAAGCTGAAGAACGGCGAGGTCGACGCGGTCACCACCGACGAGGCCATCCTCCTCGGCTACGCCGCTCAGGACCCCGACAATCTCAAGATCGCGGGTGAGCCGTTCAGCGAGGAGCGCTACGGCGTCGGCCTCGCCAAGGGCGACACCGCTTTCCAGGAGTTCGTGAACACCATGTTCACCGACGGCGGATCCACCTGGGAGGCCATCTTCGAGAAGAACCTCGGCGCCTCGGGCGTCAAGGGCGAGCAGCCGGCGGTCGACCCCGTCAGCTGAGCCCGTTGTGCGGGCGGCGACGAATCGCCGCCCGCACGCACCCCGCTCGACAGACGGACGCTCGACCGGCGCCCGACAGAACAGAACGGACACCATGCGGTGAATCAGATCTTCGACTACCCCGACCTGTGGGCACAGGCGCTGTGGGGGACCGTCGTGCTCTTCCTGGGCGGCGGTCTGATCGCGCTCGTGCTGGGGTTCATCGTCGCGGCGATGCGCGTGTCGCCCGTCCCGATCGCGCGTGCGGTCGGCGCGGTGTACGTGAACTGGATCCGCAACACCCCGCTGACGCTCGTCCTCTTCTTCTTCGCGTTCTGCGTGCCGCTGCTCATCGACGTCCCGCGCGGCAGCTTCCTCGTCCTCGCCGTCTGCGGTCTCGGCATCTACACCGCGACCTACGTGGCCGAGACGATCCGTTCCGGCATCAACACCGTCCCCGTGGGCCAGGCCGAAGCCGCCCGCGCCCTGGGGCTCGGCTTCGGCCAGGTGATGACGCTCGTCGTGCTCCCGCAGGCGACGCGCTCGGTGATCCCGCCGATGATGAGCGTCTTCATCGCTCTGCTGAAGAACACCACCGTGGCCTCGGGCTTCTCCGTGGTCAATCTCGGCAACATCCGCGCCGTCATGAGCGAGAACGGCGAGAACCAGCTGATGACGATCGTCCTGGTCATGGCCGTGTTCGTTCTGCTGGTGCTCGTGCTGTCGGCCCTGCAGCGCGGCGCTGAGAAGAAGTGGAAGGTGGCCCGATGAGTTCCTCCGTTCTCTACGACCTCCCCGGTCCCCGCGCGCGGCTGCGCAACCGCCTCCTCGGCGCCGCCACGCTCGTGCTCGTCGCCGCCGTCATCGGTTTCGTCGTCTGGCGCTTCGTCGACACGGGGCAGTTCTCTGCGGCCAAGTGGAACGTCTTCACCTACAGCGCGATCTGGGTGCGCTTCGGCGAGGCGACGCTCGCTACCCTGGCCGCCTTCGCGGCCGCCGCGGTCGGCGCGGTCGTCCTGGGGTTCATCCTCGCGATCGGGCGTATGTCGGATCACGTCTGGGTCCGGATGCCGGTCGGCTGGATCGTCGAGCTGCTCCGTGCGGTCCCGGTGCTCATCTTCATGCTGCTGCTGTACTACGGCCTACCCGTCGTCGGCATCAAGATGTCGTCGTACTGGGCCGTGGTGATCGCCCTCATCGCCTACAACGGCTCGGTGCTCTCCGAGGTCATTCGCGCCGGCGTCGAGTCGCTGCCGCGTGGGCAGAGCGAGGCCGGCTACGCGATCGGTCTGCGCAAGTCGGGCGTCATGCGGTTGATCCTGCTGCCGCAGGCGATCCGCGCCATGCTCCCCGTGATCATCGCGCAGCTGGTGGTGACCCTGAAGGACACCGCGCTCGGCTTCATCATCACCTACCCCGAGCTCCTGTACTTCGCGCGCCTTCTCGGCTCGAACGGCGAGTACGGCTCGCCGCTCATCCCCGCCGCGATGATCGCGAGTGTCATCTACGTCGCGATGTGCCTCGCGCTGTCGTACATCGCCCACCGCGTCGAGATCGGTCTGCGGCGTTCGCCGAAAGCCACCCGCGTCGCCGGGGCGGAGCCTCCGGGACAGACCGCGACCGACACCGAGCTGATCGTCGCGCAACGCGGCCTCGGCAAGTACGACGCGTCCGGGCTCTGAAACCGCAGCGCCCGAGTACCGACGGGCGGGGGAGTGTCCCCGCCCGTCGGTAGACTCTCATCTCGTGTCCGACGCTCCCGAGATCACCCCCGAGGCCGTCGCCTCCGCCGTCGAAGCCGCTCTCGCGGCCATCGCCGCGGCCGCGACCACGGCCGACCTGAAAGCCGCCCGCGCAGCTCACACCGGTGAGCAGTCCGCCCTCGCGCGACTGAACGCCCAGATGCGCCACGTCGCCCCCGACCAGAAGGCGGCGTTCGGCAAACTGGTGGGCCAGGCCCGCGGACAGGTCAACCAGGCCCTCGCCGCGCGGGAAGCCGAACTGGCCGAGGCGGAGATCGCCGCGCAGCTGGAGGCCGAGCGCATCGACGTCACGGCTCTGCCGCAGCGCGCCCGCGTGGGAGCGCGGCATCCCATCTCCCTCCTTCAGGAGCAGGTGTCCGACATCTTCGTCGGCATGGGATGGGAGATCGCGGAGGGCCCCGAGCTCGAGCACGAGTGGTTCAACTTCGACGCGCTGAACTTCGACGTCGACCACCCGGCGCGGCAGATGCAGGACACGTTCTTCGTCGACCCCGTCGCCCGCCACCTCGTCATGCGCACGCACACGAGCCCGGTGCAGGTGAGGTCGATGCTCGAGCGCGACCTGCCCATCTACGTGCTCTGCCCCGGCCGGGTGTACCGCACCGACGAGTTCGACGCGACGCATCTTCCGGTGTTCACGCAGTTCGAGGGGCTCGTGATCGACAAGGGCATCACCATGGCGCACCTCAAGGGCACGCTCGACCACGCCGCGCGGGTGCTGTTCGGACCCGAGGCGAAGACGCGCTTCCGCGCCAACTTCTTCCCGTTCACCGAGCCGAGCGCCGAGCTCGACCTGTGGCATCCCACCTTCAAGGGCGGGGCGCGATGGATCGAGTGGGGCGGGTGCGGCATGGTGAACCCCAACGTCCTGCGGGCCGCCGGCATCGACCCCGAGGAGTATTCGGGCTTCGCCTTCGGCATGGGCATCGAGCGCACGCTCATGTTCCGCAGCGACGTGCAAGACATGCGCGACATGGCCGAGGGCGATGTCCGCTTCAGCGAGCAGTTCGGAATGGTGGTCTGATGCGCGTCCCGCTCTCCTGGTTGCGCGAGTACGTCGATGTGCCCGCGGATGCCACGCCCGACGACGTCCTCGCGGCGCTGGTGTCCGTCGGCTTCGAAGAAGAAGACGTGCACCGCTTCGAGCTGTCCGGCCCCATCGTCGTCGGCGAGGTGACCGAGTTCACCCCGGAGCCGCAGTCCAACGGCAAGACCATCCGCTGGTGCCAGGTCGACGTCGGCGAGGAGCACGGGGGCGTGCGCGGCATCGTCTGCGGAGCCTCGAACTTCTTCCCGGGTGACAAGGTCGTCGTGACCCTGCCCGGTTCCGTGCTGCCCGGGCCCTTCCCGATCGCCGCCCGGAAGACCTACGGTCACGTGTCCGACGGCATGATCGCCTCGGCGAAGGAGCTGGGACTCGGCAGCGAGCACTCCGGCATCCTGCGCCTGGTCGACCTCGGTATCGATGCGCCGGTGGGAACGGATGCCATCGCGCTGCTGGGCCTGGATGACATCGCCGTCGAGATCAACGTGACCCCCGACCGCGGCTACGCCCTGTCGCTGCGTGGCGTGGCCCGCGAGTACTCGCACGCCACGGGGGCCGCGTTCCGCGACCCCGGGGCGGGCCACGACGACGCGGTGGCGCGCACGCCCGCCGGCTTCCCGATCACCGTCGACGACCAGGCACCGATCCGCGGACGCCAGGGCGCGAGCGAGTTCGTCGCGCGGATCGTGCGCGACGTCGACCCGTCTCGCCCGACGCCGCCGTGGATGATCACGCGCCTGTCGCTGGCCGGCATCCGGTCGCTCGGTGTGCTGATCGACATCACGAACTACGTCATGCTCGAGCTCGGCCAGCCGATCCATGGCTACGACCTCGACCGTCTTCAGGGCGGCATCGTCGTCCGCCGCGCCGAGCAGGGGGAGAAGCTCGAGACGCTCGACGGCCAGGTGCGCACGCTCCACGCGGAAGACCTTCTCATCACCGACGAGTCCGGCCCCATCGGCCTGGCCGGCGTGATGGGCGGCGGCCCGACCGAGATGAGCGATGCCACGCGCAACGTCCTCATCGAGGCGGCGACCTTCGACCAGGTGTCGATCGCTCGCACGGCCCGTCGTCACAAGTTGCCCTCCGAGGCGTCGCGCCGTTTCGAGCGGGGCGTCGACCCCCTCGTTCCCTACGTCGCCGCGGAGCGCGTGGCGTCGTTGATGGTCGAGCTCGCGGGAGGCACCCTCGACACCGAGCTCGGCGGGTCGCTGGGCTCGTCGTACCGCCGCGACCCGATCGTCCTTCCCTCGGGCTTCGTGTCGGGCCTGATCGGCGTGCAGTACACCGACGACGAGACCGTGTCGGCCCTCCGCCTGATCGGCTGCCGGGTCGAGGAACGCGAGGGCGGATGGTCCGTCACCGCCCCGTCGTGGCGCCACGACCTCAGCGACAAGTGGACCCTCGCCGAAGAAGTGGCTCGCATCGAGGGCTACGACCGCATCCCGTCGGTGTTGCCGACCCCGCCCTCGGGTCGTGGACTGACGGGTCCCCAGCAGGGGCGTCGCCGTGTCGCGAACGCGCTGGCCGCCGCGGGGTTCGTCGAGACGCCGTCGTTCCCCTTCACCACCGAGGAGCAGAACGCGCTGCACGGATCGCCGTCGGGCGAGAAGCTGCCGAGCGTCAAGCTGGCGAACCCGCTCGACGGGCTCGCGCCGTTCTTGCGCCGCTCGCTCGTGCCCGCGTTGCTGCAGGTCGCACACCGCAACGTCTCGCGGGGGATCGTCGATCTCGCGCTCTTCGAGGTCGGCACCGTCTTCCTTCCGAAGCCGGGTGTGCAGTACGGCACCGCGTCGGTCCCGCCGCTGGCGGTGCGCCCGGATGCCGCGACCCTCACGGCTCTGGATGCCTCGATCCCGCCGCAGCGTCGTCACATCGCCGTGCTGCTCACCGGACACTCCGTGCCGAAGCAGCCCGGACAGGCAGCCGTGGCCGCCGATCTGGCCGACGCGGTGGACGCCGTCCGCGTGCTGACCGCGGCAGCGGGTCTCGACATCGAGCTCGTGCAGGCGCAGCGTGCCGCCCTGCACCCGGGGCGCACCGCTCGTGTGCTCGTCGGGGGACAGGACATCGGGTACGTCGGCGAGGTGCTGCCGACCGTGTCTGCCGCCGCCGACCTCCCGGGCCGTGTGCTGGTGGCCGAACTCGACCTCGACGCGATGCTCGACCTCGCGCAGGCGCGCGTCGTCGCGGCATCCCTCTCCGGATTCCCCGCTGCGACGCAGGACGTGTCGCTCGTCGTCCCCGCCGAGGTGGCCGCCGGCGCCGTGCGCGCGGCACTGCTCGAGGGCGGTGCGCCGCTGCTCGAGGGTGCTCGTCTCGTCGACGACTACCGCGGCTCCGGGCTCACGGAGGGCACGAAGAGCCTGACGTTCGCGTTGCGTTTCCGGGCCGAAGACCGCACCCTGACCGCAGCCGAAGCGACCGAGGCGAAGCTCGCCGGTGTCGCCGTGGCGGCTGAGCGCTTCGGAGCGGCGATCCGCGACTGAGAGAGCTCGAGACGTCACAGGGCGGGGTGTCCGCGGCGGAAGCCGTGGCATCCCGCCCTCGCTTTTCTCGACCGTCGCGACGGGTGGTCCGCGCGTTCGCCGAGGCCGCTTCGCGCACCTAGGCTGAGAGGCGCGCGGTTCACTGCGCTGTGGGCCTGCCCTCACCGCCGGTAAGGGGGCAGTCGGAAGCAACCAGCGATGAGGGCAGGACTCACAGCATAGGGCATCCTTGTCCCCCAAATGGGGGACAAGAGGGGGATTGCATGTCGTTCTCCCAGGCAGGGGACCTTTTGCGCGCCGCGCGCGCGAATTTGCCCTCGCCCTCGACGGGCGGATACTCTCGCCACATGTCGTCGATCGCCGCCACCCGCGAGGAGCTCTCCGTGAGCACCGCTGCGCTGCGCCGACGTCGGGTTGCACGCCGAGCTTCGGCGACCTCGTAGTCCGCCACCAGTCGGGCTTGCGGGCGTCGCCGCCCCGGTACGCGCTGAGTTTCAGCACCAGCCCCGACTCCTAAGGTAGATACATGACCCTCTCGGTCGCCGTTTCCGGCGCTTCCGGCTACGCGGGCGGCGAGATCCTCCGCCTCCTCGCCGACCATCCCGATGTCGAGATCCGCACGGTCACCGCGCACTCCAGCGCGGGCCAACCGCTTCTCGCCCACCAACCGCACCTCCGCTCGCTCGCGCATCTCGAGCTGCAGGCGACGACCCCCGAGATCCTGGCGGGCCACGACGTCGTCTTCCTCGCGCTGCCGCACGGGCAGTCAGCGCAGTACACCGATGCCCTGGCCGGCACCCCTCTCGTCATCGACGCCGGCGCCGACCACCGCCTCACCTCTTCTGACGACTGGGCCGCGTTCTACAGCGGCCCGCACGCGGAACCGTGGGCGTACGGCGTGCCCGAGCTGCCCACCACCGCGGGCAAGCAGCGGGAGAACCTCCAGGGCGCCACGCGGATCGCCGCTCCCGGCTGCAACGCCTCCACCGTCGCGCTCTCGCTCGCGCCGGGTGTGGCCGCGGGCGTCATCGACCCCGCAGACATCGTCTCGGTGCTGGCGGTGGGACCGAGCGGTGCCGGCAAGGCCGCGAAGACCAATCTCCTCGCGAGCGAGATCCTCGGCACCGCGAACCCCTACGCGGTCGGCGGGACGCACCGGCACATCCCCGAGATCCGCCAGGCGCTCGTCGCGGCCGGAGCGCCGGTCGACGGCATCCGGCTCTCGTTCACTCCCGTTCTCGTGCCCATGGCCCGGGGCATCCTCGCGACGTCGTCGGCACCGATCCGCGAGGGCGCCACGGATGCCGAGATCCGCGGCGCGTGGGAGGAGGCGTACGCCGACGAGCCGTTCGTAGAGCTCCTCCCGGCGGGAGTCTTCCCCCGCACGGCGGACGTCCTCGGGGCCAACGTCGCCTCGATCGGTCTCGCCATCGACCGGGCGGCGAACCGCGTCGTCGCGGTCGCTGCGGTCGACAACCTCGTCAAGGGCACGGCCGGTGCGGCCGTGCAGTCCCTCAACATCGCGCTCGGCCTCGCCGAGACCACCGCCCTTCCCCTGAACGGAGTCGCCCCGTGAGCGTGACCGCCCCCGCCGGATTCGACGCGGCAGGAGTCGCCGTCGGCTTGAAGTCCACCGGCGCGCGCGACGTCGCCGTCGTGGTCAACCGCGGTCCCCTCAAAGTAGGTGCCGCCGTCTTCACCTCGAACCGTGCGAAGGCCAACCCGATCCTGTGGTCGGAGCAGGTCGTGAAGGACGGGGTCGTGGAAGCGATCGTGCTGAACTCCGGTGGAGCCAACTGCTTCACCGGTTCGTTCGGGTTCCAGACCACGCATCAGACCGCGGAGCGCGCGGCCGAACTGCTCGGGATCGGTGCGGGAGACGTTCTCGTGTGCTCGACGGGTCTCATCGGCACCGGCGACGAGGTCTTCCGCGCGAAGGTCCTCCAGGGCGTCGAGCAGGGAGTCGCATCGCTGTCGACCGACGGGGGCGAGAACGCGTCGCTCGCGATCATGACCACCGACTCGAAGCCGAAGCGCGCCGTCCACGTCGGCGACGGCTGGTCGATCGGCGCGATGGCGAAGGGCGCCGGAATGCTGGCTCCCGGCCTGGCGACCATGCTCGTGGTCGTCACGACCGATGCGGTCCTCGATTCCGCCGAGGCCGACGCGGCTCTGCGCGCCGCGACGCGGGTCAGCTTCGACCGGCTGGACTCCGACGGGTGCATGTCGACCAACGACCAGGTGACG
This sequence comes from Microbacterium enclense, assembly GCA_038182865.1. Lineage (NCBI taxonomy): Bacteria > Bacillati > Actinomycetota > Actinomycetes > Micrococcales > Microbacteriaceae > Microbacterium > Microbacterium enclense. The sequence goes on along the minus strand of CP116226.1, from coordinate 4,112,308 downwards.
CTGATGGTCAGTGGGGCCAGTGGCATCCGGGTTCCGGACGACGAGTTCGCCACCGCGCTCACGGCCGTGTGCGACGACCTCGCCGCGCAGCTGCAGGGCGACGCCGAAGGGGCGAGCCACGACATCACCATCCGGGTCGTGAACGCCGAGAGCGAGACCGACGCCGTCGAGGTGGGGCGCTCGATCGCCCGCAACAATCTCTTCAAGGCCGCCATCTTCGGCAACGACCCCAACTGGGGCCGCGTGCTCGCCGCGATCGGCACGACCGAGGCCGCCTTCGACCCGTACGACGTCGACGTCTGGATGAACGGCGTGCGGGTGTGCACGGCGGGCGGCCCCGATCGCCCCCGCGAGGACGTCGATCTGACGCCCCGCGCGACCGATCTCGTCGTGGACCTCCGCGTCGGCGACGCGACGGCCACGATCCGCACCAACGACCTCACGCACGAGTACGTCCACGAGAACAGCGCCTACGCCTCATGACCCACGTCGATCTCCAAGACACCGATCCCGCCGAGGCCAGCGAGCGGGCGGTCACGCTCGTCGAGTCGCTGCCCTGGGTGCGCAAGTACCGCGACCAGGTGGTGGTGGTGAAGTACGGCGGCAACGCCATGGTCAGCGACGAGCTGCAAGACGCTTTCGCCGCCGACATCGCCTACCTGCGCTACGTGGGTGTGAAGCCCGTCGTGGTGCACGGCGGCGGCCCCCAGATCTCGTCGATGCTCGACCGCCTCGACATCCCCAGCGAGTTCCGCGGCGGCTACCGCGTCACCTCGACCGAGGCGATCAGCGTCGTGCGCATGGTCCTCACGGGGCAGATCAACCCGCAGCTCGTCGCGAAGGTGAACGCGCACGGGCCCCTCGCGACGGGACTCAGCGGTGAGGATGCCGGCCTGTTCGGCGGCCGCCGCCGCGGGGTCGTCGTGGACGGCGTCGAGCACGACCTCGGTCGCGTCGGCGACGTCGTCACCGTCGACCCGCAGCCCGTGCTCGACCACCTCGCCGCCGGTCGCGTGCCGATCGTGTCGAGCATCGCCCCCGACCTCGACAACCCCGGCACCTCGTTGAACGTCAACGCGGATGCCGCGGCCGCCGCGCTCGCGGTCGCCCTCAACGCCAAGAAGCTCGTCGTCCTGACCGACGTGCCGGGCCTGTACGCCGACTGGCCGAACCGCGACTCGCTCGTCTCGCATCTGACCTCGACCGAGCTGCGCGCGATGGTGCCGTCGCTGGAGTCGGGCATGATCCCGAAGATGCAGGCGTGCCTCGACGCCGTCGACGGGGGAGTGCCCAGCGCCGCGATCATCGACGGACGCGTGCCGCACTCGGTGCTCGTCGAACTGTTCACCAGCAAGGGAATCGGAACGGAGGTGGTCGCATGACCGCGGACACGACTCAAGAACCCACGGCGCAGCGCGCCGCCTGGCAGGACGACGCCGGACGCGACCTCGTCCGCAGCTTCGGGGATCGCCTGGCGATGTTCGTGCGCGGCGAGGGAGCCTACGTCTGGGACGTCGACGACAAGAAGTACCTCGACTTCCTGGCCGGCATCGCCGTCAACGCCCTGGGCCACGCGCACCCCGTCTTCGTGGAGGCGATCACCGCGCAGGCGTCGACGCTCGCACACGTGTCGAACTACTTCGCCACGCCCCCGCAGCTCGCGATGGCCGCACGCCTGAAGCGGCTCGCGGGAACGGGGGAGTCGGGCCGGGTGTACTTCGGCAACTCGGGAGCCGAGGCCAACGAGGCGGCGTTCAAGCTCGCGCGTCTGCACGGTCGCGGCACCGACCGCACGCGCATCCTGACGCTCACGGGCGGCTTCCACGGCCGCACGATGGGATCGCTGGCGCTCACCGGCAAGCCGGCTCTGCAAGCCGACTTCCTCCCGATGGTCCCGGGCGTCGAGCACATCGACGCCACGATCGAGGCCCTCGAGGCGGCGGTCGACGAGCGGGTCGCCGCGCTCCTCGTCGAGCCGATCCAGGGCGAGGCAGGCGTCGTCGAACTGCCCGAGGGCTACCTGCAGGCCGCGCGGGAGATCACCGCGCGTCACGGCGCGCTGCTCATCATCGACGAGATCCAGACCGGCGCCGGCCGTACCGGCGCCTGGTTCGGCTTCCAGCACGCCGGCATCGTGCCCGACGCCATCACGGTGGCCAAGGGCATCGGCGGGGGTTTCCCCATCGGTGCGCTCATCACTTTCGGCGCCGCGAGCGAGCTGTTCTTCCCCGGCACGCACGGCTCGACCTTCGGGGGCAACGCCCTCGGGACGGCGGTCGGTGGCGCCGTGCTGGAGGAGATCGAGGCATCCGGTCTCGTCGAGAACGCCGCACGTCGCGAGACCGAGCTGCGCGAGGGGATCGCCGCGCTCGGCTCGCCCCTGGTGGCCGGCGTCCGCGGGCGGGGGCTGCTCCTCGGGATCGGTCTCACGAGCCCCGTCGCGAAGGCCGTGGTGGCCGCGGCTCAGCAGCACGGCCTGATCGTCAACGCCGCGAACGACGACACGATCCGCATCGCCCCGCCGCTCACGATCGGGGATGCCGAGATCGCGGCGTTCCTCGACCTGTTCGGCGCCGCCCTCAGCACCGTTTCCGATGCCCTCATCCTCGAAGGAGCCCCCGCGTGACCCGCCACCTGCTGCGCGATGACGACCTGACCCCGGCCGAGCAGGCCGAGATCCTCGACCTCGCGATCGAGCTGAAGAAGGACCGTTGGGCGCAGAAGCCGCTCGAGGGTCCTCAGACGGTCGCGGTGATCTTCGACAAGTCGTCGACCCGCACGCGCGTGTCGTTCGCGGTCGGTATCGCCGACCTCGGTGGGTCGCCGCTGATCATCTCGACCGCGAACAGCCAGCTCGGCGGCAAGGAGACCCCCTCCGACACCGCGCGCGTGCTCGAGCGGCAGGTCGCCGCGATCGTGTGGCGCACCTATGCGCAGGCGGGCCTGGAGGAGATGGCGCGCGGAACGCGTGTGCCCGTCGTCAACGCGCTGAGCGACGACTTCCACCCCTGCCAGCTCCTCGCCGACCTGCTCACGATCCGCGAGCACAAGGGCGAGCTGAAAGGCCTGACGCTGTCGTTCTTCGGCGACGGGCAGAGCAACATGGCCCACTCGTACGTGCTGGCGGGCGTGACGGCCGGTATGCACGTGCGCGTCGCCGCTCCCGCCGATTACGCCCCGCGTGCCGACGTGATCGCCGACGCCGAGCGCATCGCCGCGGAGACCGGCGGATCGATCACGCTCAGCGACGACCCCGAGGCCGCGGCATCCGGAGCCGACGTCGTCGTCACCGACACGTGGGTGTCGATGGGCAAGGAAGAGGAGAAGCTCGCGCGCATCCGGGATCTCGGCGGGTTCAAGGTCACGAGCGAGCTCATGACCCGCGCCGACGACGACGCGATCTTCATCCACTGCCTCCCCGCCGACCGCGGCTACGAGGTCGACGCCGAGGTCATCGACGGCCCGCAGAGCGTGGTGTGGGACGAGGCGGAGAACCGCCTGCACGCGCAGAAGGCGCTGTTGGTGTGGCTCCTGCGCCAGGACTGACCTCCCGGTTCAGCCGGCTCTGGGCGCGCTTCGACGGCCCGGGCCGGCTGGCCGGTGTCGACCTGGCCCGGGGCCTCGCGGTCCTGGGGATGCTGGCGGCGCACCTGCTCGACATCGACGACTTCGTTCCCAGCGAGCCGTCGTCGTGGGTCGACATCGTCAACGGGCGCTCGTCGATCCTGTTCGCCGTGCTCGCGGGCGTGTCGATCTCACTCGTCACCGGCGGAACGCGACCGGTCGAAGGGCCGCGGCGCGCCCGAGCGGCGGCCCGACTGGCTCTGCGCGGAGCGTTTCTGTGGGTGATCGGCATGCTGCTCGTGCTCACCGGGGTGCCGGTCTACGTGATCCTCCCCGCATATGCGCTGTTGTTCGCGCTGTCGCTGCCGTTCCTCGGGATGCGCCCCCGCGGGCTGTTCGTGACGGCCGGCGGGATCGCACTCGTGATGCCGTGGGTGCAACCCGTGCTCGACGCGGCCCCCATCTGGTCGGGGCGTGCGGGGGAAGAGATCGCCGCCGCGCTCGGGTGGCACTACCCGTTCCCCGTGTGGATCGCCTTCCTCCTGGCCGGAATGGGGATCGGTCGCCTCGATCTGCGGCTCCTGCCCGAGCAGGTGCTGATCCTGCTCGCCGGTGCCGCGCTCGCGCTCGCCGGGTACGGGCTCGCGCTCGTCGCGGCTCCCGCGGTTTCGGGGGATCGCTACCTCGCGGTCGTGTTGAGCGCCGAAGACCACTCGGCGGGACTCGGCGAGGTCATCGGCTCGGGCGGCTTCGCGATCGCCGCGATCGGCCTGTGCCTGCTGCTGTGCCGGACGCCGCTGCGCTGGGTGGCGGTGCCCCTGCGCGCCGTGGGCTCGATGCCGCTGACGGCGTACGTCCTGCAGCTGGTGGTGTGGGCGGTCGTGGCGCTGGTGCTGCTGGGCGACACGTCGGATCTCTGGGGGATCCGGGCGCTCGGTCTGTTCGAGCCGCTCACGCTCGGCCTGATCGTCGGCTGCACCGTGTGGGTGCTGACGGTGGGCCGCGGGCCCCTGGAGACGATGATCGACGCGGTCGTGCGGTTCGTCGTCGGGCGGGATGCCGCGACGCCAGCCACGCGCTGAGCCTGCGGGCCCGTCGTCACGGCAACGGAGGTGTCGGCGGCCCTCGGTAGGCTGGGGGGATGAGCAGCGAGACCGGTCAGGCGACGAACGAGGGAGCCCTCTGGGGCGCCCGTTTCTCGGGTGGGCCCTCTCCCGAACTGGCGGCGCTGAGCCGTTCGACGCACTTCGACTGGGACCTCGCGCTCTATGACATCGCCGGTTCGCACGCGCACGCCGCCGCCCTCGAGGCCGCGGGGTACCTCGACGCCGACGAGGCCGCCGCGATGCACGCCGGCCTCGACGACCTCGCCGCACGCGTGAAGGACGGCACGCTGGTCGCCGCCCCCGGCGACGAGGACGTGCACGGGGCGTTGGAGCGCGTGCTCATCGAGACCGTCGGTCCCGCGCTGGGCGGCAAGCTCCGCGCGGGTCGCAGCCGCAACGACCAGATCGCAACTCTCGTGCGCCTGTATCTGCTCGACCACGCGCGCACGCTCTCGCGCGAGGTGCTCCGCTTGGTCGACGCCCTCGTCGCCCAGGCCGAGGCGAACGCCGGTGCGATCATGCCCGGGCGTACCCACCTGCAGCACGCGCAGCCCGTGCTGCTCGCCCACCACTTGCAGGCGTACGGCTGGGCCTTCGTGCGCGGCCTCGAACGCCTGCGCGACTGGTCGGTCCGGGCGTCGGTCTCGCCGTACGGCGGGGGAGCGCTCGCCGGAGCGACGCTCGGTCTCGACCCGCAGCTCGTCGCCGACCGGCTCGGTCTCGCGCGCCCGGCCGAGAACTCCCTCGACGGAACCGCATCTCGTGACGTCGTCGCGGAGTTCGCCTTCATCACCGCGATGATCGGTGTCGACCTCTCGCGCCTGGCTGAAGACGTCATCCTCTGGAACACGCGCGAGTTCGGATTCGTCACTCTCGACGACTCCTACTCGACGGGGTCGAGCATCATGCCGCAGAAGAAGAACCCCGACATCGCCGAGCTCGCGCGCGGCAAGGCAGGGCGCCTGATCGGCAACCTGTCGGGCTTGCTCGCGACGCTCAAGGGCCTGCCGCTGGCGTACAACCGCGACCTCCAGGAAGACAAGGAGCCGGTGTTCGACTCGGTGCGCACGCTCGAACTCGTGCTCCCCGCTTTCTCCGGCATGATCGCGACCCTGCGCTTCCACACCGATCGCATGGCCGAGCTCGCCCCGCAGGGCTTCTCGCTCGCCACGGACGTGGCCGAGTGGCTCGTCCGCCAAGGGGTCGCGTTCCGCGACGCCCACGAGATCTCCGGAGCCCTCGTGCGCGCGTGCGAGGAGCGCGAGATCGGTCTCGAAGACGCCGACGACGCGCTTCTGGCATCCGTCTCCCCGTCGCTCACCCCGGCGGTCCGCGACGTGCTCACGATCGAGGGGTCGGTCTCCAGCCGGACCGGTGTCGGCGGCACGGCTCCCGAGCGTGTGGCGGAACAGCGCGCTGAGCTCGTGTCGCGGGCGCAGGCGGCGGCGCGCACGCTTGTGGACTGATATCAGCTTTTCGCTTATCAAATACGATTGATAAGCGATACGCTTATGTCATGACCATCGCTGTCATCGCCGACATCGTCGCCTCCCGACACCTCACCGACCGTGGGGCGGCGCAGAAGAGCATCGCCGACAGTGTCACCCGTGTCCAGCGCGATCATCCTGTCGCGACGGCACCGCTCGCGGCGACCGTCGGCGACGAGTTCCAGGGGGAGTTCCCGGCGCTCGGTCCCGCGTTGAGCTGGCTGTTGCTGTTCCGCCTGGCACTGCCCGACGGCGTCGACTGCCGCTTCGGCCTGGGCGTCGGCGAGGTGCGCCCCATCGACCTCGACGGCCGGACCATCCCCGAGGGGCCAGCCTGGTGGGCGGCCCGAACCGCGATCGAGCACATCGAGCGCCTGCAACAGCGCGCCGCGCCGCTCGCGCGCACGTGGATCGAGCTCTCCGAAGGGCAGGATGCCAGCATGGCCGACGCCCTCGCCCTCGCCAACGCGTATGCCCTCAGTCGCGATCAACTGATCTCCGCCATGAGCGAGCGTGCGCGCCGGCTCACCTACGGCCGCTGCCTCGGGCATTCTCAGCGCCGGCTCGCCGAGACCGAGGGCATCACTCAGTCGGCGGTCTCGCAGACGCTCACTGCGGCGGGCTCCGCCGCGATCGTCGAGGGCTTCGCCGTCCTGACCTCGGGGGCGACGTCGTGATCGCCGCCGGACTCCTGCTGCTCGCCGTCGGAGCGGTCGATCTGTTGCGTCAGATGGTCCGCACGAGACGCTGGCTCGCCTTCACCCTCGCGGCCGTCGCCCTGGTCGTGGTGTCGGCGGGACTGGATGCCGTCATCGCGGGTCTGCTCGCCGTCGCCGTCGCGGCGATCTGGACGTGGGTCATGCCCGAGCGGGGCTCCACCCGTGCCGGACTCTGGCCGGTCGCGCTCCTCGGGTTGACCGCGGCGGCCTGCGTCGTGATCGCTCGAGGACGCCCACGCCCCGGACCCCTTGGTGAGCTGTGGGCCACCTACCGCCCCACCGACACGGTGTCGGTCGACGTGATCGTGCTCGTCATCGGATGCCTGGTGTTCCTGCTCGAGTCCGGTAACGCCGTCGTGCGCATCGCCCTGCGGTCCGAGATGGGGGAGGGCGAGACCATGACGTCGTCGTCTTCGGGGGACGACACCGACGCTCCGTCGGATGGCGACCTCGTCGACGCCGGAGAGGGCACCGGGCCGGTCGCCGCGGACGCCGGCCCGCACCCCGCCGCGCCTGCCAGCGCCCCCGCCTCGCCCCCGCATGTCGGACCGGGCACCGCGCCCACCCCCAGCCCCGTCCTCAGGGGTGGCCGCCTCATCGGCCCCCTCGAGCGCATCCTCGTCTTCGTCCTCACCCTCGCGGGCGCGTACACGCTTATCGCCGCGGTGTTTGCCGCGAAAGGCATCGTGCGTTTCCCCGAGATCTCGGCCGACGGCAAGAGCGGCAACCGCGCGGAGTACTTCCTCATCGGCAGTCTCGTCAGCTGGGTGACCGCCCTCGCGGCCGCGTTCCTCGTGTGGTGGGGCATCAACGCAGGCTGAGCGGGGTCTCCGCCACGACGGGCGCGAGCGGGGGAACGCGCGGCCGCGAGCGGTGTGGCGGCCGCTGCTCCGGCATCCGGGGTCCGACACCCCCGCTGGTAACCTGAACGCGTGTCTGCACCGATCGACGCGGCGCCCGTGCGCGCCCTCACTCCCGCCAACGACCCGACCTTCGACAACGTCTGGGACGAGCTGGTGTATCGCGGACTCGTCCACGTGTCGACCGACGAGAGCGAGCTGCGCGAACTGCTCGGCGGCGACCCGATCGTCTTCTACTGCGGCTTCGATCCGACCGCGCCGAGCCTGCACCTGGGCAACCTCGTGCAGCTGCTCACCATGCGTCGCCTGCAGCTCGCCGGACACCGCCCGCTCGGGCTCGTCGGCGGCTCGACCGGTCTCGTCGGAGACCCGCGCCCCACGGCCGAGCGCACGCTCAACACCCGCGAGACGGTGGCCGAGTGGGTGGCGCGCCTGCGCGCCCAGGTCGAGCGCTTCCTGAGCTTCGAGGGCGACAACGCCGCCCGCATGGTCAACAACCTCGACTGGACGGCGCCGCTGAGCGCCATCGACTTCCTGCGCGAGATCGGCAAGCACTTCCGCGTCGGCACGATGCTGAAGAAAGACGCGGTGAGCGCGCGCCTGAACTCTGAGGCGGGCATCAGCTACACCGAGTTCAGCTACCAGATCCTGCAGGGCCTGGACTACCTCGAGCTCTACCGCCAGTACGGCTGCGTGCTGCAGACCGGCGGCAGCGACCAGTGGGGCAACCTCACCAGCGGCACCGACCTGGTGCGCAAGGTCGAGGGCGCCTCGGTCCACGCGATCGGCACACCGCTGATCACCAACAGCGACGGCACGAAGTTCGGCAAGAGCGAGGGCAACGCCATCTGGCTGGATGCCGAGATGTGCAGCCCGTGGGCGATGTACCAGTTCTGGCTCAACACCGACGACCGCGACGTGATCGAGCGGCTCAAGGTGTTCACGTTCCTCACCCGCGCCGAGATCGAGGAGTACGAGACCCTCGTCGAGGCGGAGCCTTTCCGCCGCGCCGCCCAGAAGCGTCTGGCCCGTGAGGTCATCACGACCGTGCACGGGGCGGAGGCGACGGAGGCCGTCATCGCCGCGACCGAGGCCCTGTTCGGACAGGGTGACGTGAAGACTCTGGATGCCGCCGTGCTGCGCACCGCGCTGGAGGAGCTGCCGCACGCGACGGTCGCGCCGGGGAGCACCGTGCTGGAGGCGCTGACCGCCACCGGCCTGAGCGGGAGCTTGAGCGACGCGCGCCGCGCGATCGCCCAGGGCGGCGTGACCCTCGACGGCGAGAAGGTGACCAGCGACGACGCGATCGTCGAAGGGACCCTCCCGGGCGGTGTCTCGGTACTGCGTCGCGGGAAGAAGACGCTCGCCGGCGTGTTCCTGAGCTGACATGCCGTTCACGGTCAGCCACGCGGTCGTCGCGCTGCCGTTCCTGCGGACACCCCTCGTCCCGGCGGCCATCGCGATCGGAGCGATGACACCCGATCTGCCGTTGTTCCTCCGCGGGGTCGTGCCGCCGTACGGCGTGACGCACGACCTCGCGTGGCTGCCCGTGACGGTGGTCATGGCCTTCGTGCTGCTCCTGGTGTGGCGGTGCGTCCTGCGCCCCGCGACGCGCGAGCTGACGCCCCGGATCATCGCGGAGCGTCTGCCCGGAGGCTGGGATGCCGGTGCCCTCGCCGCCGCGCGCGAGACCATGAGCGGAGGGGTCCGCGGCATCCTGTGGCTCGTGCTGTCGCTCGCTCTCGGGGTCGTGACGCACGTCGCCTGGGACTTCTTCACCCACGAGGGAAGGGCGGGCGATGCCCTCTTCCCGGCGCTCGAAGAGCAGTGGGGGCCGCTGCTGGGCGTGAAGTGGCTGCAGTACGGCTCGGGGGTGCTCGGGCTGGCCGGGCTCGGTGTGTTCGGTCTGTGGTGGCTGTCGAAACACGCGCGGCGGTCCGTGATCCGGGTGCTTCCGGATGCCGTGCGCCTGGCGTGGTGGCTCTCCCTGCCCGTCGTGCTGGTCGTGGCGACGCTCGTCGCTCTCGCGGTCGAGGGAGGCTTTGACGCCGACTACACCCCGACCCACCTCATCTACGGCGTGCTCGTGAAGGTCGCCGCGCTGTGGGGCGTGGCGACGCTCGCGCTCGCGGTGCTCGTCCAGGTGCGGCGCGAGCGGGCAGGCTCCCCGGGCCGCGAGACCGCGTCGCGCTGACGATTCCCGCGCGCCCCGACGCGGGGGCGGCCCGCTGCCGCGCCGAGCGGCGCCCGCGCATCCGTCGACCGCGAGGGGCGGGGCCGGGATGCCTTGGCATCCGCGGTCAGACGAATCCGCCGCTCGCCTGAATGGTCTGACCGTTGACCCATCGGGTGGGACCGAGCAGGCCCAGGATCACGGCGGTGATGTCACCCGGTTCACCGAAGCGTCCGAGCGGGGTCGCCGCGAGGATTCCGGCGCCCTGGGCCTCCCCGTCGCCCCCGCCGGACGTGAGGTCGGCTGTCATCATCGCGGTGCGGGTCGGGCCGGGGGAGACGCTGTTGACGGTGATGCCGCGCGGACCGAGTTCGCGCGCGAGCACCGTCGTCAGGGCATCGACGGCCGCTTTCGACGTGGCGTACAGGGTGTACCCCGGGGGCAGAAGCCGCGTGATGGCGCTGGAGAGGAAGACGATCGCTCCGCCGTCACGCACGTGCAGGGCCGCGAGGCGCGCAAGGTGAAGGGTGCCGGCGACGTTGGCGCGGACGACGGCGTCGATGGTCTCGGGGGTCGTGTCGACGATCGTGGCCTTGTGGAAGGCCGCGGCGGCGTGCACGACCACGTCGATCCCGCCGAATGCGCCGACGACGGCATCGAACAGCGTCGCGAGCGACGCGGGGTCGCCGAGGTCGGCGGCGAAGGCGCGAGCCTGACCGCCGTGCGCCGTGATGTCGGCGACGACGCTCTCGGCCGCCGCGGAACTGTGGCCGTAGACGACGGCGACGGCGTGCCCCTGCGCGGCGAGGGCACGAGCGACGCTGGAGCCGATGCCGCCGGAGGCGCCGGTGACGAGGGCGACGGGCGTGGTGGGGGTCATGAGGATCCTCTCGTGGGGTCGTCGCGACGTCGACGACTCGCACACGGTAGGCGGGTGGTGCGCGCGGTCGGCCCGACCGCGGGGGTTTTCATCCGCCCGCTCGGCGCACTCCACCCCGGTCCGACGCACCGGCCCCTGGTCGAGCGAAGACGGCGCGCGATCCTCGTCCCCAGCCCCGCCCGCCCCTGCCCGCGGGTCACGCGGGCGGCGAGACGGGCGGCGGCTAGACTCGACGACGTTATGACGAAGGCGGGAGACTCGGTGTCGGCGAGCACGAAGGGCCAGAAGACGGGCGCAGACGAGGTCATCCTCGGACCCACCGGTCGCCCCTACCAGGGGTTCCCCACCCCGCCGGCTCTCGACAGCCACGGCCCCGCGCGCATCATCGCGCTCTGCAACCAGAAGGGCGGCGTCGGCAAGACGACGACGACCATCAACCTGGCCGCCTCCCTCGCCGGCTACGGCCGTCGCGTGCTCGCGATCGACTTCGACCCCCAGGGCGCCCTGTCGGCGGGTCTCGGTATCCAGACGCACGACGTGCCCACCATCTACGACCTGCTCCTCGACACCAAGCGCGACCCGCACGAGGTCATCGTGCAGACGCGCGTCGAGGGGCTCGACGTGCTGCCGGCGAACATCGACCTCTCGGCCGCCGAGGTGCACCTCGTCAACGAGGTCGCGCGCGAGACGATCCTCGCTCGCGTGCTGCGGAAGGTCGCGGCCGACTACGACGTCATCCTCATCGACTGCCAGCCCTCGCTCGGCCTGCTCACCGTGAACGCGCTCACCGCGGCCCACGGCGTGCTCATCCCTCTCGAGTGCGAGTTCTTCGCCCTGCGCGGCGTCGCCCTGCTGGTCGAGACGATCGACAAGGTGCGCGACCGCCTCAACCCCGCGATCCAGCTCGACGGCGTCCTGGCCACGATGTACGACCCCCGCACGCTGCACTCGCGCGAGGTGCTCGAGCGTGTGGTCGAGGCGTTCGGCGACGACGTCCTCGAGACGGTCATCGGTCGCACGGTGAAGTTCCCGGATGCCTCGGTGTCGGGCATGCCGATCACGGAATTCGCGCCCGAGCACGCCGCAGCCCAGGCCTACCTGCGGCTGGCGCGGGAGCTGGTCGCCCGTGGCGCCGTCGCCTGACGACACCCCCCTCGCCGCGGCGTCCGCCCCCGGTGGCGTCGAGGAGCGCAGCCCCCTCGCGTCCGAGGTCCCTGGGCCTGTCGACGGGACCGGAACCGACGCCGCCGGCTTCCGCGTGACCCTTCCCGTCTTCGACGGTCCCTTCGACCTCCTGCTCACCCTCATCTCCCGCGCAGAGCTCGACATCACCGAGGTCGCGCTGAGCCGCGTGACCGACGAGTTCATCGCCTACCTTCGCGACCTCGGCCCCGAGAGCGATCTCGACGAGGCATCCGAGTTCCTCGTCGTGGCAGCGACACTGCTCGACATGAAGATCGTGGGGCTGCTGCCCCAGGGAGAACTCGTGGATGCCGAGTCCGTGGCGCTCCTCGAAGCCCGCGACCTCCTGTTCGCGCGCCTCCTGCAGTACCGGGCCTTCAAAGAAGTGTCGGCGTGGTTCGCCCGGTGCCTGCAGCGCGAAGATCGCCGCCACACCCGCGACGTGCGGCTCGAGGACAAGTACCGGGCCGCTGTGCCGGAGCTGGTGTGGACGCTCAGCCTCGACGACTTCGCGGCGCTCGCGGTCGTCGCCATGGCGCCGAAACAGATCCCCACCGTCGGACTCGACCACCTGCACGCGCCGCTCGTGAGCATCCGCGAGCAGGCCGCGATCGTGGTGACGCTCTTGCGCTCCGCGGGGACGTTGAACTTCCGCGATCTCGTCGCCGGGGTCACGGAGACGGGCGTCGTCGTCGCGCGCTTCCTGTCGATCCTCGAGCTGTACCGGCACGCCGCACTGTCGTTCGAGCAGCTCGAACCGCTGGGGGAGCTGACGCTGCGCTGGACCGCCGAGAGGTGGTCGGAAGAGAACCTCGCCGCCCTGGGAGCCGACTATGACCGCTGACCCGACCTCGCCGGACGCCGTTCCCGCCCCGGATGCTGCAGGACCCGCACCCGCGCAGTCCCCGACCTCGGCTCCGCGCCCGAGCGATGCGGCATCCGTCGCCCGTCGCCTCGAGGCGATCCTGCTCGTCGTCGACGAGCCGCAGAGCCTCGTGAGCCTCGCGGCGGCCGTCGGGGCTCCGGTTCCCGCCGTCCGCCAGGCCGTCGAGGGGCTCGTCGCCGATTACGACGGCGAGACGGGGGGACCGGTCCGCGGCTTCGAACTGCGCGAGGTCGGCGGGGGCTGGCGGCTGTACGTCCGCGAGGAGTACGACGACATCGTCGGTGACTTCGTGAACACCCAGGCGCCGTCGCGGCTGTCGCAGGCGGCGCTCGAAACGCTGGCGGTCATCGCGTACAAGCAGCCCGTCACGCGCGGACAGGTGGCATCCATCCGCGCGGTGAACGTCGACTCGGTCGTGCGCACGCTCCTGGCGCGGGGGCTCATCACCGAGGTGTTCACCGACCCCGACACGGGGGCGATCCACTACGGAACCACCGACCAGCTGCTGGTCAACCTCGGCATCAACTCGCTCGACGAGCTGCCGCATATCTCGCCGTTGCTCGACGACGGTGCTGACGGATTCGACGGAGAGGTCCTGAAATGAGTGAAGAGGGCATCCGCCTGCAGAAGGTGCTGGCGAACGCGGGGGTGGCCTCGCGGCGCGTTGCCGAAGACATGATCGTCGCGGGACGCGTGCGCGTGAACGGCGTCGTCGTGACCGAGCTCGGCTCGCGCATCCACCCCGAGACCGACCTCGTCGACGTCGACGGCACGGCTATCCAGCTCGACGAGTCCAAGCGCTACGTCATCCTCAACAAGCCCACCGGCGTCGTCAGCTCGATGAGCGACGACCGCGGGCGTCCCGACCTGCGCGAATGGGCCGACCAGTGGGACGAACGCCTCTACAACGTCGGACGACTGGATGCCGACACCTCGGGCCTTCTCGTGCTGACCAACGACGGCGACCTCGCCCACGTGCTCGCCCACCCCTCCTTCGGGGTGACGAAGGTGTACATCGCGAAGGTCGAGGGGCAGGTGCTGCCGCAGACGATCCAGCGACTGATCAAAGGCGTCGACCTCGAGGACGGCCGGATCGCGGCCGACAAGGCGCGTCTGCTCGACTCGTCGCGGGGCGAGAGCCTCGTGGAACTGACGCTGCACTCGGGCAAGAACCGCATCGTCCGACGCATGATGGCCGAGGTCGGCCACCCCGTGGTGGAGCTGGTTCGGCGGCAGTTCGGGCCGCTGCACCTGGGAACACTCCCGGTGGGCAAGGCACGCGAGTTGACTACAGTAGAACGCGGCGCCCTGCTCACGCTGTCTCGTCGGGACGGCGGCACTCCGACCGAGTGAGCCTGCGGGGCGTCTCGCGGTGCGAGGGGCGCCGCCCAGGGCAGGAGACCCGATGAGCGAACCGAACGGAACGTCCGCGCGCGCGGCCGGGCCTTTGGCGACCCGCACGAGCGGCACCGTCCGGGTCGTGGGCTCGGGGCTGCTCGGGGCCAGCATCGGTCACGCCCTCACGGCCCGCGGCGTCGACGTCGTGCTCGTCGACGCGTCTCCCTCACAGCTGCGCCTGGCGATCGACTACGGCGCCGGCCGGGCCGAACGTCCCGACGACCAGCCGTCGCTCATCGTCGTGGCCACGCCCCCCGACGTGATCGCCGATGTCGTGCAGCGCGAACTCGAGGCCTTCCCGGAGGCGGTCATCACCGACGTGGCGAGCGTCAAGCTCGAGCCGCTGCGCACCCTGCGCAACCGCGGCGTCGACCTCCGGCACTACATCGGCTCCCACCCCATGGCCGGACGCGAGCGCGGGGGAGCGATCTCGGCCCGCGCCGACATCTTCATCGGCCGCCCGTGGGTCGTCTGCCGAGACGCCGAGACCTCCGCCTACGACCTGTCCCTCGTCGAGGGCCTCGCGCTCGACCTCGGCGCCACGCTCATCGAGATGACTCCGGAGGAGCACGACGAGTCCGTCGCGCTCATGTCGCACGTGCCTCAGCTGGTCGCCAGCCTCCTCGCCGGACGTTTCGTCGAGGCGCCCGACGGCTCGCTCCGCCTCGCGGGACAGGGGGTGCGCGACACGACGCGCATCGCGGCATCGGCTCCCGAACTGTGGGTGCAGATCCTCGGCGCGAACGCGGCCCCCGTGGTCGAGGTGCTCGACCGGCTCGCCGCCGACCTCTCCGATGTCGCCGACGCCCTGCGCGACCCCGACGTCCCCGGGGCGCGCCGTACGGTGGCCGACACCATCCGTCGCGGCAACGAGGGCGTCGAGCGTCTGCCCGGCAAGCACGGCCAGAACCGCCGTTTCGATACTTTCGTCGTCATGGTCGACGACACCTCCGGCCAGCTGGGTCGCCTGTTCGGCGAACTCGGCGACCTCGACGTCAACGTCGAAGACCTACGCCTCGAGCACTCGCCCGGAGCCCCCTTCGGCCTCGCCGAGATCAGCGTCGTTCCCGACGCGGTCCGCCGGGCGGTCGACGGACTCCAGCAGCGCGGTTGGCGGATTGCGAGCACCACCCATGACTGAGTCCCGGGTGAAGCCCCCGTTCGGCGTCCCCGTCGACGGCTCCTCGGCTTCCGCCCCCGTCGTCGTCGCGATCGACGGCCCCGCCGGCAGCGGCAAGTCGAGCGTGTCGAAAGCTGCGGCCACCCGCCTCGGCTACGGCTTCCTCGACACGGGAGCCGCCTACCGCGCCCTGGCGTGGCACGCGCTCGAGCACGGCGTCGACACCTCCGACGCCACGGCCGTGCTCGAGGTCTTCGGCGACTTCGACTACGCGATCTCTCTCGACACGACCGACCGCTGGGTCCGTGTCGGGTCGGCCGACGTCACGGCCGCGATCCGGGAGCCCCGGGTGACGGATGCCGTGAGCGGAGTGGCCCGCGTCGCCCCCGTGCGCAAGGCGGTGAACGAGCTGTTCCGTCGGCTCGTGGCATCCGCTGCTCTTCCGGGCGTCGTTGTCGAGGGGCGTGACATCACGACCGTCGTCTTTCCCGACGCGCCCGTGCGGATCCTCCTGACCGCCGCGCCGGAGGTGCGGGCCGCGCGTCGCAGTGCCGAGCTCTCGGATCAGGATGCCGCCAAGGTCGCCGCTTCCCTCCACCGGCGCGACGCCGCCGATTCCACGGTCGTCGACTTCCTCACCGCCGCTCCCGGCGTGCAGGTCGTCGATTCGACCCACCTCGATTTCGAACAGACCGTCGATGCCGTGCTGAGCGTCGTCGACTCCACGATGGGAGCCCGCGATGGGCGTTGAAGATGAGTACGAAGGCGGGCCCGACCAGCTCGCCGAGAAGATGGCCGAGCTGGACGAGGTCCTCGCCGAGCAGCGGGCCGAGGCACTGCGCGCGGGCCTCGAGGACTTCGACCTCGACGAGGACGATGCGGCGCTCCTGGCCGGTCTCGCCTCGGGCGAGGGAGCGATCGAGTTCCTCCCGGCGTTGCCGGTGGTCGCGATCGTCGGGCGCCCGAACGTCGGCAAGTCCGCGCTGGTGAACCGCATCCTGGGCCGCCGCGAGGCCGTCGTCGAGGACACCCCGGGTGTCACCCGCGACCGCGTGACGTACAAGGCCGAGTGGCTCGATCGTCGCTTCTCGCTGGTGGACACCGGTGGCTGGGAGCCCGACGCGAAGGGCATCGACCGCTCCGTCGCCGCGCAAGCCGAGGTGGCGATCGACCTCGCCGATGTCGTGCTGTTCGTGGTGGATGCCACGGTGGGCGCGACCTCGACCGACGAGCACGTCGTGCGACTGCTCCGCAAGAGCAAGAAGCCCGTCTTCCTCATCGCCAACAAGGTCGACGACGCCCGCCAGGAGCCCGAGGCCACGGCCCTGTGGAACCTCGGCCTCGGCGAGCCGCACCCGGTCTCGGCCATCCACGGCCGCGGTGTCGCCGACCTGCTCGACGAGCTCATGAAGGTGCTGCCCGAGGTCTCGGCGGTCGCGAAGTACGAGATCGGCGGACCCCGCCGCGTCGCGATCCTCGGGCGGCCGAACGTCGGCAAGTCGTCGCTGCTGAACAAGGCCGCGGGCGAGGAACGCGTCGTCGTCAACGAGCTCGCGGGCACCACCCGCGACCCCGTCGACGAGGTCGTCGAACTGGGCGGCAAGCTCTGGACGCTGGTCGACACCGCCGGCATCCGTCGCCGCGTGCACCTGTCGCAAGGCGCGGACTTCTACGCGTCGCTTCGTACCTCGACCGCGCTGGAGAAGTCGGAGGTCGCGGTCGTCGTGCTCGACGTGTCGCAGCCGATCAGCGTGCAGGACCTCAACATCATCGACCTCGTGCTCGAGTCGGGCCGCGCGCTCGTGCTGGCGTTCAACAAGTGGGACCGCCTGAACGACGACGACATGGAGAACCAGGATCGTCGCCGCTACCTCGAGCGGGAGATCGAGCAGGACCTCGCGCACGTCGCGTGGGCTCCGCGGGTGAACATCTCGGCCCGCACCGGCCGTCACCTCGACAAGCTCGTGCCGGCGCTCGAGACGGCGCTGGAGTCGTGGGACACCCGCATCCCCACGGGCAAGTTCAACGCGTTCCTGTCGGAGCTCGTCGCCGAGCACCCGCACCCGCTGCGCGGCGGCAAGCAGCCCCGCATCCTGTTCGGCACCCAGGCGGCGACGCGTCCGCCGACATTCGTGCTCTTCACGACCGGGTTCCTCGACCCGGGCTACCGCCGATTCATTCAGCGGCGTCTGCGCGAGATCTACGGTTTCGAAGGAACGCCGATCGTGCTGAACATGCGTATTCGCGAGAAGCGTCAGCGCTGATTCACGGGAAGGAGAGCCCCGGTCCCCGTTTGCGGGGGCCGGGGCTTTCACATTCGTTCGCGAAACAATCGCGCGAATTCGTTCAGGAATCTCCCAGGAATGGATAAAGTGCAACAGCGGTGCGATCACGGGTACCGCGCGCGTGGCATCCCGGCCCGCGAGAACCAGGGGGAGAACCATGACGAACTCGCTGTCCGAGCCGGCGCTCGACCAGCCCTATTACGGCGCGCCGTTCGGCGTCGCCGTCCGCCGTTTCTTCAAGAAGTACGCGACCTTCAGCGGCCGCGCGAGCCGCAGCGAGTACTGGTGGTGGGTGCTCGCGTCGGCGATCGTCACCTTCGTGCTCCAGTTGCTGATCGCGCTCACCGGTGCGGCGCGCATGCGCCCCGACGGCACCTTCGAGGTCGAGGGCGGCTTCGGCGTGATCTTCGTGGTGCTGCTGGCGATCTGGGGACTCGTGACGATCGTCCCCTACATCGCTCTTCTCGTGCGTCGTCTGCACGACACGAACCGCAGCGGGTTCTGGGTGTTCATCTACTTCGTGCCGCTCGCGGGTCCCATCATCCTGTTCGTCTTCACGCTGCTGAGCTCCAAGCCCGAGGGCGCGCGTTTCGACCGCTGATCCGCTCTTCATCGTGCCCCGGCTGCCCTCGCGGGAGCCGGGGCACGACGCTGTCAGCCGACGGGCGCGGGGCGGACCATCGCCGTGTCGTCGGGTTCGGAGAAGCCGAATTGGCGGTACACCTCGTGGGCGTCGCGGGTGAACAGGACCCACCGGAAGTGCGCTCCGGGGCCTTCGTCGATCATCGTGCGGACGAGGGCGTGGCCGAGCCCCTGTCCCCGGTGCCCATCGATGACGAAGACGTCGGCGAGGTACCCGAACGACACACCGTCGGAGACGGCGCGAGCGAAGCCGACGAAGGCGCCCGAGTCGCTCTGGTAGACGCCGACGACGCGCCACGCGCTGTCGAGCTGCGCGTCGAGGTCGGCGCGTGAGCGCCACCGCCCCCAGTACGCCTCGGTGCTCAGCCAGTGCCAGACGGCGTCGCGCGGGATGCGGGCGGGATCGACGTCGAATTCGTACTCCATACGAGGATTCTCGTGTCCGCCGGCCTTTTCCGCGCCGTCCAGTCGGTGTCGCGTGGACCATCCTCGGGGATTGCGGCGTCATGAGTCGTCGCGCTGACGCCGGGGCCTCGGCGTGTGCCAGGCTGGAGGGGATGACGATCGAGCCTCCCGCCCCGGGTGAACCGCGGCGCCCGCACGGTCCCCGCGACCCCGGGGACGCGTGGGTCGTCGCGCCGACGGGGGAGAAGTACTGGGGGCGTTTCGGAGCCGCCGGGCTCCTCGCCCTCGACGCCCAGCGCGGGGTTCTTCTGCAGCACCGCGTGTCGTGGAGCCACTTCGGCGACACATGGGCTCTTCCCGGTGGCGCCCGCCACGAGAACGAATCCGCGCACGACGGCGCCCTGCGGGAATCTGGCGAGGAAGCCGGTGTCCCCGAAGACGCCGTCCAGGCGCGATTCGAGAGCGTGCTCGATCTCGGCATCTGGACGTACACGACGCTCGTCGCCGACGTCACGACACCCTTCGAACCCGTGATCAGCGACCCCGAGAGCGTGGCGCTCGAGTGGGTTCCGATCGACGAGGTCTCGTCACGCCCGTTGCACCCCGGCTTCGCAGCCGCGTGGCCTGCGCTCCGCGCCGCCCTCGCCGTGCGGCCGGCCATCGTCGTCGATGTCGCCAACGTCGTGGGATCCGTGCCCAACGGGTGGTGGAAGGATCGCGCCGGCGCGGCCGGTCGGCTGCTCACGCGCCTGTCTGCCCTCGCGTCGACGGGGATGGATGCCGAGACCCTCGGCCTCTCGGCCACGCGCTGGTTCCCGTTCGTCGCGGCGGTCCTCGAGGGTGAGGCCCGCGCCGCGGATGTCGACCATGACCTCGTCGCCGTCTGGCGGGCGACCGGTTCGGGCGATGACGAGATCGTGCAGGTGACGTCGAAGCTCGTGGGGTCGTTCGACCCGGTGATCGTCGTGACGAGCGATCGCGAGCTGACGGCGCGTGTGGAGGCGCTCGGCGCGTCGGTGCGCGGAACGCGCTGGCTGCTCGATCAGCTGGGCTGAGGCGCGGCGAACCGAGGTGGCTGAGCGTGTCGAAGCCACCGGGACCCGTGGCGCCTCTGTCCCCTCGGCGAGCTCGGTGACAGCGCTTTGACCTCGGGCAAGGTGGCTGAGCGTGTCGAAGCCACCGGTCGTGCCGCTTCAGTCGAGGTCGCGACCGCGAAGCTTCTCGATGTCGCGGCGGTCGCGCTTCGTCGGGCGACCGGCACCGCGGTCGCGGACCGGGACGAACGGCATGCTCTCGCGAGAGGGTGGCGGGGGAGTGCGGTCGTCGACAGCCTCGGCGACGAGGGCGGCGCCCACCCGCTTCGCGATCGTCTTCTTCACGACGAGGATGCGGTCGAACCCCTGGATCCGGACGCGGAGCTCGTCGCCGGGCCGCACGGGCTGCGCGGCCTTCGCACGTTCGCCGTTCACCCGCACGTGGCCCGCGCGGCAGGCGGTGGTCGCGGCCGAACGGGTCTTGTAGATCCGGACGGCCCACAGCCAGGCGTCGACGCGCGCGGTGGTCGTGGCATCCGTCATGTCAGGTCTTTCGTCGGCGAACCTCCATCGTAAGACGGGCGTTCAGTCGCGCAGCGTGAGGGAGACGAGCGCGCGGTCGGGCTTCGGGCGATCGACGACGTCGAAGCCGGCGGCCTCGAAGACGGACACGGTGCCGCGGAACAGCTGATTCGACGAGCGCTTCGCGGCGGCCGGGTCGAGTGGGTAGCCCTCGACGACGCGAGCGCCGCCGTCGCGGGCGGCGGAGACAGCGGCATCGAGGAGTTTGCCGGTGAGGCCCTCGCCCCGGTGTTCTTTCCGAACGACGAAGCACGAGACCGCCCAGACATCGTCGGCGTCGAGCGGTTCGGTGGTCGACGCGGTGACGTCGCGCGTGCGCGCCAGGCGCGGCTGCGCGGTGCGGGGCCCGACCCGCACCCACCCCGCGGGCTCGCCGTCGACGTAAGCGATGAGGCCCGGCGGGCGAGTGTCGCCGAACTCGGCGCGGAACAGCTCGGTGCGGTCGGCGACGGATGCCTCTTTCCACGGGCCGTTCGGGAGGAGCCACCACTGACACTGGCAGTCGGGTCCGTCGCCGCTGTCGAGGGCGAGTTCGGCGTCGTCGAAGCGGTCACCGGTCGCGGGGAGGATCTCGATGGTCATGGGGGCGAGGCTAATGAGGGGGTCGGACACCGGCAAGGGTGTGTCTTCGCGTGCCTCCTCGGGCGGCTGCTCGCGTGGCTCCGGGCGTGGCTCCGGGGCCGCTCACACGCCCGGGGTGCGGCCGGTTCGCGGCGGGGTCCGGGAGCGGCTAATATAGGGGAGTTGCCCGCTCGCGGGCGACGGGATGTGGCGCAGCTTGGTAGCGCACTTGACTGGGGGTCAAGGGGTCGCAGGTTCAAATCCTGTCATCCCGACAGTCGAGGCCCGATCTTCCGCAGGATTGCGGGGTTCGGGCCTCTTGTCGTTTCCGGCAGTGACGCCGTGCCTCTCATGCGTCTCCCATTGCACCGGAACGGCCGGGTGGTTCGAGGGCGGCTGTGTGTAGCAGGCGGAGCCGGTGCTGCTGCGACGGCCACGCGGCGAGGCGATGGCGCAGCGTCGCGTAGCGCACCTCTTCCGCGAGGACGCGGACCTTCTGACCGTGCCGCACGTCCCACGTCATGGCCGTGTCGGCGCGACGTCACCGCTTGATCGTGCGTATGGAGCGGCGCACCATCGGCGTTTCCTCGCGGCACGTCACGGTGGCCACTGCTCAGCCGTTCCCGTCGGCGACGATGAGGCTGTTCGCGCGGAGCGGGCGCTTCTGCCCGTCTTCGAGATCCGCGCCATCGGATACCGGGAACGCGCCCGGCAGGATGACCGCGCGCGTGGTGATGCAAGGAACGCCAGTGCCTCGCGGCAGGAAGAACGTCGGGGAGCAGCCCTCGCGGTGGCCTGTCCGGGCCATCCTGCAGGGAACGTGGACGCGGGAACGTCTTGCTGAAACGTCGTCGTACCCCCAGAGTGAGACGATGTTGACAGACTCGCGCGAGCCGATCGCGTCTGCACTCGCCGCGCTGTCCGCGTCAGGGGGGGCCGTCAGAGGTTCTGCGGGGGTTTCCCGTCGTACGGTGCTGGGCGCTGCGTGGGTCGCACCCGCTGTGGCGGTGGCCGTGACGGCCCCGCGCGCCGCGGCGAGCGAGAGCTCTCAGCCGGATGCGTCGTTCTCCTGGTCGGAACCTGAAGGGGTGCAGGGGCAGTCGTCGCTCCTGACTCTGGTTGTACCGAACCTATCGCCGGGTGTCGGCAGTACCGCCACGATCGTCCTCATCGCTCAGGACGAGGGCCCGATCCCCTCGACGATCTCGTCGGGCCGGTGGACGTACACCCCTGACTTCATCGCGGGCATCGGCATCCTCGTCTCACCCACCGCGGGCGTCACCGCCGGCGTGCGCGGCTTCACGATCGACGAGTGGGGAGATCGCTCCGGCCCCTACACCGTCATCGCGACGTACAGCAACGACAAGGAGCCAGGATCGCTTTCGGCGTCCATCACGATCGGCTTCGGCCCGGAGCCGACGATGACCTGGATACCGAACCCGGCCGAATTCGGCACCACCGCCACCCTTCGTCTCACAGTTCCGCAGAACTCGTACGCGATCGGCAATCGCGGCATCATCTTCGACTACGGCACCTACCCGATGCCCGACGTTCCTCCGCCCTTCCCGGAGGGGACGACGACGGTGCTGCCCGATGGCTGGTCATTCGAGACGGACCCGAGTAGTGGGACTGTCGGTTTCGTGAACCCGGACCTGACGGAGGGCGTCTACGACTTCGAATACCATCTCGGAGCCGGTACGACCAGCATCACACCCCGAGCGGTACTGGCGGTGGGCGCGGGCATCCCCATCGAAGCGCCGCTCACGATCGTCCCAGCCTGATCCACCGCACGCCAAGACGACCGCCCGCGCAGGCGCCCGCCCGCACGCTCGGCGTTCGGGCTCTGTTCGTCGCCGCGCCGGCGCGTGACTTCCAGCTGCTCGAGCGCGCCGCGGACACCCGGGAAGCGCTCGAGGCGCATCCCATGCTCGTACGCAGGCTGTTCCGTCAGCGAGCGCAGGCGATTGTCGCCGCGAGGGGTGACAGACGAGATTCGAGGGAATCCTCGTCGGTCGTGGCGTGGTCGATTTGCGTCCCCGGTCGTGTGGTCGGTTCGCGCGCATCGTCCCGCTCCGCGCGCCGACGGTTTCGTACCTTCGCGCCGAATGGGGAGCTGTCAGCTCGGTCGCCTTCTCCGGGGTGCCCACGCCCTGGCTGCGTGACACGGCCAGCGGTTCAGTCGCGCAGCGGTGATCCCGAGACGGCGAATCGGCTTCCGCTCATCTCGCCCGACAACAGCGGCATGGCCTCGGCGATGGCCGCGCGCACGAAGTCGAGTTGCAGCGAGGCGTGGTGGGCTTCGGGAGACGTCCAGAGCTCGGCAACGAAGACGGTGTCGGGGACGGCATCGTTGATACCGACCTCGTACATCAGACAACCAGCTTCCTCCAGCTGGGGGTTGCGACGCGTCAGGATCGCCACGACCTCGTCCCTCTTACCGGGTCGAGTCCCGAGCGTTCCCACGTTCACGAAAGTCATGGCTCCACGGTAGCTGCACCCCCGACGATATGGCCCCGAGGAGAAACGATCGTCGTCAAGGCTTCGTCGTTCTGCCGGCGCTGCCTCGGGCCCGAGAGCCGCATCACGGTGGCGGTCGCCGGTTCCCCGCAACGGCCACGATCCCGCTCGGTGAGCGACTGACGACCATCGGTCGCGGGGCGACAACCGCCCGCGTCGGTCAGGGTCGAAGGGGCGTCGCGGCGTCGACGCCGACCACGGTGGCCCACGGCCGGACGGTCCACGATTTCACCAGCCCCGACGTGACGTACGGGTCTGCCGACGCGAAGGCGGTCGCCGACTGCACCGCGTCATCCCCCTGGAAGACGAGCAGCCCTTCGTACGGCCCTGTTCCGGCTGCGCCTCCGAGCAACAGCTCCCCGCGGTCGACCGCAGCCCATGCGAGAAGCAGATGCGCCGAGCGGAACTGCTCTCGAGATTCCAGGTAGTCATCGCCGTAGGTGTACTGGAGAACCGCGTGCGTCATGACACGAATCTATCCAGAGGGTGGCTGGGGCGCGCGTGGACGAAGGCTGGAGGGGCAGCCACCTCCCGAGCCGATCGAGAGCGTCTCTCTCAGCGCCCGCGAATGGCGGTCGACGCGGGCTCGATCGTCTTCGTCACGACCCATCGGTGTTTGCCGATCGATCGGGTGCGGACGAAGCCCGCACGCTCGAAGGTGGACAGCGCGCCGTGGAAGAGGAATCCCGCGGGGACGGCGTCGGCCGGTTCGGGGTAGCCCTCGACCCTGCCGCCCCCTGCTGCGGCGATCATTCGCAGAGCGCCGTCGAGAGCAAACGCAGCGACACCCTGTCGACGATGCCCTGTCCGCGCGTAGACGCACCCGATGCGCCAATCGGGGAGGGGCCCGTCCTGCGAGGCGTCGTACTGTCTCCGATTCTTGATCCGGACGACCTCGGTTGCGGGGCCGTACTGGCACCATCCGATGCAACGCCCGTCGTCGAGCACCAGGGCCGCGTGCGCCGTTCCTGAGACGACGCGCGCGTGTTTCCGCTCACGGTTGCATGTGGCATCCCGTGTGGTGCCCTCCTCGTGGAAGCCGATGCACCAGCATCCGCTCGGGTAGCTGTTGCTCGCCACGCACAGTTCCTCGAAGGCCGCCCAGGTGGAGGCGTCGAGGGGGCGTACGGTGCGCATCGGTGGGCTCGCCTTCTCACGATCAGGCATGGAGGGAATGTACAAGCCTCGTGCTGCTGAGGGCGAGTGCCAGGGCCCCCGTCGACGCTGCCAGAAGTGCGGTCAGAACGAGCGCGGTCGACCCGAGGGGGAGAACGAGCCCGCCCAGGGTGGCGCCGACGGCGACACCGAGGTTGAGGACGGTGACGATGACGCTGCCGGCGAGGGGGCGGAATGAGGGGCTGGACAGCCTCAGCACCTGCGCCTGCAGGACCGGTGGGAAGGCGCCGATCGCGAACCCCCAGGCGATGACGCCGGCGACGAAGACGGGCGGGCGGCCCTGACTCCCGAGCAGCAGCGCGAGCCCACTCGCGATCAGTGCGGACGAGGAAACGAGGGACGCCCGCGGGAAGCGGTCGGCGGCGAGGCCGGATAGCAGGACACCCGCGCCGCCGGTCACGCCGAGCGCCAGCAGCACGGAGGGGATCGCGCCCGCCGCGAGGTCGCCGAGGCCCGTGACGAGCGAGGTGACGTAGGTGAACGCGGCGAAGTGGCCGATGAGCACGAGCCCGCCACCGGCCGCGACGAACACCACACCGCGGGCGCTGCGATCCCACCTTCCGGCGGGCTCGGGGGTGGCGCGTCTGTCTGCGTGTCGGGAGCGCGGCAGGATGAGCCACAGCGTGAGAGCTGTCAGCGCGAGCATCGCCGAGAGCCCGGCGAACACCCACCGCCACCCGGCGTGCTCCGCGATGAACGCCGCGGCGGGCAACCCCGCCAGGCCCGCGAGGGTGGGCCCCGCCAGCACGATCGCCAGGGCGCGCCCCACGCGTTGCGGTGTCACGATGGTGGCCACGTAGCTGACCACCACCGCCCAGAACAGCCCGTGTGCCGTCGCGGTGACGACGCGGCCCGCGAGCGCCACCGGGAAGTCCGGGGCGAGCGCGGTGACGAGGTTCGCGGGCGCGGTCACCGCGAGGCTGGCGATGAGCAGCACTGTCCGCGGCACGCGCAAGGTGAGACGCACGAGCGGGACGCCGACGATCGCGATGGTCACCGCCCACGCGCTGACCAGCACGCCGATCGTCCCCTCGGAGACGCGGAGGTCGCGGCTCATGGCGGGCATCAGACCGGACGGCAGCATCTCGGCGGTCACCGTCCAGAAGGTCGCCGCGGTGAGCGTCGCGAGCGTCGGCCACGTCCGTCGGACGGGCACGTGAGAGATGGCTTCGGGCGCGGGAGATGCGGTCACGCTTGTACGCTAAACATTCACATCACTGTCAAGGTCAAGCGCTCGACGGAACACGAGGGAGGGCGGAGCATGCGGATCGGGGAGGTGTCGCGACGTACCGGCGTGGCGGCGAGGATGCTGCGCTACTACGAGGAGCAGGAGCTTCTGCGTCCAGCGCGGCATCCCAACGGCTACCGCGAGTACACCGACGCCGACCTGGAACAGGTCGGCGTGATCCGTGACCTCAGCGGCGCGGGTGTGCCCACACGCTTCATCAGGATCGTCCTCGACCGGCAGACGGGCGCAACCACATGGACCAGAGCGTGCGACGACATCCTCGCGGGAATGGTCCGCGATCAGATCGTCGAACTGGATGCCAAGATCGCGTGCCTGAGTACCAGTAGGAACGCGCTGACGCAGTTCCTCGCCGATGCCGGCACACGGCGTCGCGGGTCGACGTCGTGAGGGCGGACGCTGGACGGGAGGTCGGCATACGCTTTTCGACGCGTCTGCTCGGGTCGGTCGGGGGAGTCAGGGTCCGTTCTCTTCCGTCCGGATGATCCCGCAGAGCGTGCGTACGCGGGGGTGCCACGGGCGGGTGAGGGGCCCGGTGAGCACGAGTTCGCGCGTGAGGGTGTGGATGAGGGGCGTCATCGTGAGGGATGCGGGAAGCAGGGGATCAACCAGGGTCGGCATGATCGTGATGCCGAGGCCCGCGTCGACCATGGCCATCAGGGTGGTCAATTCGCGAACGCGCTGCGCCGGTTCGTAAGCGATCTCGACCTGCCGGACGAGCTCCATGATCTGCGGTTCGCATCCTGCCGTCGACACGAGGAGAGGGTCGTCGAGGAAGTCGGCGAGCGCGACCGGCGCCATGCTGACGAGCGGGTGGTCGGTGCGGGTGACGGCGCGGAACTCGTCGCGGGCCACGACGATCTGCTCGGCCGTCGAGTCGGGATTGATGAGGATGGCTGCATCGGCGGCACCTGTCTCGAGCCAGGTCGCGACCTCCACGTCGTCGCCCTCCAGGAGGCGAATACGGATGCCGGGGACCTTGGCGCGCCAGCGCGCGAGCAGGTCGGGCACGACGCGGTACCCGGCAGTCGGGGTGATCGCGAGAGTGACCATTCCTGTCACCGGGGCGGATGACGGGGTAGCGGCTTCGAACGCGTCGGCAGCCGCGAGGGTGGCGCGCGCGTGCGGCAGCAGCCGCGCACCGTCGTCGGTGACGGTGCACGGCGCTCGATGCAAAAGGGAGGCGCCGACCTGTCGCTCGAGCGTTGCGAGTGTGTGCGAAACCGAGGACTGACTCAGCCCCAGTGCGTCGCCCGCGGCAACGAAGCCACCTTCCTCTGCGAGTGCCACGAACACCCGCAGTTGCTTCAGCGTCGCTCCCATGGATCACCTCTCACATGCATTTCCTTCATCATGCCGTGCACAGAATCTCTTTGCGTCATCGACCTGAATGGGTCGAACCTGGCCAGGGGCAACGGCAGACACGGCCAGGAGGGCAGATGGCTGAAAGAGGTGGGGCATGGGTGCCGGTGCAGTTCGCTGCGTTGGCGATGGTGTGGGGGGCGAGCTTCCTGTTCATCAGGGTCGCGCTCGACGGACTCTCGCCCGTGCAGGTCGTGTTCGGACGACTGGCGTGCGGGGCGCTCGTTCTCGCCGCCATCATGACCGCGAGTAGGCGGCGCTGGCCGCGCGGACTGCGGGTGTGGGCGCACCTGGCGGTGATCGCCGTGCTGCTGTGCGTGGCGCCCTTCCTTCTCTTCGCCTGGGCCGGGCAGCACATCGACTCGGGACTGTCGAGCATCTACAACGCCACCACCCCGCTCACCACCCTCCTGGTCTCCCTCGCCGTCCTCCCCGATGAGAGGCTGACGCGCGCCCGCACCGCCGGAGTCGTGATCGCGGCTCTCGGGATCGTCATCGTGGCCTCGCCCTGGCTGATGTTCGCGCAGCAGAAAGCGGATGCCGGGACGACCTCGCTGTTCGCGCAGGCGGCGTGCCTGGGGGCCACCACGTGTTATGGGCTCGGGTTCGTCTACAGCCGCCGCTTTCTGCGCGGCTACGGCTACGACGCGACGACGATCGCCGCCTCGCAGATCGGCGTCGCCGCGATCATCACCGCCGCCATCATGCCCATCGCCGGCATGACCCCTGTCGAGCTGACCGCGCCCGTCCTCACCAGCATCCTCGCGCTGGGTGGTGTCGGTACGGGCGTCGCCTACATCTGGAACACCCGGGTCATCCAGGTCTGGGGCGCCACCCTCGCCTCGACCGTCACCTATCTGACGCCCCTCGTGGGCGTGACGTTGGGGATCCTCGTCCTCGGCGAACGCCTGCGGTGGAACGAGCCCGTCGGCGCCGCCCTCGTGCTCCTGGGGATCATCATCAGCCAGGGCCTGAAAGGGCGCCTGGTCCGGCCGACACGGCGCGAACCCGAGCGCCTGCCGTGACTCCGGTCCGAAGCGGACCGGGTGGGGGGACGTCGACGGGGGATGGCGATCGCGAGCATCCGCGCCGCACGAGATGGCTTGAAGCGGTCCGGTGAGGGCGATTGGATGAGCGGATGGGCGGTTCAGATGAGCGACGGTTCGCGATCGATGCAGTGACGGCATTGCGAATCATCCGGGACAATGTCGGTATCGGCCGACGACATCGACTGGTGGGTCCCGCGGTGCTGCGGAGCGATGTTCTTTCTCTTCTGTACCGCGACCTCCGAGCGGGAGTACTGAGCGAGGAGGAGGCGCGCGCTCACCTCGACGGGCTTGCGACGTTGAAGATCCGTCTGCTGGGCGATCGGGTGTCTCGAGCGACAGCGTGGAAGCTCGCCCGGCGAGGGGACTGGGACGATGTCTCGCTCGCCGAGTACCTGGCGGTCGCCCTGCTGCAAGCTGACGCGCTCGTCGCCGGCGACGCCGCCATCGCCGCAGCAGCCGAGGGAGTGGTGGATCTCGCCGACTACCGTGAGCTTCATCGGTGAGCCGTTCGAGGCGTCACGAGAGGTAGGCGGACAGCATCCGGTCCAGGCTCGTGTGAGCGCGTGCGCGGGCGTGCTCCACGGCGTCTTGCGAGGCGACCCACAGTGCGAGCTCGTTCATCGCGCCGGACAACTGCGCGGTGGTCGCACCGAGGAGATCGTCGGTCACCCCCGCGTCGTGCAGTGCCTCGCGGAGGTGGGCTTCGGAGTTCTCCTCATCGAGCCGCCGCCACTCTCGCCAGCCGATCACCGCGGGGGCATCGATGAGAAGAACCTGCACGGCGGCGCCGGACGTGATCGTGTCGAGGAACGCGTGCGAGCCTGCGCGGAGCTGATCACTCGGGTCGGGTCCCGCGTTCTCGGCTGCGGCGGCGACGGCCGCGGCGATCTCGGCCTGGAGTCGGGCGGCCACCGCGGTGAAGAGTGCGGCCTTGTTCCGGTAGTGGTGATAGACCGCTCCTCGGGTGACCTCTGCCGAGCGGGCCACGTCGTCGAGCGAGACGTCGGCGAAGCCGCGGGCGGCGAACAGCGACGTGGCTGAGCCGAGGACGCGGTGGGCTGTCCGGGCGGCGTCAGCGGCGGAGGCGCGAGGCATCAGACCTTCCTTTACGTACGTTGTGTAGGTATCCTGCGACTGTTTACATTCTCATTGTACGTAAAGGAGTTCATCATGTCCGTCACCAGCGTCTACCCGGTGCTCTTGTCCCGCGACGTCGCCGCCGCGGCATCCTTCTACCGCGACCTGCTCGGCTTCGAGACCACCTTCGAGGCGGACTGGTACATCAGCTTGCGTCACGACGCGTACGAGCTGGCCCTCCTGGCTCACGACCACCAGACGATCCCGGCGGGGTACCGGGCGATTCCGCAGGGGGTGGTCGTGAATGTGGAAGTCGACGACGTCGACACCCTGCATTCCCGCCTCGCGGGCAACCCGGGAGTGGAGATCGTCCTTCCGCTGCGAGACGAGGACTTCGGGCAGCGCCACTTCATCGTCGCCGCCCCCGACGGGGTCCTTGTCGACGTCATCCAGCCGACGCCACCGGGACCCGAGTTCGCCGACGCCTACATCTCCGCGTGAGCGCGTCCGCGCGAACCAGTTAGTTCTCACTCGACGGGCAGAAGAAGTCCCAGGACATGTTCACGACCACCTCGTTGGAGCGTCCCGGGACGGTCTCTTCGGCGAGAGCGGGGTTGTCAGCAGGGAGAGCCTCGATCGAGAGGCGGTCCGCCCCCGCGGCCTTCTGGCTGCAGGTGTACTCGACGGCGGCTTCGATCTGCTCATCCGGCAGGTCGACACCGTAGCTCGCCAGGAGAGGCTGGAGTTCTGCGATGAACGTGGCCGAGTCGTTCAGCGGCGACGGACTCGCCGTCGCTCCGGCCGACGAGGTGGGGGCGGGTGTCGTCGCGACCGCAGAAGGTGTCGGCACGTTGTTCGTCGGATCGGCCTGCGGTGTCGAACTGGTGCATCCGGTAAGCAACAGCAGGGCGACCGCAGACAGGGCCAACAGTCCACGCGTCATGCGCCCACCCTATCGATCCGCTCACGCGACGAGATGGTCGGCTGTTCCACGCTCTGCGGCGTCACGCGAACGCGGCAGCCGAAACCTGCTCGACAGCCATGTTCCCTGACGTCCGCGCGGGTGCGCACCGGCGATCGAGCGCAACAGAAGAGAAGGATCGCCGCAGGCGGTTCCGCCGTCGACTTCATCGAAGCACTTCGATGCGCAGACAATGGGCACATGACGACGCCGCCGCCCCAGAGCTTCGAGCCGGACGTGCCGGGCGTTCGGCCTCCTCATTCGGGCTCCCGCGGCTCCGGGGCGCGGACGGCCGACGTGACCGCTTCCGTCATCCTGCTCATCGCGGGTGTCATCGGGTTCGCGATGCTCGCCTTCGTCTCTCTGTTCTTCGCGATGATGTCGGACGGGTGCTACGGCGACAGGTGCGACACCGGCCTCATGTCGATCGGTTGGCTGATCGCGTTGATCGCGCCCCCCGTCGTCTTCCTCGCGGCAGTCGTGTGGACGATCGTCCGCCTCGTGCGTCGGAAGCTCGCCTGGTGGCTTCCCCTCGCGGGTGCGGCTGTCGCCGTCGCGGTGTGGGTGGCCGGCGTCGCGCTCATGGATGCGGGCCTCAGAAGATGACGGTCGATGTGGGCGACCGGTCCGTCGACGCCGCACATCACCCCGGAGCGCAGAGGAGACCGTCATGACCACCACGCAACCCGTTCCGGGCGGGACGAGCTACCCGGGCAAGACGCTCGGCATCATCGGCGTGATCCTCGCCGTCCCGGTGAGCCTGATCGGGCTCGTCATCTCCATCGTCGCCCTCGTCCAGTCCAAGAGGGCCGGCTATCAGAACGTCCCCGCAATCGTCGGCATCATCATCAGTGCGGGACTCCTGCTCGTCGGTACCGCCGTCGTCATCCTCCTGGTCGTCGTGTTCGGGAACATCATCGGCCAGTGCGCCGAGCTGGGCCCGGGGACCCACTACGTCGACGGCGTGACCTACCGCTGCTCCGTGTCGTCCGACGGACTCGACTGACGAGACCGGGGCCGAAGCGGCCCCGGATTCTCTGCCGACGTCGTCCCCACCTGTCCGGCTCGCTGCGGGGCTCCGCGCGGATCTCGCGGAGCCCCGCAGGTTCCGTCAGCTGAAGGAGGCGTCGGGGTAGAGCGCTTCGGCGATCTGGCGCACCACCGAGACGTTTCCGAGGGTTCCGGGGAACATGTCCGAGCTCGAGACCGCGATCAGACGCCCGTTACGCACCGCGGGCATGTCGGGGAAGGTCGCAGTCAGGTATGCGCGCACGGCTTGCTCGTGCGCCGGGTCGGTGACCGCGAACACGAGGGCATCCGGAGCCTGTGCGGCGAGAGACTCGGGGGTGATCTCCGCCGCGAAGAAGTCGGCGAACTGGGG
Source organism: Microbacterium enclense (assembly GCA_038182865.1). Classification (NCBI taxonomy): domain Bacteria; kingdom Bacillati; phylum Actinomycetota; class Actinomycetes; order Micrococcales; family Microbacteriaceae; genus Microbacterium; species Microbacterium enclense. Next base: position 4,080,655 of record CP116226.1, on the reverse strand, counting down.
GTCGTCGGGCGTGTAGATCGTGTCCGCGCCGGCGTGACGCAGGATGTCGTACTCGACCCCCGCGCCGATCGCGCTGAGCGTGGTGCCGTCGACGTAGATCTGCGCGACGCGGGGCTTCGCGCGGCCCTGGATCGCCGTATCGACCGCGGCCAGCTGCGCCTGCGCGTCGGCGATCAGCGCCGCGGACTCGTCCTGCACGTCGAAGATCTCGCCGAGGTTGTTCAGGTCGACGAAGAGATCGTCGACCGTGCCGTCCATTCGGCGTGAGAAGCACCCGCCCGTCGCGGTGTACGCCGCGACGCCCGCCTCGGTGAGCTGCTCGATGCTCGCGAACCCTTGCTCGGCCGTGAACTCGTACGTCGTGGGGGCGTAGACGAAGTCGGGGTGGACGGCGAGCAGGTCTTCCCTGCTCGGGGGCGCTTCGCCGCCGATCACGGGCACGTCGGCGGCGAGGGGCGCCACGTCCGCCGGAAGCTCCTGCACGGTCGCCTGGGCCTGGCCGACGAGGAGATCCGCAAGTCCCAGGCGCAGCAGGAGCTCGGTCTGCGAGGGGTGCAGACCGACCGCTGCGGTGGGGACGTGGGTGATCGTGACCGGTGCGCCGCAGTTCTCGATGACGAGGGCGTCGCCGGTGGGGGTGGCCGCATCTTGGGGCGTCACGGCGGAGCCGCAGGCGGTCAGCGCGAGCGCGCCGAGGCCGCCGGCGATCGCCATCATCAGGCGAGCGGGTCGAAGGGAGTGCTGTGTCATTCGTTTCTCTCTGTCAGGTTGTCGGATGGGGAGGGACCGCGAAGCGGACGGGGGTGGAAGGCCATGACGCGTGCGCCCGTATCGATCTCCGTCGCCACACGCGCCGTGACGCGGAAGACGCCGCCGACCAGGTCGGGGGTGAGCACGGCATCCGGCTCCCCGACCGCGACGAGGCGGCCTTCGTCGAGGACCGCGACCTCGTCGCAGAAGGCGGCAGCGATGTTGAGGTCGTGGAGGGCGGCGATCACGGTCGTTCCGAGGCCGCTGACGACTCGCATGAGGTCGAGCTGGTGCGCGATGTCGAGGTGGTTGGTCGGTTCGTCGAGAACGAGGATCTCGCCGTCCTGTGCCAGGGCGCGCGCGAGCATCACGCGCTGACGTTGGCCTCCCGAGAGCCGGCGCACGAGCCGATCCTCGAGATCGAGCACGTCCGCGGTGCGCAGCGCGTGCGTGACGATCCGGCGGTCGTCGTCGGTGTCGCGGCTGAAGGGCGGGTGGTGTGGGGCGCGCCCGACCATCACGGTCTCGCGCACCGTCAGGTCGAACTCCGAGGGGGCGTCCTGCAGCATGACCGCGACCCGGCGGGCGAGGGTGCGCGGCGGCAGCGTCGAGACGTCGACGCCGTCGATGCATACACGGCCGGCGTGCGGGCGGCGGCCCGTGAACAGGGTGCGCAGCAGCGTCGACTTGCCGCTGCCGTTCGGCCCGAGCAGGCCGAGGATGCGACCGCGGCCGACCTGCAGCTCGACGTCGTGCAGAACGCGGCGGCCGCCGAGCTCGACGCTCACGGACTCGAAGGACACCGTCATCGGTCGAACCCCGCCCTCTCGCCGCCGCGGCGCATGAGCCACAGGAAGAAGGGCGCCCCGACGAACGCGGTGAGGATGCCGAGCGGGATCTCGGTCGGTGCGGCCACGGTGCGCGCGAGCAGGTCGGCCACCATCAGGAACAGCGCACCCCCGAGTACCGCGACCGGCACCATTCGGCGGTGGTCCGAGCCCACCAGAAGCCGCGCGACGTGCGGTACGACGAGCCCCACGAATCCGATGCCGCCGCTCACCGCGACGATCACCCCCGTGAGCAGGGAGGCGACCACGAGCAGGATCGCGCGCACCCGGGTGGTGCGCACCCCGACCGCCAGGGCGGACTCGTCGCCGGCCAGCAGGGCGTTCATCGATCGCGAGAGCCCGAACGCGGCGACCAGGGCGATCACGAGCGCGATCGCGGGGATCGTGAGCGACGACATGGTGGCGGCGGACACGCTGCCGAGGAGGAAGAACATCACGCTGACGACGTTCTGCGCGTCCGTCGTCAGCGTCAGGTAGCTCGTGACGGCGCTCAGCAGGGAACCGAGCGCGACCCCGGCGAGGATCATCCGGGTCGGTGAGAGCTCTCCGCGCGTCCGTGCCAGGACAGCGACGAGCACGCACGACCCGACGGCTCCGGCGAAGGCGGCGCCGCTCATCGTCACGCCGAGGAACGCGGCGCCGCCCGAGACGATCACGAGCACGGCGCCGACGCTCGCACCCGAGGACACTCCGAGGATGTAGGGCTCGGCGAGCGGATTGCGTACCACGGCCTGCATCATCGTTCCCGCGAGGGCGAGCCCCGCCCCCGCGAGCCCCGCGAGGAGCGCCCGCGGCAGTCGGAACTGCCACACCGCCTGATCCTGCAGCGGGGTGAGCGAGCCGTCCGTCATCCACGGCATCCCGGGCACCAGGTGTCCGATCACGATCTTCGCGGCATCGATCGGCGGAACGGGCACGGGGCCGATCGCGCCGGAGAGCACGACCGTCACCACGAGCAGGACCGCGCTGACCGTCACTGTCGCGCCGAGCGGCAGGACCCGTCCGCCGTGCCGCGCGGCGCGCGGGATCGTCCGCCCGCGCGCGGTGCGCGGCGTCGTCGCGGTCATCGGATGCCTCCGCTCGTCACGTCGGCGGCGAACTCGAGCACCGTGAGACCCAGTGCGTGCAGGTCATCGAGCGCGTTGGCTCCGTGCCCCGCCGATGGAGCGGTCCACATCCGCGCGGGCGCGCCGAGGCGCTGTAGGGCCTCGACCGTGCGGCGCGTGTCGATCGCCCGGACGCGGGTGTCACGGCCCAGGGTGATCCCCAGAAAGGCGGGGAGGCCCTCGGCATCCGCTCGGTCGTCGACGAGTGCGAGGGGGGAGAGGCGGCGGAGCCGATCGTGCGACTCGGGGCTGCCGTCGTCGCCGAACTCCGATCGCCAACCGGCCCCGAGCGGGTGCTCCGCGAGCGAGAGGAGGTCGAGCGGCGCGGCCGTCGTCACGACGCCCGCACAGAGACCGGGATGCTGGAACGCGCAGCTCGCGGCGACGACCCCGCCCAGCGACGCGCCGACGAGCACGAGGAGATCGGATCGTGTGATCCCTCGGTCGATGAGGCCCCGCGCGATGTCGGCGAGGTCGTCGACCGCCTGCTGCTTGCGCGCACCGCTGCCGGCCGCGCGCCAGCGGTCGCCGCGCTCACCGCCGCCGCGGATCTGGGCGGTGACGTACGCGCCTCCGTGCGCGACCCAGGTGGGGACGGTGGGCTCGAAGACGGGGAGGTGCGGAACTCCGAAGCCCCCGTAGCAGGCGAGCAGGAGCGGCCACGGTCCGCCACCCGCGGCGGGCGCGGTGAGGTGGGCGGTGAGGGTCTCGCCGTCTCTCGCGGGGAGATCGAGGCGGCGCGTCCCGCCCGCCGGCGCTTCGGGCGCGGCATCCGTCTCCGTGACGATCCGCGGCGGCGTGAGCGGGCCCTCGACGGCGAGATACAGGATGCCGTCGTCGAGGCGCACCCCGGTCACCGTCGTCTCGCCCACCGCCTCGGTGGTCACCTCCCGGGCGCCCGCGGCGCCGACGTGCAGGACGACGGTGCGGCCGTCGCGAACTCCCAGGATGACGATCCGGTCGCCGGCGACGGTGACATCGGTGATGCGCAGCGACTGGTCGCGAAGCGTCCATCGCGTCGCGCCGGAGGGGGCGACGGCATCCAGCCCGCCGGCATGCCAGACGAGCACGCCGTCGGGGAGCGGGAAGGCGCGGTGCAGCGCGCTCCAGTGTCCGAGCAGTCGTCCCGTGCCGCGATCGAGCAGGCTCGTACCCTCGCCGCGCGTGGTGCGGGCGAGCAGCCCGCGCGTGCCGCCGGGGAACAGGCGCGTGCGATGCGCGGGTTCCAGGGGCGTGGACGTCCGCGCGCCGGTGTCGACGTCGAGCACGACGAGCGCGTCGTCTCGGCTCGCGACGACCTCGAGGGACCGTGAGTCGTCGCTCCACAGCACGGTGTCGTAGCGCAGCCGGATCTCCGGGTGCAGGCGCAGGGCGCCGGATGCCACGTCGACGATGCCGAGGATGGCATCCTCGCTCGCGTCCTCCGCCCATTCGATCGCGATGTGTCGTCGGTCGGGGGACGGACTCATGCGGTGGATGTGCCCGTCCGGGGCGATCACAGTGCGGCCGTCGGCATGCCGGAGAGCGGGGCGGACACTACCCGCCGCGCGATCGAGGACGAAGCCGCGCACGGGCAGCCCCGGTCGGGGGTGGCGTTCATGCGCGGAGAGGGTCCCGTCGAGCGTGTCGTGCAGCGCGGTCATCGGCCCACCGGATCGGTGAAGCGCGCGGGAGGGCCGGGCCATGACAGGTGCCCGCCCTCGTCGAGGGAGCCGGGCATGCCGATCGTCGTGAGGCCGTCGTCGTCGCCGACGAGATGGACGACGCCGTCGCCGCCCGCTGTCACGGCGATGACGCCGGAGCGCGGATCGATCGCGACCGCGCGTCGCTGCGCGGGGCGTCCGTCGACGCCGTCCCACGGCATCCGGCCCGGGTGCGGCGGAGAGCCGAGCGGGGGGAGGGGCACCACGCGGGCGATGTGGCCCTTCACGCGGTCGATCACGACGAGGGCATCGCCGTCGGGATGGATCACGGTGGTCGTGGCGATCCCCTCGGCCAGGGCGAAACGGAAGACGAGGCCGTCGGGAAGCGGCACGGTGCGCGCGGCACCCGAGTGCAGGTCGATCTCGGCGAAGACGTTGGTCCACTCCGTCCAGCGCGACGGGTCCGTCGGGCCGCCGCGGAGCACGCCCGTCACACGACCGGTGTCACCCGCGCGGCGGAGGTAGTAGGCACGTCCGTCGTCCGGCCACGGAATCACCCCGAGGGCGGACGGGGTGCCATCGTCGATTGCGAACCTCTCCAGACCGCGCCCCGTGGCGACGCCGACGACTCCCGTCTCGTGGTCCACCACGTCGCCGTGTCCGTCGGCGGCGATGTCGTCGCACACGGCTCCGCGCAGCACGGGCACGTGCGCGCCGAGGGCGAGAGCGCTCGCCAGCGGTATCGCTTCGATCGCGCCGGGATCGCGGTGGCGCAGCACGATCGTCGGCCGTCCGGTGACCCGGTCGGGCGCGATCACGACGCCGGGCTCTCCCGGGTGCGTGCGGAACCGCACGGAGGAATCGTGAGCGAGATCGACGACCGTCACCACGTCGTTCCAGGCCTCGTCGTTCGCGCCGAGTCCGGGGGTGACGACGACGTGGCACCCGTCCGGTGAGGCGGCGAGGTGTTCGGCGGGGATCGCGATCGGGATGCGACGGATGCCGTGGGGGCCGCAGACGACGAGAGCGCCGCCGCGGTCATCCGCGAACGCCCAGGAGTCCCGCGCGTCAGGCGGGAGCACGAGGAAGCCGGCGTGCTCGGCGAGCCAGGCGTGCGAGGCGACGACACGCCGAGAGTGCCCGTCGAGGGAGAACACGGTTCCTGCCCGGTGATCGGCGGCGAGAAGGGATGTCGCGGGGAGCATGACGGCGATGCTACTAGATATTGAGAATCATTCTCATCTAAGGTCGGTGGTGTTCACGACCGTGAACGCCGCTCCGCACCCCGCGGAGTGGACGAAACGAGAGAAGGAGAAGGAAATGGACAAGCAGATCCTGTCCGAGATCGAAGAGACCGAGCAGCTGGCGCACCTGTCGGCGACCCACTCGAACGCGCTCGTCGAGAACCCCTTCGAGTGACCCTCGAGGTCGCGTCACGCTGACGCGACCCCCGGCCGGGCGCCTCGCGCCCGGCCGGGCTTTCGGAAAGACCCTCCATGCCTCACCACCCACGAATCACCCCCGTGCCGACCACCGGTGCCCACGTCGTCACCGTCGCCGAGGATGTGCCGCTCCTGCGACTTCGCACCGGAGACCACACCGCGATCGGCGCCCCGCCGTCGGAATTGCACGGCATCCTCGACTCACCTTCCCCGGGTTCCGCAGCATCCGCGTATCGGGATCGGCTGGTCGGCGAGATCCGGGATCGAGAGAGCGCCGATGACGAACGCCGCTGGCCCTCGGCCCGCCGCCGCATCGGCGTGGTGGGCACCGGCGTGCTCGCCGACGAGATCGCGCGTGTGCTGGGGGAGTGGGGAGCACGGGTGGGGAGGGGCACATCCGCCGCCGCGTCGCCAGACTCCGTCGCGCTCGTCATCTCGGTGTCCGACGGAGCGGCGGAGCGCCGCGATCACGCCGTGCTCGACGACCTCCTCGCCGCCGGGGCCGCCCGGTTGCGCGTGTACCGGGAAGGGGAGTGCGTTCTCGTCGATCCGCTCGCGGTCGATGTCACCGACATCACGGCGACGCAGGTTGCGCGGCGACGGATCGCCGCCAGCACCGTGCCGGGCGCTCTCGACGCGTGGCAGCTGCAGGGACCTGCGGCGGATCAGCCCATGGATTCGGCCAGCGTGACCCTCGTGACGGCGCGTGTGCTCACGATGACCCTGGCCTGGGCGCAGGATGACGAGGCGCTGTCTCGACTGCGCACCACGCTCTGGAAACTCGTGCCCGCGCTCGGCCGGGTGACCGAGCACCCGGTACTGGCCTACCCGGCGCCGCACCCGGGAGTGGGCCGATGACTCCGCCGCGGGACGCCCGCCCGCACGTCTGGCTCGCCGACGACGGTGTTGCTCTCCGCGGCTGGATCTGGGAGCGCCGAACGCCGCGCGGCATCGTCGTGGTGCGCACACCGTACGGCGCCTGGCGGCACGGCGACACCGCCCGCTCCTGGGTGCGACGCGGGTACCGCTGCCTCGTCCAGGACGTCCGCGGCCGCCACGACTCCGGGGGTGAGTGGAACCCCTATCTCCACGAGCGTCGTGACGGCGCATCCGTCGTCGCCGCGCTCCGCGCGCAGGATCCGCACCTCCCGGTCGTGCTCTCGGGAGGGTCGTACGACGCCCACGCGGCGCTGGAGTGCGCCCGTGACGTCGAGGTCGATGCCCTCGTGCTCATGGTGCCCGCCCTCGGACTCGCCGAGACCGCCTGGGATGTCCAGGGTCGCCCGCAGATCTTCGACCGGATCGGATGGTGGCATCAGCACGGCCGCGGTCCCCGCTCGTTTCCCCCGTTGACGGAGGACGAGCTGAACGCGCGGGTCGCGAGCGCCGAGCGGCGGGGCGTGGAACGGGCGGCTCGGGACTGGGGGTGGACGCCGACCGTGCTCGCGGGGTGGCGGCGGTTGTGGACGACCCCACCCGTCGACCTGGACCGCGCGTACGGGGCGATCGACGCGCCGCTTCTCCTCATCCGCGGCGACGACGACTTCTTCCACGCCGATGCGGGGCGACTCGCCGCTGCCTGGGGTTCCGACGTGCACGTCGTCGACGGACCCTGGGGTCATCGCCTCGGAGCCGACATCCGCGATGAGGAGGTACGCGCTCGCCTTCGCGACTCGGGCGGGATCGGCGGCGTGCTGGACGCCTGGCTCGCGCGAACGGGCCTGCCCTCCGGCGCGGCCGGCACCCGCCACGTCGTGCCGGTCGGCCGGCGTTCGCGGTCCGCCTTCGAGCCGCGCTCCGGCCGCTGGCTCCACGAGAGGACATCATGATCCGCGACAGCATCTCGTCCCCCGCCCCGCTTCCCGTCGAGAGCCTGGTGGATGCCGAGACGGGCGTCATCCGGTCCATCCGCCCGGTTCCGCATCCTGCGGGCGCCCCGCACCGCTACCTCGCGCTGACGGCATCCGTCTCCGATGCCCGAGCCCTCGGCGAGTGGCCGGCCGACCGGGTCTCGCTCGGCACGTCGTTCGGCGACCCCGACCAGGCCCGGATCGCGGCGATCGGCGAGGGCGTGGAGCGGTACTGCGGCAACTGGCTCCCCGAGACCCTGCCGCACGACGACCTGCGTGTCGCCACCGCCGACGAGCTGCGGGCGGACGGGCAGCCGGTGATCGAGCTCGGCGATCTGCCCCGGTTCGCCGACTGGCAGCTCGCCCGGGCGGGATTCGTCTACCGAGAACTGGATGCCGCGACCCCCGCGCTCTGGGCACGCTGCCGGGACGCCGAGGGACGGCCCGTCTGGCTGCCCGACGCGCTCGTGCACCTGAACTGGCGGCAGTCGCGCTTCCGGCACCTTCCCCGGACGCACCACCTCAACTACGCCGGTATCGCCACCGGCACGAGCGTCGACGACGCCCGCGACCGTGGGGTGCTCGAGGTCATCGAGCGCGACGCGCTCGAGGTGTGGTGGCATCTCGACGGGCCGACCTTCGGCATCGATCCTGCGAGCGTCCCCGGCCTGGTGGACGACCTACGGGGTAGCAGCCTGACCGTCTGGCTGGTGGCGATGCCGTCGGAGTTCGCGCCCGCGATCGCTGCCCTCGTATATGACGCGGATCGGGGGCTCTATGCCGCGGGCTTCTCCGTCGCGCTCGACCCCGCGAAGGCCGCGCGCAAGGCCGTGCTCGAAGCCGTCCACACCTGGATCTACACGCAGGGGTGCACGGATGCCGACGGGTGGGTCTTCCGTGCCGTGCAGGCCGGGGTCATGGCGAAAGGGCTGATGTTGGACTTCCGCCCCGACGCCGACTACCTCACCGCGGCCGGCCCGCAGTTCGAGCGGGTGATCGACCTCGGAGCCCACGTGCAGGTCTGGCTCGATCCCGCCGTGCACGGTGAGGCCCGGAGGTTCACCGCGCCCGCGTTCGGCGTGCGGCCGCTCAGCGCCGTCTCCGCGGTCACGATGGCCGAGGTCCACGACCGCCTGCGTCGCCGGGGCCATCGCGTGCTCACGCGTGACCTCACCACGGCCGACGTGCGCCGGACCCCGCTCAGGGTCGTGCGCACGCTCGTCACGGGGCTCGTCCCCAATGCTCCGGCGGCCTTCTCCTACCTCGGGATGCCGCGACTGCGCGACGCGGCACAGGAGCGCGGCTGGCGCTCGGCGTGGAGCGGCGGACCCGCCGATTTCACGCTTCTGCCCGCCCCCCACATGTGAGGCGGATGACGTGATCGATCCGCGACCGACCGACCTGTGGGGGGCCGTCGACCTCGTCGACGGTGCACTCGCGCGCCTGCTCACGACAGAACCGCCGGGGGAGCCCCTGCCGCCCGGACCGCGCGTCAATGCCTGGCATCGCGCCGGTGCGGTGACGGGGAGTCCCGGGGCGGCGCTGATCGCCCTGGCCGAGGCGCTGTGGCGTCCGGGGGAACCGCATCGCACCGCGGACGGCGTCGAGACCGGCATCCCTCGCCGACCGGTGCCGTCCGCCGGGGCGTGCTACCCCGTGCAGACGCACCTCGTCGTCGACGGCTCGCGCTGGGTCTACGACCACGAGCACGGCGTCGCCCGCCGCAGGGAACCGGAGATCGAGCGCCTCGCCGGATGGCGCGGCCCAGACGCGACGGCAGACGGCACCGCAACGCTCGTCTTCACCGTGCAGCCCGGACGATCGTTCGGCCGCTACCGGCACCGCGCGTGGCCGCTGTGGATCGCCGACGCGGCCTACGCGCTCGCGGCCGTGGAGTTCCTCCTCGGACGGCTCTCGCCCTCCGTACGATTCGGTCCCTCCGCGTCTCTCCGCGCGCTGCTCGCCGTCCCCCGTGCGGCGCAGACACGCTCGTGGACAGGTCTCGGGCTCGCCCCGGAGATCCCGCTCGTCGCCGTCGACGTGCCCCCGCGTCCCGAACTGGTCCGCGACGCCGTCGAGACCCTCGCGCAACGGCGTTCGCCGCACCTGGACCTCTTCCTCGCGCACGCCGCAGCCCGTCGCCCGACGTCGCTGGTCGAGAGCGTTGCCCGCGCCTCCGGTCAAGCGTGGGTCCGTGGCGCCGCGGCGGTCCGCTCGTGGTCGGTTCCCGTCGCGTCCTCGCCCGCTGCGCTCGCCCGGGCGTTGTGGACGGGTCATCTCGCCGCTGCCCGCCTCGCGTACGCCGGGGCGCTGCGCGGCGCGGCCTCCCGCCCCGTCTCGGGTCTCGCGGCCCACGGAGACCGGTGGATCTTCCACGCCCTCGCCTTCCTCGACTCTCCGGGAGAATGCCCATGATGATCGTCCCCGCGCTCTGGCGGGAGGCGTGGCACACCCCACGACTCCTCGCCGCGAGCGTCCTTCTCCAGCTCCTCGTGTTCGCCACGCACATCGTGCAGGCCATCGCCCTCGCGGTCGCCCTCGCGGCTCTCGTGCACGGCGACGCGAGAGGAGCTCTCGTCGGGATCGGCACGATCCTCGGAACCGGTGTCGCGCGTCTGCTGCTGGGCCTCGCCCAGCGGGACGCGGCCGTGCGTCTCGGCGGGCAGGTACGGGAAGCGCTGCGGGCGCGAGCCGTCTCGGCCGCGCTCGCGCCGGAACGCCTCCACGACGTCTCCCTGCGCGACGGCTCGACCCGCCTCACGCTCGGCGATGGCATAGACGGCACCGAGGCTTACGTGTCGAAGTACATCCCGGCCGTCGCGCAGCTCGCCGTCGGCGGCATCGGCGTCATCGTCGCGATCGCGACGCTGTCTCCGGCGCTCGCCGCGGGGATCGGCCTCGCCCTCGTGCTCGCGGTCCTCGGCCCGATGGCGTGGAAGAAGATGCTCGCGCGCCGAGGATTCGCGCACTGGGACACGTACGAGGCGCTCAGCGGCGATCTGCTCGAGGCGCTCCGGGGTATGTCGACGCTGCGCGCACTGGGCGATGTTCCCGCAACGCGCGGACGCCTTCAGGCGCGCTCGGAGGCGCTGCGGCAGGCGACCGAGCGAGTGATGCGTTCGTCGCTCGCGGAGACGGCGATCACGGATTTCGCGATCCAGGCCGGTGCCGTTCTCGCCGCGGGTCTCGCGATCGTCGCCGTGCTGACAGGGCAGGCTCCGGCGACGGAGGTGTACGTGCTGTTGCTGCTGTCGTCCGAGGCGTTCCGGCCGGTGCGCGAGCTCTCGCGTCACTGGCACGCGGGCTTTCTCGGTCTCACCGCGGTGCCGGGGCTGCGCGCACTCAGCGCGTTCTCCGACGCCGACTCCGCGGACCCTCGACACCCGGCATCCGTCCCCCCTCCGGACGACGCGAACGACGCGGGCGCAGCGGGCGCGGAGATCGTGATCGACGACCTGGCGTACCGCTATCCGGGAGCCGAGTCGCCCGTGCTGGACGGCGTGTTCCTGCGCGCGGGGCGCGGCACGGTGCACGCCATCATCGGTCCGTCGGGAGCGGGCAAGTCGACGCTGTTCGATCTCATGCTCGGGTTCCTCCGCGCCGACCGGGGGACGGTCGATCTCGACGGACGGCCGCTGCGCGCCGAGGATGTCGCGGTGGTCTCTCAGCGCCCGGTCCTGTTCGCGGCGACCGTGCGCGAGAACATCGACCTGTTCGGATCGTCGCAGGGCGAGCTCGAGCGGGCGTGCGCGGATGCCGGGATGCTCGACGAGATCCTCGCCCTGCCCGGAGGTTTCGACGCGCCCGTCGCCGAGGCCGGGGCGAGCCTCTCCGGGGGTCAGCGACAGAGGCTCGCCCTCGCCCGTGCGCTCCTTGCCCGCCGCCCCGTGCTGCTGGTCGATGAGCCGACGAGCGCCCTCGACGACGCGAACGCGGAGCTCGTCGCGCGAACCCTGGAGCGGGTCGCCGCCGACCGCATCGTCCTGATGATCAGCCACCGTCCCGAGGCGCTCCGCCGCGTCGCTCACGTGCACGTTCTCGAGGGTGGCGTCCTCGTGGAGGCGGCGTCGTGAGCGGCGGGACGGCCTCGGTCCTGGCCCGCTTGATCCCTGCGCTGCGGCCCGAGTGGCGGCGCATCGTCGGCAGCTACGTCCTCGCGACCACGAGCCTGCTCGCCCTCGCGGCGATCGGCGTGCTCGCGGCCCTGGGCGTCGGCGGTGCCGTCGTGCACGGCGAGTGGCCGCCGACGGCCTGGTGGGCCGCGATGGTCGTACTCGTGGTGCTTCGGACTCTGCTCACCTGGCGAGAGATGGACGTCTCGCACGCCCTCGCGTACCGCGTGCTGGCCCGTTTGCGGGTCGCCCTCTTCGATGCCTATGCCCGCAGTGTCCCGGCCCGCCGCCGCGAGCACTCGGGAAGGGCGGCATCGGTGGCGATGACCGACATCGAGAAGCTCGAGTTCTTCTACGCGCACACCCTCGCTCAGCTCGGTGCCTCGCTGACGCTGTTCGTGGCGACCCTCGGGGTGGCGGCGACCCTCATGCCGGCGGCGGCGCTCGTCATGCTGCTCGGTGCGGTCTCCGTCGCCCTCACCGCGTGGGCGGGGGCGGGGGCGGCGCGACGCGTCGGCGAAGAGGAGCAGGGGGAGCGCGAGCGCCTGTCGGAGCGGTTGGTGGATGCCCTCGGGGCGTTGCGTGAGGTACTCGCCTACGGGCTGCAGGACCGTGTCGTCGCCGACGCCGTCGCGGGGACGCGGCGCTCGGTGCGTACCGCTCGTCGCCGCGAGTTGCTCGCGGGCATCATCGACGGGTCGCGCGAACTGATCCTCACCGGTGTCCTCGTCGGTGTCGTCGCCTCCGCCCTGATCGTCGGAGGCGTCGGCGACCCCCGGTCGGCGGCGCTGGCTCCGGCGGTGGTCGCGCTCGCCGTCGCCGGCGTCGCGGCGATCGCCGACGCGGCGCACACGCTCTCGGAGCTGCATCCTCTCGTCGCGAGCGCGGCCCGCGTGGACCAGGGGCTGCGTCGGCCACCCGTGGTCGCTCCCGTCGTCGGCGCCCGTCCCGTGCCCGCCGGTCCGCTCGGCATCCGTTTCCGCGATGTCGAGTTCTCATACGACGATCGCACGCGAGTGCTCCGCCGCTGGTCAGCCGAGGTGCGTCCGGGCGAGCACGTCGGGATCGCGGGGCCGTCCGGTGCGGGAAAGAGCACCGTGATCGCCCTCGCCGCACGGCTCTGGGACCCCGACGGAGGCGAGATCGCGCTCATCGATGGCGACGGGCAGGGGACGCCGCTCCGCGAGGTGTCGGAGGAGGATCTCCGCGCCGCCGTGGCGGTCGTCGAGCAGGACGCGCGCCTGTTCCACGGCACGGTGCGCGAGAACCTGCTGCGGGGCACGGTCGGCCGATCGGACGCGGAGCTCGTCGGCATTCTGGACCGCGTCGGTGCGCGCGACTGGATCCGTCTCGACGACGAGCTCGGTGAGCACGGCGTCCGTCTCTCGGGAGGCCAGCGTGCCCGGCTCGCCCTCGCCCGTGCGCTCTGCCGTGAGCCGCGGATCCTGATCGTCGACGAGATCACCGCGAGCCTGGATCCCGCGACCGAGAGGGCGATCTCGCAGGTGCTCGCCGAGGTCGATGCGACCGTCATCGTCGCTTCGCACCGCCGCGAGACGCTGGCACGGCTCGGCCGCGTGCTGCGGGTGGAGTCACCGGCCGGTGCAGCCGTGACCCCCGCGTGAGGCGGCCACCGCGACGAGCACCCCTGCCGCTGACTACGGCGCGTCGACCGGTCGCTGCGCCTGGTGGTCGAGGATGCGGCGCAACGTGGTCGCGAGAGTGTCGCGTTCCTTCGCGCTCAGGGGGCCGAGGAGGTCGTCCTGGATGCCGTCGAGCACACCGCCGATGTGCTCCAGTCGACGCTTCCCGCTCTCGGTGAGGGTGACGAGGTTCTGGCGCCGGTCGGCGGGATCCTGCCGGCGCTCGACGAAGCCGCCCGCGGTCAGGTCGTTGAGGGCGGCGACCATGTCGCTGCGGTCGATATGGCACCGCCGGCCGAGCTCCGCCTGGCTGGTCGGTCCGAACTCGTCGAGAGCGGCGAGCACGGCGTAGTGATAGCGGGTCGCGCCCAGCTCTCCCAACGCCGTCGAGACGAGCCGGTGAGTCAGGGTGGCTGTCTGCGTGATCAGCCAGCTCGGGGTCTGTCGCAGTCGTGCGGGCTGCTGACCGCTGGCTCCCTCGATGTCTTCCACGCCCACAGATTATCAGAACCGTTGGCGCGACCAACGATCTGATATCGTTGGCGTGACCAACATTGGCTACGCCAACGATAGGAGGACGGGATGATGGGGGAGTCAGGGCGTCACGGCGCGGGTGTCGCGCGGTGGTGGGGCCTCGGGTGGATCTCGGTGACCCAGTTGATGATGGTCGTCGATGGGACGGTGATGAACATCGCGGTGCCGTCCGCGCAGCGTGACCTCGGCCTGTCGGACGTGGAGCGCCAGTGGGTGATCACCGTGTACGTGCTCGCGTTCGGATCGATGCTGCTGCTCGGGGGGCGTGTGTCCGACCTGATCGGGCGACGCAGGGCTCTGTCGATCGGGCTGGTCGGGTTCACTCTCGCGTCGATCTGCGGGGGTCTGGCGGTCTCGGCCGAGACGCTGATCGCGGCGCGCGCCGTGCAGGGCCTCTTCGGCGCGCTGGTCACTCCGTCCGCACTGGCCCTGCTGTCGGTGACGTTCCCCGAGGGCTCCGACCGCGTCCGGGCGTTCGGGGTGTTCGGCACCATCATGGGTGCCGGCTCAGGCATCGGAGTCCTGCTCGGTGGCGCGGTCACCGACTCGTGGGGATGGCGGTGGGCCTTGCTGATCAACGTTCCCATCGCCCTCGCTGCCGGGACCGGCCTCCTGCTGTCTCTCACGGCGGATGCGCGCGGTCGGGGTCGTATCGACCTGATCGGCGGCGCGCTCAGCGCGGTCGGGCTGACCGCCCTGACTCTCGGCCTGACGACGGCGGAGTCATCGGGGTGGGACTCTGCGCTCACGCTCGGACTGCTGGTCGGGGGCGTCGTCGTGCTGGTCGGATTCGTGATGCGCCAGCGCACCGCCGCCGAACCGCTGATGCCCCTCTCGCTGTTCACCGAACGGCTCAGGTCTGCGGCCTTCGCGGCGATGCTCGCCTGGGGTGTGGCGATTCTTCCCGCCTTCCTCTTCTTGAGTGTGTATCTGCAGCAGATCGCCGGGCTCAGCCCGCTGCTCACGGGCCTGAGCTTCCTTCCCTACACCCTGGCGATCCTCATCACGGTGCGGATGGTGAGGCTCGCCCTCCGTGTGGTCCCGCCCCGCGTCTTCCTCGCCGTCGGACTCGCCCTGCTGGCAGCCGGCTTGCTCGTTCTGACGCGCCTCGAACCCGATGCGTCGTACGGGACGCACGTCCTGCCGGTCTTCGTCCTCCTCGGCGTCGGAACCGGATGCGTCCAGCCCGCGGCCAACAGCGCTGCGACGTACCGCGCGGGGCCTGCCTCCGGGGTCGCCGGTGCGGTCGCCAGCACCTCGCAGCAGGTCGGCTCCTCGCTCGGCATGGCTCTGCTCGGTGCGATCGCGGCGACCACCACGGCGGCGTCCGTGAGCGGCGGGGTGGCGGTCGATATGAACGACGCCACTCTCGAGGGGTATCGCGTCGCGGCCGTGAGCGGCGCGGTGATGCTCGCCGTCGCCGCGCTCGGCGTGTTCCTCCTCGCCGGCCGCTCGGCGACTCACCCGCCGAAGCGGACGCCGTGATCCGCTCTTCGCGGAGCGACCGGGCAGTTGCGGTCCCTCGTCTCTCCGTTCTCGCGGCGGTCCACGTCGTCCGACCGCACCTCTGCGGAAATCGGGGGTGGCCTGCGTCGAGGATGCAGGTGAGGGAGCCGACTGGCCTCCGTGCCCCGCTTCACCCGCAGCGCGCGACCCCGACCCAGAGGAGTGTGATGGTCGTGACGTTGCGGGATGTCGTCCCGGTCGCAGTCCAGGTCGGCGTGAGGTTGGTGCGGACGCGCACGACGGAGGTCGTGCCGAAGGAGAAGGGGCTGTTGGCCCTCAGGACGATGCTCCGCGCGTCGCCTCCGAGGTTCGCGATCGAACCGTGCCCGTCGACGAGGACGTCGAAGCTGCTGGGTCGCTCGCCGGAGTACGCCCATCGGAGGGTGACCGTACCGTCGAAGTTGTTCTGACAGACCAGATCGGAGGGGGCCTGCGCCGCCCCGGCTTGGAGAGACCCGGACGACTGCGTCCGGGCGGAGAAGAATGCCGCGTGGGCAGGGGCGGTCGCGCCGACGAGAGCGACCGTGAGGGCCGTGACGAGCGCGAAGGTCCGTGGTCGCACCCGCGCTCTCCGGGGTCCGTCTGTGTGTGATCGTGCCCGGTCGTCGGTGGGCCGGCGCAGGTCGGGATGATCCTCGGGCGGATCGTTCTCGGTTCGCGCGATCGCCGGAAGGAAGGCGATCGCGATGACGGTGAGGACACCGATCAGGGTCGACGCGAGGGCGAGGGCGTCGCCGTCGCGGGCATCTCGAATGGGGATGCCGATCCAGGGGACGCGGAGCGCCCCGACGCCGAGAACGTCGGCGCGTCCCACCGGGGACGAGTCCACTTCGGGATTGGCGTCCCCTTTCGTGATGAGCTCCGAGCCGTCGACGGCGTGAAGTCGGTGAAGGCGCAGTCGGCCCTGGTGATCCGGGTCGTTGACGAGGATGACCTGCCCGGGACGAAGCTCCGCCGGGTCGATCGTCCTGCTGACGACCAGATCACCCGTCTGGATGGCGGGTTCCATGGACCCTGTCATGACGGTGGTCGTGTGCCATCCGATCAGGAGGGGTGCCACCGCCCAGAAGGTCAGTCCGAAGACGACGGCGAGGGCGGCTCGCGCCGTGATGACCGTGCAGAAACGGAGCCAGGCCCGAAACGGGCGGGCGGGTTCGACCGTGGATCGCCCGCCCGCGCCATCGACGGAGGGACTCCTCACCTCACTGATTCTGCGCTTCCCAGGTGAAGTGGAAGGTGGCGGCGGCGCCCATGATCGAGGAGGGCGCGTCCGGCGACACCGTGTAGGTGATCTGGAACGTGCGCGCCTCGGGCGTGCTTCCGCCCGCGGGGGACCAGTTCCCGACCCCGCTGCGGTAGTTCGTGGAGGTGTTCACGAACGATGTCAGGGAGTTGTTGTAGATGGAGGCGTCCGAGCCCAGCGCGGAGAACCCGCTGCAGCTGCCGTTGCCGCCACCCGTTCCCTGGGAGACCGCGATGTTCACCCAATCGCCGATTCCCTGCGTCTGGGACGCGTCTGTGGCGTAGAGCTTGACCGCGGACGGAAGCGTGCCGGTGGACGTGACGGCGATGCACGTCGTGCCGGTGGAGCCCGGCTTCAGGTTCGACGCGTTGAACGCGGCGCTGTTGGGAGAGCTGTTGGAGAGTCCGACCGAACCCATCGACCAGTTGTTCGACGGGTTCGACGTCGTCGCGGAGAAGGCCGAGTACGACGCCGTGGAAACGAGGGTTCCCGCGACGATCAGAGACAGGGGGATCACGGCGATCGTCGCGATCTTTCCGAGGCGGCGCGACGGTGTGGCGGCGTTTTTGGGCATGGGAATCAGTCCTTCGAACGGGGCGGACGAGCGGGTGTGGAGCGCGTGGTGCAGGCGTGGTGCAGGCGTGGTGCAGGCGGAGCGGTTTCCGGCGCGGACGGTCGGGAGATGACCGGGAGTGCGGTGACGGCACCTGTGTGAGTGCCTAGCTGAACTATAAGTAAGGCAAACTAGTAACTCAAAATGTGAGACAAAGTGTGGACTATTCTTTTGCCATGGGGTATGCGCAGGATCCCGCGAGGGAATCGCTGCCCTCAGCGGCTTCGGAAGCGGTCGTCGCCGCGTGGTATCGAATGCAGGTGCAGAACGCTCATCTGCTTCAGCGCTTGGCCCTCGAACACGACCTCAACCCGATCGACCTCCGGGCGGTGAAGTTCCTCGGCGTCGACGATGCCCCGAGGACGCCGAAGGATCTCGCCCGCTTCCTGCAGTCCGGCAGCAGCCTCGTGAGCGCCGTGATCGAGCGGCTGGAGTCTCGGCAGTTCATCAGTCGCGCGCCGAACCCTCGCGATCGCCGCAGCACCCTGCTGCATCTCGAACCTCGCGGCACACGCCTGGTCGAGCAGCTTCGGGGAATGTACGGACAGGCGCTGTCGGGACTGCTCGGCCACGCCGATCAGGATGCCGTGCTCGCCGCGACGAACGAGATCGAGCGGGGTTTGCGCGCGGCCGCATCCTCGTGAGGGCCCGGCGTCACCGCGAGGTGGCCCCGCGGGGCTCGCGCCGAGTCCGCGCGTGGATGTCGACGACGGACACGAGGGTCAGACGCCGATGAGTGTTCGGGTCTCGGCGGGCAGGGAAAGCGCCACCACCCGCACCGACAGGTCGGCCTCGTGAGACGAGGCGACGAGGGCGCGGAACTCCCGCCGCAACTGTCGGCGACCCGAGTATCCGAGAGAACGTGCGAGCTCGTCGATCCGCTCGGTGCGGAGGGGGACGTCGTCGTGCAGCACGATGGCGGCCCGGTGCACCCGGGCTCGGCGGATCATCCCGCTCGGTGAGTCCCCGTGATCCGACAACACGGCGCGGAGGTGTCGCTCCGAGACATGGAGCGACTCGCACAGGTCGCGTACGGTCAGTCGCTCGTCGGATGCCCCTCGTCCGACGAGGCGGACGGCCTCGTCGTAGATCCGGCGGGCGTGCGGGGCGGTCTCGGCGGGGCGGGGCGCGAGGACGTCGCGAATCGCGGAGACGAACTCCCACAACCCGAGCCGCAATCGCAGCAGGCCCGGCGCGGCGATGGCCTGCACGTTGTTGAGCACTTCGTTCACCGCCGCGATCATGAGCCGCGCGTAGACCGTGGAGTCCAGTGATCCCTGGATGGAACGACCGGTGACCTCGGGCGGCAGGCGACCGAAGGCCACCTCTATCCGCCGCGCGGGGGTCCGCGCGGTGTAGGTGAGGTTCGCGTCGTCGGGGGTGATGAGGACCTGCCCCGGAGTCAAGGTGACCTCCCCGACATCGCGGGTCTCGACGACCGCACGGCCGTCGAGCTGGAACATCACCACGACGCCGGGGGCGCGGTCGTCCGGAACGCCGCCGATGGCGCGGTGGAAGGTACCCCGGTCATGCAGGATCCGCGAGACGGCGAAGCCTTCTTCCGCGGCGCTGACGACGTCGAAGATCCCGGCCCGGGAGGCGTGTGGCATCCATCCCGCGCGTTCCAGGGCCTGGGAGGCTTCCGTCGTGGCGAGCATGTCACCCCTCCAACTCGTCTCGGAGAAGCCGGGGGTCGCGTGTGGTCGGGGTGCGTCGGCGCGTCACGTCCGCTGCGCAATCCCGTCCACGGGCGTCGTCCGGGTGCGCCCTCGCTTCTGGAATGGTCTCCTGCAAAGTAGCTTCGGGCGACTGCGTTTACTGGCCGTCCCTAGTCATCGTTGAGACATTCACCTCGGGCGAAGAGCGCACGCGTGCTCAGCGATATGCCCCGATCCGCTCCGCCAACTGCTTCTTCGTGGAGATCTCCAGCTTTCGGTAGACGCGGAAGAGGTGCGATTTCACGGTGTTGGGGCTGACGTGAAGGTGCGACGCGATGTCGACGATCTTCAGTCCGTTCATGGCGAGTTCGACGACCTCGCGTTCGCGGTCGCTGAGCAGGTCGGTTCCGTACGTCCGGGTATGCGAGGGAAGCGAAAGGATGCGGTCGCCGACATCCTCACCCGACTCGGAAAGGATCTCGGTGACGCGGTAACGGACGTCCGGCGAGCTGTACAGAAGCGGCGAGTAGTGACCGTGCCACTGTGCCAAGACCGCCGCGCGGCGAAGGAACACCTCCGCGCTCTGCGTACCGTCGGTCTCGGCGGCGAGCAGGAGAGCGGGAATGAGGATGCGCGGCCGCGAGCTCTCGACGTTCAGGAGAGGCCGGACGAGTTGCCGCGCCTGATGCACGTGTCCGAGGGTGAGGAGATGGCGCGCCTGGGTGACGGCTTGCACCTGCGGGAACAATCCGGCTCGAGGTGAGGCCGGCTGCAGACTCAGCTCCTTCATCGCCTGCTCGGGCCGTTCCAATTGGCGAAGCAGCAGGTGGCGGATGATCCCGATCGCCTCGACGTGTCCGGGAGCGGCGACGCCCCACGTCGGCCGTGAATCGAGGAAGGTGTCGAAATGGGCGAGGAGTGTCTGAGGGCCTTCCCGTCCCGCCGCAGCGAGCGTCGTGCGGGCGATGTAGTACGGCACCCAGTACGAGGGCGATTCGGACACCTCGATGCGGGCGAGGATGCGCGAGGCTCGGTCGTACTCCAACCGGTCGATGTCACGCCAGGCATGCGCGATCGCTCCCGGGACCGTTGACAGGGTCGCGTTCTCTTCGTCGAGTCCGGTCGGCACGTCCGCGAGCAGAGTCTGTGCCTCTCGGCCGCGCCCGAACACCGCGTGCATCAAGGCGGCCCCGCCGGCGGACGCCCGTGCCATGCGGTCGTCGCCCGTGTCGCGGGCGCCTTCGTGCGCGTCGATGAACTGACCCAGGGCGTCGGTGAACCGCCCCGCTTGGACGAACGTCTCCGCCCATTCGTAATGCAAGGGAGGAAGGGACTGGGTCAGGCGAGGCGAGGCCTCGGAGATGTTCCGCAGGAAGGCGGTCGCCGCATCGGCACGTTTCGCCGCGACCGTGATGCGGCCGAGGGTTCGGGCGGCCACCACCTGACGGGTGAGCGAACGAAGCTCCTCGAGAGACCCTTCGCGCGACATCGGTTCCGCCTCGGCGGGGGGATTCCGATCGAGGAGGAAACGCCGGTAGTGCACGAGCTGTGGATGAGACGTCAGTGCCTCCACCGACATGGCATCCAGCGTCAGCAGGAGTTCCTTCGGATGGTCGTGCAGCAACGCGTCCCAGTGCTCCGCGAGAACGCGCAGCACGGCTTGCGCTCCGCCGGCGTCACGCGCCGCACGGAGGTGATCGAGAGCCTGGTGCTCGGTTCTCAACGGGGCCCTCCCGGTGCGGGGAGTCGTGACGCGGCCCTGTGTTCTCGCCCCCCGACAGAGCAGGACCGCGTCACGCGCTTCCGCGGACGCTTCGCGCCGCCTCCCCCTTGTGCCGGGCGATCGCCCGGATCCTTCTCCCGCTCGCTGAGCCAGAGGTCATTTCGCGCTGCCGGCGGGTGCCGCTCCTCATCGCCGTCATGTCGCGTCCCTCAGGCCCGGTGTCGCTGTGGGTGCGGAGGGCCCCGGGGGTCGCCGGCCTCGCGACGAATGTGATCGATTGCGCCTTTTCGTCGGCCATGACGTTCCCCCTCGCTGATGCGCGGACGCATTCGTGCCCCTCTCGTCACGGTAGAACCGGCGAGGAGGGGGCACTCGGCAACGGCATGGATTGATCCGAAGATGGCGGGGATCAAGCCGATTGTGGTCGGGATGGCGTGACCGACGACCCTGCCTCCCCCCCCGGGCGGGGGAGGCATCCGCGGTCGCCGGATCAGCTGTACGACCGGAGCAAGACGAGGGCGCGCTCCGCCACCCCGGCCTCGCGCTCCGCGAGCGCGTCGATCACCGTTCCCATCCGCTCGACGCGCTCGCGCCACTCCGGTCCGCGCTGCTCCCGGCGCGGGAGGGCCTCGAGCGCTTGGACCTCGCGCCAGGCGGTGAAGAGCACCGTCTCATAGAGCTGTTGGTCGGCCTCGGCCGCCCGACCGCGGTGGTGATCGGCGGTGCCGAGGACGGCGACGGCATCCAGCCGGGAAAGATCGAGGCCCAGCGCCAGGGCGTTCAGTTTGTCGCGGAGGGCGCGCACCTCCCTCCGCGTCTGACGCGACCCGGCGTTGCGCAGCAGCAGCTGAGCGAGCGACCACAGGATCATCGCGAAGGCCTGAACGCCGGTCCAGGTCGCCAGGGCCACGACCCAGAAGAGCGCGGCCGGGGTGAGGGAAGAGGCCTTGAGGTTGTTGTACTCGAGTTGACGGGCGAGGTCGATCAGTGCCGAGGTCACGACCCAGCCCGCGGGAAGCGCCCAGTCCTCTCCCGGCTCGTTGGTGAATCGGGGCTGCGTGGCCACGAAGTCGTACGCCCCGAGACGGCTGTCCGTCCCCGTGCTCAGCGTTCCCGTGAGGGCGAGACCGACGCCGTACGAGCCGTCGTCGCGAATCCAGAAGGGGAGGATCGCGTGACCGGGACGCACGTCCCCGGTCTCGGGGTCGACGGTCCCGGGGACCTCTGCCTCCACCTCCGCCTTGATGCGCGTGTACGCCTCGAGGAGGTCGAAGTAGTCGATCTTCACCCCGTTCTCGATCTCGTCGTTCGGGAGCACCGCGACGTAGTCGTCGATGGGGAGGAGGGCGACGGCCAGGTCGAGCTTGTCGGGGAACAGTGCGTCGTCGTCGCTGCGCTCCGCGGTTCGCTCCATGGCATCCCGGACGAAGTCCAGCGACAGCGTCTCGATGTTCGGGGGTTCGCGTTCGGCATCGTTCGGGTCGTTGTAGGCGGGCAGTAGTGCGGGATCGCCGACGATCCGGAGGCTGGCGAGGGGGACGTCGTCGGTGAGCTCGCGTCCGGAGGTGGCGTCGCCGCGATCCATCGCGGACGTCGCGGTGAAGCCGGCGATCAGCGCCGCGATCACGGGGAGCCCGACGACGGCGAGGGGTGTGAAATCCGGGGCGAGTTTGTCGATCGGGATGCCGCTGCCCGCCCGCCGCGGGCGGGTGCTGCCCCTCTTTCCGCCGTCGATCGCCTCGGCGATCAGGAGGATCCGCTCCGCGTAATGGGCGGGTACAAGCCCCTTCCGGGGAGTCAGGTCGAGGGAGGCGCGGAGCTCGTCCACCGTGTCCGACGACCCGCCCGTGGCCACGCGCGTCCGATCCGCGAGGCGTTCATCGAGGACTCCGGCGGCGACGTGCGACGTCGTTCCGCGGGGGATCTTCTTCTCGAGCCGGTGTTGGATCTTCGTCAGCGCCACCGCGAGGCGGCGTTCGGCGGCGCGCCATCGCGTCATCAGTTCGGCGTGACGGACGACGATCTCGGGGCCGTCGTCGCTTTCGACGGCGGTGTCCGCCTCGCGGACGAGGGCGAGGAGATCGCCGCGCTGCCTGCGCAGGTTCTCGGCCTCCGTGGCGGAGAGGAGTTCCGGGCGGGCGAGGACGTCGTCGACGGGGAGCGTCGTGGTCAGGGCGATCTGACCGAGGATCGTGCCGCCCGCGGCGTGCCCGACGCGCAGGGACGAGGCGGCGACGAGAGCGTCGGCGCGGCGGCGGAGAGCCGCGGTGCGCTTCGCGAACGTCGAGAGGTCGAGCGGCTCCTCGGGGGCTCCTCTCTCGTGCACCCGGGTCGACGGATCGAGGAGTTCGCGCGTGAGCACCTGCTCCTCGTGCGCGAGGTCGAGGCTGTCTTCACGGATCGTGGACCAGTCCGTGCGCAGCTTCTCCTTGACGTTCTTCGCGACGTTGCGGGCGCTGCCCCGGGCGCCCCGATCCAGCTCGGCCCCCGCGATGTCGACGTGCGCTTCGAGGAGGTCGAGCTCGAGCACGACGCGGGCGAGCTCCAGTCGAGCCCGGGAGAAGATCCGCCGTCGGGTGCGTTCCCGCGCGAGGTAACGCGCCCAGAGCGCCATCATGAACAGCCCGACGAGCAGCGGCAGCGCGGCGAGCGAGACCCACAGCACGGGAGACCGCGGGCCCCCGTCGAAGGAGCGGGAGGCGGCGGTCAGGGCGGCGCCCACGACGGCGTTCGGACCGTGACCCTGCGTCAGGTTGTTGAGGAAGGTCTCCCGGATCTCGGTGGCCACTCTGTAGTGGGCCATCGAGTCGCCGTCGGCCGCCACCTTCGCCACCGAGGCGCGGGAGCCCGCGGGGAGGACGAGATCGGGGTCGTCCTGATCGACACCGACGGAGAGCATGACGTCGGCGCCGTCCGGGAGTTCACCGTCGTCGTACTCCTCCCAGGTGAGTGCGCGCTCGACGATCACGATGGTGAACGGCTCGTAGCTCAGCGCGCGCCCCCGGGCTGCGGCATCCACCTTCTCCTGGGTGATGCCGTACGGGAGGCCCTCGTCGACGACGAAGGTGATCGGCTTGTCGGGTTGCGCGAGGATCCGGGCTTGCGCCACCTGGCCGAGACCCGCGGACAGAGCCGCGAGGGCGACCGCGAGCACCGGGACCACCCACCTCGTGCGGTACAGGAAATTGGTACGCCGACGTTCGTCCCCCATGAACCGATGCTATGCGGCGGCTGTGTGGGAGACGCCTGTGCGGCACGGCTCCGGGTGCGATCGGCGCCGCCGTCTGATCCCTGCGGAGCGACGAGAGCGCGTCGAGCGGCGCAGATGGGGATCAGCCCTCGTCGAAGGTCAGCACCGCGATTCCCGTCCGCTCACCGGTCACGCTCGGGTGCGGGGAGGCCGAGCGCGTCCGCGCAGATCTCGGTGATCACGGGCCGCGCCGCCTCCGCCGTCGTCTCCTCCTGGTAGGTCAGGGAGAGTGTCACGAGCACGCCCAGGGCTCCGGTCACGCGCGCACGTCGGGCCAAGGTGCTGCGGTCGTCGAGGCGGAACATCTCCGACACGAGGTCGCCGATGCGCGCCAGGCCCGGTCGGAGCCGCTCGTCGGCGATGGGCGGGATGGATGCCAGCACCACCTGCGCCCACCCGCGATGGCGGAGAGCGAGGTCGGTGAGTCCCGCGATGCTCGCTCGATCTCTCTCGGGGCCGTCGTCCAGTTCGACGACGCGGTCGTGCACGCTCTCGGTCAGGCGCACGCACTGCTCCACGGCGGCATCGAGCAGAGCGTCCTTCGAGGGGAACCGCCGGAGCAGGCCCGTCTTGGAGAAGCCGGTGGCGTCGGCCACGGCCTGCACCGAGGTCTCGCGCGTTCCGCGTCGCGCCACCAGCGCGGCGGTGGCATCCAGGATCGCCTCGTCGATCTCCGCCGGCGTGGGGCGGACGCGGCGAACGGTGGTCACGCGCGCACCCGGTCACGGCGCTCTCGCGTCGCGAGCGCCGTGATGCCCGCGAGGGCCTCCCAGACGAGGATCGCGTAGACCGCCAGACGCTCCCACGCGCCATCGGGCAGCAGGGTGATGGCGGGGGAGTTCGAGTCGACGAGGAGCATGACCAGCCCGACGAGACCGACGACTCCGAGGGTGATCGACGCCGGGCCGAGCCACCGAGGGTTGTGCCGGCGCAGCGTGAATCCCGCCACGACGGCGGCGGCATTCCCCGCGATGATCGCCATCCCGGCCCCGAGGCCATGGAACACGATGAGCCCGTTGTCGGCGTTCGTCTGACTCCCGGGGAACACGCCGACGAGGATGATCCCGACCGCGTGGACGAGCGCCAGGGCGACGAAAGATCGGCGCGCGCCGGGTCGCCAGCCGCTGCTTCGCGCGGTGAGGAGCGCCGCCGCTGCGAAGAGCACGCCGTGCAGGATGAACGCGACGTTCATGACGACGTGCAGGGGAGAGTCGATGGCACGGCCCTGGAACGTCCCGACGTCGGGGACACCGAGGTCGCTGATGTAGTTCGTCGCGTACGAGTAGCCGGGGAAGACGGTCGCGCTCACCGCCTCCGCGACGAGGTACACGGCCGCCGCGATGATCCACAGCACGGCGCTCCTGGACTGAATTGGTCGCATGCGGACCATATTAGTCCGCTGGGACGCGGTCGATCCCCCCGCCGTCATCTCGCCGCGATTTTCCGTGCCGCCGCCACCGCGTTCGCGGCGCGCACCACCGCCTCCACTGTGGCGTCGAGCACCGACCCGTCGCGTCCGGCCGCCCACGCCGTGCCGTCGGGGTGGCGGTACTCGAGGAGGGTGAGGGCCTCGGCATCCGCTCCCGCGCGCAGCGAGGTCTGGTGCAGCGACAGGATGTCGAGCTCGATCCCGCTCGCGGAGAGCGCGCGCACGAGCGCGTCGACGGGCCCGGTCTCCGAGAGGCCGTGGTGCTCGGTGCCATCGACCGCGACGTCGACGTGCGTGCCTGCGCCATCGACCCGCAGCGACGAGAGGCGGACGGCGTCGCTCGACCCGGTCAGATACGCCCCGACGAAGATCGCCCAGACGTCGGCGGCCGCCACCTCGTCGCCGGTGGCGTCGGTGTGGCGCTGCACGTGGTGCGACAGGTCGATCTGCAGACGCCGGGGCAGCTCGACGCCGTACTCCGTCTCGAGCAGATACGCGACGCCGCCCTTGCCCGACTGCGAGTTCACGCGGATGACGGCGTCGTACGTGCGGCCGATGTCGGCCGGGTCGATCGGCAGGTAGGGCACGCGCCAGGCGATCTCGCGCTCGTCGCGGCCCTCGGCGACCGCGCGGGCGCGATGCTCGGCGAAGCCCTTGCGGATGGCATCCTGATGCGTCCCGCTGAATGCGGTGTGCACGAGGTCGCCGACGTACGGATGCCGCGCGGGCACCTCGAGGCGGTTGCAGTGCTCGACGGTCCGGCGGATCGCGTCGATGTCGGAGAAGTCGATCATCGGATCGACGCCCTGCGCGTGCAGGTTCAGGGCGAGCGTCGCGAGGTCGACGTTGCCGGTGCGCTCGCCGTTGCCGAAGATGCACCCCTCGACGCGCTGCGCCCCGGCGAGGACGGCGAGCTCGGCGCACGCGACGCCCGTGCCGCGGTCATTGTGCGGGTGCACGGAGAGGATCACCGCGTCGCGGCGGGCGAGGTGCGTGTGCATGTACTCGATCTGATCGGCGTACACGTTAGGGGTGGCGACCTCGACGGTGGCGGGCAGGTTCAGGATGACGGGGCGCTCGGGCGTGGCATCCCACAGCTCGGTCATCGCGTCGCAGACCTCGAGGACGTAGTCGGGTTCCGTGAGGGTGAAGACCTCGGGGGAGAACTCGAACCGCACGTTCGGGAGGTGGCCGGCGAGCTCCCACACGTCGTGCCCGCCGCGGAGGATGAGCTCTCGCAGCTCGTCGCGATCTTTCCCCAGCACGGTGTCACGCCACGTCGGAGCCGTCGCGGTGTAGAGGTGGATGACGACCTCGTTGCGGATGCCACGGATCGAGGCGATGGTGCGTTCGATGAGGTCGCGACGGGCCGGGGTGAAGACGACGATCGTGACGTCGTCGGGGGCGATGTCGGTCTCGGCGATGAGTCGGACGAAGTCGAAGTCGGTCTGCGAAGCGGACGGGTAGCCGACCTCGATCTCGGTGTAGCCCATCCGCACCAGGAGTTCGAAGTAGCGTCGCTTGCGTTCGGGGTCCATGGGTTCGGCAAGGGCCTGATTGCCGTCGCGCAGGTCGACGGGGACCCAGAGGGGTGCGTGGGTGATCCGCCGGGTGGGCCAGCGTCGCTCCGCATCACGCAGGGGGATCTCCACGCGTGAGAACACGTCGGTGTAGCGATGGGAGGGCATGCCGGAAGGGCGCTGCCGGTTCCAGGTGGGGGTGAGGGTGGTCATGTCGGGATTCCTTCGTGCGTCGGGGGAGAGACCGGCGCGACGTTCGGCTCCACGACGGGGAGCCGGTCTGACTAGGCCCCGTCGTGGCGACGAAGAAGGAGGAATCCGCGGAAGGACATGGGGAGACGGTAGCATAAGTCCTCAGACAAGTTGAGGAGTTTGAATGCCGGACCTCAGACGGGTGCCCCTCGCCGACCAGGCGGCCGACGTGCTGCTCGAGCGCGTCCGCGCGGGGGAGTGGGCACTCGGCGCCAAGCTCCCGGGCGAGACCACGCTCGCGCCCCAGCTCGGCGTCGGTCGCTCGACCGTGCGCGAGGCGATTCGCCAGCTCGCGGGCCGCGGTGTGCTCGACTCACGGCAGGGCTCGGGCGTCTACGTGACGGCGCTCGATGCCGCCGAGGACTGGGAACATGTCCTCCGCCGCGCCGACATCGCCACCGTCCTGGAAGCGCGCACCGCGATCGAGGTCGAGACCGCGGCGCTCGCCGCCCTTCGTCGCACCCCGGCCGATCTTCGCGCGATCAGACGTGCGCTGGCGACGAGAACGGCGCCGGGGCAGAGTGTCGAAGAACACGTGGATGCCGACATGCGCCTGCACCGCGCGATCGTCGTCGCCGCGCACAACGAGGTGCTCACCGAGATGTTCGACGGATTCGTCGCGCGCGTGCGCCGGGCGATGGTCGACATGCTGCGGCTCCGTCCCGTCGCTGATCATGCCGGTGACCACGCGGCTCACGCCGACATGGTCACCGCGATCGCGGATCGTCGCCCCGACATCGCCGCCCGGGCGACGCGCACGCACCTCGACGCCTTGAAGGCCGGATTCGCCTGAGCTCGAGGCCGCCGCCGCCTGCGCCGTTCGGTCACGGCGGTGGCGACGGGTCATCGCCCAGCAGGCGACTCACATACTCGCGGATCGAGAAGATGGCCTCTTCGCGTGTGCGACCGGCGTGGGGCCGCCGGGCGAGGTCGATCGCGATCTCGGCCATGATCGCCGTCGTCAGGAAGAGATCGGCCGTGTCGGCGATGAGCTCTTCGCCCTCACTGTGCTGCCCGACCCGGACGGCGAGCGTGGGAGAGCCCAAGACGGCCGTCACCCG
Organism: Microbacterium enclense; assembly: GCA_038182865.1. Taxonomy (NCBI): domain Bacteria; kingdom Bacillati; phylum Actinomycetota; class Actinomycetes; order Micrococcales; family Microbacteriaceae; genus Microbacterium; species Microbacterium enclense. The sequence continues at coordinate 4,052,472 of CP116226.1, read as the reverse complement.
GGCACGCTCTTCGGCGGTCGTCTCCCAGAACGGACCTCCCGTCGCGGCGCAGCGGTCCAGAATGTGGGCGAGGAGGTCGCGGGCGTCGTCGCGAGCCATGACGTCATCCTCGCCCGCGCGCCGACCGCCTCGCGACGCGGACTCGTCAATGGGGAGACAAGGGCTCCACTTCCGTGTGAGCAGCTTCCCTTCTGCACAGCGGTGGTCAGCCGGCGACGGGCACGGGAGGGGTGCTCCGGCCGCTGACGGAGCCGCTCAGCCCACGCGGATGCTTCCCGTGGCGGGATGCTCGCGCGGCATCCGGTCGCGGTCATAGGTGATGTCGGTGTACCCGTGCGGCGTGGGCTTGCCGTCTTCGCCGACGCTCACGAACACGAGGCGCTCGATCGTGAGGATGCGTTTGCGGGTGATCATGTTGCGGACCACCGCTCGCATGGTCAGGGACGTCCGCCCGAAATGCGTGGCCGTCAGGCCCATCTCGATGAGGTCGCCCTGCAGAGCGGAGGCTTCGAAGTTGATCTCCGAGATGAGCTTGGTGACCACCCGATAGTTGCCGAGCTGGATGATCGCGTAGATCGCGGCTTCCTCATCGATCCACCGCAGCAGACTGCCGCCGAAGAGGGTGCCGTTGGCGTTGAGGTCTTCCGGCTTGACCCATTTGCGGGTGTGGAAGTTGATGCCGTCTTCCGAGGGGTGCCACTGCGATGCCGTCACTCGACCACGCTACTCCGGCTGGCCGGGGGTCACCCGGGCCCATCGCTGGTGACGGCCAACAGGGTTGCGATGACGTCGCTGAGAGGGGTGGGGATGCCGTGGCGCCGGCCGAGTCTCGACACGACACCGTTGCGGGCGTCCCACTCCAAAGGTCGTCCGGCCTCGCGGTCGGTGAGGATCGAGGTGCTCATGTCGACGGGGAACGCCTGGAAGCGTGCCACGATCTCGGCCGGGACCGTGTCGTCGAGCTCCGCTCCCTCGGCGCGTGCGACGGCGAGGCACTCGCGAAGGTACGCCAGGGTCAACTCGGCGACGTCCGTGCGGGCGAACATGCCCGCCCGACGCCCCGTCAGCGCCATGAGTCCCGCGGCGGCGTTCTGCAACAGCTTCCGCCACGCGAGAGCGGAGAAATCGGGGGCGAGGTCGACCCGGCATCGGCTGCCGCGCAGCGCCTCGACGACACGCACCGACTCCGGTGACACCGGGATGCTCAGGTGCGGCTCGCCGCGGAGCTGCACCGTCTCGTCGGGGCGCGCCTGGGCGGGGAACCAGACCACGGAGGCGAGCGATGTCGCGCCCTCGGGAAGGAAGGGGGCGAGGGCCGCGGTCTGCTCGACTCCGTTCTGAAGGATGCACACGATCGTCCCGGGACGACACACCGCCGGAAGCCACGACGAGGCGGCCTCGGCGAGCTGGGTCGCTTTGACGGCCAGGAAGACGACATCGGCGGGCGCGGCCGATGTCGGATCGGTCTCGACGGGCCCCGGGACCCGGAGGAGTTCGCCGTCGATGCGCAGCGTGAGGTCGTCGCGCCGGGATCGCCCGTACAGACGGGGTGTGCGACCGGCCTCGTGCAGGACGGCCGCGATCGTCGTGCCGATCGCGCCCGGACCGATGACGGCGATCGTGTCCGCCCCGGTTTCCCTCGCTCGTTCGGTGTCTGCACTCACCTCGACCACGTTACCGAGGCGCCGGTCTGCTGATCTCCACCCGATCCCCACCCCCGAGGTGGAGGCGCGGGAACCGTGCGCGGACGAGTCTCGAAGCATGAACCTCGACACGCTCGCGAACATCGTCCTCATCGTCTTGCTCGTCGGCTGGCTCGGATACCGCCAGACGACATGGCGCCCCGTCGAGCAGTCGCGCCTCTGGCGAACGCCGCTGATCCTCGCGGTGCTCGGCATCGTCAACCTGGCCCGCGGTGACGTCGCGATCGGCGGCCTCGACGTCGCTGTGCTCGTGATCGAGGTCGTCCTCGCCCTCGGCGTCGGCGCATGGATGGGCGCGCTCGCGCACTTCCGTCCTCTTGATCGGCCCGTCACGGGTCGCCGCGGCGAGAGCGCGGTCGTCGAATCCCGCACCGGATGGTGGGGGCTCGCGCTCTGGGCGGCTCTGCTGCTCGTACGCATCGGCGTCGACGTGGCCGCGACCGCGATGGGCGCCCACGCGGTGACGGGTGCCGGGGTGATCCTGATGGTGTTCGCCGCCAACCGGGCCGCTCGCAACGCCGTTCTCGCCGCTCGTCTCGGACACCTTCCGGTCGCCGGTGCACGCCGCCCCGGCGCCGCCGCGCGATGATGGTGCCGTGACCGCCCGCCCGACCGCCTTCGGCGCCGCCCTGACGGCGTTCGGCGTCGCGCTGTGCGCCTGGGGTCTGCTCAGCGCGCCTCGCCCGCCGTGGGCGCTCGCCCTGGGCATCACGGCTCTGGTGGCGTGGGTGCTGCGTACGGCGCTCCTCTTCGCCCCGATTCGCGCCGCGCGCCTCACCCGCGCCGCCGCCCTGTGCGCCGTCGCCGCAGGAGCGCTCGCGGCGACGGGGACCGGGGCGAACTCGCTGATCCCGGCCGCCGTCTGCGTCATGGTGCTCGTCGCCGACGAGGAGGTGTCGCTCGTCGGGGCCGCGGTGATCGCCGGCGCAGGTGTGGCGCTGACCGCCGCGGGCGCCGTGCTGTGGCCGACGTCGGTTCCTGCGCTCGGGGGCATGCTCGCCGGCGTCGTCGTCGGCGTGCTCGCCGGGTTCAGCCGGCGTCAGGGCACGCAGGCCCGGCGCCGTGACGCCCTCCTCGCGGAGCGTGAGCGAGCGCTTCGGGAGGAGGCCGGCCGCAATGCGCTCGCGCGCGATCTGCACGACGTTCTCGCGCACACCCTGGGCGGGCTCGTCATCCAACTGGATGCCGCGGACGCCCTTCTCGAGGCGGGAGAGCCGTCGTCGGCGCGCGGCCGGGTGTCCGCGGCGCGCGAGTTGGCGGCATCCGGTCTCGGCGAAGCGCGACGGGCCGTGTCCGCTCTTCGGCAGCGGCCGGACGACGAGAGGGCAGCGGCGGAGGACACTCCGGTCGCGCCACCGGAGACCGAGAAGAGTCTCGACGAGCTCGTCGCGATGCATCGCGCCCTCGGCGGAGAGATCGCCTGGGAGACGACCGGCGTCCCCGTCCCGCTCGACCGGGCGCAGGCGACGGCGTTGCAGCGCGCCCTGCAGGAGGCCCTGAGCAACGCCCGTCGTCGCGGCGGGACGCCCCGTCACGGCGAGCCTCGACTGGCAGCCGTCGGTGGTGCGCCTCACCGTGGCGAACGAGACGTCGGAGGCTGTGCCGCCGGCGCCCTCGGACGCGGGCGTGCCGGAAGGTTTCGGGCTCCGCGGCATGCGTGAGCGCGTGGAGGCTCTTCCCCGGGGCGGAACCGTGAGGGTCCGACCCGCCGGCGGCGCGTTCGTGCTCATCGTCGAGGAGGCGCTGGCGTGACCGGCGATCCGCCGATCCGCGTGGTGGTCGCGGACGACCAGGCGATCGTCCGCGACGGGCTGGCCACGGTGCTCGACCTCTTGCCCGACGTGGAGGTCGTGGGCACCGCCGCCGACGGCGAGGAGGCTGTCGCCCTCGCCGTGCAGAAGCGTCCGGATGTCGTTCTCATGGACCTGCGGATGCCGCGCACGGACGGGGTGGCCGCGACGGCCCGGCTCGCCGTCGACGTTCCGACCGCGGCCGTGCTCGTGCTGACCACGTTCGCCGACGACGAGTCCATCGCGGCCGCCCTGGCCGCGGGGGCCCGGGGCTATCTGACCAAGGATGCCGGCCGGGCAGAGCTCGCCGCGGCCGTGCGGTCGGTCGCCCGCGGCCAGTCGACGTTCAGCGCCGAGGTGGGGGCCGCGCTCGTGGGGTCGTTCGTGCGCCCCCGGCGATCGGAGGTCGCCCCCGCGGACGAGCTCCTCTCTCGCTTCCCGCAGCTCACGCGACGCGAGATCGACGTCCTCGCGCTCGTCGCCGAGGGGCTGACGAACGGGCAGGTCGCGGAGCGGCTGTTCGTCGAAGTCTCCACGGTGAAGACGCACGTGAACGCGCTCTTTGCCAAGCTCGGCGTGCGGGATCGGCGTGCCGCCGTGGCTCTCGTCCGAGGCCGTGGTCCCGACGGTGCCGCTGCGCGCTCCGAGTGACGTCCGTTCTACGCTCCGGGCCGTGTCGACGCGACGAAATCGAGCTTGTCGAGCACGGGGTCCGGCAGGGCGAAGGGGTACAGGTCGTCTTTGCCCATCGAGCGGTTGACCATGTTGAGGGCGTTCGCCAGCGGCATCCAGATCTCCGTCACGACCGACCGGAACGAGACGGATGCCGCGTCGTCGGCGCCGTGTGAGAGACCGTACGCGTGCGCTGTCTCGACGGTGTCGGTGATGTGCAGGTAGTGCGCCCATGTCTCGGCGAAGTCTTCATAGGGGTGCATGGTGGCGTAGGTGGAGATGTACCGCTCGGGCCAGTCGGACGGCGGGCCCTCCGAGTAGTGGCGGTCGATCTCGGCCTGGTAGTCGGCCCGCTCGTCGCCGAACAGCTCGCGCGCCTCGCTGATCCGCTCCGTGCCCTCGACGAGGATCCACTCGAAGTAGTGTCCGCTCTCGTGGCGGAAGTGGCCGAGCATGGTGCGGTAGGGCTCACCCAGCTGCTTCTGCACGCGGACGCGGTAGGCGTCGTCGCTCTCGGCGAGGTCGATCGTGATGACGCCCTCGTCGTGACCGATGGTCACGTTCTCGGCGACGCTCGACAGCAGGTCGAAACACAGACCGCGCTCGGGATCCTGCGCCTTGCCGACGACCGGGAACCCGAGGCGATCGAGGTCGACGAGCAGCCACCTCTTCGCGCGTTCGGCGACCGGGTACTGCGACAGCCCCTTCGCGTCGGCGTCGTTCGGGCGCACGCGTGTGAGGTCGCACGCCGAGCACTGCCCTCCCTCGACGGGCGTGAGCCAGGTGCAGCCGGACAGGTCGAGGTTGCGGCACACGTGCCACACCCGCTCATCGGCGTCGACGTACCGACCCCGGTCGTCGACGGGGACGATCTCGCGCTCCTCGCGGGAGAAACCGAGGGGGGTGTGGCACGTGACGCACACCGAGTTCTCGAAGTACAGGGGGCTGCCGCACACACGGCATCGAAACGACTTCACGTTCCTGAGCGTGTCACGACGCCGGCTTGCCGGGGGGAGGGTTGCGGACGACGGCTCCCGGCCCCTCGGATCGATGTGAGCGCGGACCCGCTTCCCTACAATCATCAGGTCGACGCCGCCGCGTCGAGGGGACGAGCGAGGGGGAGCCGTGGCGCAGATCCCGACGCGTTCCCTCGTGCGGCGCGTGCTGGGGCACCCGGTTCTCTGGGCCGTCGTGTGCATCGTCGTCGCACTGCCGCTGCTCGGGACCGGCCACGACTTCTGGGGCTTCCTGCTGTCGTCGCTCGCGGGATGGGCGGTCGCGCACGCGGTCGTGCGTGCACTGTTCCGGACCCGCTCGACGGCTCTCTCGGTGGTCGTCCACGTCGTCCTGTCGGCTCTTGCCGGGCTGGTGCTGTTCGCGGTCGTGCAGCCCGGACCGTGGCCGGTGCCGGTCCCGCCGACGCTGCGGACCGCTCTCTCGTACGCGGCGATCACCTTTGCGGGCTGGATCTGGCTCGCCCTGATCAGCCGTGCGACCGCTGCCGTTCAGGCGGCCTCCGAGCGCCGTGCCGCTCAGCTCGTCGAACCCGAGTGGCGACGCGACGGCGACGCGTGGACGCTGCGTCTGCCGGTGGTCGCGCTGCGTCGCTCGACGTATCTCACCGTGTCGGCGATGCTCGGCGTGCTGGCGGCGAGCGCGATGGCGGTCTTCCTGCTCGTCTTCACCGATGTCGCCCAGCGCGTGGGGCCGATGGCACTGCTCCTGATCCTCGGGTGGACCGTCGGGCTGCCGGTGTCCCTCGTGGTCCGGGCGGTCGCGCGGTCACGGACGGTGGAGGTGGACGTGCGGCTCGGCCCGGGCGGCGTGCGCGTGCGCCGGACGGACGGCCGCACGCTGATCGACGCGCCGCTCAACGGCATCCGGACCCTGTTCGTGTCCTCCCTGAACGCCCCCACCAGGATCGTCGTCCGCCCGGCCGAGGGCACAGGCCTGGTGCTGCTGGTGGGGATGGCGCGTCGACCGGCGGGGTCCGCTCCGACCGTCCCGGAGCTTCCACCGCGCCTCGTGCGCATGCTCGAGGGGGCGGGCCTGGAGGTGTCGTCGGCGCGACGGAACCGGACGGGCGAGGTGACACTGGCGCGGGTGTGACGCGCGGTGGGCTGCGCCCGCCGGCGCGGGTGCTCCCGCGGATAATGGCGGGATGACCACCGCCCGGATCGTCGTCCTGTTCGTCGTGGCCGCCGTGGCCGAGATCGGGGGTGCCTGGCTGATCTGGCAGGCCGTTCGCGAGAACCGCGGGTGGTGGCTTGCGCTGCTCGGCATCGTCGCGCTCGGCGCCTACGGGTTCTTCGCGGCGCTGCAGCCCGACGCGCACTTCGGGCGCGTCCTCGCCGCCTACGGAGGAGTGTTCATCGCCGGCTCGCTGGCGTGGGGGATCGTCGTCGACGGTTTCCGGCCGACGACATGGGACTACGTGGGTTCGGCGATCGCGCTCGTCGGTGCCGCGATCATCGTCCTCGCGCCCGGCCAGCAGGCCGCGGGGGAGATCTCGTGACGGATGCCATGCCCCGGCGGTCCGCGCCGGGCGGGGCGGCAGACCCGGAGGCCCGCCGCCCGCTCCGCCGTCACTCGTAGCGCAGAGACTCCACGGGATCGGCGCGTGCGGCCCGCGCCGCCGGGAGCGTCCCCGCGAGGAACGCGATCCCCATCACCGCGAGGGTCGTCACGAGGATCGACACCGGGTCGAACGCGATGAGCTGCAGCCCCGGCAGGTCGCTGAACAGGCTCGCCGCGAGCTGAGCGCTCACCGCGGTGCCCACTCCGATCGCGATGACCGCGCCGAGGGCGCTGCCCAGCAGCCCGATGAAGATCGCCTCGAGACTGAAGAGCGAGAAGATCCGGCCGCTGCCCATGCCCATCGCCTTCATCAGGCCGATCTCGCGGGTGCGTTCCTGCACCGACATGAGCAGGGTGTTCACGATGCCGAAGCTCGCCGCGAGCAGCGCGATGATCGCGAACGCGTTGAGGACCAGCACGATGCCGTTGATCACCGACTCGAACGTGCCGAGCTGATCCGCGACCGTCGTCCCCGTGTACCCCGCGTCGCTCAGCGCGGTCTTCACCTGGTCGATCTGCGCGGCGGTCGCCGTCGACGACACCGTCGCGCTCGCCGAGGCGTAGCGGTCGAGCTGGTCGGCGGGAACCCCGGTGTTCTGCAGCGAGAACAGGGTCTTCTCGAGTGCGGAGTTCGTCGTGAGCGAGGTCGTGCCGCCGAACGCGTCCTCGGTCACTCCGCTCACCGTGGCCTCGACGAGGTGCTGCGTGCGCACCGGGTCGGTCACCGCGATCGTCACGGTCGCTCCCACGGCGTCCGCCGCGTCAGCGAAGCCGAGAGGCGTCACCAGAGCGGACGGGAGCGCGACCTGCAGGGCGTCGGAGCTGTCGTCGGGTGCGGTCCCGTCGGCGATCTGCGGAGTCTGCCCGGCGACGAGGCTCCCCACCTGGGCCACGTACGGGTCGCCGCCGGCGGCCTCGACGTAGTCGATCGACACGGAGGTCACGGGCACGACCTTCTCCACGCCCGCGATCTCCGAGATCGCCGTGATGTCCTGATCGGTGAGGGCCGTCACCTCGCCCCCGCCGCCGGGGCGTCCTCCGGTCTGATGCGCCGAGGCGACGGCATCCGGGTCGTACTTCTGCGGGCCGCTGGAGGTCGTCGCGGTCGTCTTGGTCACGGTCAGCACATCGGTGGCCCCGATCGAGGAGACGGTGCTGTCGATGAACGCGTTGATGCCCGTGCCGAGGCCGTTCGTGATCGTCAGGGTGAACGCGCCGACGAAGATCGCGAGCACGGTGAGGACGGTGCGGGTCTTGGAACGGAAGGTGTTCGCTACGGCCGTGGCGACGAGGTCGAGGGTTTTCATGCGGCGCTCCGTTCGTCGGCGACGATCACGCCGTCGCGGATCTGCACGCGCCGATCGCAGCGCGCGGCGAGGTCCTCGTCGTGGGTGACGACGATCAGGGTGATGCCGTGCTCGCGGTTGAGCCGGAACAGGATGTCCTCCACGACCGCGCCGGTGGCGGTGTCGAGATTGCCGGTGGGCTCGTCGGCGAAGATCACCTGCGGATCGTTCACGAGGGCGCGCGCGATGACCGCGCGCTGCTTCTGCCCGCCCGACAGGGCGGTGGCCTTGTTGCGTGCCTTGTCGCCCATGTCGAGCTCGGCGAGCGCTGCTTTCCCGCGGCGGGCGCGTTCCGCGCGACCCACGCCGGCGATCTTCAGCGGCAGCACGACGTTGTCGAACACCGAGGCGCTGGGCGTGAGGAAGAACTGCTGGAACACGAACCCGAACGTCCGGTTGCGGGTGCGGTTGAGCCGACGACCGCGCAGGGTCGTGGCATCCACTCCGTCGAGGCGGACGGTGCCGCGAGTCGGCGCGTCCATCAGAGCGAGCAGGTGCATGAGCGTCGATTTGCCCGATCCGCTCTTGCCGACGATCGCGACGCTCTCGCCGCGATGGATGTCGAGATCCACCCCGCGAAGGGCCTCGAAGCGCGCGGAGCCGCGACCGTAGGACTTGTGCAGATCGGTGACCGAGAGGAGCGGGGGAGGAGGGTCGGATGCCATGCCCTCACCCTCGCTCGACGGTGTGCCGTGCCGCGTCCCGCCGGTGGGGCGATCGTCTACCCCGCGTGGGGGATTCGCGAATGCCCCCGTCGGGCGATGGCCGGGGGCGGCGGGACGCGCGAGACTGGAGCAGTGAGGCCCGACGAGACGAGCGAACCGGTGCCCCGTTGGCCGTGGGCGGGCCGTCCGTGGCTCATCGATCTCGTCGTCGTGGTGCTCGTCGCCGGTCCCGCCTTCGCCCCCCTCCCTTTCGCCGAGATGCGGCCCTCCAGCCCCCTCGCGTTCGCCCTCGTCCTGCTGCCCGTCCTCGCCCTCCCGTTCCGGCGCCGCCTGCCGCGGACGGTGCTCGCCGTCTGCGTGGCGGCCTGGGCGGCGGCCCTGGCACTCGGCACGCTCTCTCCGGGCGGGGCGGTGGCCATGGTCGTCGCGACCTACGGCGTGGCGCATCGCACGCAACGTCGCCCCTCGATCGTCGCCACGGTCGCCGCCGTGGTCGCGGTGCTGTCGACGGGCGTGATCGTGTCTCTCGTGACGGGCGTGGACACCCGCGTGCTCCAGGTGGCCCTCTCGCTCGCGCTCGCCGGAGCCCTGGGCGATGCGGCCCGCTCGCGCCGCGCCTACGTCGACGCCGTGGTCGAGCGTGCCCGCCGCGCCGAAGAGACGCGCGAGTCCGAGGCGCGCCGCCGCGTCACCGAGGAACGCCTGCGGATCGCCCGCGACCTGCATGACGCCGTCGCGCACCGTATCTCGGTGATCAGTCTGAACGCCGGGGTCGCGACCTCGACGCTCGAGACTCGTCCCGATCGCGCTCGCGATGCCCTCGCCACCATCCGCACCGCCTCGCGCGACGTGCTCGGCGAGATCGGCACGATGATGAGCGTGCTGCGCGCGCCCGACGATGCGCAGGTCCTGGTCCAGCCCGGACTCGCGCGGGTGCCCGAGATCGTCGAGTCGGTGCGCGTCGCCGGGTGGGACATCGTGGTGCGCGACGAGATCGGGACGGATGCCGAAGCCGCCGGCATCCCGTTGGGTGTCGACATCGTGGCCTATCGCCTCGTGCAGGAAGGGCTCACGAACGCCCTCAAGCACGGCACCACCCGTCGTGCGCACGTGCTGCTGCGCCGCGACGGAGAGGACCTGGAGGTCGTCGTGACCAATCCCATCGACCGCATGCCCGGGCCTGCCGGCGACGACCTGCCCCCGTCGGGCTTCGGCTTGGTGGGGCTGCGGGAGCGTGTCGAGGCGGTCAAGGGCACGCTGGAGGCGGGGCTCGCTCCCGGCGGCTATCGTCTCGCCGCCCGCCTTCCCCTTCCCGCGCCCGCGGGACAGCCCGCGTCGCGGCCCCGGCGATCGCCCGAGACGTCCCCCGCGCCCGCGCCCTCGGGAGAGCAGGCGTCATGACGACCGTCATCGTCGTCGACGACCAGGCCCTCATCCGGACCGCTGTGCGCGACCTGCTCGATTCGGCCGAGGGGATCTCGGTCATCGGCGAGGCGGCCGACGGCGAGGCCGGGGTCGAGCTCGCACGGCGGCTCCGTCCCGACGTCGTGGTGTCGGACATCCGGATGCCGCGTCGAGACGGCATCGAGCTGACCGCGCTCGTCTGCGCCGATCCGGTGCTGGCCGATACCCGGGTGCTGATCCTCACGACCTTCGAGGAGGACGACTACGTCGTGGCGGCGTTGCGGGCCGGGGCGAGCGGCTTCATCGGCAAGGGCGCCGAACCCGACGACATCGTGCGGGCCGTGCTGTCGGTGCACGAGGGTGGGGCGCTGCTCTCACCCGTCGCGACCCGTGCGCTGATCGAGAAGTACGTGCGGACCACGGGTTCGTCCGACGCGCCGGCCCCCGTCACCCTGGACGGTCTCACCGACCGCGAGCGGGAGGTGCTGCTGCATGTCGCCCGCGGTCGCTCGAACGACGAGATCGCCGCGCACCTCTTCATCTCGCCGCACACCGCGAAGACGCACGTGAAGAACACGATGCTCAAGCTCGGCGCCCACGACCGGGCGCAACTCGTGATCGCGGCCTACGAGAGCGGCCTGCTCGCGCCGGGGCGGTGACAGATACGCCCGCAGGGCGCGAGACTGGCCCCATGACCATTCCCTCCGGTGACCCGACGACCCGTCTCCCCGCCGTCTTGGCGGCCATCGACGCCGACCACCCGCTCAAGACGCCCCTGCACTACAACGTGGGGCACGTCGCCCCGCGCCTCGACCGTCTCGAAGCGAAGCTCGCGTACACGGCCGAATACGTCGCTTTCCTCGAGCAGCGGATCGCCGTGCTCGAGGCGAGACTCGGCGCGGGCTCGGCGGGCTGACCCGCGCCTCACACGTGGAACCGCGCTCCCTTCGCGATCCGGTCCACCGCGTTGCGCGGCCCCCGCAGCGCGACACCCACGAGGTCGAGATCCGCGGACGGGACGGCGGCGACGGCGGCCCGGTTGGCCGCATCGTGCGAGGTCGTGAACAGCTCGCGGGTGTAGATCGCGAGGGCGACATCGCCGCGCGCCGCGGCTTTGGCTCGCACACGCGAGAGCGTCTCGGCATCCGCGGTCAGCACGATCACGGGCTGACGGAGCATCGGGGAGTACTGCGTGCCGTCGGCGTCGCCGTAGGGCTCGCCGACGAGGTCGGGAGCGCTGGTCGCAATCCCGGTCATCAGGAAGGCCGTGATGTTGAGCTCCTGCCACGGTGCGAGGTCCTCGCCGAGGACGACGACCACCTTCGTGTCGAAGAGCGGGGCGGAAGACGAAGCGGCATCGGTCATGTCTCCAGCCTCGGCCCCCGGCATGCGGGGTGTCTTGTACGTTTCTTGCATGGATGAACGGGTGCGGGCGTGGCATCCGGATGTTCCGATGCTGCGCGAGGTCTATCACGCCAGCTTCGCCCACAGCTATCCGCCGCACACGCACGACGACTGGGCCGTGATGCTCGTCGATCGGGGAGCGGTGACCTACGCCCTCGACCGCGCCGAGCACCAGGCGACCCCGACCGCGGTGACGCTGCTGCCGCCCGGGATCGCGCACGACGGGCGCCCGGCGGTCGAAGGCTCGGGCTACCGCAAGCAGGTGCTCTACCTCCGCGGCGACTGGCTCGACGCGGGCGCCGCCGCGCGGATCGCGGACCGGCCGACCCTCACGAACGCGCCCGCCCAGACCGCGGCCCAGCGAGTGCACGCCGCGCTCGCCCGCCCGGGCGACGAGATGGCCGCCGAGCACTGGCTGCTCACCGTCCGCGAGGCGGTGCTCGCGCACGCCGGTTCGTCCGCGCCCGCCCGTCACGACGCGCCCCTCGCCCGGCGCCTCCGGGCCCTGCTCGACGACCGCTACACCGAGTCGTTCACGATCGCCGAGGCGGCGGCCGAACTCGGCGCCCACCCCAGCCACCTCGTCCGGGTGTTCTCGCACACGTACGGCATCGCCCCGCACCGTTATCTCGTCGGTCGACGGGTCGATGCTGCGCGGCGTCTTCTGGGGGAGGGAGGCCGACCCGCCGACGTCGCGGCGCGAACCGGCTTCCACGACCAGGCACACCTGGCCCGGCATTTCCGGCGCGTGTGGGGCGTGACGCCTGGCGCGATCCGTGCGGCCTAGGAGCGCTTCTCGTCGCGGCGCGTGTCGGCCGTGGGGGCCAGCGCGGTCATCCAGTGCTCCATGCGCTCCTGCGCGCGACTCGTGTCGAGGTCGTCGCGGAGGTCAGGGTGCTCGGACCAGAAACGGAGGGTCGAGTACACCAGCCAGGCGTGCGCCTCGAGTTCGCTGACGGGGACGTCGAACCGCTCCACCTCCGTCGCGCCGGGGGAGCGGATGCCGAGGCGGAGCCGCGGGGTGACATTGCCGCCGCGCGCCGTGATGATCGCCTCCGGTTCGATCTCGACGATCTCGTCCCACGACCAGGTGGTGTCGAACGTCACCGCGTCGAGCGAGTACAGCGTGACCCCGGAACGGCCCACCGCGAGGCCGCGCGGTCGCCGCGCGAACCATCGCGCCCGCGAGCGGACGCCGACGGTGTTGCTCCCGGCGAGAACGACGACAGCGGCGGCGAGAGCCAGGGGGACGAGGCCGATGAGGGCGAGAAGAGCCGTGCCCCCGACCTGCAGGGAGCGTGCGATCAGGACGCCGGAGGCGATGACGCTCACTCCGCCCCCGGCGATCAGCCAGAGGGCAGAGGTCAGGGTGGGAGTGCGTTGACGGAAGAAGTACACCCACGAGTCGATCGGCTGTGTCTCGGCGCGGGTGAGTGCGAGAGCGTTGATCAACTCGGGTCGTGCCCGCTCGCCCCCGGAGCGGTCGCCGCCGACCGCCATTCCCACCGAGAGAGCGAGCAGGAACAGGACGAACACGATCGCGATGAGCGCCTGATCCGCCGCCAGGGCCACCCACAGGCCGACCGCGAGCAGCACGCACGTCGCACCGAGAAGCGTGGTGGCCGTGATGGACCGCGGCCGAGCGGGGGTCGTCCTCCACGCGCGCGGGAGCGGATAGGGATCCATCGGTGAACTCACACCTCGATTTCAGCACTCGCGGTCTCCGCGCGGCGACCAGCGCACCGGCGCGCCCGGTGCCCGGGTCGTCCACCGCCGTCGAAGATCGGGGGTGCTCGCAGGGTCCGCCCACCGCCGTCGCGGCAGGCGTAGCGTGGGGCGCGGGAGGCATCACCGACACGACCGACAGCCTCCGCACCCTCGCCGAAAGGACCAACCGTGACCACCGTCGCCGAGAACATCGTCGCCTTCCTTCGCCGTCAGAACGTCGCCCGCGTCTACGGTCTCCCCGGAGATTCGCTGAACGGCTTCACGGATGCCATCCGCCGAGACGGCGTGATCCAGTGGGCGCACGTGCGGCACGAGGAGGGGGCCGCTTTCGCCGCCGCGGCCGAGGCGGAACTGACGGGTGAGCTGGCGGTGTGCGCGGGCAGCTGCGGCCCCGGCAACCTCCACCTCATCAACGGTCTCTACGACGCGAATCGCTCGCGGGTTCCGGTCCTGGCGATCGCTGCGCACATCCCGACGGCCGAGATCGGTACCAACTACTTCCAGGAGACGCACCCGCAGGAGCTGTTCCGCGAGTGCTCCGTGTACGTCGAGTACGTCGCAGACCCGGTGCAGATGCCGCGGCTGCTGGAGATCGCGATGCGCGAGGCGATCGAGAAGCGGGGCGTGGCCGTGCTGGTCATCCCGGGCGACGTTCTCCTGGCGAAGGCGAAGAACGACCGTGTCGTCGCGATCGAGCGCGCGACCCCTCGCATCCTCCCCTCCGACGACGAACTCCGCCGGACCGCCGACGCGCTCAATGCCGCCGAGAAGGTCACGATCCTCGCCGGAGCGGGTGTGGCCGGCGCGCACGAGGAGGTCGTCGAGCTCGCCGCGCGTCTGCAGGCACCCGTCGTGCACGCGCTGCGCGGCAAGGAGCACATCGAGTGGGAGAACCCCTACGACGTCGGCATGACGGGTCTGCTCGGCTTCTCGTCGGGCTACCGCGCGATGGAGGACGCCGACGTGGTGCTGATGCTCGGAACCGACTTCCCGTACCCGCAGTTCTACCCGCAGCGCGCCACCCACATCCAGGTCGACGTCCGGGGTGCGCAGCTCGGGCGGCGGCATCCGGTCGACATCGGTCTGGTCGGCACCGTCCGCGACACGGTCCAGGCGCTGCTGCCGCTGCTGACCGAGGCGAAGTCCTCGCGCCACGCCGACGAGGCGCGCGAGCACTACCGCACGACGCGTGCGAAGCTCGACGACCTCGCGGTTCCCGCGGGGCGCGGCAAGCCGCTGCACCCGCAGTTCGTGGCGCGGACGCTCGACCGCCTCGCCGCCGACGACGCCGTCTTCATCCCCGACGTCGGCTCGCCCGTCGTCTGGGCGGCGCGGTACCTGACGATGACGCGCGAACGTCGACTCATCGGGTCGTTCTCGCACGGGACGATGGCCAACGCCGTCTCGCACGCGATCGGGGCCCAGTCGGCGTTCCCCGACCGGCAGGTCATTGCTCTGGCGGGCGATGGCGGGCTCGCGATGCTCCTCGGTGAGCTCATCACGATCGTGCAGAACAAGCTGCCGGTGAAGGTCGTCGTGTTCGATAACTCGTCGTTGAACTTCGTCGAGCTCGAGATGAAGGCCGCGGGCTTCGTCACTTTCGGCACGGATCTGAAGAACCCCGACTTCGCCGCGGTCGCCGAGGCGATCGGGCTCACGGGCTTCCGGGTCGACGAGTCGGACGACCTCGAGGCGGCGCTGTCCGCCGCGCTCGCGCACGAGGGGCCCGCGCTCGTCTCGGTGAAGACGGCGCGTCAGGAGCTGTCGATGCCGCCCTCGGTCACGCTCGAGCAGGCCAAGGGCTTCACGCTCTATGCGATCCGCACCGTTCTGTCGGGGCGCGGAGACGAACTGATCGACCTCGCCGCGACGAACTTCCGTCAGCTGTTCTGACCGGCGCCGTGCAGACGCTGCGGATCGAGGGGGCGCGGATTGATGGCATCCCGGCTCTCTACCGGGAACTGAACCGCGTGTTCATGCCGGATGAGGAGTGGACGCTGGGGGAGAGTCTCGACGCCCTCGATGACCTGCTGTACGGGGGATTCGGGGAGCTCGACGGGTCTGCTCCGGTGCGCGTGGTGTGGGCCGATCACGCCGTGTCGCGCGCCGCGCTCGGTGTCGAGACGACGCGGGAGTACTACCGCGGGAAGGTCGCGCGGCCCGCGGTGTTCGCGGTGGCTCCGGCGCAGAGAGCCCTCGACGCTCTCGACGCCGGGGCCGGCGAGACGTACTTCGAGCTCGTCCGGCGGGTCTTCGCCGACCACGAGAACATCGAGCTCGTGCTCGCCTGAGGTGTCGGCGGCGCGTTCCCCCGGTGCTGCCGAAATATCGCGGTCGACATCTTCTCCCTGTAGGCCGCTCCCGGCTGCTCTGATCCTCGTGACGCTCGCTGCGACCGGGTTCCTCGCCGAGCCCTCCGCCGAGCAGAAGCTCATCGGCCTCGCGTACGCGTTCGAGCAGCAGACGCGTCACCGCCAGGCACCGCCGCTCCTGCCGGATCTGCTGTCGGCGCCCTGAGGCGCGTCTCCCGTGCTCCGCCGTGATGCGGGCGTGCTTCCGCGCCCCGGTGGCGCGGTTGCGCTGTGCGAAACTCCTGAGAAACCGGCTCGCGGTGGCGACGCGGCGCCGCTCATCCGTTCGAGGACCCGGAAACTCAGGAGTTTCGCACGCGCTCCGCGCGGCCCCGCGCCCGCGCGCGCCCCGCCCCGCGCCCGCGCGCGCGCCCGGCCCCGCGCCCGCGCGCGCCCCGCGCCGCCCGGAGTCAGCCGACCAGCGCCCCGCCCTCGCGCCAGTACCCGAGGAACGCGACCCGCTCCCGCGGCACACCGAGTTCGCGCACGAGCACACGCCGCGAGGCGGTGACCACGCCGGACTCCCCGGCGAGCCACGCGATGTCGACGTCGGGTGAGGCCCAGGCACGCACGGCGTCCTCGGTCTCGCCCCGCCCCACGACGCGCACGTCGACCCGCGCCCCGAGCTCCGCGAGGGTGACATCGTCGTCCCGATCGCGGATCTCGACGATCGCGAGTCCGCGCGCTGCCGGCGGGAGCGAGAGCGCGATGTTCCGGACGGCGGGGATCGCCGTCTCATCCGCGACGAGGAGGAACGACGTGTACTCCTCGGGCGGCTGCCAATGGATGCCGTACCCCGTCCAGCCGTTGCGGATATCCGGGCCCGTGATCACGAGCGTCTCGCCCACGCGCGCTCCGCGCGCCCAGCGCGACGCGGGACCGTCGGGGGAGTGCAGGTAGATGTCCACGTCGAGCTCACCGGCCTCGGGGCGGATCGCGGCGGGCGTGTAGGTGCGCAGGACGTTGCGTTCGTCCGGCGGCAGTGCCTTCCACCGCGTGTACCAGTCGGCGGGGTGCGGGGTCGGCTCGGCGAGCAGACCGAAATCGGCGAGGCCGCCGCTCGGCAGAGGCAGCACGAGCTTGATCCGCTGGTCGATGCCCCACGGCGCGAAGTGCTGCAGCGCGTCGCCGGCGAAGGTGAGACGCAGGAAGTTCGGTGAGATCATCTCGCGCCGGGCCACGGCGACGGGGAAGGCACTGTACTCCCACGGACGAGGAGCAGCGGACGCCGCCTCGCCGGGAGCCTCGGGCACGGTCCCCGTCTCGGCGCGCGGAGGCATCCGGTCCCCGCCCAGCGACGAAGCCTCGGCCCGGGCCGAAACCCCGGCCCCCGGCATCCGCTCCGCGCTCACGCCTCGAGCCCCGCCGCAGCCTCGGCGGCCCGCGCCGCGAACGCCCCACCACGGAGGGGGACCACCAGCGGTCCTCCCGTGACCGGGTCGTCGATCACGACGTTCGGCAGGCCGTAGACCTCCTCGACGCGTTCGCTCGTGATCACCTCGCGCGGCGGCCCCTCGGCGACGATGCGTCCCTCGCGCATGGCGATGATGTGGCTCGCGTAGCGAGCGGCGTGATTCAGGTCGTGCAGCACCGCGACGACCGTGCGCCCGCGGGCGTTGAGTTCAGCGAACAGCTCCATCAGCTCGACCTGATGCGCCACGTCGAGGTACGTCGTCGGTTCGTCGAGCAGCAGCAGGTCGGTCTGCTGCGCGAGCACCATCGCGACCCAGACGCGCTGGCGCTGTCCGCCCGAGAGAGCATCGACGGGGCGGGCCGACAGATCCGCGGTGCCCGTGGCATCCAGGGCCTCCTCCACCGCGGCCTCGTCGGCGCTCGACCACTGCCGCAGCAGCGACTGGTGCGGGTAGCGGCCGCGGCCGACGAGGTCGGCGACGGTGATGCCGTCGGGGGCGAGAGCCGTCTGCGGGAGGAGCCCGAGCCGGCGCGCCACCTCTTTGGCGGGGTAGCTCGAGATGTCGCGCCCGTCGAGGACGACGGTCCCGTCGGTGGGGGCGAGAAGCCGGGAGAGCCCCCGCAGGAGCGTCGATTTGCCACACGCGTTCGGGCCGATGATCACGGTGAACGACCCGGGCGGGACGGCGACGCTCAGCTCGGGGACGACGGTCGTGCCGTCGTAGGCGAGCGAGACGGCACGGGCTTCGAGGCGAGAGGTTTCAGACACGGCGGCGGATCTCCGAGACGATCATGACGATGAGGTACGCGCCGCCGACCGAGACGGTGACGACGCCGACGGGAAGGGTCACCGGCAGCACATGCTGCGCGATGACGTCGGAGCCCAGGAGGAGGAGGGCGCCGACCAGCGCCGACAGCGCGAGCGACAGCGACGGCGTGCGGGCGAGCCGTCGCGCGATCTGCGGGGCGGCCAGGGCGACGAACGCGATGGGGCCGGCGATCGCGGTGGCGGCGGACACCAGCACCACTCCGGCGAGGAGCGCCAGGGTGCGCACGAGGTGCGGACGCACGCCGGAGGCCGCGGCCATGTCGTCGCCGAGTTCGAGTTGACGCAGCGCCGGGACGAGGGCGAACGCGGCGACGGCGAACGGCGCCGCGCACAGCACCACCCCGGTCACCGCCTCGCCGGTGACGCCGTTGAGCGTGCCCTGCCCCCACGCGGAGGCGAACATCGCCGTCTCGAGTTCGATGCGGAGCAGCATCCACGTGTTGAGCGAGGCGAGCATCGCCGAGACGCCGATCCCCACCACGATGAGCCGGAAGCCCTGGATCCCTCCGCGCAGCGACAAGAGCCAGATGACGGCGGATGCCACGAGGCACCCCACCAGCGCCCCCACGGCCCGCGCCGGCCACGACGCCGACACGAGCACGAGGGTCAGCAGCATGCCGGTGAACGCGCCGTTGGACAATCCCAGGATGTCGGGGCTGGCGAGCGGGTTGCGTGTGACGGTCTGGAACAGTGCTCCGGCGATGGCCAGGAGCGCACCGAGGGCGACGGCGGCGAGGGTACGGGGGAGGCGCCAGCCGACGACGATGGTGGTGTCCATGGCGTCGCCGGCTCCGAACAGCGTACGGACCACGGCATCCGGAGCCACGGGATACGTGCCCCAGCCGAGAGAGAAGACGGCGAGCACGACGACGGCCAGGAGCACCGCGGTTCCGACGACGATGCTGCGCGCGCGCACCGGCAGAGCGCCGAGCAGCACCCGGCGGTAGCCGACCTCGACCGCGGTCACCGTGCGCTCGCTCGGCGTCGGCGCGCGAGCGCGATGAGCACGGGGGCGCCCACGAACGCGGTGACGATCCCCGCGGGCACCTCGGCCGGGGCGATGATCACGCGGCCCAGCACATCGGCCAGCAGCACGACGATCGGGGCGGCGAGGGCGCTGAGCGGAAGGATACGGCGCTGGTCGGGGCCGACGATCCACCGTACGGCGTGGGGCACCATGAGCCCGACGAACGACAGGGGACCGACGAGGGCCGTTGCCGCCCCGGCGAGCACGGTGATGGCGGCGACGGATGCCACCCGCACGGTGCCCACGGGGATGCCCTGTGCCCGGGCGAGGTCGTCGCCGAGCGCGAGGGCGTTGAGCGGGCGGCCGAGCACGAACGCCGCCACGAGGCCCGCCGCGATGAACGGCGCGACCGGGAGGACGATGTCGAGGCCGCGCCCGAGGAGCGAGCCCGCGTTCCACCCGCGCATGAGGTCGAAGGCGTCGGGGTTGCTGAGCATCATGCCCGAGGTGATCCCCGAGAGCACCGCGCCGACGGCGACGCCCGCGAGCGTGAGGCGGATCGGATCGGCCGGCCCCCGCCCCGACGAGCCGACGAGAGCGACGGCGACCGTCACGACGAGAGCACCGAGGAAGGCCGGCCAGATGAGCAGGAGGGAGCTCTGGATGCCGAACACCGCCACCGTGAGGGCGACGGCGAACGCGGCGCCGGCGTTGACGCCGAGGATGCCGGGGTCGGCGAGCGGGTTGCGGGAGAACGCCTGCATGAGTGCGCCCGCCGCCCCCAGTGCGGCGCCGGCGACGATCCCCGCGATCGTGCGAGGGACGCGGAGCCCCTGAACCACGAAGTCGGTGTCGGGGGCGCCCGCTCCGGTGAGAGACGCCCACACCGTCTGCCACGGTAGGGGGTTCGCGCCGATCATCAGCGACAGGGCGACGGTGACGGCGAGGACCGCCACCAGCACGAGGGTGCCGATGGCGGTCCGACCGATCCCGGGGGATCGGGGTGCGGGGGCCGTCGTCGACACCCGCGCGGGGAGAACCCTGCTCATTTCCCCGCTGTGAGGAAGGACTCGATGTCGCCGAGCACGGACTGCGCGCCCTTCGGGCCGACGCCGGCGACCCACGTGCTCGTGTCGACGAGGGTCACGACGGGGAACGAGGCGGCGTTCTGGATGATGGCGGCCGGCACCGTGGAGGGATCGTCCACGTCGGTGGTCGTGACGAACACGGCGTCCGCGGTCGCGCTCGCGATGTTCTCGGGCGAGATGTCCGCCTGCAGGCCGTCCTCCCACTCGTGGTCGGGGATCGTGTACCCGACGCACTCGAGCAGGCTTCCCGCGAACGAGACCGGGCCGTACAGGCTGAGCGTGGTCTCGTCGCGCGGGCGGATCATCTCGGCGGTCTGCCCGGTGAGATCGTGTGCGCTCTTGATCTCGGCGCAGCGCTCGTCGACGGCATCCACCGCCTTCTGCACGTCGTCTTCGCGGCCGAGCGCTTCGCCGATGAGCGCGGCGTTGTCGCGCCAGGGATCGGCCTGCGTGGCGATGAAGACCGTCGGCGCGATCGCGCTGAGCTGGTCGTACAGCGCGGAGTGTCGCGATTCGGTACCGAGGATGAGGTCGGGCTCGAGCGCGGCGATGGCTTCGAGATCGGGCTCGCTGACGGTGCCCACGGGCGTGACGCCGTCGACGCCGAGGTAGCTCGGAACGCCGTTGACCATGTTGGCCACCGCCGCACCCACGGGGGTGATGCCGACGGAGACCGCGGTGTCGAGCTCGAGCGGTTCGAGCGTCACGACGCGCTGCGGAGCGGTCGAGACCGCCGTCGTCCCGCGGGCGTGAGAGACCTCGTGGGTCGACGCGGCGCTGGACTCGGGGGCGGCTGTCGCCCCGCCCGCGCACCCCGAGACGAGGAGGGCGAGACCGGCGACGGATGCCGCGAGGGTGAGTCGGTGCGAGGAGCGGCGGCGTGAGGGCACAGCGAGATGTCCTTTCGGGAGGGGGATGCCGGGGCGAAGGCTTAGGCAAGGGTTACCTTACTCAAGATGAGGAGAGCGCGCCGACATCGCGAACGGGACGAGCTCGCGCGGGCCCGTCCGCACGGGACCGCGCGGCCGACGTCCTGCGACCGGCGGGCTGAGGCCCGGCTCGGTCGTCGGTCTTCACGCGCGCGGGATCTCGCGCAGCATCTCCTTGAGGTCGGCGATCTCGCCGCGCAGGGCCTCGACCTGCGTCTCGGTCGCCGCGGTCGCCTCTTCCGCCTCGACCGAGACGCGCTGCACGATCCACGAGGCGAGCGTGGCGGTCACGACACCGATCAGGGCGATGCCTCCGACCATGAGTCCCACCGCAACGATGCGGCCCGTGATCGTGACGGGGTAGTAGTCGCCGTATCCGACGGTGGTGATCGTCTCGAACGCCCACCAGACGGCGTCGCCGAACGTCGAGATCGGGCCGCCACCGCCCTTCTCGGCGTCGTAGACCGCGAGGGCGGCGACGAAGACGGTCATGGCCGTGGCGCCGACGGTGAACACCGCCACGCGTCCGCGGAGCATCGTGCCGGTGTTGCGGTGGATGAGCGCGATGATCGTGAAGAAGCGCATGAGGCGCAGCGGCCGGAAGACCGGCAGCGCCACGATCGCGAGATCCAGCAGGTGACGCCAGAACCACCGCCACCGGTGCTGGGCGATCGCGAGTCGGACGACGTAGTCGACCAGGAAGACGGCCCACGTCGCCTTGAGCACGATCTCCGCCACCGTCTCGACCAGCCCTTCGGGCGTCGCGAGGATCTGGGTCGCGTACGCGGCGAGGAAGATCAGGGCCGCGATGACCAGGGGCCACTCCACCGCGCGCTCCCAGCGCGCGAGTCGTTCTCCGTACATGGGGTGATTATGGCGGGAACACGGACGCCGTGCGGGACCGCGCACGGCATCCGTGACGTCAGTAAACGATGACCGGCTTCACCGTCCGACCGTGGTGCATGTCGTCGATCGCCGCCGTGATCTCGTCGAGCGTGTACCGGTGCTCGAGCTTCTCCAGCGGGAGGCGTCCCTCGGCGTGCAGCGCGACCAGCCGCGGGATGAGCTCGCGCGGATCGGCATCGCCCATCGTGACCCCACGCAGGATCTTGCCGGTGAGGATCCCCTGGATGTCCACCGCGATCTCGGTTCCGGGCGGGGGAGCCCCGCATACCAGCACGGTGCCCCGCGCCGCCGCGGCCTCGAGCGCGGTCCGCGCGACTCCGGGGTGCCCGGTGGTGTCGAAGCCGAGCGTGACCCCGCGCCCGCCGGTGAGGTCGGCCAGGCGCGTCGCGACGTCGTCGTTCGCGGCATCGACGGTGTCGGTCGCGCCGAGCTCGCGCGCGAGGTCGAGGCGCGCGGCGACCCGGTCGATCGCGATGAGCTGGGCGGGCGTGCGCAGGCTCGCGGCCATGACGGCCGAGAGGCCGACCGCCCCGGCGCCGTACACGGCGACGATGTCGGTGGGCCCGGGATCGAGCACGTTCCACATCGAGCCGAACCCGGTCAGCACCCCGCACCCGAGCGGGGCGGGCACCGAGAGGTCCGCGTCAGCGGCGACGCGCACGACCGAGCGTTCGTCGGCGATCGCGTGGGTCGCGAACGACGACTGTCCGAAGAAGTGTCCCGCGAGGCGTTCTCCGCCGCGCGTGATACCCCCCGAGTCCTCACCGCGCATTCCCCCCAGGAGATTCCGGGGGAGCCACGTGTCGCAGTAGGCCGGGTGGGCGGACGCGCACGCGTCGCAGAGCCCGCACGAGGTGAAGCTCAGGAGCACGGCATCCCCGGGACCCACCTCTCGCACCCCCGGGCCCACCTTCTCGACGCGACCGGCCCCCTCGTGCCCGATGATCCCCGGAACGGGGAAGGGGATGCCACCGGCGAGCACCCCGAGATCGGTGTGGCAGAGGCCGGTCGCGGTGAGCCGCACGAGCACCTCGCCGTGGCCGGGCTCGGCGTACTCGACCTCGGAGACGACGACGCGCCGGTCGGCCTCGACGACGGCCGCACGCCCCGCGGTCACGCCCGACCTCCCAGGTCGAAGACGATCGAGTGCGCCTTCTGGTACGACTGCAGCGCTTCGGGACCGCC
This sequence comes from Microbacterium enclense, assembly GCA_038182865.1. NCBI lineage: Bacteria > Bacillati > Actinomycetota > Actinomycetes > Micrococcales > Microbacteriaceae > Microbacterium > Microbacterium enclense. The sequence continues at coordinate 4,029,515 of CP116226.1, read as the reverse complement.
CTCGCGTCCCCAGCCCGACGCCTTCACCCCGCCGAACGGTACGGCGGGATCGAGGATCGCCCAACCGTTGACCCAGGTGATCCCCGCCCGCAGGCGCGCGGCGACCCGGTGTGCCCGGGCGAGATCGGAGGTCTGGATGCCGCTGGCCAGGCCGTACCGCGTGCCGTTGGCGAGGGCGATCGCCTCGTCGTCGGTGTCGAAGGGCTGCACGGTGAGCACGGGCCCGAACACCTCGTCGACGACGACCTCGGCGTCGGGGTCGAGGTCGGCGAGGACCGTCGGCGCGTAGTAGAAGCCGCCCTCGCGCTCGACGGCATGGCCGCCCGTGACGACGCGGGCCCCCGCGGCGCGTGCGCGATCGACCATCGCGGCGACCTTGTCGAGCTGTGTGCGGCTCGCGACGGGTCCGATCACGGTCGCCGGGTCGGCGATGTCACCGAACGGCACCTGCGGAACGGCCTCCTTCAGGATGCCGAGGACCACGCCGTAGATCGGGCGCTCCACGAGCAACCGCGGACCCGCCATGCAGAACTGCCCCGCGTTGAACACGAACGCCGAGATGACGGTGTGGATGGCGCGGTCGAGGTCGGCGTCGGCGAAGAGGATGTTCGCGGCGTTGCCGCCCAGCTCGGCGGTGAACGGCTTGAGCGTCTCTCCCGCGAGGGCCGCCGCGTGGGCGCCGATCTCGGTCGAGCCGGTGAACGCGACCTTGTCGACGTCGGGGTGGGAGACGAGGTGGTCGCCCAGCGTCGACCCCGGTCCGGTGACGACGTTGAACACGCCATCGGGGACGCCGGCGTCGCGCAGCAGCTCCGCCATCAGCAGGGCGCTCAGCGGGGTGTCGCTGGCGGGCTTGTGCACGACGGTGTTCCCCGCGACCAGGGCGGGAGCGATCTTCGTGCTCGACAGGATCAGCGGGAAGTTGAACGGCGTGATGGCCGCGACGACCCCGAGCGGTTCGCTGCGCACATAGGCGTGGGCGTCGGCGGTGATCTCGCGCACTTCTCCGTCGAGGCGGTGGCCGAGCGCGGCGTAGTACTCGTACAGCTCGGCGGCGTTGTTCACGTCGACGACGCGCGCGAACGTGATGGGCTTGCCGACGTCGAGGCTCTCCGCCTGCGCGAGCTCCTCGCCGCGTTCGCGCATGAGCGCGTACGCCCGCTGCAGGATCCGCGCCCGTTCGCGACTCGACATCCGCGGCCACGGGCCCTCGTCGAACGCGCGGCGGGCAGCGGCGACCGCCGCGTCGACGTCGGCGATCGTGCCGCGGGCGACGTCGATGATCTTCTCGCCGGTGGAGGGGGCGATGACGTCCATGCGGCCGCCGTCGGCGGCATCCGTCCACCGCCCGTCGATGAACAGCCGGCCGGGGGCGGTCGTGACTGTGAGGCTCATCGCGCCACCTCCACGGGGGCCACGATGTCGGCCAGGACTCCGGCGAACCACACCGGGTCGTCTTCGAACGGGGTGTGGCCCGTGTCGACGCGGACGACGGCAGCGCCCGAGCGCGAGACGAGGTGCTCCTGGAAGGCGGTGGGGACGAGGGCGTCGCGCTCGGTGAGGACGTAGGTCGTGGGCTTCGTGCGCCATGCCACGCGCGTCACGGGCGAGGTGTACGCGCCCAGCGACTGGGGACGGAAGAGGTCGGCGAGGCCGGTCGCGAGCGCATCGGGGGACCCCGCGGGAAGGTCGGCGGCGATCATCGCGATGCGCTCCTCGCGCGAGCGCCCCATCGAGACCATGCCGTCGGCGATTCCCCAGAACTCCGGGATGCCGCCGCCCACCGCCTGCTGGAGGGTCTCGCCCTCGTCCAAGGCGAACGCGGCGATGTAGACGACCTGTTCCACCGCCGGGTGGTCGCCCGCCTGCGTGGCCGGAATCCCCCCGTACGAGTGGGCGACGAGGGTCACCGGGCCCTCCGCCGCGTCGAGGGCCGCGGTGATCGCGGCCGCGTCGGCGTACATGTCGACGGTGTCGCCGATGCTCGGCATGGCCACGGTGTCGACACGGAACCCGCGTCGGCGCAGCTCCGCGGCGAGGCGATCGAACACCCAGGGGCCGGCCCAGGCTCCGTGGACCAGCAGGATGCGGGGAGGGGAAGGGGTCATGCGTGCGCTCCTCGAACGGGGACGACCTCGGCGTCGTCCTCGCCAGTGTCGACCGCGCAGGCAGCGGCCGGTATCCGTAGGACTACCGAACGCCGCGGGGCGTCACCGACCGAACCGGGCGCGCGTCACCGCACCGTGGACAGCGTCGACTGGAACCACGCCGCGATCTGTGCGCGGGAGGTGAAGCCGAGCTTGCCGAGGATGCGCTGCACGTGCGTGTCGACCGTACGGACGGACAGGACGAGCCGTTCGGCGATCTCGCGGTTGCTGAGGCCCTCGTGGATGCCGGCGGCCACTTCGCCCTCGCGGGCGCTCAACCCCGCGGCGGGGCGCGCGGGTGCTCCGGCGAACGCCGCCGCCTCGGCGGGGGAGAGCCGCTCACCGACGGCGGAGAGGCGCTGGAATGCCTCGTCACCCAGGCGTTGCCGCACGATCGCGACGCACCGATCGTGCTGGGCGAGCATCTGCGGGCCGTGCACCGCGATGCCCGAATCGATGCGCCGCCACCAGCTGCGCGCCGCGCCCAGCAGCACAGCCGTGCGTTCGGTCGGGGAGCGCGCCGCGTCGATCCAGCTCAAGAGCTCGAGGACGAGACAGTCGCCCACGGGGTCGTCGATGCCTTCTTCCATTGCGAGGGCTTCACGCGCGTGCCGTTCGGCGTCGTCGAGCTCGCCGTCGGCGTACAGCGCGAGACCGATCGCCCAGAGCGACAGCGAGCGCAGCCACCGTTCGCCGATCGAGCCGGCGTGGTGGAGGGCGTCACGGGCGGGCCCGAGGGTATCGGAGCGCTCCGTCTGCACGAGCGCGACCGTCAGCTGGAACTGCGCGAGCAGGGCCTCCTCGGGGTGGCCCGCGGCACGAGCGAGCCGGATGGACCGGCTCAACTCTTCGCGCGCGAGGTCACCCTCTCCCGCGAAAAGAGCCCGCGTACCTCCCAGCCGTCGAATCTCGATCTCGCACTGCTCCCGTTCCTCCGTGGCGAGCGACGGCAGCAGCGCTCGGGCTTCGTCGAGGTGCCCGTGCGCTTCCTCCAACGCCCCCTGCAGGACGCAGATCCAGGCCGCGACGAGGACCGCCGGGGTGCGAGCGGAGGCGGATCCCCCCGGCAGGGCGAGAAGCCGCCGCTTCCACCGCCGCCCCTCCGAGAGAAAGCCCCCCACCGCCCAGTGATAACGCAGGTCGGAGAACAGTTCCAGCGCCGTGTCGGCGTCGGTCGCGGCGGCGGTGCGCAGCGCCGCGTCCAGTTCGGCTCGATCTGCCCGTTGACCGGCGAGGATCCGCCGTTGCGCGGGCCCGTACCAGTGGGTGCGGGCGAGATGCGCCAGACCCCGGTAGTACTCGAGGTGGCGGCGCACGAGCTCGGGCTGTTCCCCCGACTCCTCGGCGCGGTCGCGCCCGTACCCGCGGATGGTCTCGAGCAGGTGGAAACGCCCCGACTCGCGGTCGGCCTCCACCAGCGACTGGTCGATGAGCTGATCGAGGGTGTCGACGGTTTCGGCTTCGTCGCGGCCGGAGACGGCCATGGCGGCGGGGAGGTCGAACGGACCCGAGAACACGCTGAGCGCTGCCCAGAGGGCGCGCTCGGACGGGGTGCACAGCTCGTGGCTCCAGTCGACGACGGCCCGGAGCGTCCGCTGCCGCGACACCGGTGCCCGCGAGCCCGCGCGCAGCAGGGTGAAGCGGTGGGAGAGGCGGCGGGCCAGGTCCGGCACCGACAGCGTGCGCAGCCGGCCGGCGGCGAGTTCGATCGCGAGGGGCAGACCGTCGAGCGATCGGCACAGCTGCGCCGCGGCGGCGATATCGGTGGGGGCGAGGACGAACCCCGCGTCCACGGCGCGGGCGCGCGTGAGGAGGAGTTCGACGGCCTCGGCGGGCTCGTCCCCCACGGCTTCGGTGCCGAGAGGGGGGACCGGGAAGACCTGTTCGCCGTCGACGTCGAGACGACGGCGGCTGGTGGCCACGATGGTCATGCGCGGGAGTGCGTCGAGCAGGTCGTCGACGACGGACGCGGCGGCATCGATCACGTGCTCGCAGTTGTCCAGCACCAGCAGCGCCGTCTCGTCGGTGAGGGTGTCGACGATGAAGTTCAGCGGCTCCCGGGCGGAGAGGTCGCCGAACGGCAGGGCCTGAGCGATCGCGGCCACGACGCGGCGCGGATCGCTCACACCGTCGAGCCCGACGAAGTACACCGCCGTCGAGGTGCGTCGCGCCTGGGCGTTGGCCAGGCGGACGGCGAGACGCGTCTTCCCCACCCCGCCCACGCCGGTGAGGGTGATCAGGCGGCTGCGCTCGAGAGCATCGGCGAGGGCGGCGAGTTCTCGACGGCGCCCCACGAACACGCTGCGGGGCTCTTTGATCACGGGGGCTTCCTTGCGTCCGGGAACCATCATTATCCGCCGCCGGTCGATTCATCGGAATGCTTTGCGTCGCGATTACGTGGTTTCACGGATAGACGGGACGGTCGTCGCCCCCCGAACAATGACGACCGGGCCCGTTCGGGTCTTCGTTCTCAACGATGCGTTCAACGATGAACCAGGAGAAAGTCCATGCGCAGAACCGTTCCCGTGGTCGCGGCAGCCGCCCTCGTCCTCGCCCTCAGCGCCTGTTCCGGCGGCTCGACCACCGCGGCGGGTTCGTCGTCGGGTCCCGTGAAGATCGGCATGGTCGTGCCGCTCACCGGTTTCCTCTCCGCCCTCGGACAAGGGGACAAGGAGGCCGCCGAGCGCGTCGTCGCCGACATCAACGCCGCCGGAGGCATCGACGGGCGCCAGGTGGAGCTGACGGTCGTCGACGACAAGGCCGACGTCACCGAGTCGGTCAAGCAGTTCAACCAGCTGGCATCCGATCCCTCGTACTCGGCGATGCTCGCCAGCAGCTTCGTCTCGGCTGCGACCGCCGTGGGCAGCACCGCGCAGTCGGCGAAGATCCCCACGATCGCCCTCGGCTCGGTCGACGCCTTCGCCGACGGCAGCAACCCCTACGCCTTCACCTCGCCCCCGATCCCCGCCGTGTACGCTCGCGCGCTCGTCGACTATTGGGTCGCTCAGGGCGTGAAGACCCTCGCGATCGGGTACACCGGCGGCGACCTCTACGGCACCAACGGTGACAAGGCCACCGCGCAGTACGCGAAGGAGGCCGGCATCGACGTCGTCCTCGACGAGTCGTACGACCAGACCGCGACCGACTTCACGCCGCTGATCACCAAGGTGGTCTCGGCGAAGCCCGACGCGTTCGTCGTCTGGGGTGCGGGGCCGGCTCCCGTCATCATCACCAAGCAGATCGCCGGCAAGGGCATCGACACCTACTTCACCGGGGCCGAGGCGTCGGACCTCTACCTGGAGCCGGCCGGGGAGGCCGCCGAGGGGGTGAAGGCCGCGGCCACGATCGCGCTGGGCGGCGAGGCCCTGCCCGACGGCGCGTACAAGACGAAGGTCATGGCGGTCGCCGAGCCGTGGAGGGATGCCAACGACGGGGCCTACCCGCCCGAGTTCGCGTTCGGCGGGGCTTCGGGGGTCGAACTGCTCGCCGCGGCGATCGACCAGGCCGACTCCACCGACCGCCAGAAGATCCGCGACGCGCTGGAGAAGACCGATCTGCTCACCTCGAACGGCCGCTACACGTACAGCCCGACGGACCACATGGGGCTCGATGAGACATCGCTGGCGATTTTCGAGGCGAAGGGTGGAAAGTGGGTTCCGACGGAGGCCGCGACGACGCAGTTCGCGACCGAGCTTCCGAAGTGAGCGTGCCCACCGGAGGGACCCGCGCGGGGCATGGCCCGGTCGGCACGGGCTCGGCTGGTCTCGAGCTCGCGGGCCTGTCACGCCGCTTCGGCGGCGTATACGCCAACCGAGAGGTCTCGTTCCGGGTCGCCCCCGGCGAGCTGCGCGGTGTGATCGGTCCGAACGGGGCGGGCAAGTCCACCCTGTTCGGCCTGATCAGCGGACACGTCCGCGCGCACGAGGGGGTCATCCGCCTCGACGGCCAGCGGATCGACCGGCTGCCCCCGCATCGCCGGGCGCAGCGCGGGGTCGCGATCGTGTTCCAGGGGGCGCGGCTGTTCCCGGGAATGACCGTGCTCGAGAACGTCGCTGTCGGTGCGCACGCCCGCACGCGCGCGCACGCCCGCACGCGCGCCGGGGCCCTCGACGCGGCGGTGCGCTCGCCCCGGCACCGTCGCGAGGAGAAGCAGATCGTGGCGGATGCCGAGGATGCCCTCGCCCGCGTCGGACTCGCCGACTGGGCGGGGCGCGGCGCCGAGCAACTCCCGCTCGGGCAGCAGCGTCGCCTCCAAGTCGCGCGCGCACTGACCGCGCGGCCGCGCGTGCTGCTGCTGGACGAACCGGCGTCGGGTCTGCGCGCCGATGAGCGCGACGATCTCCGCGGCCTCATCCGCGAGCTGCACGACGACGGCACGACGATCCTGCTCATCGAACACGACGTCGCGATGGTGACGGCGCTCGCCGACCGCATCGCCGTGCTCGACCTCGGCCGGCTCATCGCAGACGGGACGCCGGAAGAGATCCGCCGCGATCCCGCGGTGATCGCCGCCTACCTCGGGAGCGAGGCCGCCGCGTGATGCTCGAGGTGAACGACCTGGTCGTCCGCTACGGGGCGGCAACCGCCCTCGACGGTGTCTCCGTGCACGTCGACGCGGGGGAGCTCGTCGCCCTGGTCGGGCCGAACGGCGCCGGCAAGACCTCGCTCGTCAACGCCGTCAGCGGGCTCGTGCGACCGGCGTCCGGCAGCGTGGCCGTCGCCGGTACGGTCGCGCAGGTGCCCGAGGGGCGGCAGATGTTCGGCGACCTCAGCGTCGACGACAACCTGCGCTTGGGGGCGTGGCGACGACGCACGCGCCGCACCGACGTGATCTACGACCTGCTGCCCGACCTGACGCGGCTCCGCCGCCAGCGCGCCGACACGCTCTCGGGCGGGCAACAGCAGATGGTGGCCGTGGGACGAGCGCTCATGGCCGAGCCCGACCTGCTGGTCGTGGATGAGCTCTCGCTGGGACTCGCCCCGCTCATCGCCGCCGACCTCGTGCGTCACCTCGCCGAGCTCAACGCCCGGCGCGGGACGGCCGTGCTCCTCATCGAGCAGGAGGTGGGTCTGGCCTTCGAGCTGTGCTCGCGCGCCTATGTGCTCGACGCGGGGCGGATCGTCGCCGAGGGCCCCACCGAGCGGCTCGCCGCCGCACCCGAAGTGCGCGCCGCGTACCTCGGCGGCTTCGACGGACAGGAGAACCGATCGTGAATCACCTGCGGACCGCCCGGCACGGCGGCGGGACCGTCCCCCCGCCGTCCTCTCGCCCGACCACTCGTCAGGACCGTCTCTCGTGAGCGATCTCGCGACCTACCTGCTCAGCGGCCTGGCCCTCGCCGGGTCGTTCGCCCTCGTCGGCAGCGGCATCGTCGTGGTGTATCGCGTGACCCACGTGCTCAACTTCGCCCAGGGCTCCTTCGTCGTCTTCGGGGCCTTCCTCTCGCAGACGTTCCGTCAGCTCGGACTCCCTCCGGGACTATCCGAACTCGCCGCCGTCATCGTCACCGGCCTCATCGGCTTCGTCGTCGGAGCGATCGCGATCGGCAAGCCCGGCACGCACCCGATGACCTCGCTGCTGATCACGCTCGGCATGTCCCTCGTCTCGGCCGCGGTCATCATCGCGGTGTGGGGGCAGAACCCCGTGTCGCCCGTCGGTATCACGGGCACCGTCCGCCTGTTCGGCGCCGAGATCGAGACCCAGCGTCTGCTCACCCTCGCGGTCGCCGTCGTGACGCTCGCGGCGATGAGCCTGCTGTTCACGCGCACCGACATCGGTCGCGCGCTCACCGCCGCGGCATCCAATCCGCGTGCCGCCCGCCTCGTGGGGATCGATACGCGCGTGATGGGTCTGCTGTCGTTCACCATCGCGGGCGTCCTCGGCGGTCTCGCCGGGGTGCTGATCGCCCCGACGACCGCGGTCTCGGTGACCTCCGACCTGCCGTTCGTGCTCAGCGCGCTCGCGGCAGCGGTGTTCGGGGGGCTGCGGAGCCCCTGGATGACCTTCGTCGGTGCCCTCGTGCTGGGGGTGACGGGCCAGCTCGTCGCCGGCTACGCCAACGGCTCGTACCAGACCCAGATCGCGCTCATCATGATGCTCGTCATCATGATCGCCCGATCGCGTTCCTTCACCGCCGAGGAGGCGAAATGACCCGCATCGTCATCGTCCTGGCGGCGCTCGCCGCCGCGATCGCGCCGCTGATGCTGACCGATCAGACCTTCTTCGTGCAGACGGCTGTGACCGCGCTCGTCGTCACGGGACTGTCTCTGTTCATGGGGTACGCCGGCCAGGCGTCGCTCGGTCAGGGCGCGTTCGTCGCGGTCGGCGGGCTCACCGTCGCGGTGGGGACCGTGACCTTCGGGGTTCCGCCCCTGGTCGCTCTCCTCGCCGCTCCGATCCTCGGGGCCGCGGTCGCCGCCCTGGTCGGGTGGCCGCTTCTGCGTCTGCGGGGGCACTACCTCGCCTTCGGTTCGCTCGCGGTGCTGCTCATCATCCAGACGGTCATGGCGACCGCGCCGTTGTTCGGGGCGGGCGTGGGGATCTTCGGCATCCCTCCGCTCGCGGTCGGAGGACTGGCGGTCGCGGATCAGCGCGTGTACTCCTACCTCGCGCTCGCGGCGCTCGCTGCGGCACTCGTGGTGTGCCACAACCTCGTGCGGTCGCGGTTCGGCCGCGGCATCCGGGCCCTGGCGGGCAGCGAGTCGGCGGCGGCATCGAGCGGTGTGCCGATCCTGCGGAGCAAGCTCACGGTGTTCGCGGTCGCGGGCGGTTTCGCCGGTTTCGCGGGAGCGCTGGCCGCCTTCTTCACGCCCTACGTGAGCCAGGACACGTATCCGCCGTTCGTCTCGTTCGGCTACGTCGTGATGGCTGTCGTCGGCGGTCTCGGCTCGGTGTGGGGAGGAGTGGTCGGGACGCTGGCGTTGAGCCTGTGGCTGCAGGTGCTGAGCGCGCTGAGCGCGACGCCGGGAATGCCGGCCGCCGCGGGTCCGATCCTGCAGTACGCGGGATACGGGATCGTGCTGGTGGTGTTCCTTCTGTTCGTGCCGCGGGGGATCGTGCCGACACTCGCGGGTGTGCGGCTGCGCCGTCGTGCGGTTCCCGCGCTGGCGGTGGCACAGGGGTGAGAACGCGGACCGCGGTCGGTCGAGGCGCGGGCCGGCGCCCTACAGCAACCGCGCGAGTCGCTTCTTCGCGGTGTTCTCCCGGACGATCCACGCGACGTCGGCGTCGCTGTCATCCAGGGCCCGGAACAGGGGGAGACCGGTAGAGGGATCACCGGCGACCGCCACGCTCCAGCAGTAGCCGAGGGCTTGGCGCAGCGTCCGCCACTCCGAATCGCGCCGTGTCTCGACCGCCGTGGCGACGAGATTCGCGGTGGTCGTCCGGCACGCGTCGAGCGCGGCGGCGGCCGCGGCGGGGGAGCGCAGCAGACGCGGCTCGCAGACGGCGGCGACGGCCGCCCGCTGGACGAGCGGGTGAGGATCTCGCGCCCACGCCGCAACGATCGCGAGAAGAGTGTCGGGATCGTCGTCGCCGAGGCGTTGCAACCCGAGAGCCACTCCTTCGCGCACCCGCCACCGCGCGTCGGCCGCGAGCGCGCGAAGGCTCGGCGCGGCGTGAGGGCGGGTGTGCGCACCGGCGTCCGCGTGCGTCTTCGTCTGCGCGTGTGCGTGTGCGTCTGCGTCTGCGTCTGTCTCTGGGCCCGCGCCTGTGTCTGCGTCTGCGTCGAGCGCGAGGTCTACGTCGGCGTCTGGGTGTGCGTCCGCCTCTGCCTTCGCCTCTGCGTCCGCGTCCGCGTCCGCGTCCGCGGCGTGCCGGGCGCGGATGATGGCCCCGCACATCGCGAGGTACTCGTCATCGTCTGTGGTGAGCCGGTCGGCGAGCGCTCGGTCGCCGAGGTCACCGACGGCGCTCGCGAGCGAGAGGTTTGCGCGCGGGCCGGGGAGACCCGAGTTCTCCGTCAGGAACGTCGGCCACAGCGACGGGTCGAGCCCGCCGAGCTCGATCGCCCAGTCCCGGGAGGTCATGGCATCCCGCCCGTGGTCTGTGGCGGCATCCCCTCGCGAACGGTCACGGCATCCTCACCCCAGCCTCTGCAGGAGGCGGGCGGCGAGGTAGCGGGCACGACCGCGCGGCGTCAGCGGGTCGTAGCCGAGCTGCCGGGTCCACGTGTCGTGCCGCGCCTGCAGGCTGCTGTGGTGCAAGGAGAGACGGGCAGCGGCCGCCCGGATGCTCTCACTGTCCACGACCACGTCGAGAGCCTCGATCGTGCGCGCGTCGAGCGTGTCGAGGGCCTGGAGATCCGGATGCCGCGGGCGTGCGGCATCGAAGCTCCGGGCGAGCTCGATCAGGACGCCGAGGTCGCTCGTGTCGACGACGCGGTGCCTCTCGTCGGCGAGACGGAGTGCCAGACGGGCGTCGGCGCAGGCGCGGGGGAGGTCGTCGAGGTCGCGGGCGATGCTCGTCCCGACGGGTCCGTCCGGCGGGATGACCTCGCCGAGACCGATCCAGACGGCCCCCTCGCTCGTCACGAGAACCGTCGACGCGGTCGTGGCGTGGAGCGAGTGCGGGGGCGCGGCGATGACGCGGACGCTGCCGTCCAGTCGGAGGCGTCTCGCCGCCGCTTCCCGGTCGATGCGCGAGACGTCGGCGTCGATCACGCGTTCGACGGCGCTCGTCGTCGGATCCGCCCGGGCCACGATGATCGCGAGAGCGACCTGGGCACGGTCGACGATCATCGCGTCGTTCTGATCGGGACCGCTGTGCCGTTCAAGCCAGACGAGGGGCGCCTCGGTGTCCGGGGATCCGGCAGGCGGGTGCGGTGTGATGCGGGCTCCGTCGGCGTCGACGCCGAGAATCCGACCGCGCACCCGCGCTCCGGCGGCCACGCCGCTGAGAATGGCCGCTGCCCGTACCACGGACTCCGCGCCCGCGCCCCCGGCGACGAGGGAGTCGAAGTAGTCGATGATCTTCACCGACTCGCTCGCCGCGGGATCGAGCACCTTCAGTCGTCCCACGAGCTCCTGCATGCGCTCTCCCCTTCGTGTCGCACCGTCGTCCCGATCACAGGATAGGACGGGGGATGCTCACCCCAGCAGACGGCGGATCCAGCGGTCGCGAGCGTCGATCGCATCGTGCGAGAGAGCGGCTTGGGGAGCGAAGCCCTCGAAGGCGTGGAAGCCGCCGGGCCACACGTGCAGTTCGGCGTGCCCGCCGGCAGCCCAGATGGCCGACGCGTAGGCGACGTCCTCGTCGCGGAAGACCTCCGCGCTGCCGCAGTCGATGAAGGCCGGCGGCAGGTTCGACAGGTCGGTGGCGCGCGCGGGGGCGGCGTAGATCGACACGTCGTCGGTACCGCGCCGGTCGCCGAGGAGCGCGTTCCAACCGAGGAGGTTGCTCCCGCGATCCCACACCCCGACGCTCTCGATCTGGTGCGTCGACACGGTCGCGTCCCGGTCGTCGAGCATGGGGTACATGAGGAGCTGACCGATCAGGTGCGGTCCCTGCCTGTCGCGGGCCAGGAGGGCGACACCCGCGGCGAGGCCCCCACCCGCACTGCCTCCGGCGATGAGCAGGCGTCCGTTCTCGATGCCGAGGTCGTCCGCATGCTCCGCCGTCCAGACGAGCCCCGCATAGCAGTCTTCGACGGGATACGGATCGGGGAACTCCGGGGCCAGGCGGTACTCGACGCTGACCATGACCGCGTTGTAGCGGTGGAGCCACTCGGCGAAGCCTTCGACCGCGGTGAAGCGGTCACCGAAGATCATCCCTCCGCCGTGCGTGTGGAAGATGCCGGGTCCGCGCCCCGTGCGTCCGCGCGGCTCGATGATCGAGACCACGATCTCGGCTCCCTGGTATCCCGGGATGGTCACGTCGCGCGACTGCAGCTGAGCCGTTTCGAGGATCTCCTCGCGCGTGGGCATTACCGGCAGGGCGCCCCCTCGCATCAGCGGGATCATCTCCGCCGTCAGCGTGGAGGGGACCATCGCGCCGATGACCTCGAGCATCGTCTCGAGTTCGGGGTCGAAGGGTGGGCGGTTCCGGATGCCGTCAACGGCCATGGTGACTCCTTCGTCAGGGGCGCTTCGTCGCGCACACCTCGATTGTGCGGCCGAGCCCGCTCCGGGTGTCCCGCCATGCGGCGGGAGAACCCGGGGTCGTCACCGCCGGATGGCGGAGCGCACACGCGGCTGCGTCGTGGCGCTCGCACCGTCGCGCTCGTGCCGTGCTACCCGTGCCGTGGCGCTCAGTCGCTCGCCTTCTCGATGCCGCGCGTGCGGATCTCGTCGAGGTCGAGGTTGGCGAGGATCTTCCGGGCGACGAGGTCGTCGATCGTCCCCTCGCGACGCAGGCGCAGCAGCACCTCTCTCTTGCGGTCGAGGACCGCCAGCCGCAGGCGTGTCGCCTCCTTGTGCCGGAGGAGGGGCGATCGCTGGGTCACGTCGATGTCGTCGCTGACGGCGATCATCTCGAGTCCGCCCGCCGTCTGCCGTCCGTCGTCGTCGGACGCCGCCGGGGGCACGGGACCCATGGTCGACGAGGTCGAGCCGTCGCTGTCGTCATCGAGAGAGGCATCGAGCTCTGCGAGATCGCGCTCCTCGATCGCGCGCTGGCGGGCCACCGCGCGGGCATTGGCGAGTTCGAGGCGTTCGTACCCCTCGCGCCGTGCGCGGTCACGAACCCGGTCGCTGATCCCGTGCTCGACGGCGAGATCGTCGAGCGCCGCCAGCGCCGCGCCCGAGATGGCGCGCTCGGCGAGCTCGTACTCCTCGATCGCGGCATCGTCGTTGGGCAGTTTCGCCCAGCGGATGACGACGGGAAGGAGCGGTCCCTGCACGAGGAGGGTGAGCACGATCACGCCCGCGGTCACGAACACGACGGCGTCGCGACCGGCCACGGCCTCACCGCTCGGGGTGACGATCGGCACCGAGAGGGCGATCGCGAGCGAGACGGCGCCGCGGAATCCCGCGACAGTGCTGACCACGCGCGACCGGTGTCGCAGCGACCGGGTCGAGCCCGCCGGAGGGCGGGCGAACGGGGTGAAGAACCACTGGAACAGGTAGCGCACGACGAAGAGCGCGATCCACGCGGCGACCGTGATGAGCGACAGCATCCCGATCTCCGACGGGGAGATCTCGTGCAGCACGAGCTGCACCTCCAGGCCGATCAGCACGAACAGCGCACCGTTGAGCAGATAGACGCCGAAGGGCCAGGTGGCATCCGCGGCTCGACGCGACATCGCAGTGGTGATCCGGGGGGAGACCCAGGCCACGATGAGGCCCGCGAAGACCACGGCGAGAACGCCGGAGGCGTCGATCACCTCGGCCACGAGGAACGCGACGAACGGCACGAGCAGCATCGTCAGGTTGATGGTGAGCGTGGACTGCATGCGTCGCAGGGCGAAGTACGCCAGGGCAGCGACCGCGATGCCGGCCGCGGCGCCGCCCAGGTACGACACCAGCACCATGCCCGTGATCGACCAGGGGGTGACCTGCTCGCCTACGAGGAGAGAGACGGCGATCGCGTAGAGCACGAGCGCCGTGCCGTCGTTGGTGAGGCTCTCGGCCTTGAGCTTCATGAAGGTCTTCGCGGGCAGGAGACGACCGAGGGCCGCGACGGCGGTGGCGTCGGGCGGGGCGACGGCCGCGCCGATGACCAGGGCCGCCTCCCAGGGCACGCCCATCCAGGCGGCGACCCCGGCGACGGCGAAGGCGGATGCCACGACCAGCAACGTGCTCATCGGGATGATGTACCGCAGTGAGCGGCGGACCGACCGCAACGAGGTCGTCCACGCCTCACGGAAGAGCATGACGGGCAGGAACAGCAGCAGCACCGTTTCGGGCGGCAGCTCGATCATCCGCAGCTCGGGGATGAAACCGAGAGCGAGACCGATGACGAGCAGCACCAACGGCGTCGCGACACGCAGGCGCGGCGCGAGCACCGTGCCCACCAGCATCGCCAGTCCGAGCAGGACCGTGACTTCGAGTCCCTCCATGCCTACCGCCTTCCGCCGTGACCCACAGCACACAGCGTAGAGAGGGGCCCGGACATTCCCGAGCCCCTCTCCGAGCGACCTGTGCGCCCGGACGACCGCGCGAGCGACCCCCGCGTCAGCGGTGGGAACGCGCGCGGCGTCGCACGGCCACGAGGAGACCGGCCGCGAGCGCTCCGGCGCCGAGGAGCGACAGCGGAAGCACGGCGGACCCGTCGGATCCTGTGCGCGGGAGCTGTCCCTGGGGTCCGGGCGTGGTGGTCGCCGTCGGTGTCGGCGAGGCGGTCGGGTCGTCCGTCGGGGTCGGCGTGGGCTCGGGCGTCGGAGTCGGCTCGGGCGTCGGCGTCGGCGTGGGCTCGGGCGTCGGCGTCGGTGTGGGCACCGCGGCGAGCGTGTCGACGGCGTCGATGAGTCCGCTGCCGATCACGTTGGCGTCGACAGGCCCGGTGTAGCCGGGAGGACCGTCGATCGGCCGGCCGCTCTCGGTCAGCGCGTCGCGGATGATCTGCTGCGTCGCCTGCGTTCCGGCGACCGCGCGGGCCAGCGTCGCGACGGCGGCCGCGGTGGGCGCCGCCGACGACGTGCCCGAGAACCGGTAGATCCCGGGAGGGTTTCCCTCGGCGACGAAGAAGCTCGTGCGGACGCCGTCCACCGACACGAGGTCGGGCTTCGACGTGACCTGCGGCTCGGCGAGGGGTTCCGACGGCGTCGCGTCGGCGCGCACGGGGGCGAACAGGTACGTGGCCGGTCCGACGCTGGAGAAGTTGCGCAGCAGTCTCGGCGCTCGGACGTCGGCCGCGCCCACCGAGATCGCCATCGGGTCGGTCGCGTGACCGAACACCACAGGTCCCACCGTCACGCCGTCGCGCCACGTCGCGTACTGGAGTTCGAGCACTCCGGCGCGGCGGATCGGAAGCGTCAGCTTCGAGCGGATGTCGCTCCGCTTGTCTCCGCGGAGGAGGACGATTCGGTAGTCGCTCGTCTTGTAGACACCTTCTGCGACGCCGGTCGTCCAGGTCGCCAGGGCGACGGGCATGCCCGTGTCGACCCCGCCGCCGACGGCGATGACCGCGCCATCGGCATCGAGGACGATCGGAAGGACGCCCTGGTCCTCGGTCGAGTATGCCGGGAGCGCCCAGTGCGTCAGGACGCTCGCCGACGGGCCGTAGGTGCGGATCTTGACCTGCAACTCGGCGTTCGGCTCACCTTCGGCGGCGAAGTTCATGCAGTCCACCTCGTCGGCGGGCGCCTTCGCCGCGTCGATCGCGACCTGCGGGCACGGCATCCCGGTGAAGTGCTCCGACTCCCACGACGAGGTGAACGACCCGGCCGAGGTGCCGCCCGCCTCGCCGACCGACTGGTAGTTGCCGGCGGAGCTGAGGTACGTCGCGCCGTCGGCGACCACGTCGGCCACGGCGTTGGCGACGATCCCGCGCTGGTACATCGTTTCGCCGAAGGAGACCACGTCGTCGACGATGACGTCGGCGCCGTTGGCCCGCAGGTCGTGGATCGCGTCCGCGAAGGTGGCCTGCGTGTTCCCGACCGCAGCGAACAGGAGGCGGGCGCCGGGTGCGATGCCATGCACGTTCTGGAGCATGGCGCGACCCTCGTCTCTGCCTCCGTCCGGAGAGTCCGTCACGACGGTGACCGGGGTGGTGTACCCGCAGGGATTGCCGGCACCGGGCAGGGATCCCAGGGCGATGTCCTGATCCGGCGTGGTCGCGGCGTCGGTGGAGCGGTCGAACGAGTCCGAGATCACGCCGACGGTCACGCCGGTGCCGTCGACGCCGAAGCGCTCGCGCGCTTCGTCGGAGCGCAGCACGGGGTCGGCATCGACGGGGATCTCTCGGCAGGAGGCGGCGTCGGCGACGCGGTCCGCGTCGACGGGGGAGTCGTCGGTCACCGTCGCCAGGGGCGCGGTCTCGGTGCCGGAGTCGGGACGGATGGCGGGATCGACCGCGACCGCTCCCGGCAGGACGGCGAGGGCGGGGAAGGCCGAGGGAGGCACCTGGGCGACGATCGTGGGCAGGGATCGGGTTACGGCGGTGACCGTGCCCAGAGTCGCGACCGCGTCGACGGCGGCCCGCTGCGCGTCGGCGTCGGTGAAGCGCACCGACACGGTCACGGCGTCGCCGGTGACGATCAGGCCGCCGGGGACGTTGACCGGCAGGCCGGTGGCATCGAACACCGCTGCGGATGCCGTGGGGTCGACGCCCGCGGCGGCCAGGGCGTCGAGTCGCGCGGAGAGGACAGAACCCGGCGCGGACGGCGTGGGCGACGGTGCCGCTGTCTGCGCCGTCGCGGGAACGGCGAGAAAGAGGGCGGCGGCCGAGCCGAGCGCGAGTCCACGCAGGGCGAGGTGTTTCCAGGTGGTCATCGAATGAGTTCTCCCCCGGGCCTCGGGTGAGCCCTCAGCGGTCACATTAGGGGCACCAAGGAAACATTCAGGAATGTTCGTATGGTGCGGACGAAAAACGCCGCGTCGACGGGTGGATCGACGTCGAACACGAGTGCCCCCACCCCCTCACCCGCGAGCGCTGTAGTCAGCCCACGCCTCGCCGAGTCGCTCGATCCCCGCCTCGAGCACCCGCGTGACCGAGGTCACCGGAATGCGGATGTGGTCGTCGGCATCCACATCCGAGGCGAACTGCGCCGATCCCGCCACCGAGACGCCGAGCCCCGCGGCGTGCCGTGCGAATGCCGCAGCCGATCCCGCGGGCAGTCTCGCCCAGATACAGAGGCCGCCGCGCGGGGGCAGCCACTGCCAGTCGGGGAGGTGGGTGCGCAGGAGTTCTCCCGTGACGATGGCCGCTTCGCGGTGCACGGTAGAGACATCGCGGCGGAGCGCCGGGGCCTCGGCGAAGAGGTCGAGCGCGAGCAACTGCGACGGCACGCTGGTCGAAAGGTCGCTGCTCTGGCGGAGCCCGCGCAAGCGTCGCACGAGCACCGGGTCCGCACGCAACCACCCGACCCGCAGCCCCTCCCACGCCCACTTCGACAGGGACTCGACGACGACGATCGGCGCGTCGGGTCGCAGCGCCGCGAGCGACGGCGGGGTGAACCCGTCGAACGACACGTGGGCGAGCACACGGTCCTCGACGACCATGACGCCGTGTTCGGCCGCGAGGTCGGCGATGCGCTGGCGCACCGCCGGGCTGGTCTGCAACCCGGTCGGATTGTGGTTGTGAGGGTTCAGGGCGATGAGCACGGGGCGACGCACGACGATCGCCATCTCGAGTGCCTCGACGTCGACTCCGTCGGGGGTGAGCCGGATGCCGTGGACCTGGCCGCCGCGTCGGCGCACGGCATCCGTGAGTCCGGGCCAGGCGACCTCTTCGGTGAGGACGGTGTCGCCGGGGGAGACGAGTTCGTCGACGAGGAGGCTGAGCGCCTGTTGCGCTCCGTGCGTCACGAGGATCTGCGCCGAGGTGGTCGGGGTGCCGTCGGCGGTCATGGTCTCCGCGATCACGGAGCGGAGGCGGGGAAGGCCGGCCGGGTCGGCTTCGACCGTGGTCTCGTCGAGCACGGGACGGTGACGCTGGACGATGTCGACGGCGAGGGGAGAGATCGAGGGCACCGCGCGGAGGAGGTTCAAGCTCGACGGGAGCAGGGAGTAGAGCGCCTCGCCGCGGCCTGCGGCCTGTCGCGCGGCGGTCGGGGCGGCTCCCGCGATCCGTGTGCCGCTGCCTTGGCGGCGGTCGAGGATGCCGTCGTCGTACAGCCGTGCATACGCGCTGACGACCGTGCCGCGTGACACGGCGACGGTGGCGGCGAGGGTGCGCTCCGAGGGGAGGCGATCTCCCCCGCGAAGTTCGCCCTCGCGGACGAGCCGAGCGATACCCTCGGCGAGGCTCGCAGACAGGGTCGTGTCGGTGGCGGCCCAGCGTCCGAGCCGGATCGCGAGCTGCTCGGCCGAGACGATGGCCGTGCGATGGTCCACCAGGGCGGAAGTGGCTCTGTCGACGAGGGTCATAACCCCCGATTCTGGGCCAATGAGCCACTCCGAATCTCCCGAATCCGTCTTTGTCGGTCCACTGAGCGTCGATTGGACCATTGTCCAGTTCCTCGAGTGGATCGGTGCGGACGACGACCGCTGTCACGACGAGCGGCTGCGCGGGATTCTGAATGCCATCGACCGGGCGCTTCTCTCCGACGCATTGCGCCCGCAGGGAAGCGTGGTGACGCTCGTGCGGTCGCTCGCGATACGGGCCTCGGCGGAGCCGCGGGTGGGGGAACGGACGCTGGGGGAGTTCGTCGGGGTGCGCGAGCCCGCGACGTCTGTTCCTTCGCCGGTCGGTGTTCTCGTTCCGGCGTGATGGGTGCCCGGTGTCGGACGGGCGGCAGGGGCCGCGTGGGATTCACGGTGTCGGCGGTGGGCCTCGGGCCGGTGCGCCGCGGCGGGGGCTGTGTGAGCCTTACGGCGTGGGTCGCGGGCCGGTGCGCCGCGGCAGGATCTTCGTGAACAGCACGAAGAAGAACGCCCAGAGCAGCATGCCGGCGCCCAGGAAGGTCGCGATCACGCCGATGTAGCCCCAGGCGCTGTCGAGCGTGAACCACCCGCTCAGCAGGAGCGCCGGGAGCACCGTGACGGTCATGATCGCGAAGTGGACGAGGGTCTGCTTCCGCAGACTCCAGCCGGCGATTCGGTACACGATCGATGCTCCCGACACGGCGGCCACGATCACACCGACGGCGAGCGTCGCGCGGCCGTCGTCGGTCTTGCCCTGGGCGAGGAGCGCGACGCCGATCGCGCCCATGATCGCGAGAGGGATTCCCGCGCACAGGAGGACGGCGGGGAAGGTCTTCATCGGTTCAGCATAGGCACGGTACCTTCCGTTCTCGCAGGATGCCGCGGTGAGGCCGATGTCGGCCGGAGCGTCTGCGTTCGGTTCACCAGCTCGCTGCCGGCATCCGCTTCGTCCCCCCCGGTTGCCATCGACCGGGCCCGGATCAGGGCGCCCGCGTCCGCGCCCCGGCCGATGTCGGAGCCCCTCGCTAGCGTTGCATCATGGACACCACGGCCCGCGCGAACGACCGACAGCAGTCGGTCATGTCGCCCTGGGGCGTGCCGTGGCCGAGCGACGACGACGTGCTCGCCGAGGCTGATTCGGCCCGCGCGATCGAGAGGGGGTTCCTCGATCACGATCCCTTTTCGAGCCCGATGCCGGCGATGTGCCCGGACGACACTGCGGGTCTCGCTGTCGGGAGCGAGTCACCCTTCGCGTCAGCTGAACTCGGCCCCACCGAACTCCTCGAAGAGCTCGATCATCAGGTGCGCGAACGCCACCGCGCCACCGCCGCGGAGTACCGCCTGATCGGCTTGCTGCTGCGGTCTGCGGCGGCCGACCCCGTTCCGTGGGTCGGTCCCGACCCGACGCTCGACCTCGGGGGGAGCGACTCCCGGCGTCGCACGGCCGCTGCCGTCCGCCGCGACCGTCGTGACATGGCCGAGCGCGCCGTCGTCGCCGAGATCGCGACGCGACTCCGGCTGTCGGAGCAGACCGTCCGCACGCGAGCGGCCCACGCCGAGATGTTGCAGAACCGGTGCCCCGAGGTCTGGAAAGCCTTCTCGCGGGGGCTTCTGTCCGAGCGCCATGCCGTCGAATCGGCGCGGCTGGCGACGTCGCTTCCCGACGAGGTGTCCGGGGAGACCTCGGCGGGTTCAGACGACCCGGATCCGGATGCCACGCCGCCCGGCGTTGCCGATGATGCGGACGCCGCAGGGCTCCTCGACGGGATCATGCCTTCGCCCGCCTCGTCTTCAGACGACTCCGAGGACGCCCTATCGGATCCGGAGACCCACGAGTCGTGGCGCGCGTTCGACGAGGGCGCGCTCGACCGTGCGCTACGGCTGCCGCCCGCGCGCTTCACGGTTGCGGCTCGGGCTCTTCGTGAGCGGGTGCACAGCGAATCGATCGAGGCCCGGCATCGTCGTGCCGCGCGCGACCGCGGCGTGTGGCTCACTCCCGAGCTCGACGGAATGGCGACGTTGACCGCCCTCCTTCCCGCGGACCGCGCACACGACGCCCTCGCGCGCGTCGACCGGATCGCCCGCCATCTCCGCGTCGCGCCCGACGAACAGCGGACACTCGCGCAGCTGCGCGCCGATGCTGCCGCAGATCTGCTCACGTCCGACGCGCCGATCTCCGCGAGAGCTACCATCGGCGCGGGTGCTCCGCCTGTCGCGGGTGCCCGACCCGAGGGTGCTCCGGCTGTCGCAGATGTCGGACCTGCCGCGGGTGTTGCGCATGTCACGGGTGCCGGACCTACCGCGGGTGTTCCGCCTGTCGCGGGTGCCGGACCCGCGGCGGGTGTTCCCCGTGCCGCGGGTGCCGGACCTGCCGCGGGTGCTCCGCCTGTCGCGGGTGCTCCGCTTGTCACGGGTGCCCGACCTGCCGCGGGTGTTGCGCGTGTCATGGGTGCCGGACCCGCGGCGGGTGCTCCGCCTGCAACGGGTGCTCCGCCTGTCGCCGGTTCTCCGCCAGTCGGGGGTGACCGGGTTGCCGCGGATGCGTCCGAGACCACGGATGTTTCTGCGCCCGGCGCGGCTCATGGCGAGCCCGGCCGCGAATCGCGCATGCCGACGTCGTCCGCGGTGCGTCCGGATCGCCGCCCCACCGTCGTCGTCACTGTCCCTGCGTTGACTCTCCTCGGTGCCGGAACCGAGCCCGCGACCCTCGACGGTTACGGTCCCATCGATCTCGACACGGCTCGGCGTCTGGCCGGCGAGGCGAGATCATGGGTTCGCATCCTCACCCATCCACTCACCGGAGCGCCGCTCGCCCTCGATCGGTCGACTTATCGCGTGCCCACCGCGTTGCGAAGGTGGTTGGGGGTCACCTCCCCAACGTGTGTCTTCCCTGGGTGCGGACGGCCCGCTCGCGATTGCGACCTCGATCACCTCACCGCGTGGAGCGACGGCGGCGGGACGGATGACGACAACCTCGCACCCGAATGCCGCCACCACCATCGCCTGCGGCATGAGTCGCGGTGGGGGCCGTCCCGCGACCCCGACACGGGCGAGATGCGATGGACGTCTCCCCTCGGAGCGGAGGTCGCGGAGGATCCGCCGCCGTTCTAGCCGACCCCCTCGTCGGGCGCCGCCTTCTCGCCGATGGCTGTCAGGTCCGGCTGGGGTTCGGGTCTGACCGGGGTTCGGGTCCGGCTGGGGTTCGGGTCCGGCTGAGGTTTGGTTTGGCTGGAGTCGGGTCTGGCAGGGGATCCGGGTTCGACGCGCGTCTGGTGCCGACGCGCCAGCCCACCGCGGGTCGCCCCCGCGGTGCTCGCAGCAGGATCTGCGGAATGCCCATGCACTTCTGGCTACGCTCTTCTCATGAGTTCGCGCCCCGACACCACCGGCGCGACTCGCCCCGACCGGCTGACGGGCCGGACGCGGCTGCTCATCACCCTCATCACCGTCTTCGTCGGCGTCCCGTTGGTTCTTTTCGCCTGGATCGGCGGCGTCCTCCTCGCGGTGGCATGGGGCCTCGGGATGTCATCGACTCAGGTACTCGCCTGGATCCTCGCCGCGATCACCGGCGTCGTCATCTGGCCCCTCGCACTCCGACGTCTTCGGCGCGAGCTGTGGAGCCGCCAGAACGCGGGCGTGGTACCGACACCAGTGTTCGGAGTCGGGGGCGATGCCCCTGCGTCGGGCGCCGGACGTGCGGGCGCAGCCCCCGCACCGACGCGCGGAGAGGCGATTATCCGCGCAGTGATCGTGGTCCTCGGCGCCGTCGGCATCATCGCGTTGAGCGGCCCCCTCGACATCGTGTCCGCGGTGGCATCCGCCGGGGCGACGGTCGCGATCGGCCCGCGCGAGAACGGCTTACTCCTGCAGCTCGCCGCCACGATCGTCATCCTCTTCCTCGCGGCACCCTCGCTGATCCTCACGCAGCGCGCCCTCCGCCGAATGCCCGCCGACGACCCCCACCGGGCTCTGCTGGAAGAACGGCAGAACTGGCACTTCGCGGCGGCCACCGCGTGGGTGGTCTCGCTGCTCGTCGGCTTCTTGCTCTCTCTGGCGACGCTGATCACGATGTGAGGGCGCGAGCGCACACTGAGGACGACTCGCCTGCCTCCGGTACCTCGGGTGAACCCGGGCACGGCTCGTGAGCCCGGTCGCCCTCGTGAGCCCGGCCGCTCTCGTGAACCAGGGCGCGCCTCGTGAGCCCGGCGCCCTCGTGAGCCGGGCCCTCGTCACCCCGGCCGCCAGCACCCCCGGCACCCCGACCTCGGCACCCCGACCCCCGCACCCCGGCCACCAGCACCCCCGCACCCCGGCCGCCGCCACCCTTGGCGCCGCACCCGAGGACTATCCCTCCGCGGGCAACCCGACCTTCGCCTTCGCCCACGACCGCCCACGCGTGTCCTTGAGGATGTCGTACTCGACGTCCACGTGCGGCTCGATCGCGCTGTACTTGTCGTTCGGGGCCCCGATGACGAGCTGGAACCCGAGGCCCCTCCAGGCACCGATCGCTCGCTTCGTGAAGTGCGCGTCGGCCTTGATGAGGGCCTCGTCGAGGAACACCGGCGCGTAGCGAGGCCGCTCGGCCCCGGCATCCCCGAGCTGGTACCGCAGAGCCGCACCGACGATGAAGGCGATCAGTTCCTGCGATTCGCCCCCGGACTTCTCCCCGATGTGGTCGTACAGCGCGACGTGTTCCCCCGTGTCGGCGCGGAAGCGCTCGGCGCTGACCCGCACGTGGTTGCGTACATCGATCAGGTCGGCGAAGTCGGGAGCCGTGGGGCGAATGCGATTGATCAGTCGCGCCATCCGGCCGTAGACCGCCTCGCGCTCCTCGTCCGACGACGCCGCGTCGATCGCGGCACGCACATCGCGCAACTCGCGACGGAACCGGCGCCGCACCTCCGACTGGTTCTCGCGCGGCACGATCTGGAGGCGGTGCTCGTCGTCGTAGAACGGCAGGTCCTGCATGATGTCGTTGATGGGTGCGATGCGCTCGCGGATCTCGCGCAGCGCCCGCGTCAGCGCGGAATCGAGGTTGGTCAGGTCGTTGCCCGAGAGGCGCAGCAGCGAATCGCGCCACTCCGCCTCGAGCTCGTGCAAGCCGCTCGCCTCCAGCTCGACGAGGATCCGCTCGAAGTCGCCGAGCGACTCGTCGGGGTCGGCGAGCAGGTTCGGACTCGGCCAGCGGTCGGTGAACGCCGTGAGCGTGCGCCGCAGGCTCTCGCGCTGATCGCCCCACGTCTCCTGCGCCGAGCGCTGTTCCTCGAGCAGGAGCCGCGAGGCCGATTCGAGGGCGGCATCGAAACGCGCGAGCGACTGCGACGGAGAGGCGGAATCCCCCGATGGCGTCACGAAGAGGCTGTCCAGGTACGCCGTCTCGTCGGACGACAGCGCCATCTCGGCATCCTCCGCCCGCTCGATGCGCTCGTTGGCACCGTCCACGTCGTCCGTGATCTCCGCCCAGCGGGCGGCGAGGGCCTGCTGCTCGGTCTTGGCCCCGCCGATCTCCTCGCGCAGCCGCGCCACCCGGGCTTTCGCGCCCGAGATCTGCTCCTGCAGCTCGGCGATCCTGGGGTTTCCCGCGGTGATCTCGGTGATCGTCTCGTTCCAGCGTTCGAGATCGCGCTGAACGGATGCCACATCCACCTGGTCCCACGACAGGTCTGCGATCTTCTCCAGCGCGCTGCGTCGCTCGTCGAACGCGTCGAGCGCGGCGGACGCCTCGTCGACCGCGGCCTTCGCCGACGACAGGTCGCGGCGCACCGTGACGATCTGCTCCCCGAGCTCGGTCAGCCGCACGCGCGACGAGAAGCCCAGCACACTGTGCCGCGTCGAGCCGCCGTGCGCGCCGCGCGCACCCTGGCTCGTCTGACCCGAGATGGTCAGCGCCAGGCGATGCGCGGACAGCTCGGACGACGAATCCACGCACACGAACGCGAACTGCTGCTCGAGCCGGTCCTGGAGCCAGCCGGTGAAGGGGGAGGAGCGGTACTCCAGCCGCCCCGGCAGGGTCGCCGGATCCAGGCCCGCGCGTTCGGGCAGCCCCGTCGACACGCCCTCGAACCGCAGACGTTCCGACAGCCGGACGCCGTCGATGGCGGTGCGGAAGGAGGCCAGATGCGCGGCATCCACGAGCAACGTCGTGGCGAAGCCGCCCAACGCGAGGGTGAACGCTCCGCGCCACGGCTCGAACTCCGTGCGGACGTCGACCAGCTCGGCGACGAACGGCAGGTCGGCGGCGGTGAGACCCGCGGCCTCCGCGAGCGCTTCGCGCGCCTCGTGCAGGCGCGGAGGAATGTTGTCCTCGCGCGTCTGCGTGCGGCGGTGCTCGGCCTCGAGCGCGGACAGCTGCTGACGCAGGTCGGTGTGGTGGCTGCTCGCGGCCACGAAGGCGTCGCGCACCGCGCTCTTGGCATCCGTGTCGCCGAGGGTGCGGCGGGCTTCGTCGACGAGCGACGCGAACTGCTTCTCCGTCGTCACCTCGACCGACAACACCGCGAGAGCGGCGTCGAACCGCTCGCGATCGCGCTGCATGCCCGCGAGCCGTCGCTCGAGACCGCGGAGCTCCCGCTGGGCGGCGTCGAGGCGGGCGCCGCCCGCCGCACGCAGCACGTCGCCGAGGCCCTCGCGCTCGGCCTCGGCGGCGTCGGCGAGAGCCTGCCGCTCGCGCACGAGCGCGTCGGTCGCGTGCGTGCGCTCGCG
The DNA here is from genome assembly GCA_038182865.1 of Microbacterium enclense. Taxonomy (NCBI): domain Bacteria; kingdom Bacillati; phylum Actinomycetota; class Actinomycetes; order Micrococcales; family Microbacteriaceae; genus Microbacterium; species Microbacterium enclense. Next base: position 4,004,703 of record CP116226.1, on the reverse strand, counting down.
CAGCTCGTCTTCGACGGCGCCGAGCAGGTCGACCCGCCGCTGCGCGCGCCACAGCGAGGCGCGCGACTCCGGATCGGTGAAGCGTCCGAGGGCGTCGATCAGCCGCAGGCGCTCGGCGGCCTCGTCGATACGCGTCTTCATGGCGCGGATCGGCTGCAGGGCGCGCACCTGCTGTCGCGCCTCGAGCATGCGTGTGCGCGTGCCCTCGAGGCCGTCGAAGTGCGACACGACCGCCTCGGCGACCGTGAGCGTCTCGGGCTCCTCGAGCACCATCCGCTTGTACAGGTCGTCGACCGTGGTGATCTGCTGCCCGGCTTGGATGCGGGCGAGCAGGCTCATCGCCTTCGTCCCCGCGCCCGCGGCCCCGATGCCGAGCACCGCGTGCAACCGTGCCGAGAACTCGCGGTCGGTGGCGAGCGTGTCGAGACCCGTCGCCCGCACGGCGGAGTCGGAGAGGTGACTCTGCGCCGCCCGCTCGAGCTCCCGCAGGTCGAACGCGCCGTGCACGGTGGCGCGCACCTTGACGGCGTCGTCGAGTGTGCGCGCCGTCGCCGGGATGTACCACGCGCGCACCGCGGTGAAGCGGGCCCCGTCGTGGTCGGCCCACGTCATCGCGATCGCCGTCCAGGTGTCGACGCCGTCACCGCGCAGCACACGCACCTTCGTGCCCTCGTCGGTGCGCGACTCGTCGAGCTTGCCGCGGCCGTAGGAGAGGATATTGCGCTGTTCCTGGCCGCGTGGACGCCCGACGACCGCCCCGTTCGACGCGCCGTTGAAGGGCGTGGTGTGCGGCATCATCAGCGCGACGTACGCGTCCATGAGCGTCGACTTGCCCGAGCCCGACCCGCCGCACAGCAGCGTCGCGGTCGGCGCGAAGCGCACGCGGTGCGTGCCGTCGTAACCGCCCCAGTTGATGAGCTGCAGGTCTTCGGCCACCCACTGCTGACCGCGGGACGCGGCGGGGATGAGCCCGAACAGGGTCTCGAGCATGGTCATGAGAGGAGGTCTCCCTCGGCGTTTTCGGGGGAAGCGGATGCCGGCGCCTCGGGCTCGCGTGACGTGGCCGGTCCGGCATCCGCCGTCTGTTCGTCCAACCAGTTCTGAAGCTCGCGCAGGATCTCGGCGCTGAGCACGATCTCGATCAGGGGTCCGATGCGGTAACGGCCCTCGGACTCCTCCTCGATGATGCCCTCGCGATCGAGGCGCGCGATCGCGGTGCGCACGGCACGCTGCTGACTCGCGCGCGTGCCGTCGGTCTCGCTGAAGTAGGTCAGGACGGTCTGCTCGACCTCTTCGACATCGACGCGGGCGGATGCCGTGCCCGCGGTCGTCTCGCGCTGGAAGACCGTCCGCAGGTACACCAGCACGAGCGTCTCGGCGCGTGAGTACGCCTCGTCCTTCAGCAGGATCGGGACGTCGACCTCGTCGCTGCGCACCTGCTCCTTGTACGCGACACCGCGGGCGTGGTCGACCACGAGCCGCACGAACAGGTCGTTCAGGCGGGACTCGATCATCTGCTGGTGCTCGAGCAGCAGCTTCCACTCGGCGGGAGAGTTCTCCGCCAGCAGGAAGCGGCGCTGCAGGATCCTCACGAGCACGCGCCGCACGTCGGCGTCGAGTGTGCCGCGGTCGCCGGCGAACAGGGCGTCGGGGTCGTTCTCCATCGCGACGGGGGAGATGAACGCGGGGGAAGAGCCCTCCGGGTCGTCGCCGGTGTCCCGACGGGTCTCCGGCGCTGCGGTGCTCGGGGTCGTCACGTCAGTCATCGGCATCCTGTTCTGCGAAGGTGTCTGCTCTGACCGCCCCGAACGCGAAGCGCCGTGTCGTCCCGTCGGGGCGCACGGCCTCCACGATCGAGACGTCGTCCGTCTCGGTCAAGCCGCCGCGGTGCACGATCTCGAGCAGACCGACGAGGTCCACGGGGCGCCGGGTCTCGGCATCCGCCGCCGCGAACGCTTCCGCGAGGTCGAAGCCGTCGCCCAGCCGTGCGACGTAGGCCTCGAGCTCGGCGTAATGCGGTCCGCCCCACGCGCGCGTGTCGGCGTCGACGAACTCGACGTCGGAATCTCCGGATGCCAGGGGCTCGGGCGCTCCGGGAGGGCGCACGTCACTGATCGACTGGCGCAGGTGCCCCACGTCGGCGAGCGGCAGGGTGCGCACCGGCTCGACGCGGCCGGGCGCGCGGGTCTGGCTCCAGCGGTGCAGCCCCGCCATCACGCCGCGCAAGAGATCGTCGACCTGACGGTCGCGGATCGGATCGTGCGTGCGCACCTGGGCGGTGATGACGTGGGAGGCGCGCCGCTGCGCGGTCAGCACCTCCTGCACTCCGGCTTCGACGCGCCGGGCGATGGCGTCGAGCTCGGTCCGCTGCTCCGGTGTCATCAGACGCGAGAACGGCTGGGTGAGCACGGCGTGCAGCTGGTCGGTGAGGTCGTCGATGCGCTCGGGGTCGCCGATGAGCCGCAGGGCGCCCTGAAACGCCCGGCCCTCGGGGGTCGCCTGCATCACCTGGCGGCCGCGTTCGAGGTACTCGCGCAGCACCTCGCCGGTGGGGCGCACGTCGCGGCGGAGCTCGGCGACCACGTCGCGCTGCATCGCCGCGATCGACTCCGCGACGCGCGAGAAGTCGGCGGGAAGCTCGCGCGCGAGATGGATGACGTTCTCCGCCTCCTCGAGCAGGTGATCGTCGTCCGGGGGAACGACCTCACCCTCCTCGAGCGCCGCGATCTCGGCATCCAGGGCGGCGCGCTCCGCCAGCAACGCCTCGCGGCGGCGGGCGGGGTCGCTCTCGGCGTCGCGCGCCAGACGTTCGACGGCATCGAGCAGCGTGCGCACGCGCGAGCGGGAGACGCGCGCGCGTCCGCCACCGGCTCGTCCCGCGATCTCGAGGGCGCCCACCGCGTGCGCGGAGAGGCGGTACACCTCGACGTCGTCCTCGATCTGCAGGCCCAGCCAGCCCACCCGCACCCAACCGCGGCAGATGTCGCGGGCCGATCCCGCGGGGATCCGTCGGTCGTCGTCGGTGTCATACCCCGCCGCGCGCAGCTCGTCGATCGCCTCGGCGACCTCGACGTGCGCGTCGGCGACGGCGACGGCCGGGCGATCGGGGGAGAACACCACCGACAGCACGGCGACGACGAAGGGGGCGAACCGACCGTGCAGAAGATCGAGAGTGGGGTTCTTGAACGCCGTCACCGAGCGCAGGTAGGCGGCTTCGGCGCGGGTGGTGGTCACTGAGGGGAGTCTACCGGCGCGGCGGATACCGGCCGAGCGCGCGGCCTACCGTCCGGTGGCGGGCACCCCGGTGGGGACCGCGGACAGGCGGCGCAGGCGCCGGAGCTCGGCGATCGGGTCATCATGGTCGTCGACGCGGAGGTCGAGGACCGTGTCCTCCGCAGACGCGATCAGGAGCGCGCAGCTCTGCCGGCCGCGCGCGTCGCCACCGGCGGCCTCCCCGGCCCGGAGCACCTCGATGAGTCGGTCCGCGAGGTCACCCTCGCTTCGGACCCAGGCATCGCTCATCGCCTCGAGCACCTCGGGGCCGGTCAGCAGATTGCCCGCGAACACGGCATCCGTCGTCGTCGAATCACCCGCCCAGGGGGTGATCGCGTCACCCGAGCGGGCCGCCCCGGGCGACGTCCACGCGAGCGCCGCGACCTGACGGAGCGCGTGCCCCTCGTCCCAGGAGGGGACGGATGCCACGGCGTGGGCGGCCGACCGCCCTTCGCGCATCGCGGTCAGAAGGCGCCCCCGCAACGAACGATTCGTCCATGCCTGGCTGGCGACGACCCCCGCGGCGGGGTCGACGGCGATCACCGACGCGCCGACGGCGAGGGAGCGACTCGCGGTCGCGGCACCGATCAGGCCGTGACGGGCGTCACGGGCGAGGACGGTGAAGGTCATGGATGCTCCCGAGGGGTCGACGAGGGACGGGCGGCCGGGGAGGAGCGGCTTTGTGAAGATCGTGTTTCGGGGCCGCCCCCCGCTTGTGCCCGCCCCCATGCTTGCACATACTGATCGAAACATCATCTAAATGATGACCCGCTCACCCGATTGGCATTCACATGACATCGCGCACCACACTCGGCATCGCCGGCGCGCTCGCCGCGGTCCTCGCCCTCGCCGGTTGCTCGGCGGGCCAGAGCGTCGATCTCGGCGACTCCGGCTCCGCGTCCGGCCAGACCCTCGTCGCCGCGATCGGTGGAGAGCCCGATCAGCTCGACCCGCAGAAGACGACGTCGTACTTCGCTTTCGAGGTGCTCGAGAACGTCTACGACACCCTCGTTCAGCCCGACGCGAACCTCGAGATGCAGCCGGCGCTCGCCGAGAGCTGGACCACGAGCGACGACCAGCTCACGTGGACCTTCACCCTGCGCGACGGCGTCACATTCCAGGACGGGTCGGACTTCACCAGCGAAGACGTCGTGTACTCCTACCGGCGCATCATCGACGAGAAGCTCTCCAACGCCTGGAAGTTCGCCACCGTCAGCGACGTCAGCGCCCCCGATGACAGGACCGTCGTGATCACGGTCTCGCAGCCCACCCCCAACCTGCTGTCGAACCTCGGCGGCTTCAAGGGCATGGCGATCGTCGAGAAGGCCAACGTCGAATCGGGCGAGATCACGACCGCCCCCGTCGGCACCGGGCCGTTCTCGGTCAGCGACTATGTCGCCGGCGACCACATCACCCTGAAGGCGAACCCCGACTACTGGGGCGGCGCCCCGAAGCTCGGGGGAGTGGAGTACCGCTTCATCTCCGAGCCCGCCACGGCTCTCGCCTCCCTCAAGGCCGGCGACATCGACTGGACCGACGTGGTCCCGCCGCAGCAGGTCGAGCAGCTCGAGAGCGACAGCACCGTGAACCTCGGACTCACGCCCTCGAGCGACTACTGGTACCTCGCTCTCAACGAGGCGAAGTCCCCGTGGAACGACGTGCGCGTTCGCCAGGCCGTCGCCTACGCCATCGACCGGGATGCCATCGTGCAGGCCGTCAGCTACGGCACCGCCGAGAAGAACCAGCTCGCGATCCCGAAGCAGAGCGTCTGGTACACGGAGTACAACACCTACTCCACCGACGTCGACAAGGCGAAGGCGCTGCTGGCCGAGGCCGGCTTCACCGGGGGAACCCTCGATCTGCTCGCGACGAGCGACTACCCCGAGACGGTCACGGCGGCCCAGATCATCGCCGCGAACCTCGAGCCCCTCGGCATCCAGGTCCAGATCCGGCAGCCCGACTTCTCGACGTGGCTCGACGAGCAGAACTCGGGCAACTTCGACATGCTGATGATGGGCTGGCTCGGCAACATCGACCCCGACGACTTCTACTACTCGCAGCACCACACCGACGGCGCGAGCAACGCGCAGAAGTTCTCGGACCCCGAGGTCGACCGCCTCCTCGACGCGGGCCGCGTCGAGACCGACGTCGACGCCCGCAAGGAGCTGTATGCCCAGGCCGCGACGATCATCGCCGACAAGGCCAGCTACATCTACCTCTACAACCCGTCGGTGACGCAGCTGTGGTCGCCGAAGGTGTCGGGTTACGAGACCCGCGCGGACCGCGCGATCCGCTTCGTGGGCACGAGCATCGACAAGTGATGCCCGCCGCGGGGGTGCCGGATGCCGGTGCCCCCGCGGCTTCGCCCGTCCGGACGACCCCTTCCGTCTCGTCCGTTCTCACAAGGAGAGTGATTCCATGAGGGTTGCCCCCGCTCAGATGGCGCGTTTCCTCGGCGCGCGCCTGCTCTCGTCGGCCATCGTGCTGCTGGGTGTGCTGATCGTCGTGTTCGCCCTCGTGCACCTCGTGCCCGGCGACCCCGTGCGCCTCGCCCTTGGCACGCGCTACACCCCTGAGGCGTACGAGGCGCTGCGCGCGGCATCCGGTCTCGATCGATCGCTGCCCGAACAGTTCTTCTCGTACATCGCTCACGCGCTGACCGGCGACCTCGGGGTGAGCTTCCGCAACGGGCAGGCCGTGACGACCACCCTGCTGCAGAGACTGCCCGCGACGATCTCGCTCGCGCTCGTGGGCCTGATCATCGCCCTGGTCATCTCCGTCCCGGCCGGGGTGTACTCGGCGCAGCGCGAGGGCCGCGTGAGCGACGTGATCGTTCGTCTGAGCAGCCAGTTCGGCGTCTCCATCCCCGACTTCTGGCTCGGGATGCTGCTCATCTCCCTCTTCTCGGTCACCCTGGGTCTCCTCCCCGCGAGCGGATACATCGCTTTCACCGACGACCCCGGCGGGTGGCTTCGGCAGGTGACCCTGCCGGGCATCACCGTCGGCCTCGTCGCGGGCGCCATCATGACGCGCTACATCCGCGCCGCCGTGATCGACGTCGCCTCGTCGGGGTACATCCGCACCGCCGTGTCGAAGGGCCTCCCGCGCCGGGTCGTCGTCGCACGCCACATCGTCCGCGGTGCCCTCGTTCCCGTGCTCACCATCGCCGGCATCCAGCTCGCGACCATCCTCGGCGGCGTCATCGTGGTCGAGGTCGTCTTCGCGTGGCCGGGCCTCGGCCGTCTCGTCTACGACGCCGTCGCCGCGCGCGACTACCCGCTCATCCAGGGGGCCGTGCTGCTCGTGGCCGTGATGTTCATCGTCGTCAACCTGATCGTGGACGTGCTCTACGCCGTCGTCGACCCGAGGATCCGTGCCGCATGAGTGATCTCACCCCCGCTCGCCGCCCCGCGTCCGGGCCGACGCCCGGCACCGTCGGCGACCCCGGCATCGCAGCCGCCCGCCCGCGCGTCCGGTCCTGGCGCCTCCTGGCATCCAACCCCCTCACGGTGGCCGCCGCGGTCGTCCTGGCCGTCGTCGTCGTGGCCTCCGTGCTCGCGCCGTGGATCGCCCCCTACGGCGTCAATCAGATCGACGTCGCCAACGCGCTCACCCCGCCGAGTGCCGCGCACTGGTTCGGCACCGACGAACTCGGCCGCGACGTCTTCTCGCGCGTCCTGCTCGCCGGGTCGACCTCGCTCACCATCGCGGTGATCGCCGTGGCCATCGCTCTCGTCCTGGGCCTCGCCCTCGGCGTCGTCGCGGGGTACGCCGGCGGCTGGGTCGACGCGACACTCATGCGCGTGGTCGACGTGATGTTCGCCTTCCCGGTGCTGCTCCTCGCGCTCGCGATCATCGCGATCTTCGAGCCGGGCATGCTGACCACGACCATCGCGATCGGCGTGGTCTACACGCCGATCTTCGCCCGCGTGGCCCGGGCGAGCACCCTGTCGCTCCGCACGTCGCCGTTCGTGCAGGTGTCGCGAACGATGGGAACACCTGCGCCCATGATTCTCGTGCGGCACGTGCTGCCGAACATCGGTGGGCCGATCGTCGTGCAGACCTCGCTGTCTCTCGCCTTCGCGATCCTCTCCGAGGCCGCCCTGTCGTTCCTCGGTCTCGGCATCCAGCCTCCGGCCCCGTCGTGGGGAGGCATGTTGTTCACCGCGCAGGGCTTCCTCGCGCAGGCGTGGTGGATGAGTGTGTTCCCGGGTGCGGCGATCTTCGTCACGGCCCTCGCGTTCAACCTGCTCGGCGACGGGCTCCGCGACGGTCTCGACCCGCGGCAGCGCACGATCATCGAGGCGCGGCAGGGTGAGCGTCGGCGCCGGAGAACGGGGCTGGAACGTCTGGACACCACCGAGGAGAGCTCACGATGACTGTTCTGGACGTCCGCGACCTCCGCGTCGCGATCGGCGAGACCCCCATCGTCCACGGACTCGATTTCTCGGTCGAGCGCGAGCAGACCCTCGGGATCGTGGGGGAGTCCGGCTCCGGCAAGTCTCTGACGGTGCTCGCCGCGACGGGTCTCATCGATGCTCCCGGGCGCCGGGTGACCGGCTCGAGCATTCTCAGGACGGGGCCGGATGCCGCCGGTGTCGAGCTCGTGGGAGCCGCCGACCGCACGCTCCGCTCGGTGCACGGCGACGCCGTCGGTTTCGTCTTCCAGGACCCCTCCACCTCGCTGAACCCGTTCCTCACCGCAGGGCGGCAGATCGCCGAGTCCCTCGAGGCGCACCGCGGACTCACGCGGCGGGCCGCGCACACCCGGGCGATCTCGCTGCTCGAGGCCGTCGGCATCCCGGATCCCGCCTCGCGGGTCGAGGGGTACCCGCATCAGTTCTCGGGCGGTCAGCGTCAGCGCGTGATGATCGCCATCGCCCTCGCGTGCGACCCGGCGCTGCTCGTTGCCGACGAGCCGACGACCGCGCTCGACGTCACGACCCAGGCGCAGATCATCGACCTCGTGCAGCAGCTGCAACGCGACCGCGGCACCGCCGTCGTCTGGATCAGCCACGACCTCGGCGTGATCGGGCAGGTCGCCGACGACGTGCTCGTGCTGCGTCACGGGGAGGCCGTCGAGCAGAGTCCCCTCCTCGACGTGTACGCCGACCCGCAGCACGCCTACACCCGGGAACTGCTCGCCGCTCGCCCGCGCGTGGTCGCCGGGGCCGGACCGGCTCCCGAGCCCGCCGCCGCGCCCCTGCTCGAGGTCGCCGGTCTGGACGTGCATTTCGCCGTGCAGACACCGGCAGGTCGCCGCACCGTGCACGCGGTCGACGACGTCTCGTTCGCCGTGCGCCGCGGAACGACCCTCGCGCTGGTCGGCGAGTCGGGTTCCGGTAAATCGACGATCGCGAACGCCCTTACCGGACTCGTCGCCCCGCACGCGGGCACCGCGACGATGGCGGATGCCGACGGCGCGAGCGTCCGCGACGCGCTGCGCGCGAAGCGCCGCGACCGCCGACGCATCGCCATGGTGTTCCAGGACCCGTTCGCCTCGATCGACCCGCGACGCACGGTCGCCGACGCGATCGTGGAGCCGCTGCGCGTCCACCGCCTTGGCGGACGGACCGCGGCCGCGCGCACCGCCCGGGTGAAGGAACTGCTCGACCTCGTCGACCTCGACCCGGCCTTCGCGAAGCGCTATCCGCACGAGCTCTCCGGCGGTCAGCGCCAGCGCGTGTCGATCGCCCGTGCCCTGGCTCTCGAGCCCGAGCTGGTGATCCTCGACGAGGCGACGGCGTCGCTCGACGTCTCGGTGCAGGCGCGGGTGCTCGCGCTGCTGCGCCGTCTGCAGGTCGAGCAGCAGCTGACGTACCTTTTCATCGCCCACGATCTCGCGATCGTGCAGCAGATGAGTCACGACGTCGTCGTGCTGAAGAACGGATCGGTCGTGGAGGCCGCCCCGGCGGCCGAGCTGTTCGCGCATCCCCGCAAGGAGTACACGCGCGCGCTCCTGGCCGCCGTCCCGCCCGACGGCCCGCGGGTGCGGGCGTGATCTCGCTGACGTCCGAGGGATGTGCGCCCTCTCGCTTCCGCGCCATACCTCTGCCCCCGCCCCACGGTGTCCCGGGCGGTGCACGGGGATGCGGGCGAGCGGGGCACGGGCGTGACGGCGTTCTCGATACGCTGACACGGTCATGACACGAGTCACGGATGCCGACGAACAGCGTACGGTCGAGACCCTCGGGGCCGCGGTGCGCGAAGCGCGCAAACGCCTGGGCCTGAGCGTGCAAGCCCTGTCCGAGAAAGCGGGCGTCAGCTTCGGCCTCGTCAGTCAACTCGAGCGAGGTCTGGGAAACCCCTCGCTGCAGTCGCTCCAGCGCCTCGCCGGGGCTCTCGGCATCCCGGTCACCCAGCTCCTCGATGAGCCCGCCGTTCCCCTCGCCGTCGTCACCCGCGCCAAGCGGCACGTCATGGCCGTCGCGGCCGACGCACCCCCGCACCAGCGCGCGGAGCGCGAGCTGCTCACTCCGCGTGGGGAGTCGATGCTGCAGCTGATCCGCTCGACGCTTCCGCCGGGGTTCACGAACGAGGCGAGTCCGTTCCGGCACATCGGCACCGAGACGGTGACGGTGGAGTCGGGTGTGCTGGTGGTCTGTCAGTCCGACCGCCGGGTCGAGCTCCACGCCGGTGACACGGTAACCTACGGCTGCTCGGCGCCGCACTGGTGGGCGAACGGGCACGACGCCGAGACGATCGTGCTCGGAGCGGTGACGCCGTTCGAGCGGTGATTTCGGGCGCAGACGGCAGCCGCGGTCGAGTGCGGGCGAAACTCCTGAGAAACAGCGCGCGCTGCCCCCGCCGGGTGTGCCTTCGCGGGGTTCCGCCGCAGAACTCAGGAGTTCGGCTCGCCCGCCGGAACGCGGAACGCGAAGCGATCGCCGGGGGAGTGCACGAACTCGTCGTCGCACCGGTACCCGCGCAGCCACGGGACCCCGTCGATGAGCCTCAGGGAGGAGCCCGTGGGGTACTCGTGATCGGCGCGCAGGACGGGTGACGCGACGTTCACCGAGCCCGTCGGCGCGCGACCGGTGCTCAGGATGCTGTCGGGGGCGCTCGCCTGATCGAGGGTGGCGAGGCGCAGGTACGGCGCGGTGACGGCGGGACAGAGCGCGAGACCCCGACGGGCAGCCGCGTCTGATCTCCGGAGCGCGGGACACGCAACGGCCGCGACACCCCTCGGACGGGATGCCGCGGCCGAAACGCTTTCCCGCGACGACGCCGGCTCAGATCTCCGAACGCGGCCCCGGGAGCGTCTTGTTCACGCCCGTGACCGGCTCGTTCTCATCGAACGAGGCGATCGGGCGACGGAAGCCGCGCGTGAGGATCACGAGATACACCACGCCCAGAGCAGTCCAGATCAGACCACCGATGAGGGCGTGTCCGTCGAGGTTCACCCACAGCAGGGCCGTCAGCAGGAGACCGATACCGGGCATGACGATGTAGCGGACGATGTCGCCGGGCGTCTTGCGCAGACCCTTGCGGATCGCGAACCACGCGATGACCGAGATGTTCACGAACGAGAACGCCACGAGCGCGCCGTAGTTGATGTACGCCGCGATCTGCTCGAGCGTGAACGAGATCGCCAGCAGGCTCACGACCCCGACGATGATGATCGAGAACGTCGGCGTGTGGGTCTTGGGATTGATGAACCCGAAGATCCGGCGCGGCAGCACGTTGTTGCGGCCCATGACCATGAGCATGCGCGACACCGAGGCGTGCGAAGCGAGCCACGACGCCAGCGTCGCCGCGAACCCCGCCGCCGTGAGCACAGCCTGCAGCACCGGGCCGCCGACCTGCACGCCGATCTCGGGCAGCGTGCTGTCTTCGATCGCCTCCTGCGGGAACGCGGTCGAGTCGGGGAAGCGCAGCTGCGTCACGTACGAGGCGATGAGGAAGATGAGGCCACCCACGATGAGCGTCAGCACGATCGCGCGGGGCATGATCTTGGGGGTCTTGGCCTCTTCGGAGTACATCGACACCGCGTCGAAACCGATGAACGAGAAGCACACGACCGTGGCGCCGGCCAGCACCGCGCCGAACTGCACCTCGCTGTGGGCGAAGGGGGCGATCGACACCGGGGTGCCCGCCCCCGCCCCGCCCACGAGCTGCACGACGACCATGACGACGAAGACGGTCATCACGAGGATCGAGAACACCAGCAGGATCATGTTGACGTTCGAGGTGCCGCGCATCGTCAGGTAGATCACCCCGGTGACACCGGCGGTGAAGACGACGACCCAGATCCAGCCCGGGACGTCGGGGAACAGCGCCTCCATGTAGCTGCGCAGAATCAGCGCATTCACCATGGGCAGCAGCATGTAGTCGATCAGCGCCGTCCAACCGACGACGAAGCCGACCCCGGGGTGGATCGACTCGCGCGCATAGGTGTAGGCGGAACCGGCGCTCGGGATGACGCGGACCATCTTGCCGTAGCTGATCGCGGTGAACACGAGCACGATCAGGGCGACCGCGTAGGCCGCGGGCACGACGTTGTTCGTCTTCTCGGCGACAAGACCGAAGGTGTCGAAGACCACGGTCGGGGTCATGTACCCCAGGCCGAGGCCGACGATCGACCAGAGGCCGAGGGTGCGGGCGAGCTTCGCGCCCGAGTTCGTGGGTGCCGTCGCGGCACCGAGATGATCGTTCGTGGCTCCTCCTGGAGGGTGCGGGTCACGACGCGGTCGTGACGGGAGATGGTGTCGGGTACAGCATCGGAGGCACCGCTCAGGGTGGGAGCGGGAGTGTCGGCGGGGGTGGTGCCGGGAGAGCGTGGTGTCGGTGTGCGGTGGGGGAGAGGGATGCCGACAGGGGTGGCGCCGGCATCCCTCCCGGGTCAGAGGCGGGTGGATGCCTCGGTGAGGACGGAGCGAAGGATCTGCTCGATCTCGGTGAACTCGGCAGGACCGAGGGTCAGGGGCGGGGCGAGCTGGATGACGGGGTCGCCCCGGTCGTCGGCGCGGCAGTACAGGCCCGCGTCGAACAGTGCCTTCGACAGGAAGCCGCGCAGGAGACGCTCGGACTCGTCGTCGTCGAAGGTCTCCTTCGTCGCCTTGTCCTTCACGAGCTCGATGCCGAAGAAGTAGCCGTCTCCGCGGACGTCACCGACGATCGGCAGGTCGAGCAGCTTCTCCAGCGTCGAGCGGAAGACAGGCGAGTTCGTGCGGACGTTCTCCAGCAGCCCCTCTTCTTCGAAGACGTCGAGGTTCTCCAACGCCACCGCGGCCGAGACGGGGTGCCCGCCGAAGGTGTAGCCGTGCGGGAACGACGCGTCCCCGTGTGCGAAGGGCTCGTAGATGCGGTCGCTGATGATCGTGCCGCCGAGAGGGGAGTAGCCGCTCGTCACGGCCTTGGCGAACGTGATCATGTCGGGCTGGTAGTCGTACGCCGACGCGCCGAAGTAGTGGCCCAGGCGACCGAAGGCGCAGATGACCTCGTCGGAGACGAGCAGAACGTCGTACTTGTCGCAGATCTCGCGCACGCGCTGGAAGTATCCGGCCGGGGCGGGGAAGCAGCCACCCGCGTTCTGCACGGGCTCGAGGAACACCGCGGCGACGGTCTCGGGCCCCTCGAACTGGATCATCTGCTCGATGCGGTCGGCGGCCCACAGACCGAATTCCTCGGGCGTTCCGCCCCCGAATCCCGATTCCTCGGCGCGGTAGTAGTTCGTGTTCGGCACGCGGAAGCCGCCCGGGGTGACGGGTTCGAACATGTGCTTCATCACCGGCAGGCCCGTGATGGCGAGGGCGCCCTGCGTGGTGCCGTGGTACGCGATGGCGCGCGAGATGACCTTGTGCTTGGTGGGCTGCCCCTGCGTCTTCCAGTATTGCTTGGCGAGCTTGAACGCGGTCTCGACCGCCTCCCCGCCACCGGTGGAGAAGAAGACGTGGTTGAGGTCCCCGGGCGCGAGGTTGGCCAGGCGCTCGGCGAGCTCGATCGCGGCAGGATGGGCGTACGACCACAGGGGGAAGAACGCCAGCTCCTCGGCCTGCTTCGCCGCGGCCTGGGCGATGCGCCGACGCCCGTGCCCGGCGTTGACCACGAAGAGCCCGGCGAGGCCGTCGATGTAGCGCTTGCCGGTGGAGTCGAAGATGTGGTGCCCCTCGCCCTTGACGATGATCGGGACGCCGGGGCCGTCAGTCATCACCGACTGACGGGCGAAGTGCATCCAGAGGTGGTCGCGGGCTTTCGTCTGGAGGGTCGCGTTCTGGTCTGTATCGAGAAGGGTCATCGTGTTCCCCAGTTGTAGAGCTGACGGTGGAGCTTGAGATAGACGAACGTCTCGGTCGAGACGACGTCGGGAAGGGCGCGCACGCGGTCGTTCAGCAGGTCGATGAGGTCGTCGTCGCTCTCGCAGACGACCTCGACGAGCAGGTCGAACGACCCCGCGGTGGAGACCACGTAGGTCACACCCGGGAGTTCCGCCATCTCAGCGGCGACGACGCGGGTGTCTCCCGAGACGCGCACGCCGATCATCGCCTGCCGCGCAAAGCCGAGCTGCAGCGGGTCGGTGACCGCGACGATCTGCAGGATGCCGGCATCCTGCAGCTTCTGCACGCGCTGGCGCGTGGCGGTCTCGCTGAGACCGACGGCTTTGCCGATCTCGGCGTACGAGCGGCGGCCGTCTTCCTGCAGCTGCTCGACGATCGCCTTCGACACGCGGTCGAGCGTCACGGGGCGATCAGTGGCGGAACTCATGATGGGCGACGGTATCAGCGGAACAGACGGGATATCAATGATGAATTCGGAATTTAAAGCGCCGAAACACCGCGGAAACCGTCGCGACTGAGCAGGCTTCGAGGTCGTGCAGAACCGATCGGTTTCGGACCATGCAGCAACCGACGCTGAGGGATGGATTGGCGTTAGGAGTGTTCCGGGACGATGACGAGCCGGTCGCTGCTGGTTGCGGCTTCGCGCCAGGCGGCGGTGACGTCTTTCAGCGGCACGGCGCGGGCGTTGATTTCGTAGCCGCCGTGGGTGACCTCGGCGGCAAGGCCCGGGAGTTCTTGGAGGATGTCGCGGGTGGAGACGGAGCCCTGACCGCTGCCCACGATTCGCAGGTTGATGGCGCGTAGTGCCGCAGAGGGGATCGCAGATTCACGTCCCGCGACCGATCCGATCTGAATCCAGGTCAGCGGTTGGGAGTCATCGTCGCGGGCGGGCACGATCGCGTACATCGCGGCGGTCGTGGGTGCGCCCCAGAGGTAGTCGATGACGACATCGACGTCGCGGCCGGCTGAGGCGAGGTCGCGGGCGGTGACCTCTTCGTCCTGGCCGAGATCGACGAGGGTGTCGGCGCCCAGCGCGGTGAGGGGAGCGAGCTTGTCTGCGCCGCGCCCGGCGGCAGTGACATGGGAAGCGCCGAGGCGCTTAGTGATCTGCACGGCCATCCGGCCGGCGTTGCCGGTGGCGCCCATGATCAGCACCCGGGAGCCCTGCTGGAAGTCGATCCGGCGGCGGAGGGCAATCCAGGAGGACATCGCCGGGTTCATGGCCGCGGCGATCACGACGGGGTCTACGCCCTCGGGCAAGGCGACGCTGCGCTGCGGGTCGATGAGGGTCTGCTCCGCGATCGCGCCGAGGTTGGTGTCGGGGAGGATGAAGTATCGGAGGCTGCCGTCCGCGGCACGGGCGACGCCATCTACGCCGGGGATCAGCGGGAGTTCGTCGGTGCTGGTGTAGTGCGAGCCGTCCGCTTGAGACAGGGCGCGGGGAGCGATGGCGGAAGCAACGACGGTCACGAGCTCCTGCCCCTCTGCCTGCTGAGGCGTGGGGAACTCCTGGTAGAGAGGCGGCTGGTCGAATGCGGTGACGACGGCGGCGTACATGGTGTGTCCTGTTCAGTGCTGATATAGTTGGGAACGCCAATCAAACTAGTGAGGGTTACCAACTATGTCAAGCGCGCCAGCCCACCCAGCGGGAAAAGTTGCAATGTCGGCTCCGGTAGACGAACTGGCTCGGTTGTCGTTCGAGGTGATGGGACGCCTGACACGGCTTTCAGCGGAGGGGGACATGTCGTTGACGCAGCTGCGAATGCTGGCGATACTTCGGGACCGTCAGCCGCGGATGGCGGAGCTTGCTGCCGCGCTCGGCGTCGACCGGTCGAGTGTGTCCGGGCTGATCGCGCGGGCCGAGCGCCGCGAGCTGGTTACTCGGATACCTGCTGCCGGGGATGGCCGGGGCTTCACGGTCGCGCTCACCGAGGCGGGGCAGGACTTCGCGGCGGCGCTTGAGCGCCGCACCAGCGCCGCACTCGACCCTCTCCTTGCTGATTTGGACCCGTCCGAGCGACAAGCGTTGAGTGAGCTCCTTGCGAAGGTCGTCTATCGGTAGGCCTCCGGCAGTGCGAAACCGATGGGTTCCGCGCCGTCCCCCCCCGGCTCGTTCTGCCGCGCTCCGGTGAGCTGCTGCGCCCGTCGGGAGACTGCCGGCCCTCCGCCTGTGGAGAGAGGAGCCCGAGGTCCGCCGAGACGACTCCCTCGATGACGAGCTCGCCCACGAACATGGCGCGCGGGTGTTGGACAGTTTTCTCAGCTGCGGACATGTACGAGGAAACGGTGTTTCACACGGACGATGTTTCAAACGAGGGGTGCCACCATGGATGACGACGAGCTCGAGGCACGTATCCGTGCCGCTGGACCGCGGGTGACGGCGCCGACGGGCCTCGCGGCGCATCGCTCGCAGATCCTCGCCGAGGCGCGGGGGCCTCATGGGCGCCGGTTCCGGTTCTGGACATCGGCTGCGGTCGCGTCGGCCCTTCTGATCGGGGGCGGGTCCGTGGCCGTGGCCAGTGGGGGAACGGAGACACCGTGGGGGTGGGTCGCAGACAATGTGTTCTCCATCGATCGAACAGACGGCTCCGCGTGCTTCCAGGGCATCGTCGTCCAGTGGGAGGGGCTGGCCGACGACGACCCCCTCGTCCGTGACGCGAGAGCGATCGTCAGTGGTATCGACGTGCCGACGCTGGACACCACGGCGAAAGAGGCCGAGATCCGGGACGACCTTGCGGCTTCCGAGCCCGTCCGGCAGATGGACGGCGAGGTGCGGCGCATCGAGATGACGGACGCGGAGATCACGCAGCAAGCCATTCATATGCTCGTCGCCGAGCGGATGTGGGCGGGTCTCGGCGATCGTGTGAATGAGATGCGACCGGGCCGGGAAGTGCGCCTTTCGAGTCAGACAACCGATTGCAGCTGATGCGCTCGACCACGATCCAGACGTCGACGTTCGACGAGCTCATACGCCGCAACGAGGACGACCTCGCCCGATACTTCCAACGACGCTTGCCGAACGCGGCGGACGCCGCGGACGCGTTCGGGGAACTGCTTCTCACCGCGTGGAAACTTCGCCGGAGAATACCCGTGGACCCAGGAGAAGGCCGAATGTGGCTGTACGCCACTGCGCGCAATGTGACACTCAATTCTCGCCGCACCGTCGCGAGGCGCTCCGCCGCCGTGCAACGACTGGCAGAAGAGATGCAGACCTCGCCCCCATCGTCCGCCATGGACGACACCTCGATCGACGTGAGGGCGGCTATCGCGGCGCTTCCCTCCGATGACGCCGAACTGGTGAGACTCATTTACTGGGACGGGCTTCGATCCCACGAGGCCGCGGCCGTACTCGGCTTGAACCCCTCTACCGCTCGATCCCGTCTCGCAAAAGCGAAACAGCAACTGCGATCCGTGCTCGAGGAGGAGGGTGAGATGCCGTGCCGGAAGGAACACGTCGCGTGCGAAGGCGAATAGTGGGCGTCGTCGCCGTGGCAGGACTGTGTCTGGGTTTGGCATCCTGCGCGGCAGGAGAATCCGATTCCGCCGAGGATCTCACCGCGGCTACTGCTCTGGCGGGCCGCCTGGACGCGCAACTGCGCGCGGAAGGGCGTACGCCGTACGGTGGTCTGTCCGGGGGTGGCGGGGCTGCGCGAGAGGGGACCGTTCAGATCGCCGGCGATCGGGGCACGACGTCGATCTACGCGGTATGCCACGGCCCGGCAGGCGAGGCGGGTGTCAGCGTGGACGACGGGGCTGCGACAACGCTCTCCTGCAGTGATGAGCCGCAAGCGATCGTCGTGCAGGACGATTGGGTGAGCCTGGGCGTTCGGCTGAAGGTGCGTGTCGATGGAGCGCCGGCCGGGTCAGTGTGGGCCGTGACGGCCGGCGCGTCATCGTGGGTCATCGGCTGACTCGTTCGCTCGTCGCCGCGTTCGATCTTGCCGCGCCCACGGACGCGCCGGGCGCCGGCACCGCGAGCGCGCGCTCGGGGCGCGCCGCTCAGTCCAGACTCGCCATCACGTGCTTCAGGCGCGTGTAGTCCTCGAAGCCGTAGATCGACAGGTCTTTGCCGTATCCCGAGTGCTTGAACCCGCCGTGCGGCATGTCAGAGACGAACGGGATGTGCGCGTTGATCCAGACGCACCCGAAGTCCAGGTCGCGGCTGAGACGCAGGGAGCGTCCGCTGTCGCGGGTCCAGACCGACGCGGCGAGCGCGTAGGGCACGCCGTTGGCGAGCTCCAGCGCTTCTTCCTCGGTGTCGAAGGACTGCACCGCCAGGACCGGGCCGAAGACCTCCTGCTGCACGAGCTCGTCGTCCTGGCGGACGCCCGTGACCACGGTCGGCGCGAAGAAGCACCCGGTGTCGCCCACCCGCGCCCCGCCCGTGGCGATCCGCGCGTGGGCGGGCAGCCGCTCGATGAACCCTTCGACCCGTGCGAGCTGGTCGGGGTTGTTCACCGGTCCGAAGAAGGCATCCGGGTCGTCCGGAGCCCCCACGCGCACGTGCTGCTCGACGTACGTCACGAGGCGCTCGACGAAGGCGTCGTGCAGTGAAGAGTGCACGAGGAGCCGCGTCGCCGCGGTGCAGTCTTGGCCGGCGTTGAAGAACGCGGCTTCGGCGATCCCGGATGCCGCCGCCTCCAGGTCGGCGTCGGCGAAGACGATCGCGGGCGCCTTGCCGCCGAGCTCGAGGTGGACGCGTTTGAGGTCGCGGGCGGCCGAGGTCGCGACCTGCATCCCCGCGCGAACGGAGCCCGTGATCGCGACGAGCTGGGGACTGGGGTGCTCCACGAGGGCGCGGCCGGTGTCGCGGTCGCCGAGAACGACGTTCAGCACCCCCGGCGGCAGGATCTCGGCGGCGATCTCGGCGAGCAGCACCGTCGTCTGAGGGGTCGTCTCGCTGGGCTTGAGTACCACGGTGTTGCCCGCCGCGATCGCCGGACCGATCTTCCACACCGCCATGTTCAGGGGGTAGTTCCACGGCGTCACCTGTGCGACGACCCCGATCGGCTCGCGGCGCACGTACGAGGTGAAGCCTTCGGCGTACTCGGCGGCTGCTCGACCGTTCAGCTCGCGCGCCGCCCCGGCGAAGAAGCGCAGCTGATCGACCGACTGGACGATCTCGTCGGCGACGAGGCTGGCGCGCGGCTTCCCGGTGTCCTCCGACTCGAGGTCGGCGAACTCCTCCGCCCGGGCCTCCAGCGCATCGGCGAGACGGAACAGCGCGAGCTGGCGCTCGGCGGGAGTCGCCCGCTTCCACGCGGCGAACGCGGCCGCGGCGGCGGCGACCGCGGCATCCACCTCGGCGTCCGTCGACACGGGTGCCTGCGCGTACACCTCGCCGGTCACGGGGCTGACGAGGTCGAGCAGGGCGCCCTCGGAGGCGACCGACTCGCCGCCGATGACGTTACGGAGCACTCTCACGACGCGGCTGCCTCGTCGGCGACCGTGAGCGCCTCGTCGATGATGTGGAGGCCGCGCACGAGCTCCTCCTCGGTGATGACGAGCGGCGGGGCCACGTGCACGCGGTTGAAGTGCGTGAACGGCCAGAGCCCCGCCTTCTTGCACGCGGCGGCGAATGCCGTCATGGGCGCGGCCGCGGGACCGGCGGCGTTGAACGGAACGAGCGGCTCGCGCGTCTCGCGGTCGCGCACGAGCTCGATCGCCCAGAACAGTCCCCGCCCGCGCACCTCTCCGATCGAGGGATGCCGTTCGGCCATCGCCCGCAGGCGCGGCTCCACGACGCGTTCGCCGAGGTCGCGCACGCGCTCGAGGATCCCGTCGCGGGCGAACACCTCGAACGTCGCGACACCCGGCGCGCAGGCGAGCGGATGACCGGAGTAGGTCAGCCCGCCGGGGAACGCCACCGTGTCGAAGTGCGCCGCGATCGCGTCGGAGATCACGACCCCGCCGAGCGGCACGTAGCCGGAGTTCACGCCCTTCGCGAAGGTGATGAGGTCGGGCGTGACGTCGAAGGCGTCGACGGCGAACCACTCGCCGATACGGCCGAAACCGACCATGACCTCGTCGGCGATGTAGACGATGCCGTACTTGTCGCACAGCGCCCGGACGCCGGGGAGGTAACCCGGCGGCGGAACGAGCACACCGTTCGTGCCCACGACCGTCTCGAGGATGATCGCACCGATCGTGGACGCGCCCTCGAGGATGATGGTCTGCTCGAGATGCTCCAGGGCTCGTGCCGTCTCCTCGGCCTCGTTCGCCGCGTGGAACGCCGAACGATAGGCGTACGGCCCGAAGAAGTGCACGACCGAGGCGTCGGCAGGCTCGTTCGCCCAGCGGCGCGGGTCACCGGTCAGCGTGATCGCGGTCGAGGTGTTGCCGTGGTAGCTGCGGTACATCGCGAGCACCTTGCGCTTACCCGTGACCAGGCGAGCCATGCGGACCGCGTTCTCGTTGGCATCCGCTCCTCCGTTGGTGAAGAAGACCTTCGACATGCCCGCGGGGGCGACCTCGACGATGTGTCGAGCGAGCTCTCCGCGCACGTCGTTCGCCATCGCCGGCTGGATCGTGGCGAGCTCGCCCGCCTGCCGCTGGATCGCGGCGACGAGGTCGGGGTGCTGGTGCCCCAGGTTGAGGTTGACCAGCTGCGACGAGAAGTCCAGGTAACTGTTTCCCGCGTAGTCCCAGAACGTGGCACCCGAGCCGCCGGCGACCGGCAGCGGGTCGATGAGCGCCTGAGCGCTCCACGAGTGGAACACATGCCCGCGGTCGTTCGCGCGGACGCGGGCGTCGGCTTCGGGGTCGGGGGTGAGGCCGGCCGAGAGATCGGGGGTCGTGAGGGTCATGGTGGTTCCCTTTCCGGTTCTCAGTGGTTGCTGGGGAAGCCGAGGCTGATCTGGCTCTCGCTGGGGTCGGGCCAGCGGGTGGTGACGACCTTGCTGCGCGTGTAGAAGTGGATCGACTCGGGGCCGTAGATGTGCGAGTCGCCGAAGAGCGAGTTGCGCCAGCCACCGAACGAGAACGCGCCCACCGGCACCGGGATCGGCACGTTGACGCCGACCATACCCACCTCGATGTCGAACTCGAACTGCCGGGCCGTGCCGCCGTCGCGCGTGAACACCGCGGTGCCGTTGGCATAGGGGCTCGCGTTGATGAGGGCGACGGCCTCGTCGTAGCTCTGCACGCGCACGACCGAGAGCACGGGGCCGAAGATCTCGTCGTCGTACACCTTCATTCCCGGGGCCACGCGGTCGACCAGCGAGACGCCGACGAAGAAGCCGTCGCCATCGAACTGCTGTGCCGTGCCGTCGACGACCACCTCGGCGCCCTCGGCGGCAGCACCGGTGACGTAGGAGGCGACCTTGTCGCGATGCTCGCGGGTGATGAGCGGACCCATCTCGCTCGCGGCATCCGTTCCGGGACCGATGGTGAGGCCCGAGATGCGCGAAGAGACCTTCTCGACGAGGGCGTCGGCCACCTCGTCTCCGACCGCGACGAGCACCGACACAGCCATGCAGCGCTCGCCGGCTGAGCCGTAGGCGGCCGATACGGCGGCGTCGGCTGCGGAGTCGAGGTCGGCGTCGGGCATGACGACCATGTGGTTCTTCGCACCACCGAGGGCCTGCACGCGCTTGCCGTTCTCGGCCGCGCGCGCGTAGATCGTCTTCGCGATCGGCGTGGAGCCGACGAAGCTCACCGCGCGCACCGCGGGGGAGTCGAGCAGCGCGTCGACGGCGACCTTGTCGCCGTGGACGACGTTCAGTACGCCGACGGGGAGCCCCGCCTCCTCGTACAGCTTTGCGAGGAAGAGCGCCGCCGAGGGGTCCTTCTCGCTCGGCTTGAGCACGACCGTGTTGCCGCAGGCGATGGCGGAGGCCGTCATCCACAGCGGCACCATGACCGGGAAGTTGAAGGGGGTGATGGCCGCGACCACGCCGACGGGCTGCTTGACCGAGTGCACGTCGACCCCGCGGCTGACCTGCTCGGCGTGCTCCCCCTTCAGAAGGTGAACCAGGCCCGCGGCGAACTCGACGTTCTCGATGCCGCGGCTGATCTCGCCCTTGGCATCCGAGATCACCTTGCCGTGCTCGGCCGTGATGATCGCGGCGAGCTCGTCGGTGCGCTCCACGAGGAGGTGGCGGAGGCGGAAGAAGACGTCGGCGCGCTTGATGAGGCTCGTGGCCCGCCAGCCGGGGAGCGCGGCGGCGGCCGCGGCGATCGCCTCGTCGACCTCGGATGCCGTGGCGAAGGCGACCTGCGCCTGCACCCGACCCGTCGCCGGGTCGAAGACGTCTCCGGTGCGCGCGTCGCTGCCGTGCTCGGTGCCGGCGATGTGATGGCGGATCAGGGGCATGCGAGTCCTCCTCGGCTGGGGGCGACCGGACACTCCGACCGGGCGCGCACTAAGGTGTATGGGATTGATTCTTCGGGTTTATAGGGGGGAGTGCACGTGTCTGATCGTCGCGAATCGGCCCAGACCCGGACAGATCGTCCGGACGCTGTCGAACCGGGACTGCCCACCCTCGGAGAGGCACTCGCGGTCCCGGCCCTGATCGTGGGGATGCCGGAGGTCCTCGCCGGCACGCATGCCCTCGATGAGCCCGTGCGCTGGGTGCACGTGTCCGACAGCCCGGGGGTCGCTCGTCTCCTCGACGGAGGAGAGCTCCTGCTCACCACCGCCTCCGCGTGGCCCGAGCACCCCGAAGAGCTGAGAGCCCTCATCGCCGACTTCGCCGCCGCGGGGCTCGTGGGCGTCGTGATCGAGCTCGGTGCGCACTACCGGTATGTCCCCGCCGTGGTCGTCGATGCCGCGCGATCCGCCGGACTCGCGCTCATCGCCCTGCACCGCGAAGTCAAGTTCGTCACCGTGACCGAGCAGGTGCACCGACGCATCATCGACGATCAGACGACGGCACTGCGGGCCCGGGACGAGGTGCGAACGCTCTTCATGGAGCTTGCGCTGCGGGGCGCTCCCGCCGACTACGTGGTGGAGCGCCTCGCACGCACGTTGCGCGCCCCGGTGATCCTGGAGTCCCTCGCCCATGAGGTGATCGTGGCCGATCTCGCCGATGCCGATCACACCGTGCTCGAGCGCTGGGCGGAACGCTCCCGGCGGTCCGGTCGCGAGGCCGACGAGTCCCGGTCGGTCGTGCCCGTCCAAGCGCGCGGGACGCGGTGGGGATCGCTGGTCGCCCTCGCCGGTCCTGCGCACCCCGCCGGACGCGTCGCCGTGCTCGAGCAGGCGGCGACGGCGCTCGCGCTCGGGCGCCTGGCCGACGCCGATGGGGAGGACTGGTCGCACCTGGGGCGTCGCCGGCTCGTCGACGCGCTGCTCGCCGGCCGGTTCGCCTCTCTCCCCGAGGCGGCCGCGCGCCTCGACGCCGCGGGGCTCTTCTCCCAGGGCGTCGCCGTGCTGGGGCTCGCGGTCGATGCGGCCGGGGCGGCGGAGGTCGAGGCCGCCGCCGTCGATGCCGGGGGACGCGCGCTGTGCGGGACGACCCGCCGCCCCGACGAACCGGCGGAGGGGTGGATGCCGGTGCTCCTGGCTCTCCCGTCGACCACGACGTTCGCGGGAGCCACAGTCGACCGCTTCCTCTCCGTGCTCCGCGCGGGGGGCCGACGTGCCCGCCTGGTGGTGGGGCCGCGCGTGGACCCGACGGCGGCGGACACGATGCTCGGCCACACCCTCGACTCCGCACGGGAAGCGCTCGACCTCGCCGAGACCGGTGAGGTGGGGGAGTCGGGCGTGATGTGGGTGCGGCGCCATCCCTTGCGCCGCTTCGTCGCCGCATTGCGCGGTGATCACCGGCTCCTCGCCCATGCCGAGTCGATGCTCGCGCCCGTTCTCCAGGCTCCGCCCGCGCGGCGCGACGATCTCCTCGACGCCCTCGCCGCGGTGGTGGCGCATCCGGGCAATCGCACCGCCGCTGCCGCGGCGGCGCATGTATCGCGGTCGGTGTTCTACCAACGATTGGATGCACTCGAGGAGGCGCTCGGCGTCCGGCTCGATGACGGTGAGGTGCTCTCGGCGCTGCACCTCGCGCTCGCGATCCATCGTGCGCACGCGGGACCTGCGGCATCCCTTCGGCGTCCGTGACCCCGCCCCTGTCCGCGGCGACATAAGATGTGCCGGAAAGGCGGGGGCCGGGTGCACAAACGAACGATGCGGTGGTGGCGCGCCGGCGCGCGCCTGGCGACCGCCGCGGTGGCGGCGACGGCCATGATCGCCGGAGCGGTCGTGCCCGCGGCGACCGCGGCGTCGGTGCCGGGGTGGCTCTCGACCAAGGGTGCGAGCATCGTCACGGCATCCGGGTCGCCCTACACGATCAAGGCCGCCGCCTGGTTCGGTATGGAGACCTCAAACTGCGCCCCGCACGGGCTCTGGTCGATCTCGCTCGACGAGGGGCTGGATGCCATCGCGTCGATGGGTTTCAACGCCCTCCGGTTGCCGTTCTCGAACGAGTGCCTGGCGGCGAAGACGTCCAACTCGATCAACGCCGCGGTCAACCCCGGACTGGTCTCGCTCACGCCGCTGAAGCTGATGGACACGGTCATCGCGCGAGCCAAAGCCCACGGCCTGTCTGTCATCCTTGACCGGCACCGCCCCGACTCCGCCGCGCAGAGTGAGCTGTGGTACACCGCTCGGTACAGCGAGCAGCGGTGGATCGACGATTGGAAGATGCTCGCGGCCCGTTACAAGAACGAGCCGGCCGTCATCGGTGTCGACCTGCACAACGAGCCCCACGGGCCCGCCTGCTGGGGGTGCGGCGACTCGTCGCGTGACTGGCGCGCCGCGGCGACCCGCGCCGGCAATGCGGTGCTGTCGGTCAACCCCAAGCTGCTCATCGTCGTCGAAGGCATCGAGCGACAGGGCGACGGTTCGACCACGTGGTGGGGCGGTGGTCTGAAGGACGCCCGGTCCGCCCCGATCAGCCTGTCGGTGAAGAACCGCGTGGTCTACTCACCGCACGACTATCCGTCCACCGTCTATGCACAGCCCTGGTTCTCGGCCGGGAACTATCCCGCGAACCTCGAGGGGGTCTGGGATGCCAACTGGGGGTACCTGGCCCGCGAGAACATCGCCCCCGTGCTGCTGGGGGAGTTCGGCACGAAGCTCGAGACCGACAGCGACCGCGCCTGGCTGAAGACTCTCGTCGCCTACCTGTCCAAGACGAAGATCAGCTACGCATACTGGTCGTTCAACCCCAACAGCGGTGACACCGGCGGGCTCGTCGCCGATGACTGGCGGACCCCGCAGACGGCGAAGCTCGCGGCGCTGCGCCCCATCCTCACGCCGGTGGCGGCTCCCACGCCGAAGCCGACGACGAGCCCGAAGCCGACGACGAGCCCGAAGCCGACGACGAGTCCGAAGCCCACGGCGAGTCCCTCGTCGAGTCCGAAGCCGACGTCGAGCCCGAAACCCACGTCGAGCCCGAAGCCCACGGCGAGCCCGAAACCCACGACAAGTCCGAAGCCCACGTCGAGCCCGACCGCGAGCCCGAAACCCACGACGAGTCCGAAGCCCGCGGGAATCACCGCGACGTGGATTCCGCAGAGCGCGTGGGGCGAGGGCTACGTCGCCGAGGTCGAGGTGACCGCGACGGGCACGGTCTCGCGGTGGCAGGTCTCGTTCGACGCTTCGGGAACGACCGCGGTCTCGAACGCCTGGGGAATGACCTGCAGCCTCTCCGGCACGACGGTGACGTGTCGGGGTACCGACTGGGCCGCCGCGCTCTCGCCCGGTCAGACCGTCCGTGTCGGCCTCCAGGCCACCGCGACGCGCGCGCCCTCCTCGCCGAAGCTCGCGGTCGCGGCATCCTGACGCTTCTTCCAGACGGCGCCTCGGAGAGGCCCCGAGGGTGGGCCGCGAGTCCGATCCACGCCTCGCTCATAGCTTCGGTGAAGCCTGCTGTAGTGGACGGGTGCCTACGATCCGGGCATGACCGCCACCCTCGCCCCGACCCTTCCCGTCGCTCGTGACACCACGGGGGCGGCTCGGTTCCGTCCGCGGCTCTGGGGAGCAGGGCTCGTCGCGATCGGCGCCCTCGCCCTGGTGCTCACCGGCTGGCAGGTGTGGGCGGGGGCGCCCTCCGAGTACTACGCGTCGATCGCCCTGTCGATGAGCCGCTCCTGGTCGAACTTCTTCTTCGGCGCGGTGGACCCCGCCGGCACCGTCACGCTCGACAAGATCCCCGGTTCCTTCTGGGTCCCCGCGCTCTTCGTCCGGGTCTTCGGCTACTCGGCGTGGACGGTGATCCTCCCGAACGCCCTCGCCGCCACCGCCGCCGCCCTGGTCACGGCCGTGGCCGGTCGACGGCTGGCGGGAGAGCGCGCGGGGCTCCTCGCGGGGGTGATCGTCGCCGTCACCCCGATCCTCGTGGCCGTGTCGAGGTCGAACCAGCCCGAGTCCTTCTTCGTGCTCGGTCTCGCCCTCACCGCGTGGGCGTCCGTGCGGGCGGTCCAGGAGCGCAGTCCCGGGTGGCTCGTCGTGGCGGGGGCGTTCATCGGGTTGTCGTTCCAGTTCTACATGCTCGAAGCGTGGGCGGTCTGGCCGGCTCTCGCCGCCGCCTACCTGTGCACGCGGCAGTCGTGGGCCCGGCGCGTTCTGCACCTGGCCGTCGCGGCCGCGGTGAGTGCCGTCGGCTCCCTCTGGTGGGTCGCGATCGTCGCCCTCATCCCCTCGGGGAGTCGGCCCTACATCGGCAGCACGATCGCCGACAACCCCTGGGAGATGGTCTTCGGCTACAACGGTCTGGGCCGGTTCGCGGCCACCGCCGACAGCAGCGCGTACGAGTCGTTCACCCCGCCGTTCTCCGGCGACCCCGGCGTGCTGCGCCTGTTCAACGCGGAGCTGGCGGGACAGATCGCCTGGCTCCTGCCCGCCGCTGCCGTCGGCATCGTCGTCCTCTGGATGTCGCGGCTTCCCCGCCCGATCACGCTGCTGCTGACGGTGTGGACGGCGACGTTCGTCGCCATGTTCTCCGCGGTGTCGGGGATGCACCAGTTCTACACGGCGGCTCTCGCCGTCCCGCTCGCCCTCGTCGTGGGCACGGCTCTCGCGATCTCCCACCGCGACGGGAAGACCTGGCCGCAGGTCGCGATCATCGGGGTCGCCGCGGTGACCGCCGTGGTCATCGGTTTCTCGGTCGGGGGGTACAGCATCCCCGTGTCCCTCGCGCAGGCGGTCGTCGCCGCTGTCGCGATCGGCGTGCTGATCTCGCGGCATCGTGCGCGCCTGGTCACCGTCGCCGCGACGGTCGTCGGTTTGCTGCTCACCCCGGCGGTGTGGTCGGCGGTGACGATCGCCCACCCGAACTCGATCAACCCCGTCGCCGGTGGTGTCTCGGAGATGTCGGCGGGGGGCTTCGGGGGCGCCGGGATGCGAGGCCCCGGCGGCGTCGACGGGCGAGGCTCCGGGACAGCCCCCGGTGGCCAGTTCCCCGGGACGGGTGGGCAGGGCTCCGGCCCGGGTGGGTCCGGTGGCTCGTCCGCGCAGGGTGGACCGGCGACCGGCGGTACCGGTACAGCCCCGCGGGGTGGCGGTGCCCGGGGCTTCGGTGGGGGAGGAGCGATGGGGGCGAGCACGGCGAGCGCCGACCTCGTCGCATGGCTTCAGGCCCGCGACACGGGTACCACCTACCTCGCGGCCACGTTCGGGGCACAGTCCGCTGCGTCGCTCATCCTCGCCTCGGACGGGGCGTCGATCCTTCCGATCGGCGGATTCAACGGATCCGACGCGGTACCCACGCTCGACGGGTTCATCGACCTGGTCGAGTCCGGGCAGCTGCGATACGTCATCTCGGGCCAGGATCGCGGTTCGGGAGCCTTCGGGGACGGCGGCGGTGCGGCCGGTTCGGCCTCGACGGAGACGACCTCGGCGCAGATCCGCTCGTGGGTCGGGCAAAACTGCGAAATCGACTCCTCCGCGCCCGACACGGTGTACGACTGCGGCTGAGCCTGTCGCGAGGCTCCGTGTCCGCGGTGCCGTCAGGCGTCGCGCGAGAGGAACTCCACGCCCGCCTCACGGAACGTCCGCGCGCCCGGTGCGTTGACGTGGTGGCGTCCGGGGATGTCGGAGAACTCCCCGTGCGGCAGCAGCGAGGCGAGATGCTGCGACTGGTCGTGGATGGGATCCTCGGTGCCGGTCGCGATGAGCACGGGCTGCTGCGGCGGCGACGCGGGGTCGGGATCGGTCTCGCCCAGGCGCATCCCTTCCGCGATCGCCACCAGCGCGCGCAGGTCGTTTCCGGGCACACGCTCGGCGAGGGACACGTAGCGCAGGGTCGTGGCATCCTCCACCGGGGTCCCGTGGTCGAGGAACGCCCGGGCCTGGTCGACCTTCAGCCGCGCCAGCGGCCGACCGTCCGGGATGCCACCGAGCACCGCCCTGTCGACGTGCTCGGGCGCGTCGACCGCGAGCTGCCAGCCGACGCGTCCGCCGAGCGAGTAGCCCAGGTAGCGCACCGCATCGAGGAGATAGGTGTCGAGCACGGCGACGAGGTCGCCGACGAGCGTCGGCATCGTGTACGACGCGGCATCGTGCGGCTTGTCGCTCGCGCCGTGGCCACGCTGGTCGACCGCGACGACGCGGAACCCCGCGCGCAGCAGGTCACGGACCCAGCCGGTGTTGACCCAGTTGTCTCGTGTGCTCGATCCGAAGCCGTGCACGCACAGCACGGCATCCGCGTCGGGATCGCCCCACGTGTACGTCGCCAGTCGCACGTTGTCGCCGACGATGACGAACTGCGGTGCGGGGATCTCGGTGAGCGCGGGCACGGCATCCATTCCTCCGATCCTGGCAGATGCACGGGATCGGACCGGGGTAGTGGTCATAGTGGTCTCATGGGATATACGCGCGCTGAGCTCGAGTCGTTCCGGGATGCCACGATCCCCGACCTCGTCGAACCCGGTGTCCGGCTGCTCTTCGTCGGCATCAACCCCGGGTTGTGGACGGCGGCGACCGGCACCCCTTTCTCCCGACCGGGCAACAGGTTCTGGCCGGCGTTGGGGGAGGCCGGGATCCTTCCGCGGCTGCCGGACTACACCGGGACGCTGACCGAGGCGGACCGCCGACTGATCCTCGACGCGGGAATCGGGGTCAGCAACCTCGTCGCCCGAGCGACCGCGCGAGCCGACGAAGTGAGCCGAGAAGAACTGCGGGCGGGTGCCGCCGCGCTGAGCGAGCGGGTCGCGGTCTGGCGTCCGCGTGCGGTCGCCGTGGTCGGGCTGACCGCCTACCGAGAGGGCTTCCACCGGCCGAAGGCCCTCGCCGGTTGCCAGGAGGAGGCGATCGCCGGGGTCCCCACGTGGGTGCTGCCGAACCCCAGCGGTCTGAACGCGCACGACACCGTCGCGAGCCTTGCCCGCGCCTACGCAGAACCGGCTCGCGCGGCGGGAGTGCTCGAATGACGACCGCCGCCCCCTCCCGGCGATCCGATCGCCTGGGGAGAGCATGACGGTGCGGCATCGGCGGGTCGCCGCTCTCGCCGCCCTGATCGTCGTCATCGCGGCCGGTCTGATCGTCGCGCGGGCCCTTCCCGACTCGATCGCCACCGACATCGCGGGCGATGCGTTGTATGCCGTCGCGACCTACGCGGGTCTGGTGCTGGTGTGGCCGCGCGGCCACCGCGTCGTGCTCGCCGCCGTGGCTGCGACGTGGTGCGTCGTCGTGGAGCTCCTCCAGCTCAGCGGCATCCCCGCGACTCTGGCCGAGCGTTTTCCGCCCGCGGCCCTCGTCCTCGGCACGGGCTTCGACCCGCGCGATCTCCTCGTGTACCTGCTCGCGGTCGCCTCCGCGGTTTGGCTGGATGCGCGCGTGAGCGCACTCCTCCTGCACGGGGGAGAACGTCCGCCCGGTGTCGGAGGTCCCGAGTAGGGTGGCCGCGACGAGAGGATCCCGCCGTGATCGTGAGGTTCGAGGGCGATGTCTTCCGCTGGGCGGCGCGAAGCGACAGTGACTGGTACTTCGTTGCGCTTCCGCCCGAGCTGAGCGACGACATCCGCGAGACGCAGACGTACCGGCGCGGCTTCGGCGGTGTCCGAGTCGATGCGACGATCGGCACCTCCACGTGGCGCACGTCGATCTTCCCTCAGGCGGGTGGGGTGTACGTCCTCCCGCTCAAACGGGCCGTGCGCGACGCCGAGGGAATCGTTCCGGGGGCGATCGTGCAGGTCGATCTTCTCGTCCTCGACGCCTGATTCCGGATGCCGCCGCCCCTCGCCCCGGCCCTGTCGGTGTTCGCGGTGCTCAGCGCGGTGCTCGCCCTCGTCGATGTGCGCGACCGACGCCTCCCCGACGTGGTCGTCCTGCCCGGGGGTGCGGTGGTCATCCTGCTGCTGTCGATCGCCGCGGCGGCCGTCCACGAACCATCGCGCAGCGCCGGGGTCGTGCTCGGTGCGGCCGGTGCCTTTCTCGTGTGCCTCGTGGTCCATCTCGCGCGCCCCGCCGACTTCGGTGGGGGCGACGTGAAGCTCGCCGGTGTCTGCGGGGCGGTGCTCGGGTGGGAGGGCGCCGGGGGCGTGGCATCCGGGCTCTGTGTGGGGTTCGTCGCCGGGGGCATCGCCGCGGTCGGTGCCGTCCTCGCGGGCGCACGCCGGGTGCCCCTCCCGTTCGGTCCGTTCCTGCTCTTCGGCACGTGGTGGCAGGTCCTGGCCCGACCGACGTGACGATCCGGCGACGGCTGTCTCCCGCGAAACGATGGGTCAACCCCCGAGAGGCCCTTCTCGCCCGCCGTTACGCTGACCCCATGGCCGACCTCATCCGTCGCGTCACCGCGTGGGCTTTGTCGCTCCGCCTCGTGCGCGCTTTCCTCGTCTACTCGGGTGCGCGTGGGCCCATGCTGGCTGACAGCGTCACCTATCGCACCCTGTTCAGTCTGTTCGCCGCGGTGCTGATCGGCTTCTCGTTCGCCGCGCTGTGGCTGTCGGGCAACCCCGACGGGCTGAACGCCCTCGTTCAGTCCGTGAACGGTGTGGTCCCGGGGCTCGTGGGCGAGAACGGTCTCATCGACGTGCGCGACATCGAGGCGCCGGGTGGACTCACGGTCGCGGGCATCGTGGGAACCATCGGTCTCGTCGGTGCCGCGATCGGCGCGATCGGCTCGTTGCGTTCGGCGCTGCGCCAGATCGCCGGCGTCGCGACCGACGACATGTTCATCGTGTGGGTGCTCCTGCGCAACCTCGCCCTCGCCGTCGGCATCGGCGTCGCTCTCGTCGCGGCGGCGGGTGTGACCTTTCTCGCCACGGCGGGACTCACCTTCATCCGCGACCTGCTCGGCGTCTCCGCGGATTCCTGGATCACCGCGTTCCTCACCTGGCTGGTGTCGACGGTCGTCGTGCTCGCTCTGGACGCCGCGGCGATCGCGGCGGCCTTCGCCCTCCTGTCGGGGGTGCGGGCACGAAAGGGCACTCTCATCCGCGGGGCCCTTCTCGGCGGTGTCGGTCTCGTCGTGCTGCAGCAGCTGTCGGGCCTATTCGTCGGGGGTGCGAGCAGCAACCCGCTGCTCGCGACCTTCGCGGCGTTGATCGCCCTGCTTCTCTGGCTCAACCTCTCCAGCCAGGTGATCCTCATCTCCGGGGCCTACATCACCGTCGCCACGGAAGAAGACCACGATCGTGTCCGTGCGAAGTACGGGGCGACGACCATGATCCAGTTCCGCGTGCGCCGGGCCGAGAAGGCTGTGGCGGCCGCCACGGGTGAGCTTCAGGCCGCTCGCGAGGCGGAGGAGAAGGAACGCGAGACGCTCGCGACGAACGATCCCGCCGCGGCCGAGCGTGAGACCGAGGCCGACCAGCGCGCGGGGGCGGGACGAGATGCCTGAGCCCGCGGGTTCCGCAACGCCGCGCGTCGCCGCGTACACCGCCGACGCCATCCGCGCCGCGGAGGCTCCGCTGCTCGCCGAGGGGCGTCCGCTCATGCGGTGGGCCGCGCGGGCCCTCGCCGACGTCGCCGCGGCCGAGCTCCGCGTCGCCCCCGGCCGTGTCCTCGTTCTCGCCGGGGCCGGCGACAACGGCGGCGACGCCCTGTTCGCCGCCGCCGACCTGACCCGCATCGCGGATCGCGTCGACGTCGTCCTCGTCCGCGACCGCGTCCACCGAGAGGCCCTCGATACTGCCGTCGTCGCGGGCGCACGTGTGGTGTCCGCATCGGAGGTGTGCGGGCGCGTCGGAGACTATGCGCTCGTCCTCGACGGCATCCTGGGCATCGGCCGCCTCACCGACCGTCGCCTGCGAGGAAGCGCCCGCGCCCTCGTCGAGGCTCTGCGCGCCCTCGAAGTGCGCCCGCGCGTCGTGGCCGTCGACCTGCCGAGTGGTCTCGACCCCGACGACGGGACCGCGGATGCCGCCGTCCTCCCCGCCGACGTCACCGTCACGTTCGGCGCTCTCAAGGCCGGACTCGTCCGCGGTCAGGGCCCCGAGCTCGCCGGCCGCGTGCATCTGGTCGACCTCGGCCTCGATCCCTTCCTTCGGCGCGCTCATCCCGCCGTCACGGCGGCCCTCGAGGTCGTCCGGGTCGATCCGCTCGCGCGGGCGTGAGATCTCTCCCGAGAGCCGGTCTCGGGCGCGGCGGGTCGGCGCGCCGCTCTCGGACACGGCGGAGGCAGCGCGCCGCTCTCGGACGCGGGGATCAGCGGGCGTAGCGCTCGACGAAGGTGCGCAGCAGGCGCGAGGGGGCGTGCACCGGAGCGCGACGCACTGCCGCGAGGGTGAGGTCGAGCTCGTCGGCCGCGAAGTAGCCGAACGCGGCGTAGGCGTGGATGCGCGTGACGATCCCGTCGACGTCGAGCTCCGGGTGAAACTGCGTGGCGTACACGTTCCGTCCGACCCGGAACATCTGCACCGGGCATGTCGGCGACGACGCGAGCAGCGTCGCCGCCGGGGGGAGCGTCGTGATCGCCTCCTTGTGGCCGACGAAGGCGGAGAACGTGTCGGGGAGATCGGCCGCGAGCGGGTCGGCGCGTCCTTCGGACGTGAGCGATACCTCCACCACGCTGATGGGCTCGGAGTAGGTGCCGTCGATCTCGGCGTCCAGGTGCGTTCCGAGCGTCCCGACGCCGTAGCACGCGCCGAGGAACGGCAGGTCGCGGGCGACCACCTCGTCGAGCAGCGTCGCCATCTCCGACTCGACCCGGCGCTGGACGGGAGACTTCTTCTCGAGGGGATCCGAGGCGTTGAACGGGCTGCCGCCCACGAGGATCCCCGAGATCGCATCGAGGTCCAGGTCGGGCATGGCGTCGCGCTCGAGGCGGACCCGGGTCAGCCGCTCGGGCGCGAGGCCGCTGTATCGCAGGAAGAGGGCGTACTCCTCGTCGGCCGGGCGGTCCTCGGCGCGTGTGGCGAGAAGGACGAACGGGCGATCACCGGGCAGGTCCGTCGACGTCACCCGAGCGATTCTAGGCCCGCGCTGTCAAGGTGAGGGGCGGTGTCGGACCCGCGGTCTACGCTGGCGGCATGGCTATTGCACGACTGACCGGAGGCCCGCTCGACGGGCAGGTGCTCCCGCTCGAGAACGAGTCCGATGACACGCTGATCATGCCCTACAGCGAGGGACAGCTCGTCTACCGCCGTGAGGGCGGCCTGGAGCACACCGGCGAATCCGACGGCCCCACCCAGGCCGTGTTCGCGTTCGTCGAAGAGACCGAAGACATCAACCCCGACGCCGACGGGCGCGACGATTGAGCGAAGGCTCCCACGGCGCGTCGAGCGTCGAGGTCGAGTCGAAGTACGACGTCGACGACACCACGCCGCTCCCCGACTGGTCGGGGCTGCCGGGCGTGGTCCGCGTGGGCGAACCCGAGCCGCGTGACCTCGATGCACGCTATCTCGATACCGCTGCGGCCGATCTCGCGCGTGCGGGCATCGCGGTGCGTCGCCGCCTCGGCGGTCCCGATGCCGGGTGGCACGTGAAGGGTCCGGCGCAGGGTGGTGGCCGCACCGAGACGCAGTGGCCGCTCGAGGCCGACCTCGATCCGGAGGCCGAGCCCGTTGTGCCTCCGGCGGTCCAGGATGCCGTGGCCTCGGTCGCTGCGCCCCCGTTCGTCCCGCTCGCGCGCGTGCGGAACAGTCGCACCGCGTACGCCCTGCTCGACGCGGACGGGGGAGAGGTCGCCGAGTTCGTGGACGACCGGGTCCGTGCCCGCGACGAGCGCCGCGGTGCGGAATCGGCGTGGCGCGAATGGGAGGTCGAGCTCGGACCCGCCGGCCCGGCCGACGACGACGGTCGTGCCGCGTTCTTCGCCGCGGTCGACGCGGCGGTGTTCGCGGCGGGCGGGCGGCCCGCGGCATCCGGATCCAAGCTCGCTCGCGCGCTCGGGCACTGAGACCGCCCGCGCACGAACGTCGAAGGCCCGCCCGGCGAACCGGGCGGGCCTTCGACGTTCTCTGGAGGGGTCAGAGGTTGATCATGTGTCCCGTGAGGCCGTGGAACGCCTCCTGCAGACCCTCCGACAGCGTCGGGTGGGTGTGCACGTTGCGGGCCGCCTCGAGAGCGGTGAGGTCCCACTTCTGCGCGAGCGTCAGTTCCGGCAGAAGCTCCGAGACGTCGGGGCCGATGAGGTGGCCGCCGATGAGCTCGAGCGTCTCCGCGTCGGCGACGAGCTTGACGAAGCCGACGGGCTCGCCCAGACCGTTCGCCTTGCCGTTGGCCGAGAAGGGGAACTTCGCGACCTTGATGTCGTGGCCGGCGTCACGCGCCTGCTGCTCGGTGAGACCGAACGACGCGACCTGCGGGTTGCAGAACGTGGCGCGCGGCATGTTGCGGTAGTCGCCCAGGGTCTGCGTCTCCGCGTTGCCGATGGTCTCGGCGGCCACGACGCCCTGGGCCTCGGCCACGTGCGCGAGCTGCAGCTTCGCCGTGACGTCGCCGATGGCGTAGATGTGCGGCACGTTGGTGCGCATGTGGTCGTCGATGTCGATCGCGCCGCGCTCGGTGAGCTTCACCCCGGTGTTCTCGAGGCCGAAGCCGTCGACCTTCGGGGCGAAGCCGATCGACATGAGCACGCGGTCGGCATCGATCGATCCCTGCGAGCCGTCCTTGGCGGTGTACGCGACCGTGACCTTGTCGCCGTGGTCGGTGACCGACTCGACCTTGGTCGAGGTGAGGATGTCGACGCCGTAGCCCTTGTACTGCTTCTGGATCTCCTTCGAGACCTCGGCGTCTTCGTTCGGCAGGGCACGGTCGAGGAACTCGATGATGGTGACCTTCACGCCGTAGTTCACCATGACGTAGGCGAACTCCATGCCGATGGCACCGGCGCCGACGATGACGATCGACGCGGGGAGCTCGCGGTTGAGGATCTGCTCCTCGTAGGTGACGACGTTCTCCGACAGGGTGACGCCGGGGAGCAGGCGTACGGTCGAGCCGGTGGCGACGATGACGTTGTCGAAGGTGACCTGCTGCTTTGACCCGTCGGTCAGTGTCACGTCGATGGTGTGGTCGTCGGCGAAGTACCCACGGCCCTCGTACTCGGTGACCTTGTTCTTCTTCATCAGGTAGTGGATGCCCTTGACGTGGCCGGCCGCGACGGAGCGCGAACGGTCGAACGCCTTGCCGAAGTCGAAGTGCACGTCGCCGGAGATGCCGAACAGGTCGGCCTTCGCGTGGAACGTGTGCGCGAGATCGGCGTTGCGCAGCAGCGCCTTCGAGGGGATGCAGCCGACGTTGAGGCAGACACCGCCCCAGTACTTCTCTTCGATGACCGCGACCGACAGCCCCAGCTGTGCGCCGCGGACGGCGGCGACGTAGCCGCCGGGACCCGCACCAAGAATGACCAGATCGTAATGAGGCATGAGGAAATCCTATCGTCCGGTCGTGCCCGCGGAACCGCCGCGCGAGGAGTCGCGGCGACCGCGCGCGACGAACAGCCACGCGATCGCACCGGCGACGATCACGAGCGCCACGACCAGCAGGATCCACGGGAGCGGAGAGGCGTCGGAGGTGTTCTCGGTCGGCACCGGCGTGGCATCCGGGGTCGCCGTGGCGGGAGCCGTCGTCGTCGGAGCCGAGGGGGTCGTGCTGGACGTCGTCGTGGGGGTCGCGGTGGGCGTGGGGCTCGCCGCGGCGACGGTGAACGTGAAGGTGCCGTCGATCGGGTGCCCGTCGCTGGACACGACCCGCCACTTCACCGTGACGACACCGGATGCCGACCCCGCCAACGTCTGCGTCACGTCGGCACCCGAGACGACCGGGGTCCCCTCGGTGAGGGCGGTGCCGTCTGCGTCGGTGACCTCCGCGACGGCGGTGCCGTCTTCGGTGAGGATGTCGGCGCTGTAGGTGAAGGTGATCTGGCTCGGCAGCGCGTCGAGCACGGCGTCGGCCGACGGGTCGGTCGACACGAGTTCGTCGTGCGCGAACGCGGGGGAGGCGGGCAGCACGAACAGCGCAGCCACCGCCAGGAGAAGACTCGCGAGGACGGCGGAGAGGGAGCGGCGGCGGGGCACGACGGAGGAAGTCACCCTTCGACCCTAATGACGATGGGCAGGGTGGGGGCTGGGTGTCGAACGGTGACGGTTCGCGTACGAGCTTCGCGCCCGCGGTCACGACGTGGGGCGTGAAGATGGGAGAATCTCAGACGTGCGCCTTTCCGGTCACGCGAGCGCGGCGCACCGCTTCGCTCGGGAACTGTGAACGGCGTGAGTCGACGGACTCGACATGGCCGACCTGTGATCGGTAGGTTCGAGTGTCCCGTCGGGCGATCGACGTCACTCCCGCAGCGGAGACCGGCGTCGACACAAGAGCACAGACGAAGCCCCACCACCACCGCGCGAGGCCGGTTCGACCGTTCACGTCAGAACCGGCCGGGGGTGGTGAAGAAGAAGGAGAAGCCGTGGACGAGACCCGCAGATTCGAGCGTGACGACATTCGTCGCGCGGCTGACGGCCCCGCGTCGGAGCGCTCGCACGACACGACCCAGACGTTCGGCCATGACGCCGACCTGTCGTTCGTCCCCTTCGGCGCCGACCTCACCGAGGCCGAGCTCGAGGCCATCGACGCGCTGCCCTCCCGCGTCGCGCTTCTCATCGTGCGTTCGGGTCCGACCACCGGCGCCCGGTACCTGCTCGACACCGACGTCACCACGGTGGGACGCCACCCCGAGGCCGACATCTTCTTCGACGACGTCACGGTCTCGCGACGGCACGCCGAGATCACCCGCACCGGAACGTCCTTCGAGATCGTCGACCAGCGCTCGCTGAACGGCAGTTACGTCAACGGCGAGCGCGTCGACCGCTCGGTCCTCGCGAACGGGTCCGAGGTGCGCATCGGCAAGTTCCGCTTGAACTTCTTCGTCTCGCCGGTCGATCTGCCCCCGGCAGAGCACTGATGGCGGCAGCCCCCGCCCGCGGTCGTCCGGCGGCCTCGGGGCTGTTGAGCATCGGTCAGGTACTCGCGCGCCTGACGCCGGAGTTCCCCGCGCTCACCTCCAGCAAGCTCCGCTTCCTCGAGGTGCAGGGAATCGTCTCGCCCACCCGCACCGATTCGGGCTACCGCAAGTTCTCCGCCGCCGACCTCGAGCGTCTCCGCATGGCGCTCACGCTCCAGCGCGATCACTACCTGCCCCTCGTCGTCATCCGCGATTACCTCGCCGACCTCGACGCGGGGCGCAACCCCGCTCCGCCGACCTCGATGCCGTCGATGACGGCGACGCCGCGGCGCTACCGCCGCGACGAGCTCCTCGCCACAGCAGGAGCGGGCCCGCAGCTTCTCAACGACGCCATCAGCACCGGGGTCATCACGGCCGCGGAGACGTACTCCGAACAGACGGTGTCGCTCTTGCGCACCCTCGTGGCCCTCGACCGCCACGGAATCGAACCCCGTCACGTGCGCTCGCTCCGCCAGAGCGCGGAGCGCGAGGCGGCCCTCGTGGAGTCGGCCCTCTCCGCTCTTCTGCGGCGCCCGGATGCGGCATCCCGCGCACGCGCGAGCGAACTCGCGCCCGAGCTGGCGGCCCGGCTCGACGAGGTGCGCACCCTGTTCGTCCGCGACGCGATCGAGCGGATGCTGTCCTGAACGCGACACGCCGGAACACTCCGGCCGGATGTCGTTGCCGCGGACGCATGGCTGATCTAGCGTGGGGATATCGAGCCGATGAGGAGGGACGCGAGCATGACCGCTGGCGACACAGTCGGTGAACCCCGGTTCGCCACCGAACTCCTCTTCACCGACGGTCTGCCCGAGATGGACGACGACACCGGTTATCGAGGAGCTGTGGCGGCTCGCGCGGCCGGCATCACGTACCGTCAGCTCGACTACTGGGCCCGCACCGAGCTGGTCGTCCCGACCGTTCGGGGCGCGAGCGGTTCGGGGTCGCAGCGCCTGTACGGGTTCCGCGACATCCTCGTGCTCAAGCTCGTCAAGCGTCTGCTCGACACCGGCATCTCGCTCCAGCAGATCCGCACCGCCGTCGAGCAGCTGCGGGCCGCCGGCATCCGCGATCTCGCGGGAACCACGCTGATGAGCGACGGCGCCTCGGTGTACCTCTGCACCTCCAACGACGAGGTCATCGACCTCGTGAGCCGCGGTCAGGGCGTGTTCGGCATCGCCGTGGGTAAGGTCCTGCGCGAGGTCGAGTCCACGCTCGTCGACTTCGAGTCCGCGACCGCCGAAGGCGTCGACGAGCTCGCTGCCCGCCGCGCGGCCCGTACCGCCTGACCCAGACTTCTTCGGAACCCCGGATGCCACGGCATCCGGGGTTCTTTCGTTGAGTCGGCTTCCGCCG
The DNA here is from genome assembly GCA_038182865.1 of Microbacterium enclense. NCBI lineage: Bacteria > Bacillati > Actinomycetota > Actinomycetes > Micrococcales > Microbacteriaceae > Microbacterium > Microbacterium enclense. Next base: position 3,966,479 of record CP116226.1, on the reverse strand, counting down.
ACGGGTCGCGGGAGATTCGGGGCCGACTGACGGCCGCAGGGTGCGCCGTCGTGCGGAGTCGGTGGGCGACACGCCGGGGCGGGATGCTGCGGCTGCGGCGTGGCGGCGGGTTCTCCGCGTGACGGTACGACGGGTCTTGCCATGACCGTGCGAGCACGGTCCGCGAGGGTGTGCCGTCGTGCGGAGTCGGTGGGCGACACGCCGGGGCGGGATGCCGCGGCTGCGGCGTGGCGGCGGGTTCTCCGCGTGACGGTACGACGGGTCTTGCCATGACCGTGCGGGCACGGTCCGGGAGGGTGCGCCGTCGTGCGGAGTCGGTGGGCGACACGCCGGGGCGGGATGCCGCGGCTGCGGCGTGGCGGCGGGTTCTCCGCGTGACGGTACACGTCCGACCCTGCCGCCGTCCGACCCTGCCGCCGTCCGACCCTGCCGCCGTGCGGCCCGCGCGATCGTCCCCCCGATGGACCGTGCCCGCAGATAGGCCCTGCCCGCAGATGGACCGGGGGCGGAGGGTCAGGCCTGCGGTGTCTCGTTCTCGACCGGGATACGGCCGGTGCGAACGATCCGGTCGAGCAGGGCGTCGAAGTCTGCGGCGAGCTCCTGAGCCGAGTCGCCGGGCCACACGTGGAGCGGCTTCGCGGCGCCCTGCGCCTGCTGGAGCGAGGTGCGCTCGGGCAGCTGCGGGTTCAGCACGAGGGGGCCGAACATGTCGCGCAGCTCCTTGATGCGGAACTGGTGCTCGATCGACTGCGGGCGCACGCGGTTGACGACGACGCCGAGCGGCTGCAGACGCGGGGAGAGGCCGCGGCGGATCTCTTCGATCGCGCGCAGCGCGCGGTCGGCGGCGGCGACCGAGAAGAGCCCGGGCTCGGTGACGACGATCACCCGGTCGCTCGCCGCCCACGCGGTGCGCGTGAGGGCGTTGAGCGAGGGGGCGCAGTCGATGAGCACGAGGTCGTACTCGCTCTCGATGGTGGCGAGGGCTTCTTCGAGCTTCCACACGTCGCGAACGCTGGGGTGCGGACCGTCGAAGTTGATGGCCGACGGGCTGCCGATGAGCACGTCGATCGTGCCGGGGTGGACCTTGGCCCACCCGCTGGAGGTGATCGCCTGTCGGACGACCTTCTCCTTGGGGTTCGCCAGGACGTCGGCGATGTTGAGTCGGCCGGCGACGGAGATGTCCATGCCGGTCGAGACGTCGGACTGTGGGTCGAGGTCGACGACAAGAGTGCGAACGCCACGTGCGAAGGCGGCGGAGGCCAGCCCGAGCGTCACGGTCGTCTTGCCGACCCCGCCTTTCAAAGAGCTGACGGAGAGTACGTGCACGAGCGTCTACGTTACCGTCCCCTAGGCTGTGAGCACATTCAGCTCCGCCAGCTTGACGTGAGGTGCGCATGTTCTCGAAGATCCTGGTCGCCAATCGCGGAGAGATCGCCATCCGTGCGTTCCGTGCCGCGTACGAGGTCGGTGCGCGCACCGTCGCCGTGTACCCGTACGAAGATCGGGCCTCGCTGCACCGGTTGAAGGCCGATGAGGCGTACCAGATCGGCGAGCGCGGCCACCCCGTCCGCGCGTACCTCGACGTCGACGAGATCATCCGCGTCGCGCGCGAGTGCGGGGCGGATGCCATCTACCCCGGCTACGGCTTCCTCTCGGAGAACCCGGAGCTCGCCGAGAAGGCCGCCGCCAACGGCATCACCTTCATCGGCCCTCCCGCCGAGGTGCTCTCGATGGCGGGCAACAAGGTCACCGCGAAGGAGCACGCGATCGCCGCGGGCGTCCCTGTCCTGCGTTCCACGGCCGCGTCCGACGACATCGACGCGCTCGTCGGCCAGGCCGAAGAGATCGGCTTCCCGCTCTTCGCCAAGGCCGTCGCCGGCGGGGGCGGCCGTGGCATGCGCCGTGTCGAGAGCCTCGGCGAGCTCGCCCCGGCCCTCGCCGAGGCGATGCGCGAGGCGCAGAGCGCCTTCGGCGACCCTCGCATGTTCCTCGAGCAGGCCGTCCAGCGCCCGCGTCACGTCGAGGTGCAGATCCTCGCGGATGCCACCGGCGAGACGGTGCATCTCTTCGAGCGTGACTGCTCGGTGCAGCGCCGCCATCAGAAGGTCATCGAGATCGCGCCGGCCCCGAACCTCGACGACGCGGTGCGCCAGGACCTGCACCGCTACGCCGTCGCTTTCGCGCGGTCGATCGGCTACCAGAACGCGGGCACGGTCGAGTTCCTCCTCGAGACCGCGGGTCCACGCGCGGGCGAGGTCGTCTTCATCGAGATGAACCCGCGCATCCAGGTCGAGCACACGGTGACCGAGGAGGTCACCGATGTCGATCTCGTGCAGTCGCAGATGCGCATCGCCGCCGGACAGACTCTGGCCGAGCTGCACTTGCACCAGGATGACATCCACCTGCGCGGCGCGGCACTGCAGTGCCGCATCACCACCGAAGACCCGACGCAGGGCTTCCGCCCCGACACGGGCAAGATCACCACCTACCGCTCTCCGGGTGGCGCCGGCATCCGCCTCGACGGCGGGACGACCGCGGCCGGCTCGCAGGTGAGCCCGCACTTCGACTCGATGCTCTCCAAACTCAGCTGCCGTGGTCGCGACTTCCCGGCGGCGGTCGCCCGCGCGCGGCGCGCCCTGGCAGAGTTCCGCATCCGCGGCGTCTCGACGAACATCCCCTTCCTGCAAGCCGTGCTCGACGACCCGGCATTCGTCGCCGGCGACCTGAGCACCTCCTTCATCGACGAGCGCCCCGAGCTTCTGCGCGGGCGCGAGTCGAAAGACCGCGGGACGAAGATCCTGTCCTGGCTGGTGGACACGACGGTCAATCGTCCGAACGGCGAGAACCCGCTGACGGTCGACACGGGTTCCAAGCTCCCCGTCCTCGACCTCGTGGCACCGGCCCCCGCAGGATCGCGTCAACGCTTGCAGGAGCTCGGCCCCGCGGGATTCGCGAAGGCCCTGCGCGAGCAGACGGCCCTCGCCGTCACCGAGACCTCGTTCCGTGACGCCCACCAGTCGCTTCTCGCGACGCGCGTGCGCACTCGCGACCTCGCCCGGGTCGCTCCGTACGTCGCACGGATGACCCCGGGCCTGCTGTCGGTCGAGGCGTGGGGCGGTGCCACCTACGACGTGGCGCTACGGTTCTTGGGCGAAGACCCGTGGGAGCGTCTCGACGCCCTGCGCGAGGCCCTGCCGAACGTCGCCATCCAGATGCTCCTGCGGGGACGCAACACCGTCGGCTACACGCCGTACCCGACGGAGGTGACGGATGCCTTCGTCGCCGAGGCGGCGGCATCCGGGGTCGACATCTTCCGCATCTTCGACGCCCTCAACGACGTCTCGCAGATGCGGCCGGCCGTCGAAGCGGTGCTCGCGACCGGGAGCGCCGTCGCGGAAGTGGCCGTCTGCTACACCGGCGACCTGCTCGACCCTGCCGAGGACCTGTACACGCTCGACTACTACCTGCGCCTTGCCGAGCAGATCGTCGATGCGGGCGCCCACGTCCTCGCGATCAAGGACATGGCCGGGCTGCTGCGTCCGGCGGCGGCGGCGAAGCTCGTCTCGGCCCTGCGCGAGCGCTTCGATCTTCCGGTGCACGTGCACACCCACGACACCGCGGGCGGGCAGCTCGCAACCCTCCTGGCCGCCTCGGCGGCGGGGGCGGATGCCGTGGACGCCGCCGCCGCTCCCATGGCCGGGACCACGAGCCAGCCGTCGCTCTCCGCGCTCGTCGCCGCGCTCGCGCACACGGAGCGCGACACGGGACTCGACCTCGCGGCGGTCAGTGATCTCGAGCCCTACTGGGAGGCCGTGCGGCACCTGTACCGTCCCTTCGAGTCGGGTCTCGCCGGCCCCACGGGCCGCGTCTACCGGCATGAGATCCCGGGCGGTCAGCTGTCGAACCTGCGTCAGCAGGCGATCGCGCTCGGCCTCGCCGACGATTTCGAACTCATCGAGGACATGTACGCCGCGGCCGACCGCATCCTCGGGCGCGTCCCCAAGGTGACGCCGTCGTCGAAGGTCGTGGGAGACCTCGCTCTGCACCTGGCCGCGGTCCGGGCCGATCCGTCGGACTTCGAGCAGAACCCCGAGAAGTACGACGTTCCCGACTCCGTCGTGTCGTTCATGGCGGGAGAACTCGGCGACCTGCCGGGCGGATGGCCCGAACCTTTCCGGTCGAAGGTGCTCGCCGGGCGCGACGCGAAGACCGGAGTCACCCCGCTGACCGATGACGACACGACCGCGCTGGCGGGGGAGTCCGCGGAGCGGCGGGCGCGCCTGAACCGGCTGTTGTTCCCCGGCCCCACCCGCACCTTCCAAGAGACGCGCGAGGCCTATGGCGATCTGAGCGTCCTCGACACCGCGGACTACCTCTACGGGCTCCGCGCGGGGGGAGAGCACACGGTCGAGATCGAGCGCGGTGTTCAGCTCTTCGTCGGTCTCGAGGCGGTCGGCGAGGCGGATGACAAGGGCATGCGGACCGTCATGACCACGCTGAACGGACAGCTGCGCCCGGTGTTCGTCCGTGATCGATCCATCGACGTCGAGGCCCGCCAGGCGGAGAAGGCCGACACCTCGAAGCCCGGTCAGGTCGCCGCTCCGTTCTCGGGCGTGGTGACCCTCAAAACGTCGCCGGGCGACCGGGTCGCGGCCGGGCAGGCGGTGGCATCCATCGAGGCCATGAAGATGGAAGCCGGCATCACGTCGCCGGTGGACGGCGTGGTCGAACGCGTCGCGATCGGTAGCACACAACAAGTTGAAGCGGGAGACCTTTTGCTGGTAATCCGCCCCGCGCAGTAACCTGGGAGGGGGCGCTTTCGCGCCCTCTTCCCGTTTGGAGACTGCAGTGACCCCCGACCGCACCGACGCGAACCCCGACGAGAACGCCGAGCACGGCGTGCTCGACGAGAGCGGGAATCTCGACACGGCCAGCATCACCATCCTCGGCAGCCACATCGCGCAGGTCAGTGTCGACCTGCCTGCGGCGTCGCACGATGACGACATCGACGACGATGTCGTCGAGGACGAGGTGCCGGTCGACGAAGCCGAGATCCGATTCGAGAACATCGGCCAACCGTTCACCCTCGACGGGGGAGTCGATGCTCCCGCGCTCACCTACGTGCCGGAGCCACAGACTTCTCGGGAGCAAGCGGAGGGGGATGACGCGCACGTCGAGCATCTCCCGACCGGCGACATCATCCTCGAGCCGCGCGACGAGACCGACGCGGCATGGGACGAGGCCGAGCACGATGTGCACGAGGCCGAGCTCGTCGAAGACGTCGACGCGGACGCCGATGCGGACCGCGTTGCCGAATCCTTCGACGCCGGAGACCCCGCGCCGTCGAGTGGCGAGATCCTCGTGGCGGCCTTCGAGGAGAACCGCATCGAGCCGCAGGTGATCCTGTCGACCGACGAGTTCGATCCGACCCCGTTCGAGGAGCGCGTCGTGCTTTCGACCGATGAGTTCGCCCCCGAGGAAGCCCCCGACCGCGTGGACGAGGACGTGCCGGACGACGGTGCCGCCGACGAGATCGACGACGAGATCGGCGACGTCCCCACGCCGGAGGATTCTCCCGCGGACGACGAGTCCGTGGCGGGGGAGCCCGCCGGGGAGGAGCCGGTGGTGGCGGAGGCTGCCGACGGCGTACCGGAAGCGGCAGAGCCGGCTGAGGACGGGTTCGTGGTAGCGGACCCCACCGAGGAAGAGTCCGTCGTGGCGGAGGTCGCCGGGGAACAGCGTGCGACGGAGACGGAAGAGGCCGCCGCCGACGAGCACGAGAACGAATACGACGCCCCTGACGACTCCGACGTCGAACACGGTCTCGACGACGGACACGTCATCGACGACGCGGATGCCGACGGGACGCAGACGACCGACGACATCGCGGTCGATGAGCACGACGAGAACACGCCCCACGACGAGCACACGCCGCGTGACGATGCGGCGCCAGACGTCGAGATCTCGTCCGACGACCACGACGCCGTCGCGGGCAACGACGACGACGCCGAGCCCGCCCTGACCCGCGCCCCGTGGACCGCGCGGGTCGACGAGGCGGCGGTATCCGACGAGTCCGAGACGCGGGAGGCGCAGGCCGATTCCGTCTCCGACGCATCGGCCGAGGCGCCCGCGGCCGAGAGTGCTGCGCACGACGTTCCGTCGGAGGACGTCACTGAGGTGGAGGCCCCGGCAGACGAAGCGGCATCCGACGACGCCCCGACCGCTGAGGTCGCGGCCGAGGGGGCTCCCGCCGTCGCGGCGGAGCTCGCCTCTCCCGAGACGGACGCAGAGACAGACGCCGAGACAGGCACCGAGACCGAGGCACCTGTGGCCACCGCCGCGCCGTCCTCCACGACGGGTGCCGCCGTCACGGGCGCGGTCGCGACCACGATCGGCGCCGCTCCGACGAGCCCCGCCGCGTCGCCGGACACCGGCGCGGTCCCGACCGCCACCGGCTCGATCCCGCGCACCCGCGCGGAGCGAGCCGCGACCGGCGCCATCGGCACGGTGCCGCTCACACGGCGCGAGATCCACCAGGCAGACGAGGCGGCACGCGTGGGCCGCGCGCACGCGCTCGAACGGGTCCGCACCCCGGGTCCCGACACGACCCTCACGTCGAAGCGGTTGAGCGCGATCGATGACGCCCGCGAGAGCCCCGACCTGCTCACTGCGGACCGACTCCTCGACCCGCGCCAGGTTGCGCGACCCGAACCCGAGGGGCTGTGGCAACAGCTCGTCTACTCGATGTCGGGCCACCGCATCAACCTCGGGGACGGCCGTCGGGCCCGCCAGCGCAAAGAGCTCGACCGCCGGATCGCGGCCCCTCTCCACGGCGGCGCGCGGTTCGTGCCGGTTCTGTCGCGCAAGGGCGGTGTCGGCAAGACGACAGTCACCTCGCTCCTCGGAATGGCTCTCGCCGACGCGCGCGACGATCGGGTGATCGCGGTCGACGCGAACCCTGATCGGGGCACGCTCGCCGACCGCGTGGGTCGTCCCAACGGCCGCACGGTCCGCGACCTCGTCCGCGCCCACGACGAGGTCGACGGGTACCACGACGTCTCCTCGATCGTCGCGCGCGATGCCACGCGCCTCGACGTCCTGGCATCCGATTCCGACCCGCGTGTGTCCGAGGCGTTCAGCGACGACGACTACCGCCAGGTCGCCGATGTCGCCGCGCACTACTACTCCATCGTGCTCACCGACACCGGCACGGGAATCGTGCACTCGGTGATGGAGGCGACCCTCGAACGCGCCGACTCCCTCGTCGTGGTCGCCGGTCTCTCGGTCGACGAAGCGCGGCTGGCGTCGGAGACCCTCACGTGGCTCGAGACGAACGGCTACGCCGACCGCGTGCGCTCCGCGATCGTCGTGCTCAACTCCGCGCGCCCCGGCACGCCGCTCGTGCGCGAGAGCGAGCTGGAGGCGCACTTCCGCACGCGCGTGCAGACCGTCATCCGGATGCCGTACGACCCGCGGATCGCGGCCGGCAGTGCCATCTCGTTCCGCGACCTGCAGCCCGAGACCCGCCAGGCGGCCCGCGAGCTCGCCGCGGCGGTCGTGGAGGGCCTGCGCGCTCCGGTGGCGGCGGCATGACCGTTCGACCCATCCGCCTCTTCGGCGACCCGGTGCTGCGCGCGCCCAGCGCACCCATCGACACCATCGACGACGGCATCCACGCACTCGTGCGCGATCTGCTCGACACCGTCGAACCGCCGGGCCGCGCCGGCGTCGCCGCGCCCCAGATCGGCGTGGGCCTCCGGGCCTTCAGCTACAACATCGACGGCGACATCGGCTACGTCCTCAACCCCGTGCTCGTCGAGACGCGCGGCGAGCCGCAGCTCGTGGGGGAGGGATGCCTCTCCGTCCCCGGTCTCTGGCACGAGGCGACCCGCTATCCCTGGGCGAAGGTCGTCGGCATCGACCTCGACGGCAACGAGGTCGTGCTCGAGGGGGAGGGATTGCTGGCCCAGGCCCTGCAGCACGAGACGGACCACCTCGACGGGATGCTGTATCTGTCCCGTCTGCCCGCTGAGACGCGCCGCGAGGCGATGCGGCAGATCCGCGAGAGCGACTGGTTCTGACCCCTCGCGCATGTCAGGAGAACAGGGCGTGCGACGAGAACAGGACGTTCGAGCGCCGATCGCCCTGTCGCCGTCGCCGACCCTGTTCTGGTGACGCGAAAACGGCCCGGCCCCGCGAGGGACCGGGCCGCTCTCGTGCGCTCAGGGCAGTGAGACGTTCGTGGTGTTGATGGGGACCGCGTAGATGTCCTCGATGGCATCCGCGTAGTCCTTCACGATGACGTTGCGCTTGATGCTCATCTTGGGCGTCAGGTGGCCGCTCGCCTCGGTCCACTCGAGGGGGAGGATCGTGAACTTGCGGATGGACTCGGCGCGCGACACGCGGGTGTTCGCCCGGTCGATCGCGCCCTGTACCTCCGCGCGCACCTTCTCGTTCGTCGCCGCGTCGGCCAGCGACATGTCGGCGGGAAGACCGTTGTTGGCCAGCCACGTCGGCAGCATCTCGGGGTCGAGGGTCACCAGCGCCGAGATGAACGGCTTGTGGTCGCCCACGACGACGACCTGTCCGACGATCGGGTTAGCCCGGATCGGATCTTCGAGCGCCGCCGGCGCGACGTTCTTGCCGCCCGCGGTGACGATGATCTCCTTCTTGCGGCCGGTGATGGCGAGGAATCCATCACTGTCGAACGCGCCGATGTCACCGGTCTTGAACCATTCGCCGTCGAACGCCTCCGCGGTGGCTTCGGGGTTCTGCCAGTACTCGCGGAAGACGTTGATGCCGCGCACCTGGATCTCGCCGTCATCGGCCAGACGGACGCCCACACCCGGCAGCACCGGACCGACCGTGCCGATCTTCGACTTCGTCGCGAGGTTCACCGTCGCCGGCGCCGTCGTCTCGGTGAGGCCGTAGCCCTCGAGGATGACGACACCCAGGCTCCGGAAGAAGTGTCCGAGGCGCGGGCCGAGGGGAGCAGAACCCGACACGGCGTAGACGACACGTCCGCCCATCGCTTCGCGGAGCTTGGAGTAGACGAGCTTGTCGAACAGCGCGAACTTGATCTTCAGCAGCAGGGGGATCGACTTCCCGTCCTGGAGACGCTGCGAGTGCTCGATCGCCGCGTCGGCGGCCGCGCGGAAGATCTTGCCCTTCCCGCCGGCTTCGGCCTTCTGCTCCGCCGAGTTGTAGACCTTCTCGAAAACGCGGGGCACCGCCAGCAGGAACGTGGGCTTGAACGTGCCCAGCGCGGGGAGGAGCTGCTTCGTGTCGGGCTGATGCCCGGTCTTCACACCGGCGTGCACGTTCAGCAGGGAGATGAAGCGTGCGAACACGTGCGCGGTGGTGATGAACAGCAGCGTCGATGCGCCGGGGGTCTCGACGACCTCGTGCAGGGCCTTGGCGGAGTTGCGCGCCAGCTCGACGAAGTTGCTGTGCACGAGAACGCAGCCCTTCGGGCGTCCCGTCGACCCCGAGGTGTAGATGAGGGTGGCGACGTCCGACGCTTTCGCGAGGTGGCGGCGACGCTCGATCTCTTCGTCGGTGATGTGCGTCCCGTTCGCGACGAGGGCGTCGAGCGCTCCCGAGTACATCGCCCACACGTCGCGGAGCAGGGGCAGGTCGCTGCGCACTTCGTCGAGACGCTCGGCGTGCTCAGGCGACTCGAGGACCGCCGCGATCGCACCCGAGTCCGACAGGATCCAGGAGATCTGCGAGGGCGAGCTGGTCTCGTACACCGGCACCATGATCGCGCCGGCATAGAACAGCGCGAAGTCGACGAGCGTCCAGTCGTACGTGGTGCGCGCGATGAACGCCACCTTCTCGCCGGGCTGGATGCCCGCCGCGACGAAGCCCCTCGCCAGGGCGATCACCTGCCGCTCGAATTCCGCGGCGGTGACATCGCGCCAGCCATCGGCATCGGGGATCGCGAACAGCGGGCGATCGGGGGTGGCCCGGACACGGTCGGCGAGCAGGTCGGACGTGTTGGCGTCCGGGTCGGCTGCGACGACAGGGGGGAGGTCGAACTGGATCACGGCAACTCCTTCGGTACCGGAAAAATGTCGATCGGTCCGTCGAGTCTATCCGTACGATCACCGACACCCTCGGCGAACGCGGCGTCCCGCGCCCGCTGCCGAGGGTGGCTAGACTGCTCCGGGCCGAGCCGGGTGGCGGGCCGGAGGGGAGCACGGTGCAGAACGTCGGCATCGACATCGGAGGCACCAAGATCGCGGGCGGCGTCGTCGCCGAGGACGGCACGATCGTCGAGAAGCTGCGGGTGGACACCCCGATCGATCCGGCGGCGCTGGTCGATGCCGTCGTCGATATGGCCGACCACCTGCGCCGCGCGCACGAGATCCACGCGATCGGCGTCGCCGCCGCGGGATTCATCAGCTCCGACCGCAGCACCGTGATCTACGCCCCGAACATCGATTGGCGAAACGAGCCCCTGCGTGCCCGTCTCGAGGGTCGCCTCGACGCCCCCGTGACGATCGAGAACGACGCGAACGCCGCAGGCTGGGGCGAGTACCGCTTCGGCGCGGGCCAAGGTGTGCGCGACATGGTCATGCTGACGATGGGCACGGGCGTCGGCGGTGCCGTCGTCACCGACGGCGAGCTCTTCCGCGGCGGTCACGGCATCGGCGGCGAGCTCGGGCACATGCGCTTCGTCCGGGGCGGTCATCCCTGCGGGTGCGGACAGAACGGATGCCTCGAGCAGTATGCGTCCGGCCGCGCCCTCCAGCGCGAGGCCAACGCGATCGCCGACGAAGGCGGGATCGGTGCGGCTCTCGCCGCGGTCCGTGACGAGAAGGGCGCGATTCCCGGACCCGCGGTCTCGCGGCTGGTGCTCGCGGGCGATCCTGGCGCGATCGAGGCGTTGCGCCGCGTCGCCACGGCGCTGGGCGAGGCGTGCGGTGGGTTCCAGGCCGTCCTCGATCCCGAGCTGTTCGTCATCGGAGGGGGCGTCGCGCAGCTGGGCGCCGACCTGCTCGTGCCGGTGAGACTCGCGTACGAGACCTCCCTCCCGGGGTACGGTGAACGTCCGGTCGCCGAGTTCACGATCGCGCGATTGGGCAATGACGCCGGACTCATCGGCGTCGCGGATCTGGCCGGCAAGGAGCGCTGACGATGTTCTACTGGCTCATGAAGTACGTCGTGATCGGACCGGTCATCAAGGCCGTGTTCCGCCCGTGGCTCGTGGGCCGGCGCAACATCCCGCGCGACGGTGCCGCGATCCTCGCGAGCAACCACCTCTCGTTCTCCGACTCGATCTTCCTTCCGCTGATGATCGACCGCCGGATGGCCTTCCTCGCCAAGAGCGACTACTTCACCGGCAAGGGGCTCAAAGGCTGGGCCACGCGGATGTTCTTCACCGCGACCGGGCAGCTGCCCATCGACCGCTCCGGGGGCAAGGCCTCCGAGGCATCCTTGAACACCGGTCTGGGGGTGCTGGGGCGCGGCGAGCTGCTGGGGATCTACCCCGAAGGCACCCGGAGCCCCGACGGCACGCTGTACCGCGGTCGCACGGGCATCGCGCGCATGGCCTTGGAGGCCCGTGTCCCCGTGATCCCCGTTGTGATGGTCGACACCGGTGCCGTCATGCCGATCGGACAGCGTCTGCCGCGCGTGGGCCGCGTGGGGATCATCATCGGCGAGCCCCTCGACTTCTCCCGGTTCGACGGGATGGAGGGTGATCGGTACATCCTGCGCTCGGTGACCGACGAGATCATGGTGGCCCTCCAGCGCCTCGGCGAGCAGCGTTACGAAGACGTCTACGCCTCGACCGTGAAGGACCGTCTGGCGACCGCGCAGGCGGCGAAGGCGCCCGCGTCGCGCCACTAGACTTCAGGGGTGAATCAGCAGCTCCACGACCTCGACCACTGGCGATCCCTGCCCATCAAGCAGCAGCCGCAGTGGTATGACGAGGGCGCGGTGGCCGCGGCATCCGCAGAGTTGGCGACCCTTCCGCCGCTGGTCTTCGCCGGCGAGGTCGACATCCTGCGCGATCGTCTCGCTCGTGCCGCCGCCGGTCAGGCCTTCCTCCTGCAGGGCGGTGACTGCGCCGAGACGTTCGCCGGCGCGACCGCCGAGCAGATCCGCAACCGCATCAAGACGGTCCTGCAGATGGCCGTCGTGCTGACGTATGGCGCCTCGATGCCCGTGGTGAAGATGGGCCGCATGGCGGGCCAGTTCGCCAAGCCCCGCTCGAGCGACGTCGAGACCCGCGGGGGAGTGACGCTTCCCGCCTACCGGGGCGACATCGTCAACGGCTACGACTTCACCGAGGAGTCGCGCAAGGCCGACCCCGCCCGTCTGCTCAAGGGCTACCACACCGCCGCGTCGACGCTGAACCTCATCCGTGCCTTCACGCAGGGCGGGTTCGCCGACCTGCGCGAGGTGCACAGCTGGAACAAGGGTTTCGCCAGCACTCCCGCGAACCAGGCGTACGAGGCCATGGCGACGGAGATCGACCGCGCGATCAAGTTCATGGAGGCCGCGGGTGCGGACTTCGACGAGCTCACGCGCGTGGAGTTCTACACGGGCCACGAGGGCCTGCTCATGGACTACGAGCGACCGATGACGCGGATCGACTCGCGCACCGGACTCCCGTACAACACGTCGTCGCACTTCCAGTGGATCGGCGAGCGCACGCGCGAGCTCGACGGCGCGCACGTCGACTACTTCTCGAAGATCCGCAACCCGATCGGCGTGAAGCTCGGCCCCACCACGACGGCCGAGACCGCGCTCGCCCTCATCGACAAGCTCGACCCCGAGCGCGAGCCCGGCCGCCTGACGTTCATCACGCGCATGGGGGCGGGCAAGATCCGTGACGCCCTTCCGCCCCTGCTCGAGGCCGTCCGCGATTCCGGGGCGACGCCGCTGTGGGTCACCGACCCCATGCATGGCAACGGCATCACGACGCCCACCGGGTACAAGACCCGTCGTTTCGACGACGTGGTCGACGAGGTGCGCGGATTCTTCGAGGCGCACCGCGCGGTCGGGACGCACCCCGGTGGCATCCACGTCGAACTCACGGGTGACGACGTCACCGAGTGCCTCGGCGGGGCCGAGCAGATCGACGAGGCGACCCTCGCGACGCGCTACGAGAGCCTGTGCGACCCGCGCCTGAACCACCGCCAGAGCCTCGAGCTCGCGTTCCTCGTGGCCGAGGAGCTCGAGAAGCGCTGAGTCGCGCTCACCGCGAGCGACGCCCCCGATCCGTCGTGATCGGGGGCGTCGTCGTTGGCCGTGGGTGTGGGCCAGGGCGCGGTCATCGCACGCGATCCCGGCGCGAGAGGCCGCGCCACGCCGGTGAGGCGGCCGGTGAGGCGCTCCGCCCGCGCTACAGCGTCGGCGTCAACGTGACCGTGCTGCCCTGTGGGGCGGTCGTTCCGGCCTTCGGGTTGCTGGCGCGCACCTTGTAGATGTCCCAGTACTTGAACCCGAGGGGAAGGGTGCCGTCGTCGATCCCGGCATTGACCTCGAAACCGAGGTTCTCGAGAGTCGACACCGCGTCGCGGATCGACATGCCCACGATGTTCTCCGGGATCATCACGGGCTTCGGCCCGATCGACACACGCAGGGTCACCGTGTCGCCCGGCCGCCAGTTGCCGCCCCCGTCGCGGTCGCCGATGGCGATCACGGTGCCCGAGGCGACGGAGTTGCTGTATTCCTCGCTCGTCGTGGTCGACAGGTTCACGGCCTGGAGCTCGCGTTCCGCCTGAGCCGTCGTCATGCCGGCGACGTCCGGAACAGGCCCCAGGGATGCCATGAGTGATGCGGCGTCGCCCTCGTACACGGTGCAGCCGCCGGTGCAGTCGATCGCGTCGCCTCCGGAGCGCGGGGTGATCGACGCCGAGAGAACCGTGTTGGCCTCGGCGTCCGTGAATTCCTGGCCGACGTCTCCCACGCCGACATAGGCGGCCTCGAGGATGCCGCGCACCTCGTCGACGCTCTTGCCCGTCAACTCCGGGATCTGGTGGGTCGCCGGGCCCGCGGACACGAAGACGGTCACCACCGTCTCTTTGTCGAGGCGCGAGGTGGCCGGGGGGTCGGACCCGACCGTGGTTCCGGCCGGGATCTCGCGGTCGTTGACGTCCTGAGCCTGCGCCCGCAACTGGTTCTGGGCCAGCAGGTTCTCGGCATCCGCGAAGCTCCGCTGCGAGACGTCGGGGACCTCGACGAGCGAGCCGGGTCCGGAACCGAACCACCACCCGGTCGCGGCCGAACCGCCCGCGAGGAGGAGGACGAGCAGCAGCAGCCACACACCGCGGGCCGTTCGACGGCGCGTGCGGGCTCGCAGCCGCGCGGCGTTGTCCGTGTCCTCCGTGGGGGCGTCGGGCACGGTCGCCGTCTGCGGCAGCACCTTCGTCAGCTCGCGGGACTCCGCGGGGCTCGAGGGACCGACGGTTCCCACCGACACCGCGCGCGCGACCTGTGGGGCCAGGCCCAGCTCTTTCTCGATCTCGCGCAGACGCTGCAGCATGACACCGGCGTCGACGGGGCGGTCGTCGGGTTCGCGTTCGGTCGACCACAGCACGAGCTCGTCGAGCTGCTCGGGAACGGACGGGTTCTTCGCGCTCGGCCGTGGGACCGAGTCGGTCGCATGCTGGTAGGCGATCTGCATAGGCTGCTCGCCCTTGTAGGGCTGCTCACCCGCGAGCATCTCGTACAGCATGATGCCGAGCGAGTAGATGTCGCTGCGGGCGTCGGCGGTGCCGCGCGTCACGAGCTCGGGCGCCAGGTAGGCGATCGTGCCCATGAGCTGGGCGCCGCTGGCGGTGTTGGCTGTCGTGGCGCGGGCCAGACCGAAGTCGCCGATCTTGATGCGCCCGTCTTCGGCGAGGAGCACGTTCTCCGGCTTGACGTCGCGGTGGACGATCCCGGCGCGATGGGCGGCCGCGAGTCCCGAGAGGATGGCATCCATGATCGTCAGGGTCTGATCGACGGTGAGGCGCTTGTGCTCGCGCAGGAGCTCGCGCAGCGTGATTCCCGGCAGGTACTCCATGACGAGGTAGGCCATCTCGCCGTCCTGGCCCTGGTCGAACACGTTCACCACGTGCGGGTCGCTCAGCCGTGCGGCAGAGCGCGCCTCCTGGATGAACCGGCTCTGGAACACGGTGTCGTCGCTCAGGTGGCCGTGCATGACCTTCAGCGCGACCCGGCGCTCGAGGCGCAGGTCGGTCGCGACGTACACGGTCGCCATGCCGCCGCGCGCGATACGCGCGCGCACCCGGTACCGGCCGTCGACGAGACGGCCGATCAGCGGGTCGGCCTGCTGACTCGTGCTCACAGTCCGAGTCTACGGAGCGCCCCCTGGGAGCCCCGGGAGCGGCTCACCCTCACCTCAACCGAGAACGGCGAGCCACTCGGTGGCCGGCTGCTCCCACTGCGCGTAGCGGTCGGGGTAGGCGGAGATCTGCACGGCCTGGGCCGCGTCGGCGTAGGAGAGGTTCTCCCAGCCCGCGATGTCGAGGAGACCGCGCGTGTCCGACCCGTTGGGGTCGGCCGGGCCGCCGTAGAACACGCGGGTGGAGCGCTCGCGGTCGAGAACCTGTTCGGCGGTGCCCCAGCCGGTGCTCGGGCGCTGCTGGAACAGCCCGAGGGAGTCGCGGTCGCCCCAGTCGAGGTTGCGCAACCACGATTCCTGCATGGCGGTGCCCAGGGCGACGAGGATGCCGCGATCGGAGACGCCGAGCTCACGACCGATGCGGATGATGAGCCGGGCGTTCTCGGACTGTTCCGCATCGAGTCCCGGAGCGAGCACCGGATCGACGGATGCCGGACCGGGCGCAGCCGCGGAGGGGATCTGCAGCGATTCGCCGGGGTAGATGATCGAGTCGCGTGTCAGGCCGTTGGCGGTCAGGACCGCGTCGGTCGACACCCCGTGGGCGGCCGCGATCGCGGAGATGGTGTCGCCGGCCTGCACCTCGTACGTCGACGAGGCGACGTCAGCGGGAGGAGCAGACGGCGTCGGAGCCGCGACCCCGAGGGTCAGCACCTGGCCGGGGCGGATGATGCTGGCGCCGTCGAGGCCGTTCGCCGCCTGCAGTGCGGCGGTGTCGAGACCGTAGCGCTGGGCGATCGCCCAGACGGTGTCGCCGGACTCGACGGTATGGGTCGCGGGAGCGCTCGATGCCGGTCGGATGACGGGCGCGGACCCCGCGGTCGCGGGTGCCGGGGGGAGCGCTGTGAGGGGTGGTATGGGCGGGGCGGCGTGAGCGGCGCTCTCGCCCGTGAGTGCCAGGGCGATCGTTCCGACGATCGCGGCGGGCCACACGGCGCCCGGTCGCGGCGCGGCGGGCAGGGGGAACGAGGGGAGTCGTCGCATGGTGGGGGATTCCGTTCTTCCGACTGCCGACACCGTCGCATGCGATGGGAGAGATGTCAACGCGTGGGGCTCATGTGACGGATGTGACGGCCTCGGCGCCCGCTCCGCCTCATCCGCAGGAATCGGAGGCGATGAGATAGTGGAGGGGTGAGTGAGACTCCCCGTTATGAAACCGCGTGGCTGACCATCCCCGATCTGGTTGAGATCCTGGGAGAGTCCCACGGGCGCGTGCGCCGTCTTCTCGACGAGCAGTATCTGGTCGGTTCGCGGCGTGACGGCGTCCTGCGCATTCCTGCGGTGTTCATCGTCGACGGGCGACCGCTGGCGTCGCTGCGCGGCACGATCATCGTGCTGCACGACGCGGGGTTCGACGACGACGAGACGATCGACTGGCTCTTCACCCCCGAGGAGTCGATCGGCGTCGCGCCGATCGAAGCTCTCCTCGCGGGACGCAAGAGCGAAGTCCGCCGCGTGGCGGCGACGCTCGCCTGAGGCGTCCTGCGCGGTGTTCAGGACGAGCGCTGCGTAGCCGCTCGAGCGAGATCGCGGAGTTCTCCGACCGCGGCGTTGCCGAGGTGGACCCCCGCCAGGGCGCGATCGGCGCGTCGGGAGTAGTCGGCGATGAGATCCTCGGTGCGCGACAGCGCCCCGGTGTCGACGATCGTGTTCTGCAGGGCGCCGATTTGCGCGGCATCCAGAGTCGAGTCGCCCAGCAGTTCGTCTACCGTGCGGCGGGCCGGTGCGGGGAGCGCTTCCCGGGTGAAAGCCACGAGAACCGTTCGCTTGCCTTCGCGCAGGTCGTCCCCGACGGGCTTCCCCGTGACCGCGGTGTCGCCGAACACCCCCAGCACGTCGTCGCGCAACTGGAAGGCCATTCCGACGTCGTGGCCGAATCGGGCGAGGGCGTCGAGCTGCTCGTCGTCGGCACCGGCGAGGGCGGCCCCGATCTCGAGCGGCTTCTGGATGCTGTAGCGCGCTGACTTGTACGAGGCGACACGCAGCGCACGCTCGGCGTGCGCGTCGTCGGCGTAGACGGCGTAGGCGGATTCTTCGGCCACGTCGAGGAACTGACCGATCGTGACGTCACGCCGCATCTGCGCATACAACCGTCGCGTGGCCGCAGCCGTGGCCTGATCCGTCAGCGCGTCCTCGAGGAGGTCGTCGCTCCAGGCGACGAGCAGATCGCCGAGCAGTACCGCTCCCGAGCGGCCGAACATGCCCGCGTCGCCGACCCAGCCGGCCTCGATGTGCGCCGCCTCGAGTGCGCGATGGGCCGCGGGCTGACCTCGACGGGTGTCGGAGTTGTCGATGATGTCGTCGTGAACCAGAGCCGCGGCTTGGAAGACCTCGAGGGCGGCGGCGACCGTGATCGCCGCGGCCGTGGGCGCGACGTCGCGTGCCCCGTTCGCCTCCGCCACCGCACGCCAGCCGGTGAGGCAGAACCGCGCACGAAGACGCTTTCCGCCCCGCAGGGATGCCACGCCGGCACGACTCATCGTCTCCGCCTCCGGGCCCAAGGAGGAGGCGTAGGATAGCTGGTCAGAGAGGAACTTGTCGAGTCGCTGGGAAACAGCTTCGATCGGTTCCGGGGAGGTCACCACGGGCCTAGCCTAGTGATCCACGCCCCGCGTAGAATCGTCCGTACTTAGCAACAGAGGGGGATGCATGCCACTCTCCGAACAGGAGCAGCGTCTGCTAGACGAGATGGAACGCCATCTCATGAGCCACGACGCCGACGTCGTCACTGCTCCCGGGCGCGCCCTCAGCTATCGCAACATCGTCTACGGCTCCATCCTCGTGCTGGCCGGTCTCGGTGCCCTGGTGGCGGGAGTGTCGATCGGCTTCAACACCGGGTTCCTCGGCATCGCGATCGGTGTCGTCGGGTTCCTGCTGATGGTCGGCGGCGTCGTCCTCGCGGTCACTCCGATGAAGGGGTCGCACCGGGCAGCTCCCGCGGCGAGTTCCCCCCGAGCGCCTCGTGCGTCCGGTGCCTCGTTCATGGACCGCATGAACGACCGCTGGGATCGTCGCAACGAGGAACGCTAGAACCGCACACATCCTGCAAAGCACCGGCTCTTCGGAGCCGGTGCTTTTTCGTGTGCCCGGGAGGAGATCCGCGCGACCGCGCGGGGGAGAACCACCCGGGCGAGACGTCCTCCCTTTCCCTCCACCGGACTCGTCGAATCGTGATCCCGGCCCGGTGAACCGCGCTGTTCCGCGCCGTCTCGCGGTCTTCCCCACGCCGCCGCAGCGCGAGCGGACTGTACACGAGGGGAGAGTTCGCCCAGAAGAGGGGCGCAATCGATAGCTAAGTGGAGGGTAGTGGAGTAAAGTGGGGAAAACTTCGCAGGCCGGACGAAGGGGGTGGACACCCGAATGCTGCTCGGTACGCACACCCCCAAGCTCGACGACAAGGGTCGGGTCATCCTGCCGGCGAAGTTCCGTGACGATCTCGGCGCCGGGGTGGTGATCACCCGGGGGCAGGACCGCTGCCTCTACGTGTTCAGCACCGAGGAGTTCGAGCGCGTGCACGAGCGGATCCGCGAGGCGCCGCTCAGCAACAAGCAGGCTCGCGACTTCCTGCGCATGTTCCTCTCGGGGGCCAGCGCTGAGAAGCCCGACAGCCAGAACCGCATCACCGTTCCCCCGGCGCTGCGCACCTATGCCGGACTCGGGCGAGAGCTCGTCGTCACCGGTGTGGGCGCCCACGCCGAGATCTGGGATGCGGAGGCGTGGAACTCCTACGCCGAGAGCAACGAAGAGACGTACGCCGAGATGGAGCAGGAGGTGATCCCGGGACTGTTCTGATCCTCGGCTGTGACTCCCAGCCGCATGCCCTGACGCACTTCCCCGGCGCCAGGTCGATGCGGATGGGGATCAGAGCCGAGGAGCGGCTCCGACATCATGGACATCCGCGACATCCACACCCCCGTGCTGCTCGAGCGCTGCGCCGAGCTGCTCGCTCCGGCCCTCGAACGACCGGATGCCGTCTTCGTCGACGGGACGCTCGGCATGGGCGGGCACTCCGAGGCGTTCCTCGAGCGCTTCCCGACCGCGCGCCTATTCGGTCTCGACCGTGACACCGACGCCCTGCGGATCGCGGGGGAGCGCCTCGCGCGTTTCGGGGATCGCGTGACCCTCGTGCACACCGTCTATGACGGGATCGCCGAGGCCGTGGCATCCGCGGGTGTGGGGAAGGTCGACGGCATCCTGTTCGACCTCGGAGTGTCCTCGTTGCAGCTCGACGAGGCCTCTCGCGGCTTCGCATACGCCCAGGACGCCCCCCTCGACATGCGGATGGACCAGACAACGGGTGTCACCGCCGCCGAGGTGCTCGCCACCTACGGCGAGGGCGACCTGCGGCGCATCTTCGAGCGCTACGGCGAGGAGAAGCTCGCCGGCCGCTATGCGCGCGCCATCATCGCCGCTCGCGCGGAAGCTCCGCTGGAACGGTCGGGTCAGCTCGTCGACGTGCTGCAGGCCGCGACGCCGGCCGCCGTCTTGCGCGAGCGTCATCCGGCGAAGCGCGTGTTCCAGGCGCTGCGTATCGAAGTCAACGCCGAGCTCTCGGTGCTCGAGCGCACGATCCCGGCGGCGCTGAAGGTGCTGGGCGTCGGCGGACGCATCGTCGTGCTGTCGTACCAGTCGCTGGAGGACCGTCTCGTCAAGCGCGTGTTCGCCGAGGCCACGGCATCCACCGCTCCCCGGGGGCTCCCGGTGGAGCTGCCCGAACACGCGCCGAAGTTCCGGCTGCTCGTCCGCGGCGCCGAGCTCGCCAGCGACGCGGAACGCGCCGCCAACCCCCGCGCGACGCCCGTGCGGCTGCGCGCGGCCGAGCGAACCCAGGAGGACGCATGAGTGCACCCCAGGCCATCGATCTCCGGGCTGTCCCGACCGATTTCGAACCCGACTTCCCCGCACCGATCCGCGAGCCCCGCCGCCTGCAGGCCGTTCCGACACCCGCGCGTCGCCGGGTGCCGCGCCGCGCGTTCGGCGTGATCGCGGTAGCCGGGGCGGTGCTCATCGCGCTCGTGCAGATGGGGCTGTCGATCCTCACCACGCAGAGCTCGTTCGAGATCTCCTCGCTGACCCAGCAGCAACGTGACCTGACGTATCAGAAGCAGATCCTGTACGACGAGGTGGCCGGGCTCAGCTCCCCGCAGTACCTCGCCGCGAACGCTGCCGCCCTCGGCATGGTGATCGACGAATCGCCCACCTACCTCCGCCTGAGCGACGGAGCCGTCATCGGTTCGGGGCAGCCCGCCGAAGGCGTGTCGTCGGTCGACGCCCTCGGCCGCGGGTCGGTTCGCAACGCTTTGATCTCCGGCGTGCCGCTGGCGACCAAGCCGCAGACGCCCGCCGAGCCCGCGGCCACGCCGCCCGCCTCGGCGACAGACGCGACGGCAGGCACGACTCCCGACGCGACGACTCCCGACGCGACGACTCCCGACGCGACGACTCCGCCGGCCGGATCCGCGACACCCCCGCCGATCAGCGACGGTCTGCCGACGCCCGCGACACGATAAGCCCATGACGACCTCCCTCTCTCGCTCGCCCCGGCGTCGAACGGTGCTCGCGCTGGGCATCGTTCTCATCGTCCTCATCGCGTTCGTGGTCCGGCTCGTCGACATCCAGGTCGTCAACGCGCGGGAGCACGTGGACGACTCGCTCGCCATGGGCCTGCAGGACTCCCGCACGATCTATGGCTCACGCGGGTCGATCGTCGATGAGAACGGCGTGACGCTGGCATCCAGCGTCCACCGGTACGACGTCGACATCGATCCGAGTCTCGCCGTCCAGGGCCTGACCGAGCGCACCGAAGACGGCGGCGTGAAGGTCACGCAGACGTGGACGGAGATCGCTGCACAGATCGCGGCCATCACGGGCCAGAACGCGTCCGACGTCGAGAAGATCGTCACAGACGCCCACGAGGCGAACCCGAAGTCCCAGTGGGCCTCGGTCACCAAGAACGTCTCGACGGAGCAGTACCGTGCGCTCGCGGACCTGGGCCTGCCGTTCCTCAGCTTCCCGCCGCAGGCCGGCCGGGTGTACCCCGACGGCGCCGTCGCCGGCAACCTGATCGGTTTCGTCGGCAGCGACGGTGAGCCGCTCGCCGGCCTGGAGTCCGCCGACAACGCCTGCCTCGCGTCGACCAACGGCAAGGTCGTCTACCAGCAGGGACGCGACGGAACCGTGCTCCCGGGCACCGAGGTCGAGACCGAGCCCGCCGTCGACGGCGGGACCCTCAAGCTCACGATCGACCGCGACCTCCAGTGGTACATGAGCCAGCTGATCGCCGAGCAGGTACAGAACACCGGATCGCTGCGCGGCACCATCACGGTCGTGGAGGCGAAGACCGGAAAGGTCCGCGCTCTGGCGGAGTACCCGACGGTCGACCCCAACGACCCGGCGTCCAGCCCGGTCGCCGATCGGGGGAGCGCGGCGTTCGGGGATCCGAACGAGCCCGGATCGACGATGAAGGCGATCACCGCGGCCATCGGGTTGGATTCGGGTTCGTTCACCTCGGACACGACGGTCACCGCCTCGGGCAGTGAGACCCTCGGCGGTGAGGCCCGCGTGTCTGACTCGTTCTCGCACGGCGCGAACAATTACACGCTCACGGGTGTGCTGATCGACTCCTCGAACGTCGGCATCTCGAAGTTCGGAGAGATGATCCCGCTCGACACCCGCGTCTCCTACCTGGAGAAGTTCGGGCTCACCCAGCAGACGGCGGTCAACTTCCCGGGGGAGTCGTCGGGCATCATGCGCGACCCTTCGCAGTGGGACAAGCAGACCTTCTACAACACCACCTTCGGTCAGGGCATCTCGGTCACGGTGCCCCAGCTCGCCGGGGCGTACCAGACCATCGCGAACGGCGGAGTGCGGATGCCGCTGTCCATCGTCGAGGGCTGCACCGCGGCTGACGGCACCGTCACCGACGTTCCCGACACGCAGGGCACGCGCGTGGTTTCCGAGGATGCCGCACGCAAGGTGTCGCTCATGCTGGAGAACGTTGCCACACAGGGGACGCTCGCGAAGCAGGTCGAGATCCCGGGCTACCGGGTGGCGATCAAGACGGGTACCGGTGAGAAGACCGACCCCGACACCGGCGCCTACAAGGGCGACGCCTACTTCACCACCATGATCGGTTTCGCCCCGGCCGACGACCCGCAGTACGTCGTCGAGGTCAATCTCGACGAGCCGCGGACGGTAAAATCGTCGGCGGCCACCGCCCCCGCGTTCCAGAAGGCTCTCACGCAGGTTCTCAAGACCTATCGCGTGATCCCGTCGGGAACCACGACCCCCGAACTGCCCAAGTTCGGCTGAGACACCGCCGACGCCGGTCTCGTCTCGGTAACGAATGCGACACGGAAAGGGCGTCCGCACAGCAATGATCTCCACGAGCCTCTCCCATCTCGCCGGCGTCGTCGGCGGGCGCCTCGTCGTCCGCGGGAACGACACCTCCGACACCCTCGTCGACGGTCTGGTCGACACCGACTCGCGCCTCATCGAGCCCGGCGGAATCTTCGTCGCCAAGCCCGGCGAGACGACGGACGGACACCTCTTCGTCGGCACCGCCGTGGAGCGGGGGGCGGCCCTCGCGATCGTCGAGCGCGAACTCGACGACGACGTCAGTCAGATCGTCGTGCCCGACGTCGTGGCGGCCCTCAGCGACCTCGCCCGCGACGTCGTCGCGCGCGTGCGCGCCCGGGGAGAGCTCAAGGTCGTGGGCATCACCGGCTCCAACGGCAAGACGACCACCAAGAACCTGCTCGCGCGCATCCTCGCCGATGAGGGGGAGACGGTGGCACCCCGCGCGTCGTTCAACAACGAGGTCGGTGCTCCGCTGACCATGCTGCGCGTCACCGAAGACACCCGTTTCCTCGTGAGCGAGTTCGGCGCGAGCGCGCCCGGAGCCATCGCCCACCTGGCCGGGCTGGTGACCCCCGACATCGGCGTGGTCCTCATGGTCGGGATGGCGCACGCTGGAGGTTTCGGCGGCATCGAATCCACCTTCCACGCCAAGAGCGAGCTCGTGCGCGCCACGCGTGAGGGCGGTCTCGCCGTGCTGAACGCCGACGATCCCCGCGTGGCGGCGATGGAGCCGATCGCGCGCGAGCGCGGGCAGGACGTGCGGTGGTTCGGTCGGAGCGATCGCGCGCAGGTGCGTGCGGTCGACGTCGAGGTCTCGGCATCCGGGACCCGCGCCGATCTCCTGGTCGACGGCGAGCCCTTCACCCTCACCCTGCGGGTGCTCGGCGAGCACCACGTGATGAACGCCCTCGCCGCCCTGACCGCCGCCGTCGCCCTCGGCGTCGCGCCGGCCGAGGCCGTCGCGCGGCTGGAGACGGTCGAGATCGCCGAGAGGTGGCGCATGCAGCCGCTGGGTTCGGATCGGGTGCGGATCATCAACGACGCCTACAACGCCAGCCCCGACTCCATGGCCGCGGCTCTGCGCACCCTCGCCCAGATCACGGGACCGGGGGAGCGCACGGTCGCCGTCCTCGGCGCGATGAGCGAGCTCGGCGAGTACGCCGACGAAGAGCATGACCGCGTCGGTCTTCTCGCCGTCCGGCTGCGTATCCAGCGCATCGTCGTGATCGGCCCCGAGGCGCGACGCATGTACCTCGAAGCGATCGCGCAGGGTTCGTGGGACGGCGAGGCGGTCTTCTTCGCCGACGCCGACGCCGCGTACGACTACCTCTCCACCGAACTGCGCGACGGAGACCGCGTCCTCGTGAAGTCTTCGAACTCGGCGGGACTGCGGTTCCTCGGCGACCGTCTGGGAGAGTTGTTCGCGTGAGATCACTACTGACGTCGGCGGGGATCTCGCTCGCCTTCACCCTGTTCCTCACACCGGTGTTCCTTCGATGGTTCCGGCGGTGGGGCTGGGGTCAGGTCATCCGCACGCCCGAGAACGTGCACAACCCTTCGCACGGAGCCAAGCGCGGCACGCCCACCATGGGCGGCACGATCTTCATCTTCGGCACGATCATCGGCTACTTCATCGGCTCGTACGCCGGCAACAACCCGCCGACGATCTCGGGTCTCCTCGTGCTCTGGCTCATGCTCGGCTTCGGTGTCGTCGGGTTCATCGACGACTACATGAAGGTGAGGCTGCAGAACAGTCTCGGTCTGTCGGGATGGCGAAAGATCGCGGGTCAGATCATCGTGACGGTGCCCTTCGCCATCGTCGCGCTGAACTTCCCGAACGCGTTCGGACAGACGCCGGCGTCGGGGTACATCTCGATCTTCCGCGACATCCAGGTCCTTTCCCTCTTCGCTCTCGGTCCGATCCTCGGCTGGCTGCTCTACCTCGCCTGGATCTCGCTGATCGGGACCGCGGCATCCAATTCGGTCAACGTCGCCGACGGGCTCGACGGTCTCGCCGCGGGCTCGGGGATCTTCGTCATCGGCGTCTACAGCCTCATGGCCTTCTGGCAGAACAAGCAGATGTGTGCCGACGTCCTCGACCCGACGGTGCAGGCGGGATGCTACGCGGTGCGCGATCCGTTCGACCTCGCCATCGTCTCCGCCTCCTTCGTCGGGGCGCTCGTCGGCTTCCTCTGGTGGAACGCCCCGAAGGCGAAGGTCTTCATGGGCGACTGCGGCTCGATGGCCATCGGCGGTGTCGTGGCGGCCATGGCGATCCTCACCCGCACCGAGCTGCTGCTCATCCTGATCGCGGGTGTCTACGTGATCGCGTCGGGCTCCGTCATCCTGCAGCGCGCCTACTTCAAGATCACGCGCGGTAAGCGCCTGTTCCTCATGAGTCCCCTCCACCATCACCTCGAGATGCGGGGGTGGCCCGAGGTCACCATCGTCGTGCGCATGTGGATCATCGCGGGCCTGCTCGCGGTCTCCGGCGTCGGCTTCTTCTACGTCGAATGGCTCTCCCGCGTATGACCCCCGAACGAATGGCATCCCTCACCAGCTGGTACGCCGACTGGAAGGGCCTGCGCGTCGCGGTGCTGGGCCTGTCGATCACCGGGTTCTCGGCCGCCGACACCCTCGCCGAACTGGGAGCCGACGTCCTCGTCGTGACGGAGAAGGCCGATGAGGAGTACGCGCGTCTGCTGCCCGTCATCGGGGCACGGCTGCACGTCGGACCGTTGACGGAGCCTCCGGCCGAACTGGTCGAGTTCGCCCCGGAGGTCGTGCTGGCGTCGCCGGGCTTCCCGCCATCCCACCCGGTCATCCGCTGGGCGGTGGAGGAACAGATCCCGCTGTGGGGAGACGTCGAGCTCGCCTGGCGTGTGCGCGACAAAGTCGTGCGCCCCGACGGTTCGCCGGCGGACTGGATCCTCATCACGGGGACCAATGGCAAGACGACGACGACCCGCCTGACCGCGGAGATGCTCGTGGCGGGTGGCCTGCGCGCGGTCCCGGTCGGCAACATCGGCACCCCGGTGCTCGACGCCGTCCGCGATCCGAGCGGCTTCGATGCCCTCGTGGTCGAACTCTCGAGCCACCAGCTCTGGTACCTCAACCGACAGGCGGGCCCGCACGCGCTGTCGCCGCACGCGTCCGTGTGCCTGAACCTCGCCGACGACCACCTCGAGTGGCACGGCAGCGCCGATGCCTACCGCGACGCGAAAGCGGGCGTGTACGCGCGCACCCGTGTCGCGTGCGTCTACAACAAGGCCGACCTCGCCACGCGGCGGATGGTGGAGGATGCCGAGGTCGAGGAGGGTGCGCGCGCCATCGGCTTCGACCTGGGAGTACCCGGACCGAGCGATCTCGGTGTGGTCGACGGAATCCTGGTCGACCGCGCCTTCCTCGAGGAGCGCGCCACCTCGGCGCTCGAACTGACCACCGTCGCCGACCTGGCCGAAAGGGGCCTCGCCGCCCCGCACGTCGTGGCCAACATCCTCGCCGCGAGTGCGCTGGCTCGGTCGCTCCGCGTCTCGCCGGCTGACATCCACGATGCCCTGGAACGCTTCCGGCTGGATCCGCACCGCATCCAGGTGGTCGCCGCGCACGCGGGCGTCACCTGGGTCGACGACTCCAAGGCGACCAATCCGCACGCAGCGGCGTCATCGCTCGCGGCCTACCCCGGGGCGGTCTGGGTCGTCGGCGGTCTGCTCAAGGGCGTCGATCTCAGCGACCTCGTGCGCTCGCGCGGCATCCGCGCCCGGGCCGCGATCGTGATCGGCACCGACCGGGCCGCCGTCGTGGCGGCGTTCGAGCGACACGCGCCCGAGGTGCCGGTGTTCGAGGTCGACCACACCGAGACTGAAGACGTCATGACACGCGTCGTCGAACTGGCGGCGGATGTGGCCCAGGACGGGGACACCGTGCTCCTCGCCCCCGCGGCGGCATCCTTCGATCAGTTCGCGTCGTACTCCGATCGCGGCGACCGGTTCGCCGACGCGGTGAGGACATGGCTCGCGAACGACGGCGACGGAACGAACCGACAGATCTGAGGGGGATGCGAGTGACCACGACGGCCCCGCCGCCCCGGCAGAGTCCCGACGAGCCGTCGACGCCCGGCCTCGCCGCGCGCGTGTCGCTCGGGCGGGCGTTCCGACCGGTGTCGACCGAGTTCCTCCTGATCACCTCCGCGGCGCTCCTGCTGACCGGCTTCGGCCTCGTGATGGTGCTGTCGGCGACGTCCGCCCTCGACGGCGGGCAGAACCCCTTCGAGCACGTGCTCAAGCAGGGGGTGTTCGCCGTGGTCGGCATCCCGCTCATGTTCGTCCTCAGCCGGGCGCCGATGGCGTTCTGGAAGAAGATCGCGTGGCCGGTCCTGATCTTCGCCACGATGTTCCAGCTGCTCGTGTACGTCCCGGGCCTCGGCATCGCGTCGTACGGCAACCGCAACTGGGTGCAGATCGCCGGATTCCAGTTCCAGCCCGCCGAGTTCCTCAAGCTCGCCCTGGCACTGTGGATGGGCGCGGTCCTGTATCGCAAGCGTCGCCTGCTGACATCGTGGAAGCACGTGTTCATCCCCGTCGTCCCGGTATCGGTGCTCGTCATCGGCACGGTGCTCGGCGGGAAGGACCTCGGCACGGTGATGATCCTCGTGCTCGTGGTGCTCGGCGCCCTGTTCTTCGCGGGCATCAAGCTGCGCATGTTCATCGTGCCCGCGGTGCTGGCGACGGCGGTCGTGCTGGCCTCGGCCGTCCGCAGCGAGAACCGCATGGCGCGCATCGCGAGCTTGTTCAACCCCGATGACGCCTCGTGCTACTACACCTCCTGCTACCAGTCCCTCCACGGCGTGTGGGGACTCGCGAGCGGTGGGCTGTTGGGCTTGGGCCTCGGGAACTCGAAAGAGAAGTACGACTGGCTGCCGGCGGCGGCCAACGACTACATCTTCGCGATCATCGGGGAGGAGCTCGGGCTCATCGGATGCCTCGTGGTCCTGCTGCTCTTCGCGCTCTTCGCGGTCGGTGCGTTCCACATCATCCGGCGCACCGACGACACGTTCGTGCGGATCGTCTCGGGAGCCATCACCCTGTGGATCGTCGGTCAGGCTCTCGTGAACATCGGCGTGGTGCTGCGTATCTTCCCGGTGCTGGGCGTGCCGTTGCCGTTCATGTCGCAGGGCGGTACCTCGCTGCTGTCGGTGCTCATCGCGTGCGGTGTGCTGCTGTCGTGCGCGCGGACGCTGCCTGACCGCCGCCTCGTCGAGCCGGTCGCTCCGGCACGCGCGGCGCGACGCCGCTGACGTCTAGGCTCGAACGAGTGACGACCACGCTTCTGGCCGGCGGCGGGACCGCCGGGCACGTCAATCCTCTGCTCGCCGTCGCCGACGGGCTCCGGTCGCGCGACGCCACCGACGAGGTCCTCGTCCTCGGCACGCGCGAGGGACTCGAGGCCCGCCTCGTCCCCCTGCGCGGGTACGAACTCCTCTTCGTCGACAAGGTTCCGTTCCCGCGTCGTCCCAACGGCGCGGCGGCGCGGTTCCCCAGTCGCTTCCTCCGCGCCGTCGCCCAGGTGCGCCGGATCATCCGGGAGCGCGGGGTCGACGTCGTCGTCGGGTTCGGCGGCTACGCCGCTGCGCCCGCGTACGTGGCGGCCCGTCGCGAGCGCGTGCCGTTCGTCGTGCACGAGGCCAACGCGAAGCCCGGGCTGGCGAACGTGCTCGGCGCGCGAGCGGCGGCCGGGGTGGGCGTTGCTTTCGAGGGCACGCCCCTGCGTGATTCGCGCGTGGTGGGCATGCCGTTACGTCGCGAGATCGTCGAGCTCGACGCGCCCGCGCTGCGCGACGAGGCGGCTCGTCATTTCGCCCTGGATGCCGCGCGCCCGGTGCTCCTCGTCTTCGGGGGCTCCCTCGGTGCGCAGCGATTGAACACGGCGTTCGGCGGTGCCTGGCGCGACGTTCTCGACGCGGGCTGGCAGCTGTTGCACGTGACGGGGCAGAACTCCGACCTCCCCGACCCCGATGTCGACGGCTACGCCGTGGTGCGGTACGTCGACCGGATGGATCTCGCCTTCGCCCTGGCCGACTTCATCGTGTCGCGCTCGGGGGCGGCGACGGTCAGCGAGATCAGCGCCCTGGGTCTTCCCGCCGTGTACGTTCCGTACGCGGTCGGCAACGGCGAGCAGCGTCTCAACGCGGCGGCGTCGGTGCGCGCGGGGGCGGCGCGTCTCATCGACGACGCGGAGTTCACGCCCGAGCGCGTCCGCTCCGAGATCGTGCCGCTGCTGACCGACGAAGGAGCGCGGGATGCCATGCGCTCCGCGGCCGCACGTACCGGCATCCGGGCGGGTACCGAGAACGTCATCGCGATGATCGACGAGGCCCTCTCCCGCTGAGGCCGTTCGGCCCACGCGGGTCCGAACCTCCCGTGAGGGGGCATCGCGCGGAAGGCCCCGGGTTCGTGCCGTGCCGTCACGCGGAGTCGATCGGCGACAGGCTGCTCCGCCGCCGCCCCTCGCGGCGTGTCGGGCAGGACTTCCGCAGGACGGTGCCGGGCGCGACGGGCCGCGGACCTCCGGAGAGGTCGGACACCGGATGCCGCGCGGGCGCGCCGGGGCCTTCCCGCAGGATCGGCGACGTAAACTCGCAGACGCCATGATCAGACCCGACCTGAGCCTCCCGATCCCCGAGACCATCACCTCCGCGCACTTCATCGGCGTGGGTGGCTCGGGCATGTCCGGACTCGCCCGCATGTTCCTCGACCGCGGCATCCGGGTCTCCGGCTCCGATCGAGCCGACGGCGCGGCGCTGCGCGACCTCGCCGCCCGCGGGGCCACCGTCCACGTCGGACACGACGCCGCCCACCTCGGCGACGCGGACACGGTCGTGCACACGGGCGCCATCTGGCCGGAGAACCCCGAGTTCGTCATGGCGAAGGCGCGGGGTCTCCACGTCATCCACCGGTCGCAGGCGCTGCACTGGCTGATCGGCGGCCGACGCCTCGTCTCCGTCGCCGGCGCCCACGGCAAGACCACGTCGACGGGCATGATCGTCACCGCGCTGCGCGCGCTCGAGGTCGATCCCACGTTCGTCAACGGCGGAGTCATCGCCGACCTCGCCGCCTCCAGCGGCACGGGTTCCGACGACCTCGTCGTGATCGAGGCCGACGAGTCCGACGGCACGTTCGAGCTGTACGACACCTCCGTGGCCCTCATCACCAACGTCGACCCCGACCACCTCGACCACTACGGTTCGCGCGACGCCTTCGACGCGGCCTTCGCCCGATTCGCGGATGCCGCACGTGAGGCCGTGGTCATCTCATCCGACGACGCCGGTGCCCGCGCGGTGCGGGAGCGCATCACCCACGCCAACGTCGTGACCTTCGGCGAGGATGCCGCCGCCGACGTCCGGCTCAGCGGCATCCAGACCGACGGTCCCGTCGCGTTCACGCTCACCGCGGACGATGAGAGCGTCGATGTGCAGCTGCGCGTGCCCGGTGCCCACAACGCGGTCAACGCCGCGGGCGCCGTCGCCGTCCTGCGAGTCCTCGGCCACTCGCTCGCCGAGGCCGCGCGCGCTGTCGAGGGGTTCGGCGGAACCGTGCGTCGCTTCGAATTGCACGGCGTCCAGCAGGGCGTGAGCGTCTACGACGACTACGCGCACCACCCGACCGAGGTGGCGGCCGCCCTGTCGGCCGCGCGCACGGTCGTGGGCGAGGGGCGGATCATCGCGATCCAGCAGCCGCACACCTATTCGCGCACGCAGGAGATGTTCCGCGAGTTCGCCGAGGTGCTCGAGAGCCACGCCGACCACACGGTCATGCTCGACGTCTACGGCGCGCGCGAAGACCCGGTGCCGGGAGTCACGGGAGAGCTCGTCAGCGGCGCCTTCGCCGACCCGGCACACGTGCACTACGTGCCCGACTGGCAGGCTGCGGCGGACTACACCGCGCGCATCGCCCGCCCGGGCGACTACGTCATCACGCTGGGCTGCGGGAACGTGTACCAGATCATCCCGCAGGTGCTCGAGGCGCTGTCGCGCACCGAGGCTGCGACGGTCTGAGCATGGAACGGCCGTCACCTCTGCCGTCGCCGCCGGAGCCGCGTAAGCCCCGAGCGGCACCGAGCGCGGCCACGCCCTCCGTCACGCGCCCTCCGGTTCCGGACGAGGCGACCGCCCCGGTCCTGCCGCTCATCCCCGCGGAGACGCGGACGGACGAAGATCGGGATGCCACGCCCCCCGCAGCGACGGACGACACCGGTACCGGTCTCCGTGACGTGTGGCGCGCCTCTCGTGCGCGACGGCGCGCGCTGCGCGCCGAGGTGCGGCGTTTCACCGTTCGCCAGCGTCGACGCCGCCGGATCTGGATCGGTGCGGGCATCGCTGTCGTCGTGACGGTCCTCGCGACCGTCGGTGCGGCGTACAGCCCCCTGTTCGCTCTCGAGCGTGTGGAGGTCGTGGGGACCTCACAGCTCGACGCCGCCGCGGTGACGGGGGCTCTGGATGACCAGATCGGTACTCCTCTCGCGCTCATCGACGACAGCGAGATCAAGGCTGCGCTGGTGCGGTTCCCGCTCGTGGAGTCGTACACGCTGGAGGCGCGCCCCCCGCACGATCTCGTGGTGCGCATCGTGGAGCGCACCCCGATCGGCGTCGTGCAGACCCCGGCCGGGTTCACCGTCGTCGACGCGGCGGGTGTCGTGCTCTCCACGACGCCCGAGGCGCCCGCGGGGCAGCCCGTCCTCGACATTCCCGGCGGGACGTCGTCCGAACCGTTCCGCGCGGCCGGGCGCGTGATGCGGGCGCTGCCGGACGGCATCCGGTCGCAGGTCAGCGCCGTCTCGGCGACGACGCCCGACGATGTCACTCTGACCCTCGGTGCCACCGGGACGCGGGTGATGTGGGGGAGCGCGGACCGGTCGCCCGAGAAGGCGCGCGTGCTCGACCTGCTCATGCAGAAGAGCCCGCCCGAGGGCACCCGGGAGTATGACGTGACATCGCCCGAGGCCGGCGTCATCCGCTGATCTCGAGAGCGATCCTCGGACACGCCGCGTGTCGGGCCGACGCCGAGCAGAACCCCGCCTACTTTCGACTCAAGGAATTGCATACCGGGCAATTCTTTAACCCTCAACATGAGGTTTAGAGTTTCGGGTTCGGGGACAAACGGAGGCCGGCATGAGCCACAACCAGAACTACCTCGCCGTGATCAAGGTCGTCGGTGTGGGCGGGGGCGGCGTCAACGCCGTCAACCGCATGATCGAGCTCGGCCTGCGCGGCGTGGAGTTCATCGCGATCAACACCGACGCGCAGGCGCTGCTCATGAGCGACGCCGACGTCAAGCTCGACGTGGGCCGCGAGCTCACGCGTGGCCTGGGCGCCGGTGCCGATCCCGAGGTGGGCCGCCGTGCCGCCGAGGATCACGCCGAAGAGATCGAGGAGGCGCTGCGCGGCGCCGACATGGTCTTCGTCACCGCGGGCGAGGGCGGTGGAACGGGTACCGGTGGCGCGCCGGTCGTCGCGAAGATCGCGAAGTCGATCGGCGCCCTGACCATCGGTGTCGTCACCAAGCCCTTCTCGTTCGAGGGGCGTCGTCGTCAGAGCCAGGCCGAGGCGGGTGTCGGACGCCTGAAGGAAGAGGTCGACACCCTCATCGTCGTCCCCAACGACCGTCTGCTCGAGATCAGCGACCGTGGCATCTCGATGATCGAGGCTTTCGCCACGGCCGACCAGGTGCTGCTCGCCGGTGTCCAGGGCATCACCGACCTCATCACCACCCCCGGCCTCATCAACCTCGACTTCGCGGACGTGAAGTCGGTCATGCAGGGAGCGGGATCGGCCCTCATGGGCATCGGCTCGGCGCGGGGGGCGGATCGTGCCATCAAGGCCGCCGAGCTCGCCGTCGAATCGCCCCTGCTCGAAGCCTCGATCGAGGGTGCCCACGGTGTCCTGCTGTCGATCCAGGGTGGATCGAACCTCGGCATCTTCGAGATCAACGACGCCGCGCAGCTGGTCAAAGAAGCTGCGCACCCCGAGGCGAACATCATCTTCGGAACGGTCATCGACGACACCCTTGGCGACGAGGTGCGCGTGACCGTGATCGCGGCCGGCTTCGACGGGGGCGAACCCTCCCTGCGCATCGATGCCGTCGGCGCCCAGCGGCCGGTGTCGGCGCCGGTCGTCCCGGTCATCCCCGCCGACGACGTGGCCCGCGACCTGCACGCGGCCGAGGAGCAGAAGGCCTCGACCGAGCGGGCACCCGAGCGCAAGCCCGAGCCTGCTCCGGTCGCCGCACACGTCCCCGAGAACTCTTACGACGGCGGCTTCGCCGACGACGACCTCGACGTGCCCGACTTCCTCAAGTAACACGTATGCCTCACGCAGCGGGTCCGGCCATCGCCGGGCCCGCTGCGTCGTGAAGGAGCACCCATGGACACCTCCCTCGCCGACAGGCTCGCCGAGGTCGATGCACGCATCGCGGATGCCGCCCGCGCGGCCGGCCGTGACGTCTCCAGCATCACGCGCATCGTCGTGACGAAGTTCCATCCCGCATCGCTCGTGAGAGAGCTGCACGCGCTCGGCGTGCGCGACGTGGGGGAGAACCGTCAGCAGGAACTCACGGCCAAGCGCGAGGAGCTGACCGGTCTCGACGGGCTGCGCTGGCACTTCATCGGCCAGGCGCAGACCAACAAGGCGCGCGCCGTTCGTTCGGCAGCCGACGCGGTCCATTCGGTCGATCGCCCGCGCATCGCGGATGCTCTGGATGCCGCGGGCGACGACACCGCACTCGACGTGCTTCTGCAGGTGAACCTGACGGACGACGCGGGTCGCGGTGGCGTGGCCCCGGCTGACGTCGAGGCCCTCGCCGCCCACGTCGCGGCGCTGCGTACGCTGCGTGTTCGAGGTGTGATGGCGGTCGCGCCACTCGATGAGGACCCGGCACGCGCGTTCGAGCGACTGCGACGCAGCGCGGATGATGTGCGCACGGTCGTCCCCGATGCGACCTGGATCTCGGCGGGAATGACCGGTGATTTCCCCGAGGCGATCGCAATGGGCGCGACACACCTGCGGATCGGGTCCGCAATCACGGGTCCGAGGCCCGAGCGCGGATAGCCTCGACACAGACGAGCGAACGGAGGATGCGATGTCGAACCCGCTCAAGAAGACGATGGTGTACCTGGGACTCGCCGATGAGGAGGAGACCTATGACGAGCCCGCGCCGCAGCCGGCCGCGCGCAAGCAGCCGCAGCAGCAGACTGCTCCGGTCGAGAAGGCCGCCCCGGTGACCCCGCTGCACCGACCCACCGTGGTGCGTCAGCCTGCCGCGGGTCCGGTCAGCGAGATCCTCACGGTGCACCCCAAGCAGTACCGTGACGCGCAGACGATCGCCGAGAACTTCCGCGAGGGAATCCCGGTCATCATCAATCTTTCGCAGATGAGCGACGCCGACGCGCGTCGACTGATCGACTTCGCGAGCGGCCTGTCGCTCGGTCTCTACGGACGCATCGAACGGGTCACGAGCAAGGTCTTCCTGCTCTCGCCCGAGAACATCGCCGTCTCCGGAGACGGGGCGATCGCGCAGGCCGACCCCGAGGTCGCGCCCTTCGCGCCCCAGTAAGCGATCGTGGCCGTCCTGAGCCTGGTCGGCTCCATCCTCAGCGCGCTCCTGTTCATCTACATCGTGCTGTTGCTCGCGCGCCTCGTGCTCGAGTACATCCCGATGTTCAACCGAGAATGGCGTCCTCGTGGCGCCACGCTCGTGATCGCCGAGATCGTGTACACCGTGACCGATCCGCCGATCAAACTGATCCGTCGCTTCATCCCGCCCCTGCGCATCGGGGGTATCGCGTTCGATTTCGGGTTCGCGATCACGATGTTCCTGTGCTTCTTGCTGTTGAGTGTCACGCGGTCCCTCGCGACTCTGTGACCTCTCTTGCCGCCGCCCTTCGACACCGACGAAGGGCGGCGGCTATGCTGTTCCGAAGCGGTACGCCCCGGTGCGACACCCCAACAGTTCCAACTCAGAGCTCTCGAAAGAGGAAACACCATGGCACTGACCCCCGATGACGTCGTCACCAAGCAGTTCCAGCACGTGCGCTTCAAGGAGGGTTTCGACCCCGATGAGGTCGATGACTTCCTCGACGAGATCGTCGTCGAGTGGCGCAAGACGATCGCCGAGAACGAAGAGCTGAAGGCGAAGCTCGCGGCCTACGAGTCCGGCGAGGCCGCCCCGGTTGCCGCTGCGGCTCCCGTGGCGGAGGCTCCGAAGGAAGAGGAGCCCGTCGTCGCCGAGGTGCCCGCGGCCGCTCCCGAGGCGCCGTCGGCCGAGCCCGACACGGCTCCCGCCGCGCAGAGCGCCGGCATCATCGAGCTGGCTCAGCGCCTGCACGACGAGCACGTCGCCGAGGGCAAGGCCCAGCGGGATCAGCTCATCGGCGAGGCGCAGGCCCAGGCGGCGTCGATCGTCGCCGAAGCCGAGCAGAAGGGCCGCGAAGAGCGCGCCCGTCTCGAGAAGGAGCGCGTGACGCTCGAGGGCCGCATCACCGAGCTGCGCAACTTCGAGCGCGACTACCGCTCGCAGCTGCGCTCCTACATCGAGGGTCAGCTCCGCGACCTCGACACCACCGCATCGTCGTCGGGCTCGACGCCCGTGTCGGCGATCGGCCTGTAGGCCGACTCTTTGCGCAGTCGACCTCCTCTGCGTACGGCGGCGGCCAGTACCCTCATCGCGATCCTCGCGGTGGTGGTCCTGGCCGCCGACCAGTTGGCGAAGATCATCGCCATCGACAACCTTCCTCCCGAGCGGGTCGTCCCCGTCATCGGTGAGGCGTTGCAGCTCTACCTCGTCCGGAACCCCGGCGCCGCCTTCTCGCTCGGCGAAGGTGTGACCTGGATCTTCACGATCGCCCTCGCGGTCGTCGCCGGCGTCATCGTCTTCCTGGCTGCCACCCGCGTGCGGTCGCGTCTCTGGGCGGTGGTGCTCGGTCTGCTGCTCGGCGGCGTCCTCGGCAATCTGACCGATCGCCTCCTCCGTGAGCCGGGTTTCCCTGTCGGCCACGTCGTCGACTTCATCTCCACCCCGTGGATGATGCCGGCGATCTACAACGTCGCCGACGTGTTCATCGTGTCGATGATGATCTCGGTCGCCCTCCTGGTGCTTTTCGGACTTCGTCTGGACGGAACACGAGATACCCGTGCCTCGCGCGCGGCCGAGGCCGCGACGCCCGACGACAGCGTCGACGCCTCCAGCGACCCCGGTACCCGCTGACATGGAGTCGCGGAGCCTCCCCGTCCCCGACGGGCTCGACGGAACACGCGTCGATCAGGGCCTTGCCAAGATGCTCGGCTTCTCGCGGACGTTCGCCGCCGACGTGGCGGACGCCGGGGGAGTCACCGTCGACGGGCGAGAGCTCGGTCGCTCCGATCGTCTGCGCGCCGGGGGGTGGCTCACTGTCGAGTGGGAGCCCAAACGCGAACCCGAGATCGTGCCCGTCGCCGTGGCCGATCTCGGCATCGTCTGGGATGACGACGAGATCGTCGTGGTGGACAAACCCGCCGGTGTCGCGGCACACCCGTCCCTCGGGTGGGACGGGCCCACCGTGCTGGGTGCGCTGGCGGCCGCGGGTTTCCGGATCGCGACGAGCGGCCCGGCCGAGCGCCGCGGAATCGTGCACCGTCTCGACGCGGGAACCAGCGGATTGATGGTGGTGGCCAAGACCGAGCGCGCGTACACGCTGCTCAAGAGCGCCTTCAAGGAGCGGGAGGTCGACAAGATCTACCATGCGGTGGTGCAGGGGCACCCCGACCCTCTGGCGGGGACCATCGACGCACCGATCGGTCGGCATCCCCACCACTCGTGGAAGTTCGCCGTCACCCCGGACGGGAAGGACTCGGTGACGCACTACGAGACCCTCGAGGCGTTTCCGCGGGCCTCGCTCCTCGAGATCCATCTCGAGACCGGCCGCACGCACCAGATCCGCGTGCATATGGCTGCTCACCGACACCCGTGCGCCGGAGACCCTCTCTACGGCGCCGACCCCACGCTCTCCGCGCGGCTCGGCCTCACTCGCCAATGGCTCCACGCGCATCGCCTCGCGTTCACGCACCCGGCGACGGGGGAGTGGGTCGAGTTCGAATCGCCGTATCCCGCCGACCTCGCCACGGCTCTGGAGATCCTCCGCGACGGGATCTGACGATCGTCAGGACGGCGACGGGGCCTGCTCGAAACGGGCGGGTCCGGGAGCGAGCCCCGCGCGCACGCGTGCGCTCATCGCGGCGTCGAGGATCTCGTCGAGCCGGGCGATCGGATGCCACCCGACCTCGGTCATCTCTCCGTCGACGGGCACAGGTTCTCCCGACAGCCAACGGCACGCGAAGACCAGATCGAGGTAGTCGCTCCGGTCGCCGTTGGAGTACGTCACACGCGGGATCTGGTGGACCCAGGCGAGACGTTCCGCGCGGATGAGGACCCCCGCTTCCTCCGCGGCCTCGCGCACCGCGGCATCCGCGGGTTCTTCTCCGGGGTCGACGATGCCGGTGATGGGCGTGAGGCGGCCGTTGTCGCTGCGCCGGCCGAGGAGAACCTCATCACCGCGAACGATGACAGCGGTCACGCCGACGAGCGGCAGCGGGCGCGTCCCGACGTGGCGGCGGAGCTCGAGGACGAAGTCAGGAGTGGGCACGCGTTCACCGTAGCCGAGTGGTTCTCGAGAGGGCGGCGCGACGACGCGCGCGGTCGAACTGGGGATCACCCCTGAAGGTGCGGACGCCATGTCGGAGGCCGAACGTACACTCGATACGTGGCAGCAGACTCCTTCGTTCACCTTCACGTGCACAGCGAGTATTCGATGCTCGACGGTGCCGCGCGCATCGGTCCGATGGTCCAAGAGGCCGTCAAACAGGGGATGCCGGCGATCGCCGTGACCGACCACGGCAACACGTTCGCGGCGTTCGAGTTCTACAAGACCGCGAAAGACGCGGGCATCAAGCCGATCATCGGCATCGAGGCGTACGTCACCCCCGGCACGCACCGTTCCGACAAGACGCGCGTGCGCTGGGGCTCGCCCGAGCAGCAGAGCGACGACGTCTCGGGCTCGGGCGCCTACACGCACATGACTCTGCTGTCGGAGACGACCACGGGGATGCACAACCTCTTCCGCCTGTCGTCCCGCGCGAGCATGGAGGGCTACTACTTCAAGCCGCGCATGGACCGCGAACTGCTGCAGACGTACAGCAAGGGGCTCATCGCCACCACCGGCTGCCCGTCCGGCGAGGTGCAGACGCGCCTTCGCCTGGGGCAGTATGAGGCGGCGCGCGCGGCCGCGGCCGAGTTCCAGGACATCTTCGGCAAGGAGAACTACTTCGCCGAGATCATGGACCACGGTCTGTCGATCGAGCGTCGCGTCATGAGCGATCTGTTGAAGATCTCGAAGGATCTCAACATCCCCCTGGTCGGCACGAACGACCTGCACTACACCCACCAGCACGACGCGACCAGCCACGCCGCCCTGCTGTGCGTGCAGTCGGGATCCACGCTCGACGATCCCAAGCGTTTCAAGTTCGACGGCGACGGCTACTACGTCAAGTCGCCTGCTGAGATGCGCCAGGTGTTCCGCGACAACCTCGAGGCGTGCGACAACACTCTGCTCATCGCCGAGCGCTGCGACGTCGAGTTCGACACCTCGGCCAACTACATGCCGCGCTTCCCGGTCCCCGAAGGGGAGACCGAGGGCAGCTGGATGATCAAAGAGGTCGAGAACGGCCTCCACGACCGCTACCCCGGCGGTATCCCCGACGCGGTGCGCAAGCAAGCCGAGTACGAGACCGACGTCATCTTGCAGATGGGGTTCCCCGGCTACTTCCTCGTCGTCGCCGACTTCATCAACTGGGCCAAGAACAACGGCATCCGAGTCGGGCCCGGCCGTGGTTCGGGAGCAGGCTCCATGGTCGCGTACGCCATGAAGATCACCGACCTCGACCCGCTGCAGCACGGTCTGATCTTCGAACGCTTCCTCAACCCCGACCGTGTCTCCATGCCCGACTTCGACGTCGACTTCGACGACCGTCGCCGTGGTGAGGTCATCCAGTACGTCACCGAGAAGTACGGCGACGAGCGCGTCGCGCAGATCGTCACGTACGGCACGATCAAGGCGAAGCAGGCGCTGAAAGACGCGGGGCGCGTCCTCGGCTTCCCGTTCAGCATGGGCGACAAGCTCACCAAGGCCATGCCTCCCGCGGTGATGGGGAAAGACATGCCGCTCGACGGCATGTTCAACCCGGAGCATCCGCGCTACAAAGAGGCGAGCGAGTTCCGCACGCTCATCGAGACCGATCCCGAGGCCAAGACGGTGTTCGACACCGCGCTCGGGCTCGAGAACCTGAAGCGTCAGTGGGGCGTGCACGCGGCCGGCGTCATCATGTCCAGCGAACCGCTGATCGACATCATCCCGATCATGCGTCGCGAGCAAGACGGGCAGATCGTCACGCAGTTCGACTACCCCGCGTGCGAGTCGCTCGGTCTGATCAAGATGGACTTCCTGGGGTTGCGCAACCTCACGATCATCAACGATGCGCTCGACAACATCGAAGCGAACCGCGGTCACCCCCTGGTTCTCGAAGACCTCGAACTCGACGACGCGGCATCCTATGAGCTCCTCGCGCGAGGCGACACGCTGGGTGTGTTCCAGCTCGACGGCGGCCCCATGCGGTCCCTGCTGCGGTTGATGCGCCCCGACAACTTCGAAGACATCTCCGCGGTGCTCGCTCTGTACCGCCCCGGCCCGATGGGCGTGAACTCGCACATCAACTACGCGCTGCGCAAGAACAAGCAGCAGGAGATCGAGCCGATCCACCCCGAGCTCGAAGAGCCGCTCGCCGACATCCTCGACACCACCTACGGCCTCATCGTCTATCAGGAGCAGGTGATGGCGGTGGCGCAGCGCGTCGCGGGCTACACCCTCGGTCAGGCCGACCTCCTGCGTCGCGCCATGGGAAAGAAGAAGAAGAGCGAGCTCGACAAGCAGAAAGAGATCTTCTTCGGTGGTATGACCGAGCGCGGCTATGGCGACGTCGCGCAGCAGACCCTGTGGAAGGTGCTCGAGTCGTTCGCCGACTACGCCTTCAACAAGGCGCACACCGCCGCTTACGGGCTCGTGTCCTATTGGACGGCGTATCTCAAGGCGCACTATCCCGCCGAGTACATGGCCGCCCTCCTCACGAGTGTCGGCGACTCGAAAGACAAGATGGCGGTGTACCTCAACGAGTGCCGTCGCATGGGTATCAGGGTGCTGCCTCCGGATGTCAACGAGTCGATCCGCTTCTTCGCGGCCGTCGGTGAAGACATCCGCTTCGGCCTCGGTGCGGTGCGCAACGTCGGTGCGAACGTCGTCGACGGCATCGTGGCCGCACGCCAGGACACGAAGTACGCCTCGTTCCACGACTTCCTGGCGAAGGTGCCGATGCACGTCGCCAACAAGCGCACGGTCGAGTCCCTCATCAAGGCCGGCGCCTTCGATTCCCTGGGCTCGACGCGCCGTGCGCTGCTGGAGATCCATGAGGACGCCTGCGAAGGTGCGGTGATCGACAAGCGGCGCGAGGCGAACGGCGAGGTCGGGTTCGACTTCGACTCGCTGTGGGACGAGCCGCAGCAGGTGACCAAGGTGCCGGAACGTCCCGAGTGGACGAAGAAGGACAAGCTCGCGTTCGAACGAGAGATGCTGGGCCTCTACGTCTCCGATCACCCCCTCGCGGGTCTCGAGGTGCCACTCGCCAAGCACGCCTCGACGTCGATCCACGATCTGCTGTCGTCGGAGGACGTGCAGGACGGCGACCTCGTCACGGTCGCAGGGCTGCTGACGAGCGTGCAGCACCGCGTGGCCAAACAGAGCGGAAATCCGTACGGCATGGTG
Organism: Microbacterium enclense; assembly: GCA_038182865.1. Classification (NCBI taxonomy): domain Bacteria; kingdom Bacillati; phylum Actinomycetota; class Actinomycetes; order Micrococcales; family Microbacteriaceae; genus Microbacterium; species Microbacterium enclense. The sequence continues at coordinate 3,925,864 of CP116226.1, read as the reverse complement.
ACCGTCGAGGACTTCAACGGCGAGGTCACCGTGATGTTCATGGGCAAGACGTACGCCGAGTTCGCGCCGATCCTCCAGGGCGACGCCATCATGGTCGTGCGTGGGCGCGTGTCGCGTCGAGACGACGGCCTCAATCTGCACGCTCAGTCCGCCTTCGCCCCCGATCTCGAGGGGATGGACGAATCCGGGGGACTGACCCTCGTCGTCCCGGAGCAGCGTGCGAACGAAGCTCTCATCGGAGAGCTCGCCCAGACGCTGCAACGGCACGCGGGCGATACGGAGGTGCTTCTCAAGCTCCACAAAGGTGGGACCGCCAAGGTCTTCGAGGTGCCTCTGCCCGTGCGCGTGACCGCCGACCTCTTCGGTGAGTTGAAGGGACTGCTGGGCCCCAACTGCCTGGGCTGAGCTCCCCGCATCTCCGCCGTGCTGTCAAGCCCGGGACATCCCCGAGGCCCACACGGCACGCTCGACAAAGCTGGACAGGGCACCCTGGTGCCCTCGGAAAGGACCATCGTGACCGACCGCACAGAAGACTCCTCGGGGTCCACGGCGTCCGACTCGCGCGACGAGAAGACTCCCGAGATCGACGGCTTCGACTCCTCGCCTCGCTCCGCTCGTTCGAGCGGGTTCGATGCCGGCGACGGCATTCGCCGTCAGGAGCGCGACGGTCTGGAGGCCGGACGTGACGATGCCACGCTCGACCCCGGGAACGACGACCTCGCGCGGCCCGGCCGCGACAGCCACGCCGACGCCGACGCCGACGACAGGGACGACGCCCACCGCGACGGCGCTCACCGCGGTGACGTCGGCCGCGCCGACACCGTCGACCACGACGACACCGTCGACCACCACGACGCTCGCGAGCAGGTCACGGCGCGCAACCATGTCAACGGTCGAACGACGGGGCTGACACCCACCGGCTCGCACCCCACCTCATCTCCGCGTGCGCACGACGTGTCGTACGCGGTCGGGCCGTTCTCCGTGCGGGAAGTCGCGCTGGTAGGCCTCTGGGCTGTCGCGTTCCTGGTGTCGTTCTTCCCCGACAACAACGTCGCCGGCGGGGCTCGTCTGCTGCTCGGCGGCACCAACGTGTGGCTGTCGGGGCTGTGGTGGATTCCCGCGATCGCGCTTCCCACGGTGGCCGTCGGACTCCTCGTCCTTCGCCGTCTCTCGCCGCAGGGCATCCGGCGCGTCGGCTCGCTCGGCATCGACCAGTTCGCCTCCGTCTCCTTCTCGGTCGCCGCCTTCGTCTGGGTCGCGTGGGTCTGGCAGACCGTGGCGATCGCGGCCGAGACCGGGGGATGGGTTCGCGGGTGGGTCGTCTGGGTCGAGGCCGTGCTCATGCTCGCCGGCGTCGTCCTCACGGTCGCTGCTCCCTTCATCCGACCGTTCTCGAGCGACTTCGTCGGTCGCGAAGAGGTTGCGGCCCATCGCCTCGCTCGGCCGATCCGTCCCGTCGTCCCCCGTCCCCGCGCACCCCGACCGGTACGTCGATCGGCCGCGCCTTCCGACGCGGCGACGCCCGGGTCGGCCACCCCCGACACGGCGTTGCCCGGGAGCTACACCGGATCGACCGAGGTGCCGGCGTTCGCCGACACCGCGCCTCCGACCTCGGTTCTCCCGACGCACGACGACGGCACCGGACCGGTCCGAGTCGGACGGTCGTCGCTCACGGAGCACGAGGTTCCCGGGGACGACCACCCCACCGATGTGATCGCGTCCACTCACGAGGTCGAGCGGGACACCGCCCACGGATCGAACGCGCATCCCGCGGCGCAAGCGTTCTGGGCGCTCGCCCCCGTCGAGCGCGACGTGGTCGACGACTACGGCACGCCGATCTTCCGCATCGGTCCCACAGCGTGGGCGCTCGTCATCGAGGACCGGGGGGAGACGTTCGTCGTCCGTCATGACGACGGGCGCATCGGCTACCTCCACGACGTCTCCGGCGTCACCCGCGGCTGAAGACCGTCGACGAGCCGCCCCGTTCGCGGAGGGCGGCCCGCGAGCGGCCGGTAGCCTGGACTCATGCTCCGTACCATCGATCTTCGCGGCCGTGTGCTCTCGTCCGCCGAGCTTCTCGCGGTCGTCCCGCGTGCCGACAGTGCGCGCGATGAGGCGCTCATCATCGCCGCGCGGATCGTCGACGATGTCGCCGTCCGCGGCGAGGATGCCCTTCGCGAGCAGGCGGCGCAGTTCGATGGCGTGCGCGATCACCCGATCGCCGTGCCCGCCGCGCACCTCGACGAGGCCCTTGCCGACCTCGACCCGGAGATCCGAGTCGCGCTCGAAGAGGCCATCACGCGCGTCCGCGCGGCGTCCGCCGCGCAGGTTCCGGCGCCCGTGGTCACCGACCTCGGGCCCGGGGCGCGGGTGACGCAGCGGTGGCAGCCGGTCCGCCGGGTGGGGCTCTACGTGCCAGGCGGCAAGGCCGTTTACCCGTCGAGCGTCGTGATGAACACCGTTCCGGCGCAGGTGGCGGGAGTGCGTGAGATCGCCCTGGCCTCCCCGCCGCAAGCGGAGTTCGGCGGACGGGTTCACCCGGTGATCCTCGCGGCGGCGCGTCTGCTCGGCGTCACCGAGGTGTACGCGATGGGCGGCGCCGGGGCCATCGGCGCGTTCGCGTCGGGGGTGACGAGCCTCGGACTCGATCCGGTGGACGTGGTGACGGGCCCGGGCAACAACTTCGTGGCCTCCGCGAAGCGGGCCGTTGCCGGACGCGTGGGGACCGACTCCGAGGCCGGAGCGACCGAGATCCTCATCGTCGCGGACGCCGGTGCCGATCCCGACCTCGTGGCGGCGGACCTCGTCAGCCAGGCGGAGCACGATGAGCAGGCGTCCGCCGTTCTCGTCACCGACTCTTCGACGCTCGCCGACGCGGTGCGTGCCGCCCTCCCCGCCCGCGTCGCGGCGACGCGTCACCGCGAGCGCGTCTCGGCGGCATTCGAGGGGCCGCAGTCGGCGGTCGTGCTCGTCGACGATCTGGCGCAAGCGACCGCGTTCAGCAATGCCTACGCGCCGGAGCACCTCGAGCTCCACCTCGCCGACCCGCGCCCGGAAGACTTCGTGAACGCGGGTGCGGTGTTCGTGGGCCCCTACACCCCGGTGAGCCTGGGAGATTATCTCGCGGGCAGCAATCACGTCCTCCCCACCGGTGGGCAATCGCGCTACGGGGCCGGTCTGTCGGCCGCGACGTTCCTGCGCCCTCAGCAGGTCGTCGAGTACGACCGCGATGCCCTCCACTCGGTGCACGAGGCGATCGTCACCCTCGCCGAGGCCGAGGCCCTGCCCGCGCACGGCGAGGCGGTCACCGCCCGCTTCCCCGGATAGATCGGCGACATCATGCACTGCCCCTTCTGCCGCAATCCCGATTCCCGCGTCATCGACTCGCGCACGAGCGACGACGGTCTCAGCATCCGTCGGCGACGGCAGTGCCCGAAGTGCGGCGGCCGGTTCTCCACGGTGGAGACCGCGAGCCTCAACGTCATCAAGCGGTCGGGCGTCGTCGAACCGTTCAGCCGCGAGAAGGTCATGTCGGGCGTGCGGAAGGCGTGCCAGGGCCGCCCGGTGACGGATGCCGACCTGGCGATGCTCGCGCAGCAGGTCGAGGAGGCCATCCGCCAGACGGGGTCGTCGCAGATCGACGCGAATGAGATCGGACTGTCGATCCTCGGCCCGCTCCGTGAACTCGACGAGGTCGCCTACCTCCGGTTCGCGAGCGTCTACCAGGCGTTCGAATCCCTCGACGACTTCGACGCAGCCATCGCGCAGCTGCGCGCCGACCACGCCGAGCGGCGTCCGCTCACGGACAGCAGAGTCGACGACGTCCAGTAGCCTGGCGGGGATGTATCCCCTTCTTTTCCGCGCGGTCCTCTCGCGACTCGATCCCGAGTTCGCCCACCACCTGGGCGCGATCGTCATCCGCGTCGCGGGCGTCGAGCCCGTGGCATCCGCGGTCCGTCGTCTCACCGCGCCCACCCCCGATCAGCGCGTCGATGCGCTCGGTCTGCGCTTCGACTCGCCTTTCGGCGTCGCGGCCGGCTTCGACAAGAACGTGACGATGGTGCGGGGCCTGGGCGCCCTGGGGTTCGGGCACGTCGAGGTGGGCACGATCACCGCTCTTGCGCAGCCCGGCAACCCGCAGCCCCGCCTCTTCCGTCTCCTCGTGGACCGCGCGGTCATCAATCGCATGGGCTTCAACAACCACGGTGCCGCTGCGGCGGCTGCGAAGCTCCGTCGCCTGCGACGCGCACGTCGTCGGCCCGTGATCGGTGTGAACATCGGCAAAAGCCGTGTCGTCGCCGTCGAGGACGCGACCACCGACTACGTCCGCAGCGCCCGACTGCTCGCACCGCTCGCCGACTACCTGGTCGTCAACGTGTCGTCGCCGAACACCCCGGGGCTTCGCGGGCTGCAGGCGGTCGAGACCCTCCGGCCACTCTTGACGGAGGTCCGGGATGCCGCGGGCTCGACCCCGCTGCTCGTCAAGATCGCTCCCGATCTCGAGGACGACGAGGTGCAGGACATCGCCCGTCTCGCCGTCGACGCGGGGCTCGCGGGTCTCATCGCGACCAACACGACGATCGCCCGGACGGGGCTGTCGACGAACGCCGCGACGGTGGAGGCCGCCGGGGCGGGAGGGCTGTCGGGGGCCCCTCTCAAGGCGCGGGCCGCCGAGGTGCTGCGGCTGGTCCGAGCGGCCGTGCCGGAGGAGTTCGTGGTGATCTCCGCCGGGGGAGTCGAGACCGCCGATGACGTGCGCGCGCGCCTCGCGGCCGGCGCGACCCTGGTGCAGGGATACACGGGGTTCCTCTACCGCGGTCCCCTCTGGGCGCGGCAGATCAACCGCGGCCTCGCGCGCGGCCGCTGACGACACGCCCGGACGCGGGCCTCAGCGCCCGACCCGGCGGGCCGGGCGGACGATCGAGTGCGCCCGACCCTGTCGCATCCCGGATCCGTCGATGTCGCCGCGGGCGGATGCCACGACCGTCGCCGGAGACGACGACGCGGCGCGCCCGAAGGCACGCCGCGACGGGTCGACGGACTCAGACCGGATACTGGCCGCGCTTGACCTGCGCCTTGGGCAGGCGCATGAAGCGCATTTGCACGGTACGCATCGCGGCGTACCAGCCGAGCCCCTTCTCGAGCTTGCTCTCGCCGAACTTGTCTTTCGCGGCACGCTTGACGCGGATCGACGTGATGATCATGTCGCCGATCACGAACAGGATGAAGATCCACAGGGCCACGAACGCCCAGTACTGGAAGAACTGCACCGGCAGCACGGTGAGCAGGATGACCACGAGCATGAAGGGCATGACGCCCTCGCCCAGGTGCCAACCGGCGTCCACGAAGTCACGCGCGAAGCGCCGCTGCGGACCCTTGTCGCGCACGGGGAGGTACCGCTCTTCACCGGCGGCCATGCCGACGCGAGCCTTCTCGCGCTGCGCGGCGAGGTCGGCGCGCGCGCGGGCCTTCGCTTCTTTGGTGTCGGGGACGAGGGGACGCTTGCGCGCCGCCTCCTGCTCGGCCCGCGACGGCGTCGCACGGCCCTTGCCCGAACCTGTCGCCGTCGGGTCGACGGGAGTGTCGTTGGGAGCGGGGGCGGGGGACTTGGCCACGGAAAACCTCGAGAGTTCGCTGATCGGGAGATTTAAGATTACCCGCATGACCCCCGACCTGTCCTTGCAGAATGCCGTGCGCGACGCCGCGGCCGCCGGCATCCCTTCCGCCCTCGCCGATCTCGGTGCGCTCGTGCGCATCCCGTCGATCGCCTGGCCGGCGTTCGACCAGTCCGCGCTGGTGGAGAGCGCCGACACCGTGGCGGAGCTCTTCCGCGGGACCGGGGTGTTCGACAGGGTCGAGGTGAAGCGTGCGACGATCCCGGGCACCGATGAGCTCGGCCAGCCCGCCGTCCTCGCGAGCCGATCGGCCAAGAACGGCCGGCCCACCGTTCTTCTGTACGCCCACCACGACGTCCAGCCTCCCGGCGACGACGAGCTGTGGGAGTCGCCGCCGTTCGAGCCGACGGTGCGCGACGGCCGTCTGTACGGCCGGGGCGCCGCCGACGACAAGGCCGGCATCATGGCCCACGTGGGCGCGATCCGAGCGCTGGCCGACGTCGCGGGAGATGACCTCGACCTGGGCATCGCCGTCTTCATCGAAGGCGAGGAGGAGTACGGCTCGCGCTCCTTCGCGCAGTTCCTTGCCGACAACGCCGACGCGCTGCGCTCCGATGTGATCGTGGTCGCCGACTCCGGCAACTGGGACGATCGCACGCCCGGTCTCACCGTCTCCCTCCGCGGTAACGCGCGATTCACCCTGACGGTACGCACGCTCGCCCACGCGTCGCACTCGGGCATGCTGGGCGGTGCGGTTCCGGATGCCATGCTCGCCACGGTGAAGCTCCTCGCCACCCTGTGGGACGACGACGGCGCGGTCGCCGTCGAGGGCCTGCACGTCCGCGACGCTGAGACGCCCGCCTACGACGAGGCCACGCTCCGTGCCGAGTCGGGGCTGCTCGAGGGCGTCAGCCCCATCGGTCGCGACACGATCCTCAGCCGCATCTGGAACAAGCCCTCCGTCACCGTCACGGGATGGGATGCCACACCTGTCGCGTCGGCGTCCAACACCCTCGCACCGCAGACGAGCGTCGTCATCAGCGCCCGCGTCGCGCCCGGCCAGCGCGCCGAGGAGGCCTACGCCGCCATCGAGGCGCATCTGCGTGCGCACGCGCCCTTCGGCGCCCAGCTGGAGTTCACCGACGTCGACTGCGGGGATGCGTTTCTCGTGGACACGAGCGGCTGGGCCGTCGAAGACGCGCGTGCATCGTTCGCGGAGGGGTACGGCGTGGAGTCGGTGGACGTGGGCGTGGGCGGATCCATCCCGTTCATCGCCGACCTCGTGCGGGAGTTCCCCGGCGCGCAGATCCTCGTCACCGGCGTGGAGGACCCGCACGCCCGGGCGCATAGCCCGAACGAGTCCCTGCACCTGGAGACGTTCCGCAACGCGGTCGTGTCCGAAGCGCTTCTGCTCGCTCGCTTGAACGCGCGCACCGTCTGATCGGTCCGTCGGGGCGGGACGGGCGTAGAATCGTCACGTCCCCGCGACCGAACAACCGAAGGGCATCGCCATGACCGACACCACACTGTCGTCCGCCGCCGACACCCGCGAGCACGGCGTGGGTCTGACCACCGCCGCCTCCGACAAGGTCAAGAGCCTGCTGTCGCAGGAGGGACGCGACGATCTGCGTCTGCGCGTCGCCGTCCAGCCCGGCGGCTGCTCCGGCCTGATCTACCAGCTCTACTTCGATGAGCGCTACCTCGACGGCGACAAGGTCGTCGATTTCGAGGGCGTCGAGGTCATCGTCGACGACATGAGCGTGCCGTACCTCGACGGTGCCAGCATCGACTTCAAGGACACGATCTCGGAGCAGGGCTTCACGATCGACAACCCGAACGCGCAGGGCTCCTGCGCGTGCGGCGACAGCTTCCACTGAGCGCCCACCGCCGACACCGGCAGCATTTCTGAGAACCCCTGGAAACCGCGGATCACACCGCGGAATCCGGGGGTTCTCGATGTCTCGGTGCTGGACGATTGGCCAGAGAACCGTAAGAGCTTGCTCTAGACTGTCGAGAGCAACATCCACGACCCGGAAAGGTGCATTGTGCCCTCCAAACGTCGCCTCCGTTGGGCTGCCGTCCCCGTCGGGATCGCCTCCGTCGCGCTCCTGTCCGGCTGCACCACGACACAGCTCCACGGCTTCCTGCCCGGCTTCGTCGACGACGGCACCCCCGCCACCAACCACACCGACATGGTCGCCGGTCTCTGGGTCAACTCCTGGATCGTTCTGCTCGCCGTCGGTGTCATCACGTGGGGGCTCATGCTCTGGGCGGTCATCGCATACCGCCGTCGCAAGGGGCAGTCGGGTCTGCCGGTGCAGCTGCGCTACAACATGCCGATCGAGATCTTCTACACGATCGTCCCGCTGATCCTGGTCGTCGGTTTCTTCGCCTTCACGGCACGCGATCAGAACACGCTCGAGACGCAGTACGACGACCCTGACGTGTCGATCACCGCGTACGGCAAGCAGTGGGCGTGGGATTTCCAGTACAACGGCGAGAAGGAAGACAACTCCGACGCCCTGTACTCGATGGGTGTCCAGGCCAAGGCCACGTCCGACGGCTACGACCTCGATGACGTGCCGACTCTCTACCTGCCCGTCGACAAGAAGGTCAAGATCGACCTCCGTTCGCGCGACGTCATCCACTCGTTCTGGATCATCGACTTCCTGTACAAGAAGGACATGTACATCGGTCGCGACAACGAGTGGTCCTTCACACCGACCCGCGAGGGGACGTACGAGGGCAAGTGCGCCGAGCTCTGTGGCGAGTACCACTCGGCCATGCTCTTCAACGTCAAGGTCGTGAGCCAGGCCGAGTACGAGGACTACCTCGACTCGCTCCGCTCCGCCGGTGACGTCGGCGACATCAGTGATCTGTCGCGCCTGCAGAACCTCACGACGGCCGGCGCCGAAGGGAACAAGTGATCATGGCCACGACGCTTCCGCTCCAGGAGAAGGGTGCCTCGCGCCCGACGACTCTCCCTCCGCGTCAAGCCGCACTGCTGAGCACCTCGCGTGTCGAGCAGAAGGGCAACCTGGTCGTCAAGTGGATCACCTCCACCGACCACAAGACCATCGGTTACATGTACCTGATCGCCTCGGTGGTCTTCTTCATGCTCGGTGGCGTGATGGCGCTCATCATCCGCGCGGAGCTCTTCGAGCCCGGGATGCAGATCATCCCCACGAAAGAGCAGTACAACCAGCTCTTCACCATGCACGGCACGATCATGCTGCTCATGTTCGCGACGCCGCTTTTCGCCGGTTTCGCCAACGCGCTGCTGCCGCTGCAGATCGGCGCTCCCGATGTGGCCTTCCCGCGTCTGAACGCCTTCGCGTTCTGGTTGTTCCTGTTCGGCTCGACGATCGCGGTGTCCGGCTTCCTGACTCCGCAGGGTGCGGCGGGCTTCGGGTGGTTCGCCTACCAGCCGCTCGCGAATGCGAGCTTCTCCCCGGGTGTCGGTGGAAACCTCTGGATGCTGGGTCTGGGGATCAGCGGATTCGGCACGATCCTCGGTGCCGTCAACTTCATCACGACGATCCTCACGATGCGCGCCCCTGGCATGACCATGTGGCGCATGCCGATCTTCTCGTGGAACACGCTGATCACGAGCATCCTGATCCTGCTCGCCTTCCCGGTTCTCGCTGCGGCGATCTTCGCTGCTGCGGCTGACCGCGTGCTCGGTGCCCACATCTACAGCCCCGAGAACGGCGGTGTCCTGCTCTGGCAGCACCTGTTCTGGTTCTTCGGTCACCCCGAGGTGTACATCATCGCGCTGCCGTTCTTCGGCATCGTCTCCGAGATCTTCCCGGTCTTCAGTCGCAAGCCGATCTTCGGATACAAGACGCTCGTCTACGCGACCATCGCCATCGCCGCCCTGTCCGTCGCGGTGTGGGCGCACCACATGTACGTCACGGGTGGCGTCCTGCTGCCGTTCTTCGCGCTGATGACGATGCTCATCGCGGTGCCGACCGGTGTGAAGATCTTCAACTGGATCGGAACCCTCTGGCGAGGATCGGTGACGTTCGAAACGCCGATGGTCTTCGCCCTCGGCTTCCTCGTGTCGTTCGTCTTCGGTGGTCTGACCGGCGTCATCCTCGCGTCGCCCCCGCTCGACTTCCACCTGTCCGACTCGTACTTCGTGGTGGCCCACTTCCACTACGTGGTCTTCGGCACGGTCGTGTTCGCGATGTTCGCGGGCTTCTACTTCTGGTGGCCGAAGTGGACGGGCAAGATGCTCAACGAGCGTCTCGGCATGGTGCACTTCTGGATGCTGTTCATCGGCTTCCACATGACCTTCCTCATCCAGCACTGGCTGGGCGTCGACGGCATGGTCCGCCGATACGCGGACTACGCCGCTGCGGACGGATGGACCTGGGAGAACCAGCTGTCGACCGTCGGCTCGATGATCCTCGGCGCGTCGATGATCCCCTTCCTGCTCAACGTGTGGATCACCGCGCGCAAGGCGCCGCGGGTCACGGTCGACGATCCGTGGGGTTATGGAGCGTCGCTCGAGTGGGCCACCTCGTGCCCGCCGCCGCGTCACAACTTCACCTCGATCCCGCGCATCCGTAGCGAGCGCCCCGCGTTCGACCTGAACCACCCCGAAGCCGGTATCCCGGTCGGTGTGGGCCCGGCCAAGGACGCCCCCGATACGCCCGTCGTCGACGCGGCCGCTGGAGAGGTCAAGTAAGACATGCGCACCAACGTCGGACTCTGGTGGCTCCTCGCGGGCTTCGGATTCTTCATCGCCGTCGTCTACACCGCCTGGAGCCTCATCCAGCACGGGGGCGTCGAATGGGTCGGAACGGTGGCCCTGGTCTTCCTCGGCCTCATGTCGTCGATGATTGCTTTCTACGTCGGCCGCGTCCTCAAGGCGCAGGGCGGCGAGCTCCCCGAGGACTCGCTGACGGCGGACATCGATGACGGCGACCCCGAGATGGGCGAGTTCAGCCCGTGGTCGTGGTGGCCGATCGTCCTGGCGGCCTCGGCGGCGATCGCGGTGATCGGCCTCGCCGTCGGCAGCTGGATGGTCCCGATTGGTTTCCTCGTGTTCGTCGTCGCCATCGTCGGCTGGGTGTACGAGTACTACCGCGGGTACTTCGCGCGCTGATCCTGTGCCCCTTCGGCTGAATACGGCCGCCGTCTCCGACGCCGGCGCCCACCGTCCCACCAACCAGGACGCCGCGTTCGTGGCGTCCTGGGGTGCGGCGGTGGCTGATGGCGTTGGCGGCGGACCGTCGGGAGACCTCGCCTCGGCCGCTCTCATCCATCGCCTGGTGGCGACGAGGGGAAGCGCCATCGACGCGGACGGTCTCCTCGTCCGTATCCGCGAAGCGAACTGGGACATCCGCGCTCACGTCGAACGGGATCCCGCCCTACGAGGGATGGCGACTACGTTCACCGGGCTGTTCCTCGGCACGGGTGGACAGCTGCTCCTCGCACACACGGGGGATTCGCGGGCGTACCTGCTGAGGCAGGGCGAGTTCACGCGCGAGACGCGAGACGATTCGTACGTGCAGGCGCTGGTCGATCACGGCATCATTCCTCCCGAAGCGGCGGCCGCCCACCCGCGACGCAACATCATCACCGCTTCGCTCGGTGGAGCCGAAGGCGATGTCGTTTCGGTCGCCGAGCGCCCACCGATGCTAGGCGACCGATGGGTCTTGTGCAGTGACGGACTGACCGACTATGTCCCCGAGGCGGATGTGGCACGCCTCGTCGCCGAGGCCCCTGACCCGCGCTCAGCCGCGGCGTCGGCGGTCGCCCTCGCTCTCGAGGCCGGCACGCGGGATAACGTGACGGTTGTGGTCTGTGACGTGGTCGACGACGACGAGCCCATCGTGGGCGAGCCCGTGTTCTCGGGCTCCGCGGCCCGCTGGTTCGCCGAGGACGTCGAGACGGCCTGACGCGGCCTGTCGTCGTGTTCGCCTGCTCGGACGAAGCCTGCGGGACATGAGGGGCTTCGTCGATCGCGTGACGTGCTTCGAGGGCACTGTCCGCTGGTGAGCGGCGCGGATAGAGTTCTCTCCTATGGGTTTCAGCATCATGTTCATGAGGCTGGGGGGCTCGGAGATCCTCGATGCGGATCGCGCCGGTCTGGCGGCGTTCCTGGCATCCGAGGGTCTGGTCTCTTCGGGAGGATCGGGCGAGCTCCTACGTGTGTCCGACGGTGCGCCGTTGGCGTTCGACGGCTACTGGACGGACCTGCATCTGGACGACGTAAGCCAAGAGGAACCTGTGTCCGGCGGTATCGACCACGCGACCTTGAGCCCCGACGAGGTCTCGTTCATCTTCCACCTGTGCGTCGCCGGGAAGATGCTGGTGATCAACCCGCAGGGAGACCCGCTCTACATCGTCCCTGACGGCACGCACGAACGGGACGACGTCCCTGACCCGGACGATGTCGCCTGGGTACAGACGCCGGAGGAGTTCGCCCATGCGTTGGGCGTCAGTTTCGGAGCATTCGCGAGCTTCCGAGACCGCGTTGTCGAAGGATCGGCTACCGACGCCGCAGAATGAGTCGTCCCGGCTGCGTCCTGGCGATCGGGAGACGACCGATCCTCCACGACCATCGGCACGGACGCGAGGCGATCAGCTCGCTCGGACGACCATGACGGTGGGGTCGAACACGCGATCGCAGGGCCCCTCATCGTTCTCGAAGGGCTGGCCCTCGCGGACCCAGTACTCGTAGCCTCCGATCATCTCCCGCACCTGGTAACCCAGCTGAGCGAACGCGAGCGCACCTTTCTGGCCCGCGTTGCATCCGGGACTCCAGCAGTAGACGACGACCGGCATGTCCAGAGGAATCTCGGTGGGGGCGCGTCCGGGGATCTCGCGGTAGGGCATGTGTACGGCGCCCGTCACCCGACCCTGCCACCAGGCCTCGTCGCCGCGCACGTCGACGAGGATGAAGCGCTCACCGGCCGTCTGCGCCGCGTATACGTCCGACGGGTCCGTCTCGGCGGCGAGGCGAGCGGCGAGGTACTCCTGGGTGCTGATCATGCCTCAGACGCTACGTGCCGCGCCCCACCGCGGGGGAGGGACAGGACGCCACAAACGGGCGACATCCTGCCAACCGTCGCTCTGTGCCGCGGCGAACCACTGGTTCCGGAAACGACGAAACCCCGGTGCCGAAGCACCGGGGTTTCGTGGGGATCACTCGCTCTTGTCGTCGTGAGGACGGTTCTTCTCCTCGAGACCCTTCGGAGCGGGGAACTCGACCTCGGCACGCTCGCCCACCGCGTTACGCGGACGACCGTCTTCGTCGGCGCGAGCGTTCGCGCCGACGATCTCGTCGGTCTCCTCGTGGGCGATGTGATCGAGCTCGTGGTGCTGGTGCGCCACGGCCGCGTCGACCTCGGCCTGCGTGAGCGGAGCGAGCCGGTCTTCGAAGAACCAGCGCGACACACCCGCGCGGAAGTTCGCGTACCAGGGGATCTCACCCTTCGCGTTGGGGCGGACCACCAGCGGCTCGTACGTCTCGTTGTCGATGAGCTTCCAGCGCTCGTACTCGTCGACGGGCTGGTGCACCTCGATGTACTCGCCACCGGGAAGGCGGACGATCCGACCCGACTCGTAGCCGTGCAGCGCGATCTCGCGATCCTTCTTCTGCAGCGCGATGCAGATGCGCTTGGTCACGAAGTAGGCGAGGATCGGCCCGAGGATCAGCAGGGCCTGCAGGGCGTGGATGACACCCTCCATCGTGAGGTGGAAGTGCGTCGCCATGATGTCGGACGATGCGGCGGCCCACATCACGGCGTAGAACGTCACGCCGGCCGCACCGATCGCGGTACGGGTTGCCGCGTTGCGCGGGCGCTGCGCGATGTGGTGCTCGCGGGTGTCACCGGTCACCCACGCCTCGATGAAGGGGTAGACCAGCACGAGGACGATGAACAGACCCAGGACGCCGACCGGGATGATGATGTTCCACGACCAGGTGTGGTCCCACAGGACGAACTCGAGGTGCGGCGGGATGAGGCGCAGCATGCCGTCGGCGAAACCGATGTACCAGTCAGGCTGTGTGCCGGCCGACACCGGCGACGGGTCGTACGGGCCGTAGTTCCAGATCGGATTGATCGTCACGAGGGCGGCGATCAGAACGATCACACCGAACGTGATGAAGAAGAAGCCACCCATCTTCGAGGCGTAGACGGGGAGCATCGGGTAGCCCACGACGTTGCTGTTCGAGCGGGCAGGCCCGGCGAACTGCGTGTGCTTGTTGATGATCATCAGCATGAGGTGCACGGCCAGGAGCGCGACCAGGATGGCCGGCAGCAGCAGGATGTGCAGCGTGTACAGGCGGCCGACGATCGCCGTGCCCGGGAACTCGCCGCCGAACAACAGGAACGACGTCCAGGTGCCGATGATCGGCAGACCCTTGATCATGCCGTCGATGATGCGGAGACCGTTGCCCGAGAGCAGGTCGTCAGGGAGGGAGTAGCCCGTGAAGCCCTCGGCCATCGCGAGGATGAAGAGGATGAAGCCGACGACCCAGTTGAGCTCGCGCGGCTTGCGGAACGCGCCGGTGAAGAAGACGCGGAGCATGTGCACACCGATGCCGGCCACGAAGACCAGGGCGGCCCAGTGGTGGATCTGGCGCACCAGGAGACCGCCGCGGAGGTCGAACGAGATGTGCAGTGCAGATTCCATGGCGGCCGACATCGCGATACCGCGCATGGGCTCGTACGCGCCGTTGTAGTGCGTCTCGACCATCGACGCCTGGAAGAAGAACGTCAGGAAGGTGCCGGACAGGAGCACGACCACGAAGCTCCACAGGGCGATCTCACCCAGCATGAAGGACCAGTGGTCGGGGAAGATCTTGCGGCCGAGCTCCTTGACGATGCCCGACATGCTCGTGCGCTCATCGAGGTAGTTCGCCGCGGCGCCGACGAAGCGGCCCCCGAGGGGCTTGCCGTCACGACCCGCGGGCTGCGGGCCGGACGAGACGGCGGGTTCGGTCGTGACGTTCTCGGTGGGATGAGTACCGATGCTCATTTGCGCTCCCAGAAGCTGGGGCCGACGGGCTCGTGGAAGTCACTCTGCGCGACGAGGTAGCCCTCGGCGTCGACGGTGATGGGGAGCTGCGGCAGGGGACGGGCGGCCGGGCCGAAGATGACGGCCGCACCATTGGCGACGTCGAACTGCGACTGGTGGCAAGGGCATAGGAGGTGGTGGGTCTGCTGCTCGTACAGCGCCACGGGGCAGCCGACGTGCGTGCAGACCTTCGAGTACGCGACGATGCCGTCGTACGACCAGTCCATGTTGTTGGTCTCGGGGTTCAGCTGCTCGGGCTGGAGGCGCATGAGCAACACGATCGCCTTGGCCTTCTCTTCGAGGTAGCCCTCGTCGTGGCCGAGTCCGGCGAGCTCCTCCGGGATCACGTGGAACGCGGAGCCGAGCGTCACATCGGCCGCGCGGATCGGGCGACCCGAGGGGTCGTGCGACAGGCGCGAGCCCTCTTTCCACATGGTGTGGCTGAGCAGCTTCACGGGGTCCTGGTCCTGCGGTGCCAGGCCGCGGAACAGCGTGATACCGGGGATGACCGAGGCGGCAAGAGCAGCGAAGAGCGAGTTGCGGATGATCTCGCGGCGACCGAAGCCCGAGTCCTTGTTCGCCTCCACGAAGACGTTGATCGCGCCTTCGCGGGTCTCGTCGCGTCCACGCGTGGCGTGGCGGTCCTCGATGTACTCCTTGTCGGACATGACCGACTTGCCCCAGTGAATGGTGCCGATGCCGATCGCCAGCAGCGCGAAGCCGATGCCGAGTCCGATGAACAGGTTGTTGTAGCGGATGTCGATCAGCGCGCCCGACTCGATCGGGAAGATCATGTAGGCGATGCTCGCCCAGATGCTCGCCGCGACGGAGAAGTAGAACAGCGTGTAGACCGTGCGGACCGCACGCTTCATCGCCTGCGGGTCCTGATCGGTCATGCGGTGGCGGTGTCCCGGGAGACCCGGGTTCTCCACGGAGTCGGGAACGGCGACAGCGAGCCCGGCGGAGGGCTTCCACGAAGCCCTCTCGTGCTCGAGTGCGTCTTCCTCGTGTGCCATGGTGCTCCTCGTGCGTTTACGTAATGTCGATGACGACGGTCAGTTGGACTTCGCCGTGATCCACACGGTGAGCGCGATGAGCGCCCCGATTCCGAAGATCCAGATGAACAGGCCCTCGGAGACCGGACCGAGCGAACCCAGCGAGAATCCGCCAGGGGACTCCGACTTCTGAAGGAACATCAGGTACGAGATGACGTCGCGCTTGTCTTCGGGGGTGAGGTTCAGGTCGTTGAAGACCGGCATGTTCTGCGGACCGGTGACCATGGCCGCGTACATGTTGACGGGGGTCACGGTGTGCAGGTCGGGTGCCCACTTGCCCTCGGTGAGCGCACCACCGGCGCCCGCGACGTTGTGGCACATCGCGCAGTTGATGCGGAAGAGCTCCGCTCCGTGGGACACGTCGCCCTCGCCGTCGACGAGGTCAGCGCTCGGGTAGCTCGGGCCGGGGGCCGAGGACTGCACGTACGCGGCGATCGCGTCGATCTGCTCCTCGGTGAACTGCACCGGCTTCTGCGGCGCCTGCGGGCCCTGAGCCTGCAGGGGCATGCGGCCGGTGGACACCTGGAAGTGAACCGACAGCTCACCGACGCCGAACAGCGACGGGCCCTGCTGACTGCCCTCGAGGTCGAGGCCGTGGCAGGTGGCGCAGTTGGCCTGGAAGAGCTTCTTGCCCTCTTCGACCGCCGTGGCGGACGAGGCGCTGCTCGTCGGAGTGTCGGTCGCCGCCATGGCGGCCGACGCACCGGCGTACACGCCGCCGGTGAGGAGCAGGCCGATGCCGATCAGGGCAGCGGCCGCCAGGGGACTGCGACGCCCGGAGGCGCGACGCGGCTTCTTCTCTCGTGCCATGTGAGGTACAGCTCTCTTACTTCAGGAAGTAGATGACGAAGAACAGGGCGATCCAGACGACGTCGACGAAGTGCCAGTAATAGGACACGACGATCGAGGTCGTCATCTCTTTGCGCCCGAAGTTCTTCACGGCGTAGGCACGGCCGATGACGAGAAGGAAGGCGATCAGACCACCCGTCACGTGCAGGGCGTGGAAGCCAGTGGTCAGGTAGAAGGCCGATGCGTAGGGGTTGGCGCTGATGGGCATGCCTTCCGCCACCAGCGTCGCGTACTCCCACACCTGACCCGACACGAAGACCGCGCCGAGGATGAAGGTGAGGTAGAACCACTCCACCATTCCCCATTGGACGAAGCGGAACGGCTTGCCGGTGCGGTATGGCTGGTACCGCTCGGCAGCGAACACGCCCATCTGGCACGTGACCGAGGACAGCACGAGGATGATCGTGTTGACGGTCGCGAAGGGGACGTTGAGCAGCTCGGTCTCCTGCGCCCACAGGGACGCGGACGTGCTGCGCAGAGTGAAGTAGATCGCGAAGAGGCCGGCGAAGAACATGACCTCGCTGCCCAGCCACACGATGGTGCCCACGGCGACCGGGTCGGGTCGCTTCACGGCACGCACGGCCTGGGAATACGTCGCTGAGGTCGTCACCATCCCATTATGCGCGATCCGACGGGCCGATATTCCCATCTCGAGCCTGAGATATTCCACGGTCGAGACTTAGGGAAACCTAAGAATCCGCAAGGAATCCCCGGTGCGGCCGGGGTTCCGTCGTGCGGTCCCGCGCATCCGCCGAGCAGAGGCGGTGTGGGAGGATCATGGCATGGCGGAACGCTTCACCTGGCCCGACGTGCTCACCTTGCTCCTCGAGGGGAAAGACCTCAGCGTGTCGGAGTCCACGTGGGCGATGCGGCGTGTCATGGCGGGAGAGGCAACGCCGTCGCAGCTGGCCGGATTCCTCATCGCGCTGCGCGCCAAAGGCGAGACGGTGGAGGAGATCGTGGGATTCCGCGACGCCATCCTCGAGGCGGCCGTCCCGCTGCCCGTCCGTGCGGAGGTTCTCGACATCGTCGGGACCGGCGGGGACCGGTACGGCACCGTGAACGTCTCCACGATGGCGGCGGTGGTGGCGGCGGCATCCGGAGTCCCGGTGGTGAAGCACGGCAACCGCGCCGCGAGCTCGGCATCCGGATCCTCCGACGTGCTGTCGTCGCTGGGGATCTCGCTGACCCTCGATCCCGCGCACGTCGCGGAGACCCTCGAGCGCACGGGCATCACGTTCGCGTTCGCCGCCGCGTTCCACCCCGGCTTCCGCCACGCGGGGCCGACGCGCGCAGAGCTCGGCGTGCCGACCGTCTTCAACTTCCTCGGACCGCTGTGCAACCCGGCGCGCGCCGAGGCCAACGCCGTCGGTGTGTCCCAGCTCGACCGCGTTCCACTCATCACCGGCGTGTTCCGCACCCGCGGAGCGACCGCGCTGGTGTTCCGCGGCGACGACGGACTCGACGAGTTGACCACCACCGGACACAGCCGCGTGTGGGAGATCAGCCGCGGCGACGTGCACGAGCACGACCTGGACCCCCGGGATCTCGGCATCCCCGTCGTGGAGATCGACGCTCTTCTCGGCGGGACGCCCGATCACAACGCCGAGGTGGTGCGCCGGACGTTGGCCGGAGAGACCGGTGCCGTCCGCGACATCGTGCTGCTGAACGCCGCCGCCGGGCTGGTGTCGTACCGGTTGTTCCAGGATGCCGCGCAGGTTCAGCGACCCATCCTCGAGCGGCTGCACGAGGCGATGATCGACGCGGCCGCGGCGATCGACGACGGGCGGGCTTCGGCGAAGCTCGACGCGTGGGTCGAGACCACGCGGGAGCTGGCGGAGTAGATCGTGCGCCCGCTGGATGCCCTCGTCGAGATCGCCTATCTCCTCGAGCGCGAGAGGGCCTCTCGGTACAAGTCGAAGGCGTTCCGCACAGCGGCCGCCGCCATCGAGGGGCTCAGCGACGCCGACCTGCGGGACCCCGGTCTCCGTCGGCGTCCGGGGATCGGCGAGTCGACCTTCACCGTCATCCAGCAGGCTCTCGCAGGCGAGGTCCCGGAGCGACTGGCGGCGCTTCGTCAAACGGCTCGAGCAGTGGGCGGCGATGCGTTGCGGGCGGTGTTGCGGGGCGATCTGCACAGCCACAGCGACTGGTCCGACGGCGTGACGCCGATCGAGGCGATGGTCGAAGCGGCCCGCGGGCTGGGCCACGAGTACCTCGCACTCACAGATCACTCGCCGCGCCTCACGGTGGCGAACGGCCTCTCGCCCGAGCGACTGCGTGCGCAGCTCGACGTGGTCGGGGGAATGAACGGAGGCGGGTTCACCCTCCTGTCGGGAATCGAGGTCGACATCCTCGACGACGGTGACCTCGATCAGGAAGACGCGCTGCTGGGCGAGCTCGATGTGGTGGTGGCATCCGCTCATTCCAAACTCCGCATGGAGCGAGCGCCCATGACGCGCCGACTGGTCGCCGCCGCCAGTGATCCGCGCGTCGATGTGCTCGGGCACGTGACGGGGCGTCTGGTGGAGGGCGCGCGAGGGACGCGGCCTCCCTCGGAGTTCGACGCGCGCGCCGTCTTCGCTGCGTGTGCGGCGTCGGGCGTGGCGGTTGAGATCAATGCCCGGCCCGAGCGCCAGGATCCACCCGACGACCTCATCGCCGTGGCTCTGGAGGAGGGTTGTCTCTTCTCCATCGACTCCGACGCGCACGCGCCCGGACAGCTCTCGCTCCTGGACTACGGGGCGGCGCGGGCCGAGGCGGCGGGTGTTCCACCGGAGCGCATCGTCACGACGTGGCCGCTGGAGCGATTGCGGGAGTGGCTGCAACGCCGGCGGTGAAACCGGCCCGCGTTCAGCGGGGGAGAGCCGCCACGGCGCGCGTCATCGACGTACCGAGGTTCCAGCGGTCGGCGAGCGCCGCCGCCGCGGCAGCCCGCTCGTCGTCGAGGGGGCGAAGGAGATCGTCTGCAGCGTCGAGATCGAGGTCGCGGACGACGCGCACCACCGTCGGGGCCACGGCGAGATAGTCGGCGGCCGCCAGGATCTTCGCTCGCTGTGCGGGCGTTCCCCCCGTACCGGCCTCCGCCGCCGCGAGGATGCCGTCGAGGTCGCCGTGCGCGGTCAGCAGGGAAGCAGCCGACTTCTCCCCGATGCCGGCGACGCCCGGCAGGCCGTCGGAGGGGTCACCGCGGAGCACTGCGAAGTCGGCGTACTGGGCCGCGTGGATCCCGTACTTCGCCACCACGGCCGCGTCGTCGACGAGTTCGAGGTTGCTCATGCCCCGCGCGGTGTAGACGATGCGCACACCGCTTTCATCGTCGGTGAGCTGAAACAGATCGCGATCGCCTGTCACGATGTCGACCGCGACGTCGGCCCGCGTGGCAAGTGTGCCGATGACGTCGTCGGCCTCGTGTTCGGCGGCGCCCACGACAGGGATGCCCAACGCGGCCAGCGCCTCCCGGATGAGAGGGATCTGCGCCAGGAGGAGGTCAGGGGTCTCTTCCCGGTCGGGCCCGGTGGCGACGGCCTCCACCACGCGATGCGCCTTGTAACTCGGAAGGAGTTCGACGCGCCACGCCGGGCGCCAGTCATCGTCCCAGCACGCCACGACGCGCGTCGGCTCGTAGGTCGTGACGAGCTTCGCGATCATGTCGAGGAGGCCTCGCACCGCGTTGACCGAGGTCCCGTCCGCGGCCCGCACCTTGTCGGGCACCCCGTAGAAGGCCCGGAAGTAGAGCGAGGCGGTGTCGAGCAGGAGCAGCTTTTCGGGACGGGATGCCATGTGCTCAGGGTAGTGACGCCATCGCCGATCGGGTGCGTCGTCCGGTCTCCGCTATTGCTCAGCTCAGCCAACGCCCGCTCCCGCCGCGCGTCAGCGCGAGAACACGGAGACCGATGCGGTGTCGGGGAGCAGGGGCGGTCGGTCACGCCGGCCCGTCCCGGCACGGCGCGCGCTCAACCGCCCGTCGCCCCCCAGGACACGGAGTCGCCGGAGTACAACCACACCTCGGAGCGGCCGGCCGCGGCATCCGCGATCGGGACGTCTCGCACGTCGTAGAACGTGACCGTCTCTCCGGGGGCGATCGGCTCCACCAGGTCGTAGCGGCTGGGGTAGTCGCGCATGAGCGCGGGGTCGTACACCCCGTCGGTGATGCTCCCGTCGGCGACGTAGTAGTCGGTCGAGAAGCGCAGCTGCCACCCGTCGGGGTCGATGGTCGATCCGCTGAGGTTGGTCAGTTCGATAGGGATCGCGACAAGGGAGCCGGAAAACGACACGGGGCCGGGGCTCGCTCCTGTGGCCTCGGACGTCACGTCGAGGGGAGCGAGAGCCTGTATCGACCAGACGTCGTCACCCGTGTCGGAGTCGATGATGGTCTGGGGCGTCCCCCAGCTCAGTTCCGCGGAGGACCCGACGCGGTCGTCGGGGCCGATCTCCAGGCGCTGAGCGAGGGTATAGGTGTCGGTCTCGGGGTCGGGGACCGGGTCCGCGATCGACCGCGACGACGACGTCAGTCCCGAGATGATCGCCGCGCCCAGGACGATGACGACGCCGAAGCCGACGACGACGAAGGCGATCACCGCGGGAACGCGAGACGCGCCGCGGCGCGAGACCTGGACGATCGCGAGGACGAACGCCGTGAGCAACAGCAACCAGGCCACCGTCTGCGACCCGAACGCCGACAGGGTGCCGACGCACGCGACGACGAGGGCGGTGATGCCGAGCCCCCGCCGAGGGCCGCGAGGACTCGGGGGCGCGCCGGTGCCCGGGGAGCCGGGCGTCATCTGCCAGGACGGCGAAGGGAGAGGAGCGGGAGGGGCAGCGCGGGGACCGTATCCGGCCGATGCCGGGCCGTAGGCAGCGAACGGAGGACGCTGCTCGTGCGATACCTGATTCGTCATGACGCCTCCCGGGTCCATGCTACGAAGGGCGGGGTCCGCGCGACGACATCCTGTGGAAAGCCGACGACGCGAGCGTTCTAGAGTGGCGGGATGTCCTTCGGCTCGACCTCCGCGCGCCCGTCGTCCACGGCGGCCTGCCCGTGCGGCGGGGGAGAGTTCGGCGGGTGCTGCGGGCCGATCCTCGATGGAGCGGCTGCGCCGTCGGCCGAACGTCTGATGCGCTCCCGCTACACCGCATACGCGGTCGGTGATGTCACGCACCTCGCGCGGTCGTGGCATCCGCGTACGCGCCCGGACACTCTCGAACTCGACGCCGAGACGGTGTGGGAGGGCCTCACGATCGACGAGGTGGACGAGCAGGCGGATGCCGCCGTCGTGGCGTTCCGCGCCGTCTGGCGCCTCGATGCGGAGCGTCACGTGTTGTCCGAGCGCAGCCGATTCGTGCGTCGAGCGGGCCGCTGGGTATACGTGGACGGGGACGTGACCTGAGGCCGTCAACCCGCGGGCGGGTGTCGGATGGCGCGCGTAGGGTCGGACTCGATCCCTGACGAGAGGACACGCATGATCCCCGACACGCTCCGCGATCTGCTGGAAAAGCCCTATTACGGCGCGCTGGGCACCGTTCGGCCGGACGGTTCCGTGCAGGTGAATCCGATGTGGTTCGAGTTCGACGGCGAGCACGTGCTGTTCACGCACACCGTCACGCGGCAGAAGTACCGCAATCTGCAGCACAACCCGTCGATGAGCCTGATGGTCTACGACCCCGACCAGCCCTACCGCTACATCGAGGTGCGCGGTCGTCTGGTCGACGAGGTCGCCGACCCGGAAGGCGCGTTCTACGTCCGACTCGGCCAGCGGTACGGCAATCCGGGGCAGGAGGCTCCGCCGGACCGCGCGAACCGCGTGATCCTGAAGATGTCGGTCGAGAAGGTCGGAGGGCAGTGAGATGGAACGCATCGTGATCATCGGCGGGCACGGGAAGGTCGCGCTGCATCTCGCGGGCCTTCTCGCGGAACGCGGCGACGAGGCGGTGTCGGTCATCCGCGACCCCCAGCAGGCCGCCGATGTCGAGAAGGCGGGTGGGACCCCGGTGGTCCTGGATGTCGAGAAGGCCGATGTCGATACACTCGCGGACGCCTTCGCCGATGCCGACGCGATCGTCTGGTCCGCGGGTGCCGGCGGCGGCGACGCGGCCCGCACCTATGCCGTAGACCGGGATGCCGCCCAACGCGCCGTCGATGCGGCCGTCGCCGCCGGGGTTCGACGCTTCGTCATGGTCTCGTGGATCGGATCGGTGCCGGACCACGGCATCTCACCGGACGACTCCTTCTTCGCGTATGCCGACGCCAAGCTCGCGGCCGACGATCACCTGCGCGCCAGTGATCTGGACTGGACGATCCTCGGTCCGGGAACGCTGACCCTCGACCCGCCGACGGGACGCATCACGACGGCGCCGCACGGGGCGGCGGAGGTCGGCCGTGCCGACGTCGCCGCGGTGGTCGCGGCGGTTCTGGTGCAGTCCGCGACGATCGGGCGGTTCATCCGATTCGGGGCGGGCGGCACTCTCATCGCGGAGGCGATCGTCGACGACGCGGCCCCGGGGGACGAGTAGGGCACGCCGCGGCGTCGCCGACGCATCGCCGTCGGCGGCGCCGACCCCTCGCGTGCCCGGTACGAAGACACGGCAGGCGAGTCGCAACGGCCTCGGACGACCGGCGTCTAGT
This sequence comes from Microbacterium enclense, assembly GCA_038182865.1. Lineage (NCBI taxonomy): Bacteria > Bacillati > Actinomycetota > Actinomycetes > Micrococcales > Microbacteriaceae > Microbacterium > Microbacterium enclense. The sequence goes on along the minus strand of CP116226.1, from coordinate 3,902,684 downwards.
CCCGGTCGTCGGTGTCGTCGTCCATCACGATGACGCCATCGGGGATGGGCTCGCTCAGCAGAGGCTCCGCGGCCAGGGTGAGGTCGATGGTCGCGCGAAGCAGTCCGCCCACGGTCGCCGACCGCAGCAGCTCGATCTGGTCGAGTTCTCCGAGAGGCGCGATCGCCGCGACCTGCCACGCGCGTTCGAGGGGGTCTTCCGAGAGCTCGATCTCGGGGTCCCACCGGCTGCCACCGAATTGGGCTGCCCGCCCGAGCACGCGTCGCACGATTCGCTCCGCCTCCTCCAGGACGGGAACGAGGGCGTCGTTCCACTCCAGGTCGGGGAGGGCGCGGACGTCGGCGCGGGGGTACGGGTCGTCGTCGAGCCACGCCACGATCTCGAATCGGTCGGTGCCTCGGGCGACGATCTGCAGGTGTTCCGCCTGCGGGAGGACGTGGCTCAGTCGCGCCATGGTGCCGATCGCGAAGCGCTGGTCGCCACCACCGGTCTCCGTACCGCGCTCGATGAGGACGACGCCGAAGGCGGGGTCGGTCTCATCGAGCAGCCGCCCCAACATCACGAGGTAACGCTCCTCGAAGATCCGCAGCGCGAGGGGCGTGTGCGGGAAGAGGACGGCTCCCAGAGGGAACATCGCGGTACCCATCGCCCCAGTCAACCAGGGTGGGAAGCGGACCGGGTCGTTGCGGGGGAAGTCACGAGGGCCTCGCAGGTCCGCGATCCGCGGGTGCGTCCCGCGGCGCGCCACGGCACCCTCGTCGCCGAGCGGGTGGGGGTGCCGTCCGACGGGCGGCTTTCGGGAGCACAGCGTCAGGCCGACTCGACGGCTTCCTCGTCGCGCAGGGTCTCGTGTACGCGGTGCAGATCCATCAGCAGCGACCCCACGAGGACCCAGTGCGCGGCCGACGGAGCGCGGATCTGCAAGGGGCGTGTCAGTGCAGGCTCTTCGGTCGCGAGGGACCGGTCGGCGCCCGTGTCGATCGTGAAGGCGCGCCGGACGTCGTGTGCCGCTCGGTGCAGCTGCTCGGCGATCGCGCGCACCGACGGCTCCTCGACGATGGTCGCGTCGTAGCCGTCGTAGACGGCCCGTGTCATGCCGATGGCCTGGGTCACCACCGGGGTGAAGCGGTCCAGCAGATCCCGCATCGCGCGCAGGTCATTCCGGTGGCGGCTGCTCCGTGGGTTGAGGGAGAGCGAGTCCGCCCCGTCCGCGATGGCGTTCGCTGCGGCGTCACGCACGGGACGCAGGAGGCGCGCTTCGAGAAGAAGCCCCTCCAACGACGCGGGGGTCTGGGGCGTCTCGAGCGCGTCGGCTAGACGTTCCAAGGCCGCCGCGAGCTCTCGCCCAAGGACCTCGAGCTTCTCCCGTGCAGGAGGAACGAGAACCGGTGGAACGAGCGCGACGTTGATGATGATGCCGACGAGCGCCCCGATCAGGGTCTCCAGCACACGGTCCAGGGCGTAGTTCGGCGTGGCGGTCCCGAGGGCGAGCACCAGGATGGCGCTGATGGCGACCTGGTTGGTCGCGCCCGGAGACATCCGCAGCGCCCACGCGATCACCAGCGCGACGCCGGCGGACAGGAGGATCACCCAGGTCGGCGTGCCGAGCGCGATGCCCAGGAGCGAAGCGATGACGACACCGACCACCACCCCGACGCTGCGCTCGATGGCCCGGGTCAGTGACTGATTGATGCTCGGCTGGACCACGAGGAGCGCGGCGATCGCGGCGAAGATCGGCGGCGGCCCCTGCACCAACCACCCCGCGACGAGCCACGCGGCCACGGTGGCGATCGCGGACTTCGCCACCTGCAGGAACGGGGCGCGGCGTTTCGTGCGGAACGACAGGCTCTCGCGCATGAGTCGAGAGTACGTCGTGGTCACGCAGGCACCGGCCGCGCCACGATCGCCGTGGCGTTGTCGGCCACCCACTCCATGAGGGGGAGGACCCGCTGCATGAGATCGCGGCCGAGGTCCGTGAGCGCGTACTCGACCCGCGGGGGCACCTCCGGGTAGGCGGTTCGGACGACCAGGCCATCTGCCTCGAGGGTCTTGAGGGTGCTGGCGAGCATCTTCTCGCTGATCCCCGAGACGTGACGTCTCAGCACGCCCCACCGTTGGGTGCCCTCCGACAGCGCCATGAGCACCAGGATGCCCCACTTGCCCATGACGTGATCCAGCACGGTGCGGGTCGGGCACCCATCGGCGAAAACTCCCGGGTGCTCGGCGCGGATTTCCGCAAGACTGACGCTCATGTGAGTACCTAACCAGAAAGTGGGTACCCACATTCCGGAATGTGGCCGACAACGCCGCGTTGTGGTGCGTGTACCGATCGAAAGGACACTCCCATGACCCTCCTCGTCACCGCCGCCTCCGGCCAGCTCGGCCACCTCGTCGTCGAAGCCCTGCTCGAGCACGGCGTCGCGGCATCCGAGATCGTCGCCGGCGCGCGGACCCCCGCCAAAGCCGCCGACCTCGCCGAGCGCGGCGTCCGCGTCGTCGAGTTCGACTATGCGCGCCCGGACACCCTCGCCCCCGCGCTCGACGGGGTGACGCGCGTGCTTCTCATCTCCGGCACCGATGCGGACCGGGTCGCCGGCCATCGCAACGTCATCGACGCAGCGCGCGCAGCGGGCGTCGAACTCCTCGTGTACACCAGCGCGCCGCGCAACGACCAGGTCGACTACGCCCTCGGCGCCGATCACAAGGCCACGGAGGCCGCGATCGCGCAGTCGGGACTGGATGCCACGGTCCTGCGCAACAACTGGTACACCGAGAACTACCTGGACACGGTCGCGCGTGCCGCCGAGACCGGTGAGATCGTCGCCGCCGTCGGCGATGCCCGCGTGGCCAGCGCGAGCCGTCGCGACTACGCCGAGGCCGCCGCTGTCGCGCTCACCGGAGACGACCTGCGCGGTCAGACGCTCGAACTCGGGGGAGACGTCGCGTGGAACTACGACGAGCTCGCCGCCGCCGCCGCTGAGGTCGTCGGTCGTCCGGTGACCTACACGGCCGTCACGGCCGAGCAGCTCACCGAGGGGCTGGAAGCAGCCGGACTGGATGCCGGGACCGCCGCGTTCGTCGCGGGTATGGACGTCGCGATCGCCCGAGGCGCCCTCGGGGAGACCGATGGAACCCTCTCGCGTCTCATCGGTCGCCCGACCGTTCCGCTCGTCGACGGCCTGCGTGAGGGTCTCGCCGCGCGCTGACTCGCGCCCGCTCCCCGCGTGAGTCGCCGGGACTCGTCGCCGCCGCCTCCGGTCGCGTCACGAATCCTGGTGACTCACGCGCGGCAGCACCCGGCGTGCTCTCGCGGGCTCAGAGGCGCACTGCGCCGACCAGCGCGCGCGGCTGCAGCGTCGTTCGCGCTCACGCGCTGCCGGACGGGAGCTCGCTGGAGGCCCCACGAGCGCGAGCGGTGAGGCGCCGCTGGCGCATCGCGAGGAACAGCGGGAACGTGAACGCGAACGCCGTGACGCCCGACAGCACGACGTACAGCCACGCGAAGCGCATGCCGAGCCTGCGCGCTTCGACGACGATGAACACGCTCCCGGCGATCGCCACGACGAGAAGGTCGACCGTGATCGACGAGACCGCGGGACCGCTCGACACGAGGTCGCCCACGAAGTCCCTCATCTGCACGATCGCGAGAGCGTTGAAGCTCCAGGTGCCGATCAGACCCGCGATCGCGAGGGCGAGCAACAACACCGCGGTCGGGGTCCAGTGACGTCGAAGCTCGCTCATGCCTCGATCTTGCCGCAGCGCCGATGTCAGGGGCAGGGGCTAGCGTCGGAGCATGGATGCCGCACGAGCGGAGCGCATGCTCGACGACCGCGAGCGCGAGGTCGATCATCGTCTCGCCCGCCTTCGCGAAGACGAGGCGAGCCTCCGGCACGATCGAGCGGATGCCACGGCCGACGACGAGCACGACCCCGAGGGGTCGACGCTGTCGGGTGAATGGGCGCAGGTCGACGCACTGCGCCGGGGCGCCGAAGCCGAGCAGGGCGAGATCCGGGCGGCGCGGGAGCGGGTGGCATCCGGAACGTTCGGTGTCTGCGAGAAGTGCGGTCGGCCGATCCCCGACGCCCGGTTGGAAGCACGGCCGTTCGCACGTCGCTGCATCGCGTGCGCGGTCTGAGTCCGGTCCCGGAACCTAGGCTGGGAGGATGGAACCCGTCCTCATCGTGCTGCTGTTCGCCAACGCCGTCTTCAATGCCGTCGTGTGGCCACGCTTCTACGTGCGGGTCGCGAAGGACCCCCGGGCGAAGAACGCCGCGGGCAAGGCGACGCCGTTCCTCATCGTGCACACCGTGCTCATCGCTCTCGCGCTGGTGCTCGCTCTTGCCTCGCTGATCGCCGCGATCGCCGCGCTCGTTTCCTGACCTTCGGTAGAATCGACGGTGCGGTTCGCCCGCCGCACGCAGTGCATCTACCTACCGGCTCGGCAAGGCGGCACCTTCCCTGCCCCCGGAGACCGTTCCATGACCCTGCCCGTCGTCACCCGCCGATCGCTGATCCAGCACACGGGTCTGTGGTACTTCCCCGCGGCGTTCGTCGCCCGTCTGCCGTTCGCCATGATGACGGTGGGGGTGCTCGCGCTCGTCGTCGCGGCGCGCGGCTCGGTGGCTCTGGGCGGACTCACTTCCGCCGCGGTCGGAGTGGGTGTCGTCGTCGCGGGCCCGGTGCTCGGGGATCTCGCCGACCGGTTCGGGCAGCGCCGGGTGCTGGTCCCGGTGGGCCTGGCCAATGGCATCCTGCTCTCGCTCTTCCCTCTGGTGGTGGCGGCGTCGGCCTCGGACGCGCTGTTGATGGCCTCCGCGGTCGCGATCGGGCTGACCGGCCCCCAGACCGCGGCGATGTCGCGGAGCCGCCTGATGGCTCTCATCGGTGAGAGGGTGGATCCGCAGCAGCGCGAACGCACGTTCTCTCGGGCGATGGCGTACGAGTCCGCCGCGGACGAGACCGCGTTCGTCATCGGACCGTTCGTCGTCGGGCTCCTGGCCGCTCTCGTCGCGCCCTGGGCGCCGATCGCCGGGGCGGCTGTGCTCAGTTTCGTCTTCGTCACGGCGTTCGCCCTGCACCCCACCGGCCGGGCCGTGCCCGAACGTGCCGAACGGGCAGCCATGGCGCCTGTCCGAGAGCTCCTGCACCCGCGACTGCTCGTGCTGGTCGCCTCGGTCTTCGGGGTGGGACTGTTCTTCGGCTCAACGCTCACCTCGCTCACCGCCTTCATGGAGGCGCAGGGCGCGCCCGAGGCCGGGGCCTTGCTGTACGGCGTCATGGGGGTCGGATCGGCCGTTCTGGCCCTCGCCGTCGCGATGCTTCCCGCGCGCTTCGCGCTGCGGTGGCGGCTCGTGGCGTTCGCGAGCATCCTCACCGCGTCCGCGGGCGCCTACACGGTCGGCGGATCGGTGCCGACCGTGACTATGGTGCTGTGCCTCATGGGCATCGGCGTCGGCCCCTCCCTGGTGACGTTGTTCAGCCTCGCCGGACACCGGGCCCCGCGCGGTCGGACCGCCTCGACCATGACGGTCCTCGCTTCGGCGCTGACGCTCGCGCAGGCGTTGTCGTCCGCCGTGACGGGTGCGATCGCGGAACGGGTGTCCGTCGAGACGGCGATGCTGCTGCCGACGGGGGCGGCGCTCCTCGTTCTCGCGATGGCCGGGGTGAACGCCGCCCGGTCCGAGCGGTGGGACCGCCGCGCAGCCTGAGCCTCACACCGGCAGCGGGTATCTCCGCCGCAGCACGACGCGCTGGACGAGCGTCCAGATGGTCGTGACGGTCAGGTACAGCGCGGCTGCGAGGGGGACGAACAGTGCCACGACCGCGGTCGTGAACTGCAGCGCCCCCACCATGCCCGTCATCCACGATGGCGCGGACGGGTCGGTCGCGGGTCGCAGCAGCCGCCGGGTGAGCTCGGCGACCCCGGCGATCACGACGACGAGGGTTCCGAAGACGGCGAGGGTCATGGCATCCACAGTTCCCGAGGTCATCGCCCCGAGCAGGGTGCTCCCGAGAGGGACGCCGAAGAGGTCATGGGTGAGCAGGGTGTTCGCGTGGCCCCCGACGGTGGGGTGGAGGAACACGGCGTAGAGCAGCCCCACGACCGGGGCCTGCGCGAGCAGCGGGAGGCATCCGGCTGCGGGGGAGGTGTTCTCATCGCGGTAGAGCTGCATCGTCTCGCGCTGGAGACGTTCGGGGTTCTTCCGCCAGCGTTCCTGCAGAGCCCGCAAGCGCGGTGCCAGGCGTGCGCGGGTCTGCTCGGCGCGAGCCTGCGAGACGCCGACCGGGATGAGGAGCAGGCGGACGAGAAGGGTGACCGCCACGACGGCGAGAGCTGCTGCCAGCCCGCCCGCGAGTGGCGAGAGGGCGGACGTGAGGGAGAGGAGAGCGGTGGTGGTGAGGTCGAGGAGGAAGGCGAGCGGGGGAAGAGCGAAGAGGTCCATGACGTGTCCGTTCGTGGCGGTGATCGAGGGATCATCGGCCACGGCACCCGGGAGCGGGGTACCGACGGCCGGCGCCACCGGCCCCTCCGGAACGGATGCCACAGACCGCCGTCGGGAGACGGCGTGGGGCGAGGGCTAGGCGGCGCGGGCCACGAATCCCGGCGCTCGAGGGCGCGGGTGCCCCGCCGCGTCGGGATCGCTCTGCGTGAGGGGAGCGGACGGATCGATCGGCCGCGGTGTGCGGGGCGACGCCCCGGCGAGAAGAGCCGGCAGCACGACGAGCACGATCGCGACGGTGACGACGACCGCCGCGGCCAGGACGACGGCGAGCAGCGGCGCTCCGGTTCCGGGGGTGAGCGCGAGCTCGGCGGTCGCGAGGAGCAGGTTCAGCAAAGCGATCAGCGATGCGATCATCGGCGTCCTCCCCTCGACGTTGCCCCCACGCTAGCAGGGGACCGTCTGTACGCTGTGGCCATGACCACCCTCGTCTTGACCGTCGTCGGCGATGACCGCGCGGGCCTCGTGTCGTCGGTCGCCGACATCGTCGATGCCCACGGCGGCAACTGGGAGAACAGCGAGCTCGCCGAGCTTGCCGGTGCGTTCGCCGGGATCGTTGAGGTGTCGGTCGGCGCCGACCAGGCCGAGGCGCTGCGCGCCGCGCTCGCGGGCATGGCCGGTACCCTCTCGGTGACCGTGCACACCGGAGCGCCCGAGGGCACGGCGTCCGCCCCGCACAGCGTGACCCTCGACGTGATCGGCAATGACCGACCGGGCATCGTACGTGAGGTCTCGGCGGCCCTCCACGCCCGCGGAGTGAGCATCGAGCGCATGTCGACGCAGACGACGGATGCCGCCATGGCGGGCGGGCGCCTGTTCGAGGCGTCCATCACCGTGGCCCTCGTCGACGGGGTCGAGGCCGATGATCTGGTCACCGAACTCGAGCGGCTCGCGACCGAGATCCAGGTCGACGTCTCGCTCGCCGACTGACCGTTCCGCGGGGATCGTCACGCGTCCTGCGCGTCGGGGCCGGACCCGCGTCGAGCATCGCGCGCGCCGGTTTCCCCGTATGCCGGGAGAGACCCCGCCCGATGCGGTGCGAGGGAGACGGCGAGGCGCTCCTTCGCCCGTCCGTAGCGTGTCCTGGCCGTGGAGGGATTCAGCCCGAGGAGCTCGGCGGCGTCGGCGAGTGAGAAGCCGTCCCAGTGGACGAGGACGATCAACTCCCGGTCCGCGGCGCGGAGACGACCGAGGGCCGCGCGCACGTCCCGATCGCGCTCCCGCTCCTCCGCCGCCACCGCGGGATCGGTCGGAGGTTGCGCGGCGACATCGACGTGTGACGTCAAGGCGTCCTGTAGGCGAACACGGCTGCGCAGCCTCCGGTGGTGTCGCCGCGAGACATTGCGCGCGACACCGAAGCTCCACATCCGCGCGTCGACGGGATTCGTGGGCAAGCCGTCGCGTCGTCTCCAGATCACGGCAAGCGTCTCGTGGAGCAGATCACCGGCGTCCCCCGGGTGTCGACGAGCGAAGTAGCGCAGGAGGTCAGCGCCGTTGTCGGCGACGACCGTCGATGCCCACGCCTCGGGTCCAGGGTCCGCGGAGCGGCTCACCGGTACGGACCCGTGCAGTCGCTGGTGCTCGCCCAGGAGGGCTTGAGAGCGACGATCTCCGGGGGAAGCCGCCGCTCGATCACGGGAGTCACCGCGATCCGGAAGGACAGGGAGTCCCGTACCTCGGGAGTGTCGTTCGTCCAGACCTCACCCGGCTGAGGGCCACGCGGATTCGCGATCGCCCTGTCGTAGATCTCCTGGCCGACGCCTTCCCAATCGGTCTGCGCCAGCGCCCGTCCGATGCGCGCGTCCTGTGCGGTGCGATCCGCATCGCCGACCCGCACGGCCCAGACGCAGTGCACGGTGACACCGCTGCGTGTCGTGTAGGTGATCGGGATCCGTGCGTCAGGATCGACGGGCGTCGCCTCCTGCCCGACGCCGAGCCAGATCGGGGCCGCCAGGGCGGCGCCCGTCGACAGGGCGACGACGGCGATACCGGCGGGGAGGACCACCCGCCCGCGCCGCCGAGGCGGTGCGGACGTCGTCGCTCGCACGCGATCCCAGATACGTGTGACGACGGCCTCGGCGCGCACGTCATCGACATGGCGCGCAGGATCCGCGCGCGGTAGTTCGTCGTCCATCATCGTCGGGGAGCACCTTCCGGGTGAGTCGGTCGTCTGTCTCTCACCCGTACCTGCCGACCGGTGCCGCGAGCGTCTCATTGTCGTCGGCCGATCGTCAGGGGGACGTGTCTCAGACCTGTCGACGGCTCCGCGACCGCAGCTGCGCAACGATCCGCGCGACCCCGCGCCACCCGATCAGGAACACCGCCAGCGTGATCGACGCGACGATCACGAACGCCACGGCAACTCCCTGGCCGTCGAAGGATCGCAGCACCATACCGACGGTGACCGTCACTGCCCACACGGGGAGTCCTGTGCGCACCGGGGCGAGCGGAGCGTGCCACGCCCGCGACACGAGCCAGCCGACGAGCAGAGCTACGAGGAACGGCCATGCGGTGCTGGCAAGACCCGAACCGGCAGGACCCAGGACGTCCCCGTCGTGCGTCGCGCGCCCGATCGCGGCGAACACCACAACGAGAACGGCGTCGACGAGCAGCGGGAGTATGGGGCGGGTGCGGGTGGTCACGGCATCCATTGTCCGTCGAGGCGGGGCATATCGTGCGCGTATGCGCGGGCGCAGACGGCGTCGCAACGTGGCGCGGTGTGGGCTGGGATCCCGAACACCTCAGGAGGTCCCCGTGTCGAACAGTCAGATCCTGACGCCCACCCGCGTCTTCGTCGCCGCCGCGGCGCTCGCCGTCGTCGGCGTGCTCACCTTGGCGCCTCGCGCGCTGGTCCGACCGGTCCAGGAGCGCGTCGTCGACGTGCTCTTCCTCGTCACCGAACGATGGGGCGGTGTGGTCCTCGCTCAGCACAGCGAGATGATGTTGAACATCGCGCTGTTCGTGCCGCTGGGGATGGCGGTCACAGCCCTTCTTCCGTCGCGCTGGGCACCCGTGACCGTCCTGTTCGGCGCGGCGGTCTCGCTGTCGGTCGAGACCGCACAGGCGCTCGTTCCCGGCCGCGTGCCCGACGTCGACGACATCGTGTTCAACACCCTCGGAGGTGCGGTGGGAATGGTGTTCGTCCTGGCCCTGCGGCTCGTGGCCCTGGCCGCCGTGCGGGCGTCTCAGCCGGTGCCGCGCGGCTGAGCCGCCACCGCACGGGGGAGCCGCACACGTGCGTACAGCCCGCCGCCTTCCCGAGGCCACAGATGGAGAGATCCCTCGTGCGCCCGGACGATGGCGACCGCGATCGCGAGCCCGAGTCCTGTCCCGCCGTCGGTTGCGCGGGTACGGCCGGCCGCGCGGACGAAGGGTTCGGGCAGGGTCGCGACGAGCTCGCGCGTGAGGACGGCGCCGGTGTTCACGACCTCGATGACCGCTCCCTCGTCGTCCGCCGTGACGACGACATGCACCTCGCGGATCGCGTCGCGCCCGTCGACGGGGGCGACCGGTCCGCTGTAGAGGATCGCGTTGTGCACGAGGTTCGTCAGCATCTGACGGACGAGCGTCTCGTCGGCGAGGGCCTCGGCGGGTCCGGTGACGGTCAGCGTGAGCCGGACGGATGCCGTGGCCGCGCCCGTCGCCTGCTCTCCGCACACGTCTGCGGCCACCGCGTCGACGGCGACGGCGGTGCGCGCGATCGCACCACCCTGCGAGGCCCGCGACAGCGCGAGGAGGGCCTCGGTCAGACGGATCGCCCGCTCGTTCGTCTCGTCGAGCCGGGCGAGAAGCCGCGCGATGTCGACGCTCTCGGGGTCGGCGCGCGCGACCTCGAGCATGGTGCGCATCGTCGCGTGCGGGGTGCGCAACTCGTGCGACGCGTTCGCGGCGAAGCGGCGCTGCTCCTGCACCGTCTCGGCGATCCGGGCGAGCATCGCGTCGAACGTGTCGGCCAGGTCGGTCAGCTCGTCGCGGCGCCCGGTGAGGCTCACGCGGTGGTCGAGGTCGCCGTCGCGGACGGCCCGGGCGGCGTCGGTGATCCGGGTGAGCGGGCGGAGCATGACCCCGGCGACGATCCACCCTCCACCGAGACCGATCACCGCGAGACCCGCCACCGCGAACCACGCATACTTCACGAACGCATCGGCGAGGTTCTGGCGCGCGGGGGTGAACAGGCCGCTGTCGGCATAGAGGTTGCCCTCCGGGAGGAAGCGGAGCACCAGGAAACCCACCGCGAAGAGCGCGATACCGACGATCACGACGAAGACGGCGTAGCTGAGGGTCAGTTTGATGCGGACCGAGAGCCCGGCCGGACGCTCACGCATCCGCGGGGCCGATGCGGTACCCGACGCCGGGGACGGTCTGGATGAGCCAGGGCTCACCGAGGCGTTTGCGCAGCGTCGAGATCGTGATGCGGACCGCGTTGGTGAAAGGGTCGGCGTTCTCGTCCCACGCGCGTTCGAGCAGCACCTCGGCGCTCACGACACCACCACTCGCACCCATGAGGACCTCGAGGACCGCGAACTGCTTGCGGGTCAGTGAGACGTATCTCCCGTCGCGGTAGACCTCGCGGCGGAACGGGTCGAGGCGGATGCCGTCGCGTTCCAGGATCGGGGGAGTCCCTGCGGCCGGACGCCGCGCCAGCGCTCGCACGTGCAGCACCAGCTCCTTCAGGACGAACGGTTTGGTGAGGTAGTCGTCGGCACCGCTCTCGAACCCGGAGGTCTTGTCATCCAGCCGGTCGGCGGCGGTGAGCATGAGGACACGCGGTGCGGCAGATTGAGCCGCGAGATGCCGGGCGATCTCATCGCCGTTCGGACCGGGGATGTCGCGGTCGAGGATGACCACGTCATAGGCCGTGTAGCCGAGCTGTTCGAGGGCGGAGTCGCTATCGCCGGCGATGTCGGCCGCGATCGCTTCGAGACGAAGTCCGTCGCGAATCGCCTCGGCGAGATAGGGCTCGTCCTCGACGATCAGCACGCGCATCCCGTCATCGTAGGCGGGCCGGCATATCGCGGGCGTATGTAGCGTGGACGTATGGCGACCCGACTGCTCCTCGTGGCCGACACACATGTGCCGAAGCGGGCCCGGACGCTTCCGGATGCCGTGCGGCGAGCGGCATCCGGGGTCGATCTCATCGTGCACGCCGGTGACTGGGTCACCGAATCGGTGCTCGACGAGCTCTCCGCTCTCGGGCCCGTGCTCGGGGTGTGGGGCAACAACGACGGCGCCGACCTGCGCGCCCGCCTTCCCGAGATCGCCCGTGCCGAGATCGAGGGCGTCCGTGTCGCGGTGATCCACGAGACCGGCGCGGCGACGGGGAGGGAGAAGCGAATGGATACCGCCTTCGCCGATGCAGACCTTCTCGTGTTCGGTCACAGCCACATCCCCTGGGACACCGTCACCCCGGGGGGTCTGCGTCTGCTCAACCCGGGGTCGCCCACCGATCGGCGACGCCAACCTCGCTGCACCATGATGACCCTCGCCCTCTCGGCGGGAGAGGTGCGGGACGTGACCCTGCACGAGGTCGATCGCGGCTGACGCGTATCGCCGGCGTATGCGTCGCACCATACGGTCTGGCAACGAGCGGGCCGATGGACTGCGGTCATGGCCGTTCTCTCACGCCCCGCTTCGCGTCACCGCCCGCTCCTGTTCCTGCTCGCCACCGCGGGTGGGATCGTTCTCCTCCTCACCGCCGTGATCGCCCTCGCCGTCACGGTGACGTTCACATCGTTCGCCTCGTCCGTGCGGCCGGCCGGGGTCTTCGTCCCGACGGAGGCCGACGGTCTCGTGCCCTCCGAGGCGCCGCTGACGGTCGACGATGACACCCACCCCGCATTGGCCCGATTGGATCCCGAGCTTCTGGAAGCCCTCCGCGGAGCGCAGGCTGCGGCGGACGCCGACGGCATCCGGTTCGACATCACCAGCGGATGGCGCAGTGTCGATCTGCAGCGGCGGCTCCTCGCCGACGCCGTACGCACGTACGGCAGCGAGGACATCGCACGCCAGTACGTCGCGACGCCAGAGACATCGAGTCACGTGACCGGCCGTGCCGTGGACGTGGGAACCCTCGACGCGCAGTTGTGGATCATCGACCACGGGCGGCAGTGGGGGCTGTGCCAGACATACGCGAACGAGCGCTGGCACTTCGAGCGGGCGACCGAAGCCGGCGGGGAGTGTCCCGCGCCCAAGCCCGACGCGCGCGGCTGATCCCGTCAACGCGAAAGGCGTCGCGACCGGGATCCCGGTCGCGACGCCCTCGACGTGGAGTGTGCGGTCAGACGCGGCGAGCCGTCGACGTGAGCGGGCACTCGAAGGGGTCGCGAGCTGCCAGACCGACCCGGTTCAGGTAGGCGATCACAATGCCGTACGACTGGAACAGCGTCGTCTCGACGTAAGGGACGCCCAGTGTCTGGCAGTGCTCGATCACGATCTCTCGTGCACGGCTGAGGTGCGGACGAGGCATGTTCGGGAACAGGTGGTGCTCGATCTGGTAGTTGAGCCCGCCCATGAGCCACGTGGCCCACCAGCCGCCGGAGATGTTGCGCGAGGTCCGTACCTGCTTGCTGAAGAAATCGAGCTTGGCTCCCGGGGCGATCACCGCCATGCCCTTGTGATTGGGGGCGAAGGAGGCCCCCATGTAGACACCGAACACCGCGAGCTGCACACCGACGAACGCGAACGCCATGCCGATCGGGAGGAAGACGAAGACCGGAGCGACGAACACGGCGAAGCGCAGCGCGATCAGCGCGAGCTCGGTCCAGCGTCCCTTGACCTCTCCCCGCGACACCAGGTGGCGAATGGCCAGCACGTGCAGGTTCAGGCCCTCGAGGGTCAAGAGGGGGAAGAAGAGCCAGCCCTGGCGCTGGGTGATCCAGCGCTGGATGCCACGGGCCTTCGCCGCGTCCTCGTCGAGGAACGAGATCGTGTCGATCTCGATGTCGGGGTCTTTCCCGACGCGGTTGGGGTTGGCGTGGTGCCGGGTGTGCTTCGATGCCCACCACGACTGGCTCATGCCGACGATGCCGTTGCCGATCCACAGTGCCAGACGGTCATTGGCGGGACCGGAGGCGAAGATCTGTCGGTGGTTCGCCTCGTGGGCGAGGAAGGCGACCTGGGTGAACAGGATGCCGAGGGCTGCAGCGATCAGCAGTTGGAACCAACTGTCGCCGAGAAGGATGAAACCCGTGACGCAACCGGCGAAGACGAGGACGATCGCGGTACCGACGAGGGCGTAGAAGACGCGCGTACGGACGAGGAGCCCGCTTTCGCGGACGACCTGGGAGAGCTCGGTATAGGCCTTCGCGATCGGGGGGAATTCGGTGGTGCCGGAGTAGGTCTGACGGACGGGGCCGAGACGGGACTCGACGATGGTGGAGGCGATGAACTGCTCCTCGGATCGGGGTGACCGGGGTCGGGAACCGGGAGGCATCCCCGGGTCAGGCCCACCCTACGTGCCCTCGTATGGGCGCTCAGGAATACGTTCACATGTGCAGGAACCTCACTGGGAATGCACATCTGAGGAAATCCGGGAGATGACGAAAGCCGGGCCCGTCGCAGTGCGACGAGACCCGGCTTTCGCGGTGGGCGGAGCTTAGAGGGGGCGGATGTTCGCCGCCTGCATGCCCTTGGGGCCCTGCTCGGCGTCGAATTCGACCTTCTGTGCTTCCGTCAGCTCCTTGAAGCCGTTGCCCTGGATCGCGCTGAAGTGCGCGAACAGGTCGGCGGAGCCGTCATCGGGAGCGATGAAGCCGTAGCCCTTTTCAGAGTTGAACCATTTCACGGTGCCAGTGGCCATCGTGTTCTTCCTTTATTCATGTTGGGCCGCAGAAGCGACCGTGGGCGCCGTTCCGACGAACGCGGAGCGGACGGGGACGCCGCGACACCGAAGTGGTGACGCGTACGCGGTGCCCGTCGACGGCGGCCTGAGCCGCCCCGACGGACGTGTGGATGCCGAGGTTCTCGCCGAGCGGACCTTGGGCTTCGTAGCCCGAGGTGGCCGCGCCGACGAAACCGGCATAGTCGGATCCGGCCGTCGCGACGAAGACGTCGAGATCGGCCTGGCGCCACGACAGTGGCGAAGGGTGAAGCGAAGACACAGAAACTTTCCGCGAGTGCGACGCGAGGACCGGAGCCGTCGAGCGACGCACGCGATGATCAGGGGTGGGATTGCTGTTCGAAACGGCTCGGCGCCGTGCGCCCGGCATCTCAACGATGAGGCGGGCGTCGATGAAGCAAGTCCCAGAACGAATATCTCTACGGTAGCACGAATGCCCCCCGCTCGCCCGGGAGATTCTCGGGGCCGCCGCGACCGGGTGCACTGGGGTCATGGCATCCGGAGAGAACAGCGACGTCCAGGCCGAACGCTGGTTGGTGATCGACGGTCGACGATGGCGGCGTACTGATCCCGCACTCCCGGAAGATCTCGCGGCGCGCCTGCGATCGCACCTCGGGCGTGCGCGGTCGGGCGTCCGCAGCGGGAAGAGGGTGGGCGACGACGACGCCGTCGCCGATGCGCGGCATCGGGTGGGGTTGGCGAAGACGGGACTCGGGGAGCGGGGACCGCGATGGTGGGACGACGAGGTCGCCGCCCGGATCGCCCGTGCGCGGGAGGCGGTCGCCGCGTTGGATCGCCTCGCGCCTCCGAGAGCAGACGACGATGCCGACGTCAATACGTAGCGCGAGACGAAGGGGGCGCGATGGGCTGAGGGCTTCGACGAGAGGAACACCATGTCATCCACTGAGTCCGCGCTCGACACGCTGAACGAACTACTGAAGAAGTTCCGCTTCGCGATGGTCACCACCCGCGCCGAGGACGGCGCGTTGCACGCCCATCCGCTGACGGTGCAGGAGACCGAGAGCGATGGCGACCTGTGGTTCATCGTCGGCACGCACGCCTCCGCGGTCGAGCACGTGCGGCGCGACCCCCACGTGGGACTGTCGTTCAGCGGCGACAGCGCCTGGCTCTCGCTCGCGGGCGAGGCCGAGATCGTCGACGACCTCGCGAAGCTCAAGGAATTGTGGTCGACGACCGTCGAGGCGTGGTTCCCCGACGGCCCCGAGTCCCCCGACGTGACTCTCCTGCGGGTGGACGCTCTGAGCGGGGAGTACTGGAGCAGCGCCGGCGGTCGCATCGCGACGGCCATCGCCCTCGTCACGTCGAAGGTCACGGGCGAGCGTCCCCGCGGAGGAGAGAACGAGAAGTTCGACCTCCCCGCGTGAGGTGATTCGAGCGGCCCCGCCCGCAAGGGCGGGGCCGCTTCGCATGTTCACCCGCCGGAGGGGTTGTCGACGGGGGTGTCGCCGTCGTCGGTCGTGTCGGGGATCTGCGGGGCGTCGGCCCTTTCGAGTTCGTCGGGCTCGTCGGCGGTGTCGTTCGTACGGTCTGATGTCGTATCCATGGCGCCACCCGACCACGAGGGCGCGGCACACCGCGCGGGCCTTGCGCGAACCCGATGGTCGTGCCAGCGCAAGCCCCCGAACGCCGGAGAGCCGTTTTGCGACGATGACGGCATGCCACGACCCGAGGTCCGCTCCAAGCCCTGTGCGTACTGCGGTCGCCCCTTCTCCGACCGCAAGCGGTGGAACGGGCGCGACCAATGGGATCAGGTGCTGTACTGCTCCCGCGGGTGCCGAGCGCACGCAGCGAAGCAGAGGCGGCGCGCATGAAGGCCGCGCTCATCCTCGCGACGCAGCAATTCGCCGAGCATCCGGCTTACGACGACGACGAGGTCGACGAATTCTTCTTCATCGAGTCGGCGCCCCGGTTCGCCAAGCTCCCGTACCACCGGCACAAGATCGTTCTCCTGATCTCGGCGATGCGGCACACGGCCGCGCGGCTCGAGGCCGAGGGCAGAACGGTGCGTCGCATCACCCTCGACGACGATCTCGGTTTCAAGGCGGGACTCGAGCGTCTCCTGACGACGCACCGGGTCACCGAGCTGACGTGGATGAGCGACCCGAACCGGCCCGTCGATGAGCGCGTCGCCCGCATCTGCGCGGACCATGACGTCGACACCGAGGTGCTGTCGGACGGGCTGTTCCTCACGCCCGAGGAAGACGTCGACGGCTGGTTCGCCGAGCACCCGACGCCGCTCATGGAGGACTTCTACCGTTGGCAGCGTCGGCGTACCGGCATCCTGATGGACGGCGGCAAGCCCGCGGGTCGCCGGTGGAACTTCGACGCCGACAATCGCAAGGCGCTTCCGAAGAAGGGTGTCGAAATCCCTTCGTTGCCGCAGATCGAGCCCGATGACCTCACTCGCACGGTGATGGCCGAAGTGGATGAGCTGTTCCCGGAGCATCCCGGCGCGGCCGAGCAGTTCTGGCTGCCGGTCACACCCGAGGACTCCCGCGACTGGCTCGACGTCTTCGTCGCGGAGCGCCTGCACGACTTCGGTCGGTTCGAAGACGCGATGAAGGCCGATGAGCCGTTCCTCTTCCACGCGATCATCTCGCCGATGCTGAACATCGGGCTGCTGACCGTCGAGGAAGTGGTCGCCGCAGCAACGCGGACCGATGCGCCGCTGGCATCCGTCGAGGGGTTCATCCGCCAGGTGATCGGCTGGCGGGAGTACATGCGCGGCATGTATCGCGCTCATCCGAAGCTCGAGCACGTCAACGCGCTGCATCTCGACGGACGCGTCGAGAAGTACTGGTACTCGGGGAAGCGGATGCCGAGCGACCTGCCGATCCCCGTGCGGACCGTCCTCGAGCGCGTGCACCGGTGGGGCTACGCGCACCACATCGAGCGGTTGATGGTGCTCGGCAACTGGTTCCTGTCGCAGGGGTACGCTCCGCGGGAGGTCAACGCGTGGTTCCTCGCGTTGTTCGTCGACGCGTACGACTGGGTCATGGTGCCCAACGTCATGGGCATGAGCCAGTTCGCCGACGGCGGTTTCGTCGCCACGAAGCCGTACGTGTCGGGTGGGGCCTACCTGCAGAAGATGGGCTCGTGGTGGCCGTCGGCACAGGACGCCAAGGACTCGGCGTTCACCGACGCGTACTGGGGGTTCCTCGAGCGGCACGAGGACGTGCTGGCGGGCAATCACCGGCTCGGGTTGGCGCTCGCGCAGATGCGGAAGCGGCGGGAGGCGCGGGACGCGGACGGCGGCGGGCCGAACTCCTGAGAAAGTCGCCGCGAACCCTGCCGCGGACCCGCATGCGGGCCGCAGCTCGCAAGATCTCAGGAGTTCGGCCCGGTCGGCGTGGCTCAGCCCTTCAGCTTGTTCAGCGCCGAGCCCTTGTGCGCCGCGGTCGAGCCCGACTTCTCCGACTTCACGATGTAGGCGGGCTCGTCGTCGGACGCGGTGAACTTCTGGCCGTCGTGCTGGAAGTCCTTCGTCTTCTTCTCGACGACCTCGCCCTGGGTCTTGCCCTGCGGGGTGTCCCAGCTGACCCGGTCGCCTTTCGACAGATTCTTCGACATGGTCTCGTTCCTCTCGTTCGGTCCCGCCATGGTGTCGAGGGCGTGCGGGACACATCGGGGGATTGACACGATCCCGGCCCTAGGCGGTCGTCGAGGGATCCGCAATGCCTCGTCGATGGCGGACCCCCCGCGTAGCGTCGTCGGTGGGCCTTTCGTTTCCCGGCCCACGACGTGAGGAGAGCCATGACCGAGCCGACCACCGCCAACAACGGAGCGCCCGTCGCCAGCGACGAGCACTCCCAGAGCGTCGGGGCCGACGGCTCGATCGCTCTCACCGACCACTACCTCATCGAGAAGCTCGCGCAGTTCAACCGCGAGCGCGTTCCTGAGCGCGTCGTGCACGCCAAGGGCGGGGGTGCGTTCGGCACGTTCCGCACCACGGGCGACGTCTCGGCGTACACGCGGGCGGCGCTGTTCCAGCCCGGCGTCGAGACCGAGATGCTCGCGCGCTTCTCGTCGGTGGCCGGCGAGCAGGGCAGCCCCGATACGTGGCGCGACCCCCGCGGGTTCTCGCTGAAGTTCTACACGACCGAGGGCAACTACGACCTCGTCGGCAACAACACCCCCGTCTTCTTCGTGAAGGACGGCATCAAGTTCCCCGACTTCATCCGCTCCCAGAAGCGCCTGCCCGGCAGCCACCTGCGCGACAACACGATGCAATGGGACTTCTGGACGCTGTCGCCCGAGAGCGCGCACCAGGTGACGTGGCTCATGGGAGACCGCGGCATCCCGGCATCCTGGCGCCACATGAACGGGTACGGCTCGCACACGTACCAGTGGATCAACGCCGAGGGCGAGCGCTTCTGGGTGAAGTATCACTTCCACACAGACCTCGGCCACAAGACGCTCACCCAGGACGAGGCCGACCAGATCGCCGGACAGGACGCCGACTTCCACATCCGCGATCTGTACGCGGCGATCGAGCGGGGGGAGTTCCCGACCTGGACCCTCAAGGTGCAGATCATGCCGTACGAGGATGCCAAGACGTACCGGTTCAACCCGTTCGACCTGACCAAGGTGTGGCCGCACAGCGACTACCCCGAGATCGAGGTGGGCACTATGGAGCTGAACCGCAACCCGGGCAACTACTTCGCCGAGATCGAGCAGGCGGCGTTCGAGCCGTCGAACTTCGTGCCCGGCATCGACGGCAGCCCCGACAAGATGCTGCAGGCCCGCATCTTCAGCTACGCCGACGCGCACCGCTACCGCGTGGGCACGAACTACCAGCAGCTGCCGGTGAACCGACCCCACACCGAGGTGCACTCGTACTCGAAGGAAGGCGCGATGCGCTACGAGTACAACCCGCCCGAGGTGCCGGTCTACGCGCCGAACTCGGCGGGAGGACCCGCGGCCGATCCACGCCGCTCCGGCGACGGCGGATGGCAGAGCGACGGCGACCTCGTCCGCTCGGCTGCGACGCTGCACCCCGAGGACGACGACTGGGGTCAGGCCGGAGCGCTGGTGCGAGAGGTCATGACACCCGACCAGCGGGATCGCCTCGTCGAGACCATCACCGGGCATGTCGGGGGAGTGACCCGCGCCGACGTGCGCGATCGCGCCGTCCAGTACTGGAAGAACGTGGATGCCGAGATCGGCTCCCGCCTCGAGGCGGGACTCCCTCCGCTCGACGGGTCGACCGCGCCGGGCGAGCAGCTCAGCGAGCCCAACCCCGACGGCGACCTCGTCGGGCGGGACGTCGCGGGCAGGATCTGATCGCGGCGGCGTGGCGTCGGGGGCGCGGTTCGCCGCGTTCCCGACCCCACGCCGACGGACGGGCGCTACCGCGACAGGTGGGGATCTCCGCCGGGACCGGCGGGAGCCCCGCCGCTAGAGCGGTGCGCGGTCCTCCCGCGTCAGACGGAACCGGGATGCCAGGATCCCGGCGACCAGGGCCCCCAGACCCCCCGCCATCATGTCGCCGATGGTGTCGTCGTACGTGACGAAGATGGCATCCGTGATGAAGCGATAGCCGAACCACTCGACCATCTCCCACACGGCGCTGAGGGCGAGGCCGCTGATCGTCGCGACGACGATGGCCGTGCGCCGGAGCTTCGAGGGAGCGATCACGCGCGCGTCGTCGAGCAGCACCAGGGCCACGGCTGCGAGAACACCGGTGCAGGCGAGGTGCACGATCAGGTCCCAGCCCGTCCATGCCCGGTAGAGATCCAGCACGTTGCTGCCGGCGGCCACGAACACCGTGACGCATGTGACGAGGTCGAGCCCCGATCGCAGGCCGATCATCCGCGAGAGCATCACCGCCGGTAGCGACATCGACAGCACCGCGAAGTCGGTGAACGGCAACGTGAACAGCGAGACGAGGACGAGGACGATGGCGACCGCGCGGACGGCGTCGCCGAGCCAGTCGGTCACGCTCCGCGGCGGCCGCTTGAGGTTGGCGTACATGGCGCGGATCACGATGCGGCTCCTCCGGCGTGGATCCGCACCACGGCCTGCACGGGGAGGTGATCGCTCGGCCATTGCGTTCCGGTCGGACGTGGATCGATGCCGACGGCGCGCACCCCGACGTCGGGGGTGGCCAGGAGAGCGTCGATACGACGCGCGCCCAGCTTCGGACGGGCGTAGTTGTTGAACGTGCCCCACTCCGCCGTCCGCCGGGCGGGTGCGTACGACCAGGTGTCCACGAGCAGCCCGTCGGCGAACATTCCCGCCAGCTCGGGGGAACGCACGTGCGCGTTCACATCGGCGGTGAAGAGGAGCGGCCGCTCGCGTGCCGCGACGAGATCGTGCAGCCACATCGCGGACCGCCGCCGGGCGCGCCGCGAGAACGCGTCGAAGTGCGTGTTGACGAAGGTGAGGCGCGCCCCGGTGGCGTGATCGCGCACCTGGGCGATGACCGCGACGCGCGGGATGGTGTTTCCCCACCCCGTGGACCCGGGAACATCGGGGGTGTCCGACAACATGGTCTGCTCCCACTCCTCGACCTCGATGCGGTCGCGGTCGTAGAAGAGGGGGGTGCCCTCGCCGTCGCGGTTCTTCCCGCGGCCGAGGCCGACGCGCCCGTACGACGAGCCGAGAGCGTCTTGCACCCAGCGCGCCTGATCGGGCATGGCTTCCTGCGCGCCGAGCAGGTGAGGCCGGTCAGCACCCAGGAAGGTGCGCAGGCGCTGCTTGCGCATCGGCCACCGATCAGCGGGCGGCCACGTGATGCGGTCGAAACGGCGTCGGATGTTGAAGCTCATCACGTGCAGGTCGGGAGCCTCGACGTTCGGGAACAGGACGCCGGCCATCAGCGCATCCCCTCGCCATGCCGCGCTCCGCGACGGGCGCGGGCAACCCTGACCCACCGCACCGGGGGGACCTCCCTCGGCCAGTGCGCGAACACCGTCCCGGCCCCGCGACGGAAGCACACGGCGAAACGACGCGGTTCGACCGTGCGCGCCGACACACGCATATGCCGTCCCGACACGTACCGGATGCGGTGCCGCTGACCGAGGTGATAGGCGAGGTCGAGATCGTCGTGCAGCTCCGGATCGAGGTGCACCTCGTGGCGTACGTCTTCCCACGCCCGCCGGCGAAACGCCATGTTCGACCCCCACAGCGGTGTGTGGCCGAGCGCGGGGAACGCGAACGCGGTGTACGTGCCCAAGAAGGCATGGGCCATCGCCACGCGTTGGGAGAGGGGCCCGTCGTGGAAAACGGCACCGCCTGTCACGGCATCCACTCGGGGATCGCTCAGGGCCTCGACCATGCTCGCGACCCAAGTGGGAGCGGGAAGACTGTCGGCGTCGAGGCGCAGCACCACCTCGCCGCGGGCGGCGTCGTACCCCGTGGCGGCGGCTGCGGGAATACCGCGGTCGCCGCAGAAGACGACCCGGGCTCCCGCGGTCCGCGCGATGGCAGCGCTGTCGTCGGTGGAACCGTTGTCGACGACGACGATCTCATCGGGCGGCACGGTCTGGGTCTCCAAGGCCCGCAGGCATCGCCAGAGGTACGGTGCATCGTTCAGGACCGGGATGACGACCGACACGGTGCCCTCCCGGCTCGGGACGAGGGGCGCTGTGGGGCCTTCAGGCACGACGAACTCCAGACGACGAGGGATCCTCCACGCTAGGCGATGGGGTGATCGGCGAACGCAGGCTTGACGCTTTCGTACCCTGGAGACATGGCATCCGTCCTCAACGTCTCGGCGTATCTCTTCACGCGCATCGACGACCCCGCCGCGTTGCGCGGCACGCTGCGCCAGCGGGCGGCCGCGGGGGGACTTCGCGGGACCATCCTCCTCGCCGAAGAGGGCATCAACCTGTTCCTGGCCGGCGACGCGGACGCGATCCGCGGGTTCGTGCACGATCTGCGAGCGGACGAGCGGTTCGCCGCCCTCCAGACGAAGGACAGCTGGTCGGACACCGTGCCCTTCGGCAAGCTCCTGGTCAAGGTCAAGAAGGAGATCATCCGCATGGACCGGCCCGAGGTGCGTCCGCAGGACGGTCGCGCTCCCGCGGTCAGCCCCGACACCCTTCGCCGCTGGCTCGACCGGGGTGCCGACGACGACGGGCGTGAGGTCGTCCTCGTCGATACACGCAACGCTTTCGAGGTCGACTACGGCACCTTCTCCGGGGCGAGCGACTGGCGTATCGACCGGTTCACCCAGTTCCCGGATGCCGCGAGCGCGCACCGCGACGACCTCGTCGGCAAGACCGTGGTGAGCTTCTGCACGGGCGGAATCCGGTGCGAGAAAGCCGCGCTCTATCTGCGTGGCGCGGGGCTGGACGCGTATCAGCTCGAGGGGGGAATCCTCGGGTGGTTCGCGGCACAGGGCGATGCGCACTGGGACGGCGACTGCTTCGTGTTCGACGGCCGCGAAGCGGTGAACGCGGGCCTCGCGCCGGCGCTCACCTCCGTCGATGCTGCAGCGTCGACTGGCGGGCGACCCTCGACCATCGCGGGTGCGTGAGCCGTGCTCTGGGACCAGCATGCCTGCGTCGAACTCGTCGAGACCGCCGACCTCGCGGAACTCCACCGTTATCGCGGCGCCGGAGGGGGTTTCGTCTCCTTGAACGTAGGGTACGCCCCGCACTCGCCCGAGCTGACGGCATCCCTTCTCCGCTCCTTCCGCGCCCAGGTCACCGCGCTCGACGGGGTGGAGCTCGCCGGTACCGTTGCGGACATCGACCGCATCGCCGCGCGCGGCGACACCGCCGTCGCCTTCGACCTCGAGGACTGCGCTCCGCTGGGCGGAGACCTGGATGCCGTGGCCACGCTCGTCGCACAGGGGGTGCGCACCCTCGCTCCGGCGTACAACCATGCCAACCGCGCCGGGGGCGGGTGCCTCGACGCGATCGACGATGGGCTCACCCCGTGGGGACGCGACCTCGTCGCCGAAATGAACGCCCGCGGGATGGTTCCCGACGGCTCGCATGTCGGCGCCCGCACGACGTTCGAGATGTGCGCGGTGTCGCGCAGGCCCGTGGTGTTCAGCCACTCCAACCTGCGAGCCGTGTGGGAACACCCCCGCAACATCACCGACGATCAGGCGCGCGCGGTCGCCGACACCGGCGGAGTGGTCGGCGTCACCGGGGTCGGCATCTTCCTCGGTCCGAACACACCCGGCCTCGACGCGATGGTTCGTCACATCGAGCACGCGGTCGAGATCGTCGGCATCGCCCACGTCGGCGTGAGCACCGACTTTTCCTTCGACTGGCGCACCTTCCGCGAGACCGTCGCCCACAGCCCGGAGCTGTACGACGACAGCTACACCCGCTGGGGACCGATGGAATGGATGCCGCCCGAGACCTTCGTCGGACTCGGCGCCGCACTCGACGCGCGAGGATGGAGCCACACCGACGTCGCGGCCGTCCTCGGCGGCAACTTCCGCCGCGTCGCGGCCGAGAGCTGGGAGCCCCTCACATGACCGACCTCCGAGACGGCGCCGTGCTGCGTCCCGCGCGCGCGGGCGACGAGAGCGGGATCCTGGCGTGCATTCGAGCGCTCGCCGAGTACGAGAACGAACCGGATGCCGTCGACAACACCGCCGAGATGATCCGGGCGACGCTCTTCGGCGAGGATCCTCGGGCATTCGCCTTCGTCGTCGAGGGGCCGGACGGCGACATCCGCGCGATCGCGATCTGGTTCCTCACGTACTCGACCTGGACCGGTCGTCACGGCATCTGGCTCGAAGACCTGTACGTGCACGAGCAGTATCGTGCGTTCGGCTACGGAGTGGCTCTGTTGGCCGCGCTCGCCGCGGAGTGCCTCGAGAAGCGGTACACGCGGCTGGAGTGGACGGTCCTCGATTGGAACGAGCCGGCGATCGGCTTCTACCGGGCGCTCGGCGCCGAAGCGATGGAGGAGTGGACCACACGGCGCGTGACGGGCGACGCTCTCGCGGCGCTCGCCGCCCGCGCGGCCGGCTGACCCTCACGGGCGGACCCTGCCGGTCACCCCGCGACGATCTCGACCTTGAAGCCGGCGGCGTTCTCGAGCCAGCCGGCGTAGTGCGCAGGGCCACCGGCGTGCGGATAGCGGTCGGCGTACAGCGGACGCCAGCCGTGAGCGGGTGCCTCGTCCATCAGTGTGTCGACCTGGGCGGGAGCCCCGCCCGCGAACGCGAGGTGGTTCACGCCCGGCGAGCGGCGGTCGTGGGTCGTGTCGACGGTGTTCGGGGTGGTCGTGACCGAGTATCCAGATGTCGAGGTGGTGGAGACCGGGCATGTCCCCAGTGTGCCGTGACGGGGCGCCGGGCTCAGTGGGACAGGTCGGCCAGCACGGCGTCGGCTGCCCGTTGCCCCGACACCAGTGCCCCTTGAATGGAGGCGGTGTCGCGGTGATCGCCCGCGACGTAGCGTCCGTCGCCGAGGCGCACGGGTCGACGCAGCAGGAGGGGCGCTTCCTGTGCGGGGAGGGCGCGGAGGATGTCGTCGCGCCGCAGCAGCCGCCACGGTCGGGTGTCGGCGTTCCACATCTCCGCGAGCT
This sequence comes from Microbacterium enclense, assembly GCA_038182865.1. NCBI lineage: Bacteria > Bacillati > Actinomycetota > Actinomycetes > Micrococcales > Microbacteriaceae > Microbacterium > Microbacterium enclense. The sequence continues at coordinate 3,877,826 of CP116226.1, read as the reverse complement.
GGCGTCGGATGTCGTCTTCCGCGGTGGCGGAAGGAAGGACGCACGTCGCCTGGATCAGGTGCTGTCCGCGCGGTGCGTAGGTCGGGGCGGTGTTCGTCATGATCGCGGTGTTGACGATCGGCCCGCGGCGGCGACCGTCGACGCGCAGTGCCGCGTCGTCGCTCGGCGAGGTGTCGGTCGCGAACCACCATGTCTGGAGCCCGCGAGGACGGGGGAGCGGCACGTCGAGCGAGGGATCGAGCCCGGTGGCGACCACCACGGCCCCGGCTGTCACGGCATCCCGGCCCTCGACACCCACATGCCACCCCTGCGCGCGTCGGCGGGTCGAGACCACCCGGTGGCCGAGACGGATGCCGGCTCCGGCGCGGCGTGCGGTGTCGGCGAGCTGCGCGGGCAGGGCCCCGATGCCCGCGGCGGGAACGCCCGGGCGCCCGAGCGCGAAGCTGCGGATCAGCAAGCGCACGAACGCATCGGACGTGTCGTACTCGTCGTCGGCGAGAACACCGGCGAGGAACGGCTCGAGCACGCTCTCCCGCAGGGGGCCCCGCAGACCCGCCCGATCCCACCCCTCGGCGAGGGGCCGGTCGGTTCCGGTCTGAGCCGCGCGGGCATTCACGATCGTCGGTCCCGCCCAGCGCGCGAGCGCGACGAGGTCTCGAGGGCGTACCAGCCCACTCCGCAGCGTCTGTGCGATCGAGCGCGGATCCCGTAGCGGGTGTGAGAGCCGCGTGAGCCGGTCATCGAGCCGGACGCCGACCGCGACCGGGAAGCGTCGGAGCGCGAGCGCATCGACGTCGACCCAGCGCCGGACGGCGGGGTAGATCGGGTTCAGCACGTGAAAGCCGAGGTCGAGACGGAATCCCTCGACGATGTCGGTACGCTCGCGCCCGCCCACCGCGTCGTGGGCTTCGAGCACCACGACGTCGCGCCCGGCCTCGGCCAGTCGCGTTGCGGCGCGGAGGCCCGCGAGTCCCGCGCCGACCACGATGACGTCGTAATCGCTCACCCGGCGAGACTACGCAGCGTGCTGTCGGCTTCGGTGGGGGTTGCACGCGATACGAGGGGGACGCATGCCGTCACGAGCACACCAACCGTTCACCCGGACGAGCCACGATGGTCCCATGGCATCCGTCACCATCCTCTTCGTGTGCGTCCACAACGCCGGTCGCTCGCAGATGGCCGCGGGCTACGCCCGCGCGCTCGGCGGCGACCGGGTCACCGTGCTGTCGGGCGGAAGTGCTCCCGGCGCGGCCCTCAACCCGATGGCGGTGGCCGCGATGGCCGAGGAGGGCATCGACATCGGCGCCGAGGTCCCGCAGCTGCTCCTCACCGACGACGTGCGTGCGTCCGACGCCGTCATCACGATGGGCTGCGGCGACGCCTGCCCGATCTTCCCCGGCAAGCGCTACGAGGACTGGGAGCTGACCGACCCCGCGGGTAAGAGCCTCGACGAGGTGCGACCGATCCGCGACGACATCAAGGCGCGCGTCACGCGTCTGCTCGACGAGCTCCTGGCATGAGAAGGGCCCGGATGCCATGGCATCCGGGCCCCGAAACGACTTACGCGGAGGCTTCCTCGCGCTTGGGCAGCACCCAACCGGGACGCACGAAGTGGCACGTGTAGCCGTTCGGGATGCGCACGAGGTAGTCCTGGTGCTCGGGCTCGGCCTCCCAGAAGGGCGCCTCGGGCTCGATCGTGGTGACGGCCTTCGCGGGCCAGATGCCCGACGCGTCGACATCGGCGATCGTGTCGCGCGCGACCTTCTCCTGCTCGGGCGAGAGCGGGAAGATCGCCGAGCGATAGCTCGTTCCGATGTCATTGCCCTGGCGGTTCAGGGTCGACGGGTCGTGGATCTGGAAGAAGAACGCGAGGATGTCGCGGTACGAGGTCTGCGTCGGGTCGAAGACGATCTCGACGGCCTCCGCGTGGCCGGGGTGGTTGCGGTAGGTCGCGTGGTCGTTCTGGCCGCCGGTGTACCCGACGCGCGTGTCGAGCACGCCGGGCTGGCGGCGGATGAGGTCTTCGACGCCCCAGAAACATCCGCCCGCGAGGACGGCCGTCTCGGTGCCGGGGCGCCGGGTGATCTCGCCGGTGTCGGTGGGTCCGCTGGTCATGCTGGTGCTCCTTTTGCGGTTGCGGAAGGGGAAGAGGTTCATGAGGCCCGGCTCTCGCGGAACAGGGGAAGGTACGCGCCGTACCCCTGGGCCTCGAGTTCGCTGACGGGAACGAAGCGCATCGCCGCCGAGTTCATGCAGTATCTCAGCCCACCACGGTCGCGGGGGCCGTCGTCGAACAGGTGTCCGAGGTGGCTGTCGGCTCCGGCGGAGCGCACCTCGGTGCGGGTCATCCAGAGCGTGCGGTCGGTCTTCTCCACCACGGCGGCGTCGTCGATGGGCTTGGTGAAGCTCGGCCAGCCCGATCCGCTCTCGAACTTGTCGGCCGAGGAGAAGAGCGGCTGTCCCGACACGACATCGACGTAGATGCCGTCCTCGTGGTTGTCCCAGTACTCGTTGCGGAACGGCGGCTCGGTGGCGTCGTCCTGCGTGACGGCGAACTGGCGGTTCGTCAGGCGGCTGAGCGCTTCCGACGTCTTCCGGTACTCCGTGCTCACGGTTCGTGTCCTCTCGTCATGACGTCCTGTCGCGGGCGTCACAGGAGACAACGCCGGCCGATGCTGATTTGGTCCCGTGGGGCTGGGAGCGGGCTGTGAGTTCTCGACGACTCCGGATGCCGGGAGCAAGCCCCGCCTTCGTCATCGGGGCGATTGTTAGCGTGGCGTCTCCAGCCCAGGAGGTTCGTATGCCCCGCACCATCGTCATCACCGGCGCCAGCGACGGGATCGGCGCCGCGTCGGCGAAGCAGTTGAACGATCTCGGGGAAGAGGTGGTCGTCGTCGGACGCAACCCCGAGAAGACGGCACGAGTGGCCCGGACCCTGGGCGCGGAGTCCTTCGTCGCCGACTTCAGCGACCTGGCGCAGGTGCGCCAGCTCGCGGCGTCCCTCCTCGAGCGCTACCCGCGCATCGACGTGCTCGCCAACAATGCCGGTGGCGTGTTCGGGGCCCGCACGCTCACCACCGACGGGTTCGAGACGACCTTCCAGGTGAACCACCTCGCGCCGTTCTTGCTCACGAACCTCCTGCGGGACCGTCTGATCGAATCCGGCGCCTCCGTCATCCAGACCTCGAGCGCCGCCGCGAAGCTGTTCGCGCGCTTCGACCTGAACGATCTGCAGGGCGAGCATCGCTACTCCTCGACGACGGCGTACGGCAACGCGAAGCTCGCGAACGTGCTGTTCACGAAAGAACTGCATCGTCGGTTCGCAGACGTCGGACTGTCGGCCGTCGCCTTCCACCCCGGCGTCATCGCCTCGAGTTTCGGATCGACCTCGGACGGGCCGTGGAAGTTCCTCTACGGGGGGCCTCTCGCGCAGCGCCTGATGACCTCGACGTCTGTCGGGGGTGCTCGGCTGACGTGGCTGGCGCTCGGCAAGCCGGGGGTGGACTGGGAGCCCGGCGGGTTCTTGGCGAACAACAGGCCCGCCCGCACGAATCGTCTCGCTGATGACCCGGCGGTGGCGAAGGCGCTGTGGGAGCGCAGCGCAGCGCTGGTGGACCTCCCGCTCTGAGACGCACGGGGCGCGTGCCCGGTCGGTCGCGCGCCGACCGTCAGCGCGAGAGGCCTCGCGGCGACTCGACCTCCCAGCCGAGGCGCTCGAGCGCGTCGTGCAAGCGGTGCGCCTGCGCCCACGCGACCTCCCTCGAGACGTCCGAATAGACGTCGATCGCGAACGGCGGCGGGTCGGCGAACTTCGGGATCTCGACCTCGGCCCACGCGTGGGGGGCGAGCCACACGCGGGGGCGAGCCGTGCCGGCGTCCTCGACGCCGCCATCGGCCGCGAAAGAGATGACGTCGAGGGCGTCGATCTTCGTGATGGGCATGTCCACGACCAGCGTCACCGCGTACAGCGTGTCCGACATGTCGTCCCTCCCGTCCCTCATCCTCACATGCGCACACACCGCGGGGACCATCTGCAGTCGACGATCTCGTGACGCCGCCCAGGCTTGCATAGCTGACGCACAGAATCGGTCAAGTTCGGGGCAGGGTGCCTCCCGCACAGTCGATGCATCGACACCACCCCGACCCCGGAGGCGACCATGAGCAGGATCCCCGACACCCAGATGACCCCCGACGGTCCCGCGTACGAGGGACGGCTGCTCGACCGAGCGGACGAGCCCGTCGTCGACCAGGGAGCACCGTTCGACATCCGTACACTCGTCTCGCGCCGCGGCATTCTCGGGCTCGTCGCCCTCGGTGCCGGCGCCGTCACCCTCGCGGCGTGTACGCCGGCCGCCACGGGGACGATCGCAGCGACGACCGCGACCCCCACCGCCACGCCTTCCGCCACCCCCACCGCCTCGGCGACCCCGACGACCTCGGCGACGAGCGCGGCAGCCGCTCTCCCCAGCGGCGAGATCCCGGACGAGACCGCGGGACCGTACCCCGGCGACGGCTCGAACGGCCCCGACATCCTCGAGCAGTCGGGGATCGTCCGCAGCGACCTGCGCACGAGCCTCGACGGAGGCGCCACGGCCACGGGCGTGCCCATGACCCTGAACCTCACGATCTTCGACACCGCGAACGGCGACGTGCCCTTCGCCGGTGCCGCCGTGTACGTCTGGCACTGCGACACCGAGGGGCGCTACTCGATGTACTCCTCGGAGATCGAGGAGGAGACGTACCTCCGAGGTGTGCAGGTCGTCGGATCCGACGGCGTCGTGTCGTTCACCTCGATCTTCCCCGGCTGCTACGACGGGCGGTGGCCGCACATCCACTTCGAGGTGTACCCGAACGTGGATGCCATCACCGACGCGTCGAATGCGATCGCGACCTCACAGGTTGCGCTCCCGCAGGCCGCGTGCGATGTCGTCTACGCCGACGCGGCCTACCCGTCGTCGGCATCCAATCTCTCCCGCGTCTCGCTCGACAGCGACAACGTCTTCGGTGACGACGGGGGAGCGCTCGAACTCGCCGCCGCGTCGGGCGACAACACCGCCGGCTGGACGGTCGCCTTGGGCGTCCGCGTCGACACCGCCACCACTCCGACCGCGGGCGCCGCGCCCGGCGGCGCGCCCGGCGGGCGCTGACCAGAATCGAAAGGAACCCTCTCATGCTGCAGAATCTCACCGGCTGGCACGCCCTCATCGTGCTGGCGATCGTCGTCCTCATCTTCGGCGCCGCCAAGCTCCCGGCCCTCGCTCGAAGCCTCGGGCAGTCCGTCCGCATCCTGAAGACCGAGGTGGGCGACGCGCCCGCCGAGGCGGCGGCATCCTCGGCCGCCGACACCGCGGGCCACGTGCCTTCGGAGCACACGTCGCGCTCATCCGTCCTGACCCCGCCGAGCACGCCATGAGCACCGCCGCCGCTCCCGCCGCCGCGTCCGTCCGTCCCGAGGCGCCCCGGTCGGCCCCGATGCCCGTCGCCGCTCACCTCGACGAGGCGACGCGCCGTGCGGTGTGGGCGGCGGTGGCCGTCGCGATCGGCGCGCTCGCCGGGTGGTTCCTCTACGAGCCCCTCATGGAGCTGGTCCGGGCGCCGATCGCGCAGATCGCGGGAGAGCGCAACGCCAGTCTGAACTTCGACAGTGTCACCGGGGCGTTCGATCTGCGTCTGCGCGCGTCGCTGGTCGCGGGTCTCGTCCTTTCCAGCCCGGTCTGGCTTTATCAGCTGTTCGCCTTCGTCCTGCCCGGTCTGACGCGCCGGGAGCGCCGATACGTCCTCGGCTCTGTCGGGGCGGCCGCGCCGCTCTTCGTCGCCGGGTGCGCGACCGGACTGGTGCTCTTCCCGCACATGGTCTCCGTGCTCACCGGGTTCGCCTCCAGCGAGGACTCCACGATCCTCGACGCCGGCACCTACATCGACTTCGTCCTCAAGATCGTGGTGGCGACGGGCGTCGCCTTCGTTCTGCCCGTCGTGCTGGTGGTGCTGAACCTCGCCGGCATCCTGTCCGCCCGCGCCCTCGCCCGGAGCTGGCGATACGCCGTCGTGGGCATCGTGCTGTTCAGCGCCCTCGCGACGCCCGCCGCCGACGTGATGTCGATGTTCCTCGTCGCCCTCCCGATGACCGCTCTGTACGCCGCGGCGCTCGCGATCGCGGGGCTGCACGATCGCGCGCTCGCTCGCGCGTCGACGCCGCCCGTTCGAGAGGAGACGCCGTGCTCGGTCTGACGTTCGAGAAGCTCCTTCTCGTGGGCCTCATCGCCACGGTCGTCATCGGCCCGCAGCGGCTGCCCGGGGTGGTCGCGTGGGTCGCGTCGCTCGTTCGCGGGCTCCGTCACGCCGTGGATGCCACGCGGCTGCGCGCCGCGACCGAACTCGGTGTTCCAGCCGACGCGACGTCGTGGCACGCTCTCGACCCGCGACAGTATGACCCGCGTCGCATCATCGCGGAGGCCCTCGCCGCGCCCCCCGCCGCGAGGGAGGACGCGCCGGCCCCGGCGGTGTCGCGCGACGACGTGTCGGTTCCCGCGGACTCCGCCCCGATGGCAGCCGACGTGCGAGCCGGCGACGGGGGAGTGCCCGCCACCGTGCGGCGCGTCCGCATCGGGACCTCGGCGCACCCGCGATGGATCGAGGTCGGAGAGGAGGCTGCGGCCGTCGTCCCGTCGCCCGACGGAGAAGGGGCCGTCGACGCCGTTGACGCCTCACGGGCATCGGGGCCCGTCGCAACCGGCGGGGCGACGGTGCGAGTCACGGCGTGACGGCGGCTGCCGATCCCGGCGTGACGCGTCGCACGGCAGAGCCGACGCGACCGGATCGCTCACGGCTTCGGACGCTCTGCGCCGACTCGGCAGCGGACCGCGGTTCGCCGTTCTGCTTCACCGAGCCCGGACCGATCGCGCGATGACGCCCGACGGGTGGGGCCGGACGTCTACGACCTCGACCGCGACGGCGATGGATGGGCCTGCAACGGCTGAGTCGACGCTGCACGACATAACCTCGATCCATGCCCTCCCCGCGCGCGCAGCTGGAGAACCTCGTCCGTCGCCAGCGGAACGGTCCGGCACCCGTCGACGCGTACAGCGCGCTCCAAGCGCTTCCGGTCGAGGGGGAGGCGCGGGCGGCCGCGGTACTCATTCTGTTCGGTGTGCTCGACGGCATCCCGAGCCGGAGGTCGGCGTCCCACGTCCCTCGTGACCTCGACGTGCTGCTGCTCGCCCGCGCGAACACGCTGCGTGCCCACCCCGGCCAGGTCGCCTTCCCCGGCGGACGGGTCGACCCGGGAGATGCGGATGCCGCGGCGACGGCGCTGCGCGAGGCACGGGAGGAGACGGGTCTCGACCCCGCCGGCGTCGACGTGCTCGGCACCCTCGAGCCCGTGCCCCTTGCCTTCTCCCGCCACGAGGTGACACCGGTCGTGGGCTGGTGGGCGCGGCCGACGCCGGTGCGCGCCGTCGACGCGGCGGAATCGGCGGAAGTGTTCCGCGCACCCGTGGCCGACCTCCTCGACCCCGCGCGACGCGGGTCGACGGTGGTGCGGCGCAACGGACGCGAGTGGCGCGGCCCGGCGTTCATGCTCGAGACGGCCGTCGGTCCGCAGACCGTCTGGGGGTTCACCGCCATGGTGCTCGATGGGGTGTTCGATCGTCTCGGCTGGACCGAGCCGTGGGATGCCACACGCGAGGTCGCGCTCCCGGACCCGGCGCCCGCCCGTCCTCCCCACCCGGCGGATCACTAGCTCCTTTCCCCGGCTTCGTCATCCGTCGTGTGCGGCCCCGCGCGGGTCGCTAGCGTGGGTGTCGTGACTGCGCCTATCGACCCCACTTCCACCGCCGCCTGGTCCCGCCTCTCCGCGCTGCGCGACGGCTTCGAGCCCGACCTCCGCGGCTGGTTCGCCGCCGACGACGACCGTGCCCGCGATCTCTCGCGCACGGTCGGCGACCTTCACGTCGATCTGTCGAAGAACCTCGTGACCCCGGATGTGCTCGACGCACTCGTGGCGCTCGCCGCCGAGACCGGGGTGCGCGAGCGCTTCGCCGAGATGCTCCGCGGCGCGCACCTCAACACGAGCGAAGACCGTGCAGTCCTGCACACCGCTCTCCGCCGCCCCGCCGGCGCCGAACCGGCGCTCGTCGTCGACGGTCAACAGGTCGATCACGACGTGCAGGAGGTGCTCGACCGCCTCAGCGCCTTCGCCGATCGTGTGCGTGCGGGGGAGTGGCGGGGCGTCACCGGCAAGAAGGTCACCACGGTCGTCAACATCGGCATCGGCGGCAGCGACCTCGGTCCCGTGATGGTCTACGAAGCCCTCCTGCCGTACGCCGACGCCGGGATCCGCGCCCGCTTCGTCTCCAACATCGACCCCACCGACATCGCGCAGAAGACCGCCGATCTCGACCCCGAGACGACGCTCTTCATCGTCGCGTCGAAGACCTTCACGACCCTTGAGACCCTGACGAACGCGCGTCTGGCCCGAGACTGGCTGTGGGAGAAGCTCACCGCCGCCGGGGCGATCGACGACACGGATGCCGCCCGCACCGACGCCGTCGCCCACCACTTCGTCGCGGTCTCGACGGCCCTCGACAAGGTCGAGGCGTTCGGCATCGACCCGACCAACGCGTTCGGGTTCTGGGACTGGGTGGGCGGCCGCTACTCCGTCGACTCGGCGATCGGCCTGTCGTTGGCGATCGCGCTCGGCCCCGAGGTGTTCCGTGAGCTGCTCGCCGGGTTCCACACGGTCGACGAGCACGTGGCATCCACTCCGGTCGAGAACAACGTGCCTGTCCTCATGGGCCTGCTCAACGTCTGGTACACCAACTTCCTCGGTGCCCAGTCGCACGCGGTGCTGCCGTACGCGCAGCAGCTGCACCGCTTCGCGGCCTACCTGCAGCAGCTCACGATGGAGTCGAACGGTAAGTCTGTGCGCTGGGACGGAACGCCTGTCACCACTGACACCGGCGAGGTGTTCTGGGGTGAGCCCGGCACCAACGGACAGCACGCCTTCTACCAGCTCATCCACCAGGGCACGCGCCTGATCCCGGCCGATTTCATCGCCTTCGTGAACCCGGCATACCCGCTCGCCGATGACGGACGCGACGTACACGGTCTTTTCCTGGCGAACTTCCTCGCGCAGACGAAGGCGCTGGCCTTCGGAAAGACGGCGGAAGAGGTCGAGGCGGAGGGGACGACGGGCGCTCTCGTCGCGGCACGCACCTTCCCCGGGAACCGGCCGACGACGTCGATCTTCGCCCCCGCTCTCACGCCGTCGGTGCTGGGCCAGCTCATCGCGCTGTACGAGCACATCACGTTCACGCAGGGAACGATCTGGGGCATCAATTCCTTCGACCAGTGGGGTGTCGAGCTGGGCAAGCAGCTCGCCCTGCAGATCGCCCCCGCGATCGAAGGCGACGACGAGGCCCTTGCCGCACAGGATGCCTCGACCGCGGCTCTCCTCGACTACTACCGCCGCCACCGGGTATGACGACGAGGGGCTGATTCGCGATTTTTTCCGTCGTGGATCGGCCCCGTCGTCGCGACCTGGCGGGAGGCGCCCGCGACTCCGCTCGGGTATGCCGATCGTCGGCATCGCGTGAACGAGAAGAAAACCTGGTCAGCTGCGGTTTGTAGGTCTGCCGCGAAGCGGTCCGTCGGGAGAGTGCTCCGGACCGTCCACCCGGGGGTATGCGTCGCCCGCTGGATCACCCGCTCTCACGACCCTCCCAGGTAACGAAGAGATAACGCCCAGAACGGGCACCCACACTCGGGGACTTGTGTCGACCCGACGGCACATTCCCGCGCTCTGCCCGAGAGCGCGTCCCCGACGAAAGTGCTCTCTTGCTGCGTTCCGACCTCAAGCTCGTTCCCGTTCATCGCGCCCGCCGTACCCTCGCCACCGCAGCGACCTGCGCCGGCCTCGCGCTCGGCATGGTCGCCACCACGGGTCTCGCCGTCGCGGCCCCGCTGTCGCTCCCAGACGCCTCGGCATCCGCGTTCAGCGCTCCGGCGGCGACCTCCGCGCCGGCCGCTCTGACCGTGGCGGCACTGGGCTCCACGCCGACCCTGCAGGCCGTCAGTACGAGTGCCGACACGGCCGCCGCTCAGGCCCAGTCCGCGCTCGCGAGCGCCTCGGCGGTCCAGGCCGACATCACCTCGGCGGGGTTGCCGCTCTCGGTGGGTGACACGAGCGTCGACACGGCGGCACTGAGCGACGCGGTCGAGCGTCTGCAGACCTCCGACCTCCTGCCCACCGTGCTCGTGCCGGCGCTCAGCCAGAACGCCGAGACCGAGACGCGTCGCGTCACCGAGCGCGTCGCGACCCTGCGCACCAGCCTCGACCAGGCCGTCGCCGAGAAGGCCGCCGCGGATGCGGCCGCCGAGGCCCAGCGTCAGGCCGAAGCTGCCGCTGCCGCCGAGGCGCAGCGTCAGGCCGAAGCTGCCGAAGCGCTGGCCCGCGTGAACACTCCTGACGGGGCCAAGGCGTACGCCGCGCAGTTGGCCTCGGAGAAGTACGGGTGGGGCGACGACCAGTTCTCCTGCCTCTCCTCGCTGTGGACCAAGGAGTCGGGCTGGAACTACCAGGCCTACAACCCCAGCGGCGCCACCGGCATCCCGCAGTCGCTTCCGGGTGACAAGATGGCGACCTTCGGTGACGACTGGGCGACGAACGCGGCGACGCAGATCGCGTGGGGCCTCGACTACATCTCGCGCGGCTATGGCACTCCGTGCTCCGCGTGGGGTCACTCGCAGGCGACGAACTGGTACTGAGAATCTCCCGGCGGACGGCCCGCGCGCGCCCTCAGCGATATATCGTTATGTATCGCTGACTCAGATCGGGTCCGCGCGAAGGAGGTCGTCATGAGTGGTTCATTCCTGGGAGACGCGTTCGGCGGACGCGGCGGGAGCAACACCCCCGGCTGGCCCGTTTCCAGCATCGTCGAGGGGCTCGAACAGCTTCGCGCCCAGTTCGAGCAGAAGACGGCCTCTGCGCCGCGCATGAACAAGGGCGACGTGCGCTCGGCGGTGCTCTCGCTCCTGCTCGAGCAGCCGATGCACGGGTACCAGATCATCCGCGAGATCGAGGACCGCAGCGGAGGGTCGTGGAAGCCGAGCCCCGGTTCGGTGTACCCCACCCTGCAGCTGCTGACCGACGAAGGGCTCGTCCAGTCCGAGGAGTCGAACGGCCGCAAGACCTACTCCCTCACCGCCGAGGGCCGCGCGGCGGCGGGAGACGAGACGACCGAGCGCACCGCGCCCTGGGAGTCCGCGGGCTCGCGAGACGGCGGCCGCATGACGGCGCTGCCCAAGGCCGGCATCGAACTGGCGCAGGCGGCGGCCCAGGTCGGCCGTACCGGCGACAAGGAGCAGATCGCGCAGGCGGTCGAGATCCTCGACGAGGCGCGTCGTAAGCTCTACTCCATCCTCGCCCAGGGCTGAGATCGACCGAACCCGGCGCGTGCCCCGGCACGTCGGCATCCAGGAGACCCGTTGACCGACGACGCCCTCATGCGCGCCCGCTACCGGCGCATCACGCGGTTCGCCGCCCGCTACCTCGTGCAGGCGTGGTGGTACGAGTTGTTCCTGCCGCGGTTCGGTCTCGGGTGGATCTCCGCCCGGGGCCGCACCCGACGGCTCCTGCGCATCGCCCAGCGCTTCCACGTGCTCGCGGTCGACCTCGGTGGCCTGATGATCAAGGTCGGGCAGTTCATGTCGTCGCGTCTCGACGTGCTCCCGCCGATCATCACGAAAGAGCTCGAGGGCCTGCAAGACGAAGTACCCGCGGTGCCGTTCGTCCAGATGCGCGAACGGATCGAGCACGAGCTCGGGATGCCGCTTGCCCGCGCCTTCGCCTCGGTCGACGAGAGACCCCTCGCGGCGGCCTCGCTCGGGCAAGCGCACCGGGCGACGCTCACGGACGAGATGGCCGCGGAGAGCGGGCTCCGCTCGGTCGTCATCAAGATCCAGCGTCCCGGCATCGACCGCATCGTCGACGTCGACCTCCGTGCCCTGCGCAAGGTCGGCCGCTGGCTGAGCAAGGTCTCGCTCGTCTCGGACCGCGTCGACATGCCCTCGCTCGTCGAGGAGTTCGCGATCACCAGCCTCGAAGAGATCGACTATTTGCACGAGGCCGCCGATTCCGAGCGCTTCGCGGCCGACTTCGGCGGCGACGGGGGAGTCGCCGTCCCCGCGGTGGCGTGGGAGCGCACGACCCGTCGGGTGCTGACGCTGGAAGACGTCTCCGCGATCAAGATCACCGACACAGACTCCCTGCGCGCGGCGGGCATCGACCCGTCCGACGTCGCCGCGCGTTTCGCGGCGGTCATGTTCGACCAGCTCTTCGAGGACGGCTTCTTCCACGCCGATCCGCACCCCGGCAACGTCTTCGTGACCCCCGTGTCGTCTCCGGATGCCACCGCCCCGGCGTGGCGGTTCACCTTCATCGATTTCGGGATGATGGGCGAGGTCCCGCCGGGTCTGCGGCGGGGATTGCGTCGCGTGCTGATCGCGGCGGCCTCGCGTGACGGGAAGGGCCTCGTCGACGGCATCCGCGACATCGGGGTCCTCCTCCCTTCCGCGGACACCGTGCAGCTCGAGCGGGCGATGACGCAGCTGTTCTCGCGTTTCGGTGGCATGGGTTTCGCCGAGCTGCAGGAGGTCGACCCACGGGAGTTCCGCGCGTTCGCCGTCGAGTTCGGCGATGTGGTTCGCACGCTGCCGTTCCAGCTTCCCGAAAATTTCCTCCTCATCGTGCGGGCGATGTCGCTGACCAGCGGCATGTGCAGCGCGCTCGACCCGGCGTTCAACATCTGGGACGCCGTCGAGCCCTACGCGCAGCGGCTCATCCGCGAGGAGAGCGGCAACACGGCTCAGACTCTCGTGCGTGAAGTGGGCGCCGTCGCCGCCGTGACCGCTCGTCTCCCGCGCCGCATCGACACTCTCGTCTCGCGCTTCGAAGAGGGCGCCGTCTCCGTGGAGACCCCCCGGATCGAACGCCGCCTGCGCGACCTGGAGCGCATGATCCGTCGCGTGCTGTCGGCGGTGCTGTTCACGGGCCTCCTCATCGGCGGCATCCTCCTCGAGAGCGAGCAGGCCGTGTGGGGGACGCTGTTGATGATCGCCTCGATCGCTCCTCTCTCGCACGCACTCCTGGCTGGGGCGATCGCGCGGCGCAACGGCGGGTAGGGCGAGGGGCGGCTCTTTAGACTGTCCCGGTGCACCTCGACCCCGCCCGTCCGCTCGCTGGCTGGCGCTTCGACGGCACTCTGCGCACCTATCAGGCGGCCGCCCTCGAGAAGGTCGACGTGGATGCGGGCCGGCCGTTGCACCTGGTGGCCCCACCCGGGTCCGGCAAGACGCTTCTCGGATTGCTGCTGGCGGCCCGCCGGGGTCGGCGGGCGGTGGCCTTCGCTCCCACGCTTGCCATCCGCGGGCAGTGGGCCGAGGCGGCGAGGGGACTCGCGCATGACGACGCTGCGGTCTCCGACGACCCGGAGGCGCCGGCCGCCCTCACCGCCTTGACGTATCAATCGATCAGCGTGGTCGACTCCGCCTCACCGTTCGACGCGCTCGCTCGCGACCGCTGGCTCACCGAGCTCGAGGCCGACGAGCGTTCACCCCAGGCCGCTATGGCGTGGCTCGACGCGCTCGCCCGCACGAACCCCGCCGCCTATCGCCGTGGTGTCCGTTCTCGGGCGCGGGCGATCCGGCGGTCGCTCGCACGGCAGGATGCCGCGGTGCTCACTGCCGCGCTGCACCCGAATGCGCGCGACCTCATCGATCGCCTCGTCGCCCATGGCGTCGAAACGATCGTGCTCGACGAGTGCCACCACCTCCTCGACCACTGGGCACTCGTGGTGGCCGCCCTGGTCGCGCGGATTCGGGCCGAGGGGCGCGAGCCCCTGGTCATCGGTCTCACCGCGACCCTGCCCTCGCCCGACGACGCCGACGAGTACGACAACTACGTCTCCCTGCTGGGCGACGTCGACCTCGAGGTCCCGGTGCCCGCCGTCGTCCGCGAGGGCGACCTCGCGCCGTACCGCGACCTCGTCCACATCGTGGAGCCGACGGCGGAGGAGCGGATGTTCCTCGCCGCGCACGCCGAGGCGCTCCAGGTGGCGCTGCGCACCTCGTTCGCCGTCGGTTCCGGACGCGCCACGCTCCTCGGCATCCTGCAGCCTGCTCTTTCTTCCCGCGCGGTCGCGGAGACCGACGGCGGGGGCTCGGCCACCCGCGACGGTGACGAGATCGACCGGCGCCTCGCCGCGGCCTTCGCGGCCGATTACGCGGGCGCCGAGGCGGCCGCCGCCATGTTCTCCCTCGTCGCCCCCGACGACCCGGTGACGGCGCGCCTCCCCGCGCTCGCGCGGCGTCCTCCGACCACGGACGAGACGCTGCGACTGCTCGGACGCTTCGCGCTCGACCAGGTCCTCCCCGATCCGTCGCGCTCCGAGGAGTGGGAACGCCTGCGCCTGCTCCTCGCCGATTTCGGCTATGCGCTCACCGATCGCGGGGTCCGCCGGACCCGCGATCCGATCGATTCGGTGCTGACCTCGTCGCTGGCGAAAGACCGCGGTGTCTGCGACATCCTCGCGGCCGAGGCCGCTGTGCTCGGCGACGGTCTCCGGGCGCTCGTCGTGACCGATTTCGCGCGGCACGGCAATGTGCACGGAGGTCTTCTCGGCGCGGCGGGAGCAGTTCGCACCTTCTCGGTTCTGGTGACGGATGCCGCGACCGCGGGGCTGCGAGCGATGCTCGTCACATCCTCGACCGTGCGCGTGGCGCGCCACGACGCTGCGACGCTCCTCCCGGCTCTTCGCGCCGAGCTCGGCGTCGATGTGACGGCGGTGCCCGTCGACGACGACCCGAACGTCGTGGACCTGCGGGGGATGGCCGGCGCGGGGCTCGTCGGCGCCGCGGCGCGGCTGCTCACCCGCGGTGATCTCCAGGTCGTCGTCGGTACGCGCGGACTGTTCGGCGAGGGATGGGACTGCCCCCGGGTGAACACTCTCGTCGACCTGACCGCTGCCGCGAGCGACTCGGCCATGCAGCAGCTGCGCGGTCGAACTCTGCGACTCGATCCTGCGTGGCCTGAGAAGACGGCCCACAACTGGACGGTGACCGCGCTCGTCCCGCCGGGCGTGCCCCTCGAAGCGCAACCGGATGCCGCCCGCCTCCGCCGCAAGCACGCGCGGCTCTGGGGTGTCGACATCGACGATCCCGACCGGGTGGTGCGGGGGCTCGACGCCGCGCTCGGGCAGATGCAGCGCCACGCGCTCGCGGAGGTCGTCGCGAAGGCGCCGGCGGCGTCCGTTGTCGACGTGGGCAACCTGACGTCGATCCCGTCACGCGCGCAGACGCGCGAGCGATGGCGCATCGGAGAGCCCTACGACGACGTCGAAGAGGAGTCCTTCGTCGTGGAGTACCGCGCCGACACGCCGCTCTTCCCGTCGTCGGTCGGGGCGGCCCGGTCACTCGGCGCCGCTCTCGGGACGACCGTGGGGGCGACGGGGACGGCGGTCGCCGCACTGGTCGCGCTCGCTCCCGATGTCGCGCCGCCGTTCGTCGTGGTGGCCGCCCTCGCGGGTGGCTTCACGGCGGTGCCGCTCGGGGTGTCCTGGCGCCGCGCGCGGCGACGGGTCCGTGACGCGCAGGCGACGGTACAGCGGATGACCCATGTGCTGTGGGACGTGCTCGCAACAGCGGGGCGGGTGGACGCGCACGCGGGGCCACCGGTGGTGGTCCCGGCGGATGCCGATACGCAGCTCCATCGCTTCGACGTCCGGATGCCGCACACGGGGCCGGCCGATCGCCGGACGTTCGGTCAGGCGCTGATCGAGGTGTGCGCCCCGATCCGTTCTCCCCGCTTCATCGTGGAGGTCGATCGCGGCAGGGGAGCATGGCCGGTGGAGGCGGCGCTGGCCGCCGCCCGTCGCGGACGACCTCGGCGCTTCCTCGCTGTTCCCTCGGAGGTCGGACGGCGCCGTGACACGGCGGGTCTGTTCGCCCAGCAATGGCGGCGTCGCGTGGGCCCGGTCGTGCTGCACGAGGCCGGCGTGTCCGAGGGCGATGTCGCACTCAGCGAAGCGCGCCGCGCCGGAGCATTCTCCGGGGCGGCGCGCTCGGTGGTGCGGTGGAGGTGACGCGGACTCAGTACCACCCGGTGGACTGCGAGTGATCCCATGCGCCGCACGGACTGCCGTAACGCCCGGAGATGTATCCGAGTCCCCACGCGATCTGGGTCGCCGCGTTGGTCTGCCAGTCGCCGCCGGCCGAGGACATCTTGCTTCCGGGGAGAGCCTGAGGGATGCCGTACGCACCACTGCCGGCGTTGTACGCCTGATAGTTCCACCCGGACTCGCG
This sequence comes from Microbacterium enclense, assembly GCA_038182865.1. Lineage (NCBI taxonomy): Bacteria > Bacillati > Actinomycetota > Actinomycetes > Micrococcales > Microbacteriaceae > Microbacterium > Microbacterium enclense. Next base: position 3,861,470 of record CP116226.1, on the reverse strand, counting down.
GTTCCACAGCGACACGAGGCACCCGAACTGGTCGTCGCCCCAGCCGTAGCCGGCGAGCATGCCGCGAGCGGTCGCCTGGGCTCCGCCCGGGCTGTTGTCGCCCGATCCGCCACCGGAGGACGGCGGGGGAGTCCACGAGCCTCCCCCGGAGGAGTCGTCGGAGGGGGTCGTGGAACGGGCCTCCGCTTGGGCTTCGGCCTCGGCGCGAGCCTTCGCTGCGGCGGCAGCCTCCGCCTCCTGACGCGCCTTCTCGGCGGCCTCTTCGGCCTGCTTCTTCGCCACCGCGGCATCGAGGCCGCCGCGCAGCTCGCTGACCCGTTGGTCGACGGCCGATGCCGCGGCGGCGACCTCGCTCGTCACGCCGGGGAGGAACGCCGGGGGCAGCACCTGGGCGGCATCCAGACGGTCGGCCGCTTCCTGAAGGGCGGTCGTGTCGACGTCGGCGGGCTGACCGATGTCGAGTCCGGATGCCGCGATGTCGCTCTGCACCGACGTGACGGCCTGCAGGGCGGCCGTGGCCGACGCCTCGGCCGCGCGAGCGTCCGTGACCTCGGGAGCCGCGGTCGTTTCCGGAGCGGTGTACGAGGCGAGCTGGAAGCTGGAGGCCGTCAGGAGTGCGGGGGAGGCCGTGGCTTGCGCGATCGGGGCCGTGCCCGTGAGGGTGGCCGTCGCGACGATCCCCAGGGCCACGACTCCGGCCGTGATCGCCGGGCGACGGCGGGAGCGGCGGGCGGCCTGGCGGCGGTTACGGCGGTTCAGCGGGGGTGTCGAATCAGAACTCATAAAACCGGTTTCGTATCGCGAGGACGGCGGAGACCAGCGCGTCCTGCCCGCCGTTGACGGGCACGAAACGGGGAGCCTGGCATGCCAATCTGGACGCAACCTGGGCAATGGACGCCGCCGGGCTCCGGCCCAGGTGCGCGCGGTAGCGATCACGCGTCGACCCGGTCAGCGCCGCGGGCTCGCAATGAGTTAGGATGAAGTGTCACTCGTCTGGCTATCCCGCACCACGGGTAAGAGCGCGTGATATCGAACAAACAATCCGCTTCGCTTCGGCTCGTCGCTTTCGTTCGCCTTCCGGCGAGTGGCGCTCGGCCGGGCGCGGTCCCACCCGGAACCGCCTCGCAGGAGCCGAAGCCCGACACCCACCCACTAGGACAACCCACTACATGACTACCGCAACGACCGCCCCGGCTACCAAGCAGGTCGCGATCAACGACATCGGCTCCGCCGAAGACTTCTTGGCCGCGGTCGAGAAGACCCTCAAGTTCTTCAACGATGGCGACCTCATCGAAGGCACCGTCGTGAAGATCGACCGCGACGAGGTTCTCCTCGACGTCGGTTACAAGACGGAGGGTGTCATCCCCTCCCGCGAGCTTTCGATCAAGCACGACGTCGACCCCAACGAGGTCGTCAACGTCGGCGATCACGTCGAGGCCCTCGTCCTCCAGAAGGAGGACAAGGAAGGCCGCCTCATCCTGTCCAAGAAGCGCGCGCAGTACGAGCGTGCGTGGGGCGACGTCGAGAAGATCAAGGAGAACGACGGTGTTGTCACCGGCTCCGTGATCGAGGTCGTCAAGGGTGGCCTCATCGTCGACATCGGCCTCCGCGGCTTCCTGCCGGCCTCGCTCATCGAGCTGCGCCGTGTGCGCGACCTCACGCCGTACCTCGGCCAGGAGATCGAAGCGAAGATCCTCGAGCTCGACAAGAACCGCAACAACGTGGTGCTCTCGCGCCGCGCGCTGCTGGAGCAGACGCAGTCCGAGTCGCGCACCACGTTCCTGAACAACCTGCACAAGGGTCAGGTCCGCAAGGGCACGGTCTCCTCGATCGTGAACTTCGGTGCCTTCGTCGATCTGGGCGGCGTGGACGGCCTCGTGCACGTCTCCGAGCTGTCCTGGAAGCACATCGAGCACGCCTCCGAGGTCGTCGAGGTGGGCCAGGAGGTCACCGTCGAGATCCTCGAGGTCGACCTCGACCGCGAGCGCGTGTCGCTCTCGCTCAAGGCGACGCAGGAAGACCCGTGGCAGGTGTTCGCCCGGACCCACGCGATCGGTCAGATCGCGCCGGGCAAGGTCACCAAGCTCGTCCCGTTCGGCGCGTTCGTCCGCGTGGCCGACGGCATCGAGGGCCTCGTGCACATTTCCGAGCTTTCGGGCAAGCACGTGGAGCTCGCCGAGCAGGTCGTGTCGGTCGGCGAAGAGGTCTTCGTCAAGATCATCGACATCGACCTCGAGCGTCGTCGCATCTCGCTGTCGCTGAAGCAGGCCAACGAGTCGGTCGACCCCAACGGCACCGAGTTCGACCCGGCGCTGTACGGCATGGCCACCGAGTACGACGAGCGTGGCGAGTACAAGTACCCCGAGGGCTTCGACCCCGAGTCGGGTGCGTGGCTCGAGGGCTTCGACGCTCAGCGCGAGCAGTGGGAGCAGGAGTACGCCGCGGCCCAGGGTCGCTGGGAGGCTCACAAGGCCGCCGTCGCCAAGGCTCTCGAGGCCGAGGCTGCGAACCCCACCGACGCCGGTTCGTTCGGTGGCTCGTTCTCGTCGGAGTCGCCCGCACAGGGCACCCTCGCCGACGACGAGTCGCTGGCTGCGCTTCGCGAGAAGCTCTCCGGTCGCTGATCGGTTCCTCATCGAAGGCCGGTACCCCTCGGGGTGCCGGCCTTCGGTCGTTCGTGCGCAAGCCCTGGTTCCCCGACAGTCCGTCGGGGGATGATCGTCCTATGGCAAACCGACTTCCTCTCGTGATCGCCCTCGCCGGCTCCGCCGTGCTCTTCCTGTCGATTGCGTTCGTGTTCGCGCTCGTCCTGGGAGCAATGTTCTTCGGCGGTATCGAGTTCACAGGCGGACACCTGGATGCCGCCACCTCGCTGCCACCGATCCCGGTGCGGATCTGACCCCTGGAGGCCGTAGGCCGTCTCCTACGGCGCGATCGCGCTCCAACCGCGTTTTTCCGCGGTTTTCGGGGTGCGACACGCCCGGGCGGTGGTGTGGATTGGACGGGTGGGCGGGATCCGCGTAACTTATTACTTGTTCGCCCCACAGGGGAGAGCGGAGCGGCCGAAAGGCCCCGCGTCCTCTCAAGCGGAGAACAACCCAAGACCCCTCCACATGGTGTAAGGTTTTGTTTCTGGTCTTCGACCGGGTCTCACGACGTTGATCTCATTGATAGGTCCCACTGTGAGAGCCGCAAGGTTCGAATGATCGAATATAGATGTGAACTGCCTCACGGGTAGGTCGAGAGATCGTTTCTGTGGGTGCGTCCGTTCCTTGAGAACTCAACAGCGTGCACTTGTCAAATGCCAATTTATTCCTCGTCGGTCTGACTTTTGTTGGATTGCGAGAAATTCCTTTGGATCAAAGTCCAACCCTTTGGGGTTGGCATCTGGATAGTCAGTTTTGACTTCCTGTTTGGTCAGATTGAACTCGCTTGTCCCGACCTTATTCCGGTTGGGTGGGCTTTTTTCTTTTACGGAGAGTTTGATCCTGGCTCAGGATGAACGCTGGCGGCGTGCTTAACACATGCAAGTCGAACGGTGAAGCCAAGCTTGCTTGGTGGATCAGTGGCGAACGGGTGAGTAACACGTGAGCAACCTGCCCTGGACTCTGGGATAAGCGCTGGAAACGGCGTCTAATACTGGATATGAGCTCTCATCGCATGGTGGGGGTTGGAAAGATTTTTCGGTCTGGGATGGGCTCGCGGCCTATCAGCTTGTTGGTGAGGTAATGGCTCACCAAGGCGTCGACGGGTAGCCGGCCTGAGAGGGTGACCGGCCACACTGGGACTGAGACACGGCCCAGACTCCTACGGGAGGCAGCAGTGGGGAATATTGCACAATGGGCGGAAGCCTGATGCAGCAACGCCGCGTGAGGGATGACGGCCTTCGGGTTGTAAACCTCTTTTAGCAGGGAAGAAGCGAAAGTGACGGTACCTGCAGAAAAAGCGCCGGCTAACTACGTGCCAGCAGCCGCGGTAATACGTAGGGCGCAAGCGTTATCCGGAATTATTGGGCGTAAAGAGCTCGTAGGCGGTTTGTCGCGTCTGCTGTGAAATCCCGAGGCTCAACCTCGGGCCTGCAGTGGGTACGGGCAGACTAGAGTGCGGTAGGGGAGATTGGAATTCCTGGTGTAGCGGTGGAATGCGCAGATATCAGGAGGAACACCGATGGCGAAGGCAGATCTCTGGGCCGTAACTGACGCTGAGGAGCGAAAGGGTGGGGAGCAAACAGGCTTAGATACCCTGGTAGTCCACCCCGTAAACGTTGGGAACTAGTTGTGGGGACCATTCCACGGTTTCCGTGACGCAGCTAACGCATTAAGTTCCCCGCCTGGGGAGTACGGCCGCAAGGCTAAAACTCAAAGGAATTGACGGGGACCCGCACAAGCGGCGGAGCATGCGGATTAATTCGATGCAACGCGAAGAACCTTACCAAGGCTTGACATATACGAGAACGGGCCAGAAATGGTCAACTCTTTGGACACTCGTAAACAGGTGGTGCATGGTTGTCGTCAGCTCGTGTCGTGAGATGTTGGGTTAAGTCCCGCAACGAGCGCAACCCTCGTTCTATGTTGCCAGCACGTAATGGTGGGAACTCATGGGATACTGCCGGGGTCAACTCGGAGGAAGGTGGGGATGACGTCAAATCATCATGCCCCTTATGTCTTGGGCTTCACGCATGCTACAATGGCCGGTATAAAGGGCTGCAATACCGTAAGGTGGAGCGAATCCCAAAAAGCCGGTCCCAGTTCGGATTGAGGTCTGCAACTCGACCTCATGAAGTCGGAGTCGCTAGTAATCGCAGATCAGCAACGCTGCGGTGAATACGTTCCCGGGTCTTGTACACACCGCCCGTCAAGTCATGAAAGTCGGTAACACCTGAAGCCGGTGGCCCAACCCTTGTGGAGGGAGCCGTCGAAGGTGGGATCGGTAATTAGGACTAAGTCGTAACAAGGTAGCCGTACCGGAAGGTGCGGCTGGATCACCTCCTTTCTAAGGAGCATCTGGCACTGATGGCCTTCGGGTTGTGAGTGTCCAGGCGCCGGATCAGACCGAATGTGTCTGCCGGTTAGCTCATGGGTGGAACATTTGATGAGGTGCTCACACTGAGGATTTCGGGTCTAGTACGCAGCTTGCTGTTGGAACGGTTCGGGTCGGAGGGGTGGGTGCATGCACGCTGTTGGGTCCTGAGGGGCCGGGCGCTGATCGCTGAGTCTTTGGGCTGGTGGTTGGTGGCTGTTCCTCGAGGGCCTGTCCTGGCGCCACGGTTGTGGTTGTTGGGGTGGGTACCGCCCGTACTTTGAGAACTACACAGTGGACGCGAGCATCTTCGACATGACCTTCGGGTTGTGTCGTGAAGATGATCTTAAAGATCATTAGTCAATTTTTTGACGATTCAACTCATGTGATTTCAAGTCTTTAAGAGCAAACGGTGGATGCCTTGGCATCTGGAGCCGAAGAAGGACGTAGCAATCTGCGATAAGCCTCGGGGAACTGATAAGCGAGTTTTGATCCGAGGGTGTCCGAATGGGGAAACCCCGCCAGGGCGCGTGCGTACCTGGTGACTCCCGCCTGAATATATAGGGCGGGTAGAGGGAACGTGGGGAAGTGAAACATCTCAGTACCCACAGGAAGAGAAAGCAACAGCGATTCCGTGAGTAGTGGCGAGCGAAACCGGAAGAGGCTAAACCTAGCGTGTGTGATAGCCGGCAGGCGTTGCATGTTGGGGGTTGTGGGACTTTTCTGATTGTTCTGCCGAGCAGTCGACGTGACAAGAGGGTATAGACGAACGGTTTTGAATGGCCGGTCATAGAGGGTGCGAACCCCGTAGTCGAAATGCCTGTTCTTGGCGTGAAGAGTATCCCAAGTAGCACGGGGCCCGAGAAATCCCGTGTGAATCTGTCAGGACCACCTGATAAGCCTAAATACTCCCAGATGACCGATAGCGGACAAGTACCGTGAGGGAAAGGTGAAAAGTACCCCGGGAGGGGAGTGAAATAGTACCTGAAACCGTTTGCTTACAAACCGTTGGAGCCTCCTTAGTAGGGGTGACAGCGTGCCTTTTGAAGAATGAGCCTGCGAGTTAGCGATACGTGGCGAGGTTAACCCGTGTGGGGTAGCCGTAGCGAAAGCGAGTCTGAATAGGGCGATTCAGTCGCGTGTCCTAGACCCGAAGCGAAGTGATCTATCCATGGCCAGGTTGAAGCGACGGTAAGACGTCGTGGAGGACCGAACCCACTTAGGTTGAAAACTGAGGGGATGAGCTGTGGATAGGGGTGAAAGGCCAATCAAACTTCGTGATAGCTGGTTCTCTCCGAAATGCATTTAGGTGCAGCGTTGCGTGTTTCTTGCCGGAGGTAGAGCTACTGGATGGCCGATGGGCCCTACAAGGTTACTGACGTCAGCCAAACTCCGAATGCCGGTAAGTGAGAGCGCAGCAGTGAGACTGTGGGGGATAAGCTTCATAGTCGAGAGGGAAACAACCCAGACCACCAACTAAGGTCCCTAAGCGCGTGCTAAGTGGGAAAGGATGTGGAGTTGCTTTGACAACCAGGAGGTTGGCTTAGAAGCAGCCACCCTTGAAAGAGTGCGTAATAGCTCACTGGTCAAGTGATTCCGCGCCGACAATGTAACGGGGCTCAAGCACGCCACCGAAGTTGTGGCATTGACATTTTTGGTAGGCCTTCGTGGTCCAGCCGTGTTGATGGGTAGGAGAGCGTCGTGTGGCGAGTGAAGCGGCGGGGTGACCCAGCCGTGGACGCTACACGAGTGAGAATGCAGGCATGAGTAGCGAAAGACGTGTGAGAAACACGTCCTCCGAAAGACCAAGGGTTCCAGGGTCAAGCTAATCTTCCCTGGGTAAGTCGGGACCTAAGGCGAGGCCGACAGGCGTAGTCGATGGACAACGGGTTGATATTCCCGTACCGGCGAAGAACCGCCCAAGCTAATCCAGTGGTGCTAAGAGTCCTAGCTCAGAATGTGTCGGATCCCTTCGGGGTGAGGACCGTCTGTGTGAACGCTCGACCCCATGCTGGTGCGGCTAGCGTATTAACAGGTGTGACGCAGGAAGGTAGCCCAAGCCAGGCGATGGTTGTCCTGGTGCAAGTGCGTAGGCCGACTCTTAGGCAAATCCGGGAGTCATTGAGGCTGAGACACGATGCGGATAAAAAGTGGGTGATCCTATGCTGCCAAGAAAAGCATCGACGCGAGGTTCTAGCTGCCCGTACCCCAAACCGACTCAGGTGGTCAGGTAGAGAATACCAAGGAGATCGAGAGAATCGTGGTTAAGGAACTCGGCAAAATGCCCCCGTAACTTCGGGAGAAGGGGGGCCATCCACTTATTAGGACTTGCTCCGAAAGGGTGTGGTGGCCGCAGAGACTAGTGGGTAGCGACTGTTTACTAAAAACACAGGTCCGTGCCAAGTCGCAAGACGATGTATACGGACTGACGCCTGCCCGGTGCTGGAAGGTTAAGAGGACCGGTTAGCCGCAAGGCGAAGCTGAGAATTTAAGCCCCAGTAAACGGCGGTGGTAACTATAACCATCCTAAGGTAGCGAAATTCCTTGTCGGGTAAGTTCCGACCTGCACGAATGGCGTAACGACTTCCCAACTGTCTCAACCGCGAACTCGGCGAAATTGCATTACGAGTAAAGATGCTCGTTACGCGCAGCAGGACGGAAAGACCCCGTGACCTTTACTACAGCTTGGTATTGGTGTTCGGTGTGGCTTGTGTAGGATAGGTGGGAGACGTTGAAGCATTCACGCCAGTGAGTGTGGAGTCATTGTTGAAATACCACTCTGGTCACTCTGGATATCTAACTTAGGACCGTGATCCGGTTCAGGGACAGTGCCTGGTGGGTAGTTTAACTGGGGCGGTTGCCTCCCAAAACGTAACGGAGGCGCCCAAAGGTTCCCTCAACCTGGTTGGCAATCAGGTGGCGAGTGTAAGTGCACAAGGGAGCTTGACTGTGAGACTGACAGGTCGAGCAGGGACGAAAGTCGGGACTAGTGATCCGGCAGTGGCTTGTGGAAGCGCTGTCGCTCAACGGATAAAAGGTACCTCGGGGATAACAGGCTGATCTTGCCCAAGAGTCCATATCGACGGCATGGTTTGGCACCTCGATGTCGGCTCGTCGCATCCTGGGGCTGGAGTAGGTCCCAAGGGTTGGGCTGTTCGCCCATTAAAGCGGTACGCGAGCTGGGTTTAGAACGTCGTGAGACAGTTCGGTCCCTATCCGCTGCGCGCGTAGGAAGTTTGAGAGGATCTGACCCTAGTACGAGAGGACCGGGTTGGACGAACCTCTGGTGTGTCAGTTGTTCCGCCAGGAGCACCGCTGATTAGCTACGTTCGGGATGGATAACCGCTGAAAGCATCTAAGCGGGAAGCCGGCCTCAAGATGAGACTTCCATACCTTCGGGTGAGAGGCTCCCAGCCAGACTACTGGGTTGATAGGCCGGATGTGGAAGCGTAGTAATACGTGAAGCTGACCGGTACTAATAAGCCGATGACTTGATAACACACCGTTTTTGGTGCTTGCGTCCACTGAGTGGTTCTCGATGTACGGTCGGGAACGCAACAATGATTGATCGTTGTTGGTTTTTGAAACATCAATAGTGTTTCGGCGGCCATAGCGAGAGGGAAACGCCCGGTTACATTCCGAACCCGGAAGCTAAGCCTCTCAGCGCCGATGGTACTGCAGGGGGGACCCTGTGGGAGAGTAGGACACCGCCGGACTTCTTTTCACGAAATGGCCACCCACAGCTGGGTGGCCATTTCGCATTTACGGGCATGACAGCTCACAGCGTCGGAGCCCCTTCTTACGAGGAAGGGGCTCCGACGCTTTCGTCGTCTCCGGGCTCGAACTAGGGTCGAAGACGTGAGCGACTTCTCCGGCCATCTGCCCGGGAGTCGCGAGTACCGCCGACTGCTCGTCGGCCTGTTCTTCGGCGGTGTTGCGACGTTCGCGCAGCTGTACGCCACTCAGGCGGTGTTGCCGGCCATCGCTGCCGACACCGCCTCCGGGCCTGCGGGTGCTGCACTCACGGTCTCGGCGTCGACGCTCGGACTCGCGATCGCGGTCATCCCGTGGTCGCTCGTCGCGGATCGCATCGGCCGTGTGCCGGTGATGGCGGTCGGTCTGCTCGCGGCCACTCTCCTCGGCGGTGTCGCACCGCTCGCGCCGGACATCAGCGTGCTGCTCGCGGTTCGTCTGCTCGAGGGCGCGGCCCTCGGCGCAGTGCCCGCCGTAGCGCTGGCGTACCTCAGTGAGGAGGTCGCGCCACGCCACGTCGCCGCTGCCGCCGGCTCCTACATCGCGGGCACGACGGTGGGGGGTCTGTCCGGCCGAATCGCTTCCGGGTGGGTCGCCGAAGTCGCCGGGTGGCGGTGGGGCGTGGCGTCCGTGGTGCTTCTGTGCGTCGTCGCTGCGATCGTCTTCGTGGCGCTGGTCCCGAAAGCGCGGGGTTTCGTCCCTCGTCGTGAACGACTCGCGAAGGGACCCTCGGTGCGTCGGCGGCTCGGCGAGAATCTTCGGTCGCCTGTGCAGCTGGCGTTGTACGCCCAGGGATTTCTGCTCATGGGCGCATTCGTCGCCGTGTACAACTACCTGGGCTTCCACCTGACGGGGTCTCCGTTCTTCCTCACGCCGGTCGTGGTCACCCTGCTGTTTCTCGCGTATCTGGCGGGCACGTTCTCTTCTCCGCGAGCGGGAGCTCTCGCCGTACGCCACGGGCGGCTGCCCGTCCTGCTGGCGTGCACCGGCGTGATGGCGATCGGTGCGGCCCTGATGTTCATCCCGACGGTGGCGACCGCGATCGTCGGACTCGTCGCATTCACGGCCGGGTTCTTCGGTGCGCATGCGGTGGCGTCCGGTTGGACACCCGTGGTGGCGGATCCGGAGGCGCGCGCGCAGGCGTCGTCGCTGTACTACCTGGGGTACTACGCGGGGTCGAGCGTGTTCGGGTGGGCGCTGGGTGTTGTGTACGCCTCGAGCGGGTGGAGTGTGTTCCTCGGAGCGGTGCTGCTGATGTGCGCAAGCGCTGCGACGATCGCGGCGATGACCTTGCGATCGGCCGGCACGGCGCGGTCGTGAGTCGCGGATGGAGGGACACGCCGTTGCGCGAGGTCAATGCCCACGGCCGATGTCGTGGGGACCGACTAGCGTCGGAGAAGACGTGAGGGAGGTCGGGAGTGGACGACGCCGACGAGCGCACCGTGGTGGATGACGAAACGGTCGAGGTGCAGCCGGACGAGGCCGATGGCGCGGTCGAGGCCGCAGCGGAGATCAGTTACGACGAGCAGCGGTATCCGGCCCGCCCGCGGCGCCTTCGGCCGCGAGATCAGTTCCGTGGCGGGACGCTCCGGCGCTTCCTGACCGATCCGCGAAACGCGAACGGCGGCAACCCGTCGTACGTGGAGTGGCTCGTGCGCCAATCGATGCTGAAAGACGCCGATGTGTTGAGTCGACAGTTGTCGGGTCAGCCCTCGATGTGGCGCAACCCGTACGCTCGTCCGGACGCGCGCCGGGCGATCGAGTCCACGGACGTGTGGTTCACCGCGTATCCGATCTCCCTGATCACTCGACCGGGTGAGTCGTTCCTCGACGCGCTCGGCGATGAGACGCTGTGGGAGGCGTTCGAGTGGGTCGGCATCAATGGCATCCACACGGGACCGGTGAAGCGGGCGGGCGGCATCACGGGCTGGCAGGAGACTCCGAGCGTCGACGGTCACTTCGACCGCATCAGTACCCAGATCGACCCCGACTTCGGTGACGAGAACGCCTTTCGTCGCGTGGCGGACGTCGCGGAAGCGCACGGGGGCAGCGTCATCGACGACATCGTGCCCGGTCACACGGGCAAGGGCGCCGATTTCCGGCTCGCGGAGATGGCCTACAAGGACTATCCGGGCATCTACCACATGGTCGAGATCCCTCGCGAGGACTGGGGGTTGTTGCCGGAGGTTCCCGCAGGGCGTGACTCCGTCAATCTCGACGCGGAAACCGAGCGCGAACTCAGCGCCCGGGGGTACATCATCGGTGAACTGCAGCGCGTGATCTTCTACACCCCAGGGGTGAAGGAGACCAACTGGAGCGCGACGGCGCCGGTGCTCGGAACAGACGGCATGGAGCGCCGCTGGGTCTACCTGCACTACTTCAAGGAGGGGCAGCCGTCCATCAACTGGCTCGACCCGACCTTCGCGGGAATGCGGCTGGTGATCGGTGACGCCTTGCACTCGCTCGGCGATCTCGGCACCAGCGCTCTTCGGCTCGACGCCAACGGATTCCTCGGTGTGGAGAAGAGCGCCGAAGGCCTGCCGGCCTGGTCGGAAGGCCACCCGCTCTCGCACGCGGCCAACCACATCATCGCCGGAATGGTCCGCAAGGTGGGCGGTTTCACTTTCCAGGAACTCAACCTCACGATCGAGGACATCCGCGACACCGCGGCGGTCGGAGCCGATCTGTCGTACGACTTCGTCACACGCCCGGGGTATCACCATGCCCTCGCCACGGCGAACACCGAGTTCCTCCGTCTCGCGCTGACGACCTCGCTCGAGATCGGCGTGGAGCCGGCGCAGCTCGTCCACGGGTTGCAGAACCACGACGAGCTCACCTACGAGCTGGTGCACTGGGCGACGACGCATCACGACACCGTGTATCCCTTCCGCCATGGTGAGGCCACCGGCGCCGAGATCGCCGAGACGGTGCGCGCGGAACTCACGGAGAAGCTGACAGTGGCCGCCGACTACAACCTCGTGTTCACGCAGAACGGCATCGCGTGCACCTCGGCTTCGCTCATCGCGGCGACGCAAGGGAAGGCGACGCTCGACGAGATCACGAAGGACGACGTCTCGGCCATTCGCGATGCCCATCTGCTGCTCGCCAAATACAACTCGTGGCAGCCGGGCGTGTTCGCCCTGTCGGGATGGGACCTCACCGGCTCGCTGACCCTGCCAGTCGACGAGGTGCGCCATCTCATCGCCTCGGGAGACACTCGGTGGGTCGAGCGCGGCGCACACGACCTCCTCGACGTGGCACCGGACGCGAACGGATCGGCGTCGGGGATGCCGCGCGCACGATCGCTCTACGGCTCGCTCACGGCTCAGCAACAGGACCCATCCTCGTTCCTCTCGGGTCTCCGGGACGTCCTGGAGATTCGCACGGACAACGCGATCGCCGTGGCGTCTCAGGTCGACATCCCCCAGGTGGGGCATCCGAGCATGCTCGTGATGGTCCACCGTCTCGACGGCGGTGATCGTCGCCGCGAGGACGCACCGCTTCAGCTGACGGTGCTGAACTTCTCCGGCGAGACGATCGAAGGGACCGTGCGCTCGGAGTGGCTCGTGCCGCAGAGCACGGCCGTGGATGCCGCGACGGGTGACGTCGTAGGACGCGTCGATGAACTGCAGAGCTTCGCCCTCGAACTCGGTCCCTACGCGGGACTGTTCCTGGTGATGGAGGATGCCCCGACGGCGGAGTGAGCGTCGATGTCGGAGGTGGCGCATACGGTACGGGAATGGCATCCGTCATCGCGTGCGTCGCCTCCGGGTGCGCCTCACCCGCAGAGCCCGATGCGCCGATCGCTCTGTGCAACTGGCATCTCGCGGTCGCGGCGGAGTGGGCGGGAGCCCAGGACGGGGTGACCGATGTGCTGCCGTCGCCCTGCGCCTTGTGCGGGTCGCGACTGGGGGTGCGGTGGCCCAGCGGGTGGCTCTGCGCGATCTGCGAATGGCGAGCGGGCGACCCTGTCGACGGGGAGCTTTCGCCACCTCGTGTCGACATCGTCTACTACCTGCGGTATGAAGACCGCGTCAAGATCGGTACGACCGCGCACCCGCGGCATCGCCTCCGTGTGTTGTGGCATGACCAGGTGCTCGCCTTCGAGCGCGGGGACCGCGTGGTCGAACACCGGCGCCACGAGCAGTTCGCGCGTGACAGGTTCGGCCGGACGGAGTGGTTCCGGCTGAGTGAAGACCTCGCCACGCACGTCGGGTCGCTGCGGGCGGGTGTCGACGACCCCTGGCAGCAGTTCGCGCGCTGGACGAGCGAGGCGATCGCACGCCAGTGAGAGAGCGGCGGCCGGGAGGCATGCGGGGTATCCGCGCCGCCGCGCCGGAACGAGGCGAGCGCTCGGGCTATGCGCGCGCTATGGTCAGGGCCATGCCGGGCACGTTATTGACCGAGCGGCTGGGGGTCCATCGCAGCATCCTCTCGAACCAGGCGCTCCTCCTCGCGGCGACGCTGCTGCTCGTGATCTCGACCACTCTCCTGGGGCAGATCCGGTCGGCGACGGTGTTCATCCTCAGCGTCGCGATCATCTTCGCCGGCGCAGTGCTCGCGATCCTCGCGCCCTGGAGGTCGTTGCCGGCGTGGGCCCTGGGGATCGTCCCCATCATCGACGTGGTGGCCATCGCCCTCCTCCGCGAGAGCGCGCCGCTCGCCGGGGTGGGGTTGCTGTGGGCGTTCCCCGCGATCTGGATCGGCTCGACCTTCGGGGTCGGGGGAGTGATCGCCGTCTTCATCGGCGTCTCGGCGGTCGTCGTCTTCCAATTGAGTCACGACGACCAACAGCGCCTCACGGCAGCGACGGTGGTCCTGCCCTTCACCGTCGTGGCCCTGTCTGCTCTCGCGAACTCCACGGCCCGTCGAGCGCGCGCGCAGCGCGCTCTCCTGGAGAAGCAGTCCGCCGAGTTGCGGCGGTCGGCGGAACGCGCGCGTCGTCAAGAAGATCTCGTGACCGAGGTCCTGGATGCCGTCGACTTCGGCGTCATCCGGGTCACCCCCGAGGGAGATCTCGCTCTGACGAACGAGGCCCACGCGCGCCTTCAGGCGACGGCGGATGTGTTCGGCGCCCCGATCGCCGCGTACGCGGCGGACGGGGTGACCCCGGTGCCGGCCGATGCGACTCCACTGTTCCGTGCTCGAGCGGGCGAGGTCTTCGAGAGCGAGCTGGTGTGGTTCGGCGCGCCGGGACAGGACCGCCGTGCGCTGAGCGTGACCGCGCGCCGGCTACCCTCGACGACCGATTCGAACCCCGGCAGCATCGTCGTCTCACGCGATGTGACGGCCGAGGAGCAGGCGCTCCGTGCCCGCGACGACCTCGTGGCGAGCGTGTCGCACGAACTCCGCACGCCCCTCACCTCGATCATCGGATACCTGGACCTCGCCCTCGACGATCCCGGGATCGAGGCGGCCACCCGCGAGCGACTCGAGGTCGCGGCGCGCAACGCGACACGGTTGCGCGAACTCGTTTCGGACATCCTGGCGATGTCGGCATCATCGCGACACGGCGCGGAATTCGACCTCGTTCCGGCAGAGACCGACGTCGCGACGATCGCTCGCCTGTCGATCGAGTCACAGGCGCCGCGCGCGGCGGACTACGGCATCCGTATCGACGACACCGGGGTGCGCACCGCTACGGCTGTCGTGGACCCCCGCCGTCTTCGCCAGGTCATCGACAACCTCCTCTCCAACGCGATCAAGTACAACGTGCGTGGAGGGACCGTGTCGGTCGAGACGAGCGCAGACGAAGCATCCGTTTTCCTGTCCGTCTCGGATGACGGCCCCGGAATCTCGCGCACGGAGCAGATCCGCCTGTTCGAGCGGTTCTTCCGCGGGGACGCGGTGCGCAACTCCTCGACCCACGGGAGCGGTTTGGGACTCGCGATCAGTCATGACATCGTCCGCGCCCACGGCGGCGAGATCACGGTGCGTTCGGCGCCCGGCGAGGGAGCGACCTTCACGGTACGTCTACCACGAGACGCCGGTACGACCTCGTGATCCTCGACTCGGTGAGCCTGCAGGTCGCCGCCCTCCTGGTGATCCTCGTGTCTGCTCTGATGTATGTGCTCGATACGCTCATGCTGAAGGACGGTCCTGCGGGACGGTACTGGTCGGCGGCCTACATCAGCGGGTGCCTTTCGGCTCTGTGCTATCTGGTCGAGATGCTCATCCCGGATCCCTTCGTCGCCCTCGCGATCGGCAATGGTGCGTTCGTAGCCGCGACGGGTTTCATCTGGCTGGGATGTGTCGCCTTCAACGGCCGGTCGCTGCGCGTGCCTCTGATCGTCGGGGCGGCGGCTGTCGTGACCGTCATGGTGGCGGCCGCTGCCGAGGGGCCCGACGGGGGGCCGTGGGCGGGCGCTGTGCCGTTCTTCCTCGGGAACGCGTTGTTCGCCGTGCTGGGGGCGATCGAGACCCGCCGCGGCGTCGTGCGCGGTCGCTGGAGTGCCGTCGGACTTACCGTCGTCCTATCGATCGAGGCCCTGTGGTTCGTCGTGCGTACCGGCGTCTTCGTGGTCCTCGGGCCGGACAGTGACCTCTTCCGCACCGCGTTCGACACACGCGTCGCGTCGGTGCTGACCATCGTCCTCGTGGTGGCAGCGGTCGTCGTCACCTCGTCGCTGAGGTCGAGCGACTCAGCGTTGCGCAGCAATGCCGTCACGCGGACCTTGACGGTCGACCGCGATGGCATCCTGTTGCGCGAATCGTTCCGTGGTGCGCTGAGCATCCTGCTCTCCCGCGCCCGGGCGGCGGAGGAGGATCCGTGCGTGGTCTGCCTCCGCATCGACGACCTCCGCCGAGTCGCGATGGCCTTCGGCCCCGGTGAAGCGGATGCCATCCTGCGGGCGTTTCGCGCCGCGGCGCGCCGTCACGCGCCGACGATGGCGCTTGTCGGCGAGACCGACACGACCGGGGTGACGGTGGCCTTCGTGGCGACGACCGTCACCGACGTCCGCCGCACGGTCCGTGCGCTTCGGGATCGCGTGGTGGACGACGTCGCCGCCGCGGGCACCTCGGTGGTGCCGGTCGTCGGCGCCGGGGTCGCGCTCGCCGGTGACGTCGGGTTCGACGCCGATCGTCTCATCGAGACGGCCGACACCGCGGCCGCGGAAGCCGTGCTCACGGGTGAGCAGCCGTTCGGGCTCGCGTAGGTCGCGACGCCTACGCGCCGTCGGCGCCCTCGCCGGTGACCAGGAGGCGAACGCGATCGCGGAGCTCGCGCGGTCGGAACGGCTTCGTGAGGTAGTCGTCGGCGCCGGCGTCGCGTCCCGCTCTTTCTTCGGTCTCGTCGGCGCGCGCGCTCACCATGAGGATGCGCGTCGCGCTGAAGGCGCGAATCCGGCGAGCCGTCTCGAACCCGTCGATACCCGGCATGCTGACATCCAGCGTCGTGACCCCCGGATCATGGCGATCGACCAGGCTGATCCCTTCCAACCCACCCGAGGCCGGGTGCACGTCGAAACCGGCTTGCTCGAGGATGGCGACGATCAGAGAGCGGATGTCGGCATCGTCTTCGACGACGACAGCGACATTCGGGTTCGGCATGATCGGACTTCCGTGCGTGGGTCGAGAAAGCCAGAGCACGGCTCACTCAAATGCTAGACCACCGGTCGGGAAGGCCGGTCTGTGGCATCCTCGTCTGGTGCCTCTTCTCGCTCTCACCGGCGGCATCGCGTCGGGCAAATCGACGATCGCGGCCCTGCTGCGCGATCGCGGCGCCGTCATCGTCGATGCCGACGCGATCGTGCGCGACGTGCAGTCGCCGGGGTCGCCGGTCCTCGACGCCATCGCGCGGGAGTTCGGACCCGAGGTGATCACGGACGACGGCGCGCTGGATCGGGCCGCTCTCGGCTCCCGCGTCTTCGGTCACCCGGATCGGCTGGCGGTGCTGAACTCTCTGGTCCATCCCGCCGTGCGCGCGGAGTCGGAGCGACGTTTCCACGAGGCTCGTCTCGCCGACCCGGATGCCGTCGTCGTCTATGACGTCCCCCTGCTCGCCGAGGCGTGCGGCGGGGATCAGTGGGACCTGGTCGTCGTCGCCCACGCCCCCGCTGACGTACGGGCGCGCCGTCTGGTGGAGAATCGCGGGTCGAGCGAAGACGAGGCGCGCGCGCGGATCGGGTCGCAGGCCTCCGACGAGGAGAGGCTGCGGCTGGCTGACGTGGTCATCGACACCACCGGCGACATGGAGGAGACGCGGCGTCAGGTCGACGAGCTCTGGGGGCGGATCGCACGCGACCGCTGACCCCGTTCGTGCTGAGCGAACGCAACCCGACCCCGATGTCGGAGGCCCCGCCTACGCTGGAATCATGCAGGCCACGCGATCCGTTCGTCCCTTCGAGGTCATCAGCGAGTACAGCCCGTCCGGTGACCAGCCGCAGGCCATCGCCGACCTCGCCGCGCGCATCAACGCGGGCGAGACCGACGTCGTGCTGCTGGGTGCCACCGGTACCGGCAAGTCGGCGACCACGGCCTGGCTCGTCGAACAGGTCCAGCGTCCGACGCTGGTGCTGGCGCACAACAAGACTCTGGCGGCGCAGCTGGCGAACGAGTTCCGCGAACTCATGCCGAACAATGCTGTGGAGTACTTCGTCTCGTACTACGACTACTACCAGCCCGAGGCCTACGTCCCGCAGACCGATACGTTCATCGAGAAGGACTCCTCGATCAACGCCGAGGTCGAGCGTCTTCGCCACTCCACGACGAACTCGTTGTTGTCGCGTCGCGACGTCGTCGTCGTCTCGACCGTGTCCTGCATCTACGGCCTGGGCGCCCCGGAGGAGTACCTGCGCGCGATGGTGGCGCTGCAGGTGGGGGAGCGGTACGACCGCGACGCGCTGATCCGCAAGTTCATCTCGATGCAGTACAACCGCAACGACGTCGACTTCTCGCGCGGCAACTTCCGCGTGCGGGGCGACACGATCGAGATCATCCCGGTGTACGAGGAGTACGCGATCCGCATCGAGATGTTCGGCGACGAGATCGAGGCGCTCTACACGTTGCACCCGCTCACGGGCGACGTCATCGAGAAGATGGACTCGGTCCCGATCTTCCCCGCTTCGCATTACGTCGCCGGGACCGAGACGGTCCAACGCGCGATCGGCACCATCGAGCACGAACTGGCCGAGCGGCTGAAGGAGTTCGAGTCGCAGGGCAAGCTGCTCGAGGCTCAGCGTCTGCGCATGCGCACGACCTTCGACCTCGAGATGCTGCAGCAGCTGGGGTTCTGCTCCGGTATCGAGAACTACTCTCGCCATATGGACGGCCGGGTGGCCGGCGAGCCGCCGCACACCCTCCTCGACTTCTTCCCCGATGACTTCCTCCTCGTCATCGACGAGTCTCACGTCACAGTGCCCCAGATCGGCGCGATGTATGAAGGTGACGCGTCACGAAAGCGCACGCTCGTCGACCACGGCTTCCGTCTGCCGAGCGCCATGGACAACCGCCCTCTGCGGTGGGACGAGTTCAAGGAGCGCGTCGGGCAGACCGTCTATCTCTCCGCCACGCCGGGGCGTTACGAGATGGGCATCGCCGACGGCGTCGTCGAGCAGATCATCCGTCCCACGGGACTCGTCGACCCGGAGATCATCGTGAAGCCCTCGAAGGGGCAGATCGACGATCTGCTGGAAGAGATCCGTGTGCGCGTCGAGCGTGACGAGCGGGTCCTCGTGACGACGTTGACGAAGAAGATGGCGGAAGAGTTGACGGACTTCCTCGGCGAGCACGGCGTGCGGGTGCGCTATTTGCATTCCGACGTCGACACGCTGCGTCGCGTCGAGTTGCTCACCGAGCTGAGGGCGGGCGTCTACGACGTGCTCGTCGGCATCAACCTTCTGCGTGAGGGCCTCGACCTCCCCGAGGTCTCTCTCGTGGCGATCCTGGATGCCGACAAGGAGGGCTTCCTGCGCAGCGGGACCTCGCTCATCCAGACGATCGGTCGCGCGGCGCGCAACGTCTCGGGCGAGGTGCACATGTACGCCGACAAGATCACGGACTCCATGCGCAACGCGATCGACGAGACCGAACGTCGCCGGGAGAAGCAGATCGCGTACAACACGGAGAACGGCATCGATCCCCAGCCCCTGCGGAAGAAGATCGCAGACATCACCGAGGTCTTGAACCGCGAGGCGACCGACACCAAGAAGCTTCTGGCGCGCACGGACAAGGCGGGCAAGGGCAAGTCGCCGACGCCTCAGCTGCGCCGCACCGGCATCGCCGCGGAGGGGGCCGACCAGCTCGAGTCGACGATCGCGGACCTGACCCAGCAGATGCTGGCGGCGGCCGGTGAGCTGAAGTTCGAACTCGCCGGGCGGCTCCGCGACGAGGTCCAAGATCTGAAGAAGGAGCTGCGAGCGATGGAGCGGGCCGGGCACGCCTGAACCGCGGGAGAAATCATGGAGCAGCGCGTCACCCTCATCACGCTCGGTGTCGATGACCTCGATCGGGCGATCTCGTTCTACGGTGCGCTCGGATGGGAGGCCCACCCCGCCTCCGTCGAGGGGGAGGTGGCCTTCTTCGACACCGGCGGGATGGTCGTCGCCCTATGGGACCGTGCCAAGCTCGCCGACGACTCCGGCGTCACGGACAGCGGGGGGTGGGGTGGGGTCACGCTCGCGCACAATGTCACCGAGCCGCGCGAGGTGGACGCGCTCCTCGAGCGGACCGCGGCCGTCGGTGCTCGTCTCGCCCGCGCGGGAGCTGCCACTCCGTGGGGCGGCTATTCCGGTGTCTTCGTCGACCCGGACGGTCACCCCTGGGAGATCGCGGTCAACCCCGGATGGCCTCTCGACGCCGACGGGCGGCCGCACCTGGGCTGACCAGCGTCGGCTCCGCTCCGCCGCGCACGGAGTTCGTCAGGGGCAGTGCAACAGGGGTTTGGGTCCGCTCCGGTCGACCGTGTGCTCGGTCATCGGGTGACCGCACAGCGGACAGGGGCGCCCGGTGCGCACGGGCTCCGGCTCGGTCTCGTACGGTCCGACAGAGGCCGGTCCCGCCACCCGGATCAAGCGCGTGTTGAGGTACTGGTACCAGCCGCCGGCTTCGCGAACGCGGTCGCGCAGCGGCGGGCGGTCGGGATCCTTTCGTGTCATGATTATTAGTGTACTAACGATTTGAGGAGGAGTGCGTGGACGATCAGTTGAAGCTGGAGAACCAGGTCTGCTTCGCCCTGGTCACCGCCGCCCGCAATGTCGTCTCGATCTATCGGCCGGTGCTCGAACCGCTCGGTCTGACGCATCCGCAGTACCTCGTCATGCTCGCCCTGTGGGAAGACGCCCCGCGGTCCCTGGGTGCCCTCGCGACGGAGCTCGCGATGGAGCCGGCAACTCTCTCCCCGCTCGTGAAGCGTCTCGAGGCGCAGGGGCGGGTCGTCCGTACGCGCCGCGCCGACGATGAGCGGGTGCTCGACATCGCGCTGACCGACGAGGGGGCCGCCTTGCGGGCCGCGGCGCTCGAGGTGCCGGGGAAGATCATGGAGCGTGTCGGCATCGACGAGTCCGCTCTCGTCGCGCTGCGAGACGGTCTCGCTCCGTTCGCCGCGACCCCTCGCGACCGGGGCTGAGTGCGGCGGCCCTGTGCACATCCGTGCGCCGGAGGCGAACCCGGGACCGATGTCGGAGGCCCCACCTAGACTTAACAGGTGCCCATCGTTCCCGTCACTCCCGCCCCTTCTTCGGCCCCTTCCGGCTCCAGCGGAAAGCTCAGTGTCCGTGGCGCTCGTGTCCACAATCTGAAGGATGTCGACCTCGACATCCCGCGCGACGCGCTCGTCGTCTTCACGGGGCTGTCGGGCTCGGGCAAGTCGAGCCTCGCCTTCGACACGATCTTCGCTGAGGGGCAGCGTCGCTACGTCGAGTCGCTCAGCGCCTACGCGCGGCAGTTCCTCGGCCAGGTCGATCGCCCCGACGTCGACTTCATCGAGGGGCTCAGCCCCGCGGTCTCGATCGACCAGAAGTCGACCAACCGCAACCCGCGTTCGACGGTCGGCACGATCACCGAGATCCACGACTACATGCGTCTGCTGTGGGCGCGCATCGGTGTGCCCCACTGCCCCGAGTGCGGTGCGCGCATTCAACGTCAGACGGTGCAGCAGATCGCCGACCAGCTCATGGAGCTGCCCGAGCGCACGCGCTACCAGATCGTCGCCCCCGTGGTCTCGCAGAAGAAGGGCGAGTTCGTCGACCTCTTCAAAGAGCTGAGCGCCAAGGGCTACGCACGTGCCGTCGTCGACGGCGAGCTCATCCAACTCTCCGAGCCGCCGACGTTGAAGAAGAGCTACAAGCACGACATCGCCGTGGTGGTCGACCGGCTCGTGGCATCCGGAGACAACCTCAGCCGTGTCACCGACTCGGTCGAAACGGCCATGGGCTTGGCTGGCGGCATCATGCAGGTCAACTTCGTCGATGAAGAGGGCGACGACGCGTGGCAGTCGTTCTCCGAGAAGCTGGCCTGTCCCAACGGCCACCCCCTGCAGCTGACCGAGATCGAGCCCCGCACCTTCTCGTTCAATGCACCCTTCGGCGCCTGCCCCGTCTGCTCCGGCCTCGGCACGCGCATGTCGGTCGACGTCGACCTCATGCTCGGCGACGAGGAGCTTTCGATCCGCGACGGCGCGATCCTGCCGTGGACCACGCAGGGCAAGGGCCTCTTCCAGTACTACGAACGTCTTCTCGAGGGTCTCGCCCGCGATCTGAAGTTCTCCCTGGACACCCCGTGGAAAGAGCTGTCGCACGACGTACAGCAGGCCGTGCTGCGCGGAGAGAACTACAAGGTCACGGTCAAATGGAAGAACCGATACGGCCGCGAGATGCGGTACTCCTCGGGCTTCGAGGGCGTGGTGCCGTACATCGAGCGCCAGTACCTGCAGGCCGAGTCCGACGCCCAGCGTCAGCGGTGGTCGGAGTACCTGCGCGAGGTGCCGTGCGCCGTCTGCGACGGCGACCGCCTCAAGCCGGAGGTGCTCGCGGTGCTCGTCGACGACACGTCGATCGCTGCGGCCTCGCGGATGAGCCTCGCCGACGCGCGCGAGTTCTTCTCGAAGCTGACCCTCACCGACCGTGAGGCGACGATCGCGGCGGCGGTGCTCCGCGAGATCCGCGCGCGCCTCGACTTCCTCCTGCAGGTGGGGCTGAACTACCTCAGCCTCGGCCGCGCGGCCGGGACGCTCTCGGGAGGAGAGGCGCAGCGCATCCGTCTCGCCACCCAGATCGGCTCGGGCCTGACCGGCGTGCTGTACGTGCTCGACGAGCCCTCGATCGGTCTGCACCAGCGCGACAACCGCCGGCTCATCCAGACGCTCGAGACGTTGCGGGATCTCGGCAACACGCTGATCGTCGTCGAGCACGACGAAGAGACCATCCACGCCGCCGACTGGGTCGTCGACATCGGACCTCGCGCGGGCGTCGACGGCGGCAACGTCGTGCACTCCGGCCCCCTCGCCGAACTGCTGGAAGACGAGCGGTCCCTCACGGGTGCGTATCTGTCGGGCCGTCGCGCCATCGAGGCGCCGAAGAAGCGCCGCAAGATCGACAAGAAGCGGCAGGTCACCGTCGTCGGAGCGCGCGAGAACAACCTCCAGAACGTCACCGTCGACTTCCCGCTCGGCGTGCTGACGTCGGTGACCGGCGTCAGCGGTTCGGGCAAGTCGACGCTCGTGAACGGCATCCTGTACGAAGTCCTCGCCTCCAAGCTCAACGGAGCGCGCCGCGTTCCCGGCAAGCACACCCGCGTGACCGGACTCGACAACCTCGACAAGGTCGTGCACGTCGACCAGGCGCCGATCGGACGCACGCCCCGGTCGAACCCGGCCACCTACACCGGCGTCTTCGACCGCATCCGGAGCCTCTTCGCCGAAACCCCCGAGGCCAAAGTGCGCGGCTACCAGGCCGGGCGTTTCAGCTTCAACGTCAAGGGCGGCCGCTGCGAGGCGTGCTCGGGCGACGGCACTCTCAAGATCGAGATGAACTTCCTGCCCGACGTGTACGTCGACTGCGAGGTCTGCCACGGGAAGCGCTACAACCGCGACACCCTGTCGGTGCACTACAAGGGCAAGAACATCGCCGAGGTGCTAGAGATGCCGATCTCGGAGGCCGCGGAGTTCTTCGAGCCCATCCAGGCGATCCACCGCTACCTCAAGACGCTCGTCGACGTCGGCCTGGGGTACGTGCGCCTGGGGCAGTCGGCCACGACGCTCTCGGGCGGTGAGGCGCAGCGCGTCAAGTTGGCCACAGAGCTCCAGCGTCGCAGCAACGGCCGATCGATCTACGTGCTCGACGAGCCGACCACCGGTCTGCACTTCGAAGACGTGTCGCTGCTGCTCAAGGTGCTCAACGGCCTCGTCGACAAGGGCAACACCGTCATCGTCATTGAGCACAACCTCGACGTGATCAAGAGCAGCGACTGGGTCATCGACCTCGGCCCCGAGGGGGGATCGGGCGGCGGCACGATCGTGGCGACCGGGACGCCGGAACAGGTCGCGAAGGTCGAAGCGAGCCACACCGGTGCGTTCCTCGCCGAGCTGCTCGAGACCGGCCGGACGGGTACCCAGCGCAACACGGCCGAGCTCGAGACCGCCCGAGAGCCGGAGCTGGCCGGCCAGGGGGTCTGAGCCATGGCATCCCGAGAACGGGTGTCGCACCTTCCCTACCGTCCGAAAGCCGGCGAGATCCCCACGAACCCGGGGGTCTATCGGTTCCGCGACGCCGAAGGCCGGGTGCTCTACGTCGGCAAGGCGAAGAACCTGCGGGCCCGACTGTCCAACTACTTCGCCCCGCTGCACTCCCTCCACGAACGCACCCGTCGAATGGTCACGACGGCGGCGAGTGTGGAATGGACGGTCGTACCCAGCGACATCGACTCGCTCCAGCTCGAGTACATGTGGATCAAAGAATTCGATCCGCCGTTCAATGTCCGCTACAAGGACGACAAGTCCTACCCCTACATGGCGATCACCCTCGCCGATGAGGCGCCGCGCGTCATCGTCACCCGCAACCACAAGATCCGCGGGGCGAAGTACTTCGGGCCGTACCCGAAGGTGTGGGCGGTGCACGACACCATCGACCTCATGATCAAGGTCTTCCCGATCCGCACCTGCAGCGACTCGTCGTACAAGAAGGCCATGCAGTCGGGGAGGCCCTGCTTCCCCGGCCAGATCGGTCGCTGCGGCGGTCCCTGTTCGATGAAGGTCACGATCGAGGAACACCGCGCGATCGTGAACGACTTCATCGCGTTCATGTCCGGCGGCGACCAGCGCTTCACGAAGCAGCTGACCGCGCGGATGAAGGAAGCATCGGCGGCGATGGACTACGAGTCGGCGGCGCTCTATCGCGACCGTCTGCAGGCCATCGACGCGGTGCTCGGTAAGAGCGCGCTCGTGCTCGCCTCCGACACGGATGCCGACCTCTTCGGCATCGCGGAAGACGAACTCGCCGCCACCGTGCAGCACTTCGTCGTGCGAGGCGGTCGTGTCCGCGGGGTGCGGGCCACGACGATCGAGAAGGAGATCGACATCTCCGGTGCCGACCTCGTCGACCAGGTCCTGCAACGCACCTACGGAGACGCGGATGCCGCTGACATCCCGCGTCAGGTGCTGGTGCCCGAGCTGCCCGACGACGCTGATCAGCTCGAGGCCTGGCTGCGCGAGCGGCGCGGCCGTCCGGTCACGCTGCAGGTCGCCCAGCGCGGGCGAAAAGCCGACCTCCTCAAGACCGCGACATTGAACGCCCAGCAGGCGCTGATGCTGCACAAGACGCGTCGCACCAGCGACTACGTCGCACGGTCGCAGGCCCTCACCGACCTGCAGGAGGCGCTCGGGCTGACCGAGGCGCCCCTGCGCATCGAGTGCTTCGACGTCTCGCACCTCTCGGGCACGAACGTCGTGGCATCCATGGTCGTGTTCGAGGACGGACTGCCACGCAAGGACCAGTACCGCTCGTTCGGAGTGGCCGAGACGACCGATGACACCGACTCGATGTATCAGGTGCTCACACGTCGATTGGCCTACCTCGATCGTCCGGATGACGACGAGCCCGAGACCATCGGTGGAGCGATCGTGGCCGCCCCCGACTCGGCGGAGGCCACGGCGGAGGGGGAGGTCGTCACGGCGCGGAAGCGTCCGCGGTTCGCGTACCGCCCTCAACTCCTCGTCGTCGACGGCGGGCAACCGCAGGTCGCGGCTGCCGCGCGGGCTCTGGCGGATGCCGGACACGAGGAGATCGCGCTGTGCGGCATCGCGAAACGCCTCGAAGAGGTGTGGCTGCCGGGGGAGGAGTACCCGGTGATCCTCCCCCGCACGTCCGAGGCGCTGTACCTCCTGCAGCGCCTCCGTGACGAGGCGCACCGCTTCGCGATCGTGCACCAGCGCAAGCGCCGCAAGCGCGACATCACGAGCGTGCTGACCGAGGTGCCGGGGCTCGGCGATACACGCATCAAGGCTCTGCTGCGTCACTTCGGGTCGGTCTCGGCCTTGAAGCAGGCGACGCCCGACGAGATCACCGAGCTCCCCGGTATCGGTCCGGCCCTGGCCGAGGCGATCCACACGCATCTGTCTCGGTAGGCTGGACGCGACGACGGGAGGCGACCGCCATGGAACCGGGCCGAGACGAACCAGGCGACGTGCTGATCGTCACGGGCATGTCGGGCGCCGGTCGCTCGACCGTGGCGAACGCCCTGGAAGACCTCGACTGGTACGTGGTCGACAACCTGCCGCCACTGATGCTGCGTCCGCTGCTCGAGCTCGCCGATCTCGCCGGCGGGGCGGTCCCGCGGGTGGCGGTCGTCGTCGATGTGCGCGGCCGCACCCTCTTCAGCGATCTCCCCGAGGCCATGCGGTCGCTGCAGGCCGGCCGACAGGTGCGCGTCGTTTTCCTGGACGCCTCCGACGCCGTCCTCGTCCGTCGGTTCGAGGCCGTTCGTCGACCGCACCCGCTGCAGGGCGACGGGACCATCCTCGACGGCATCCGTCGAGAACGCGAGCGCTTGGCGCCCGTGCGCGAGGCGGCCGACATCGTCATCGACACGTCGATGTTCAACGTGCACCAGCTTTCTCTGCGTGCGGTCCAGCTCTTCGGAGAGCAGGGGGCGGCACGGCACACGGTGACGCTGATGAGCTTCGGGTTCAAGTACGGGCTTCCCCCCGACGTCGACCTCGTGGCCGACATGCGATTCCTGCCGAACCCGTTCTGGAGCGAGGATCTGCGCCCCCTGACCGGCGAGGATCCCGCCGTGCGGGAGTACGTTCTGGGCCAGGAAGGCGCGGCGGAGTTCCTGGATGCGTACGCGGCCGCCCTGCGCCCCGTGCTCGAGGGCTATCAGCGCGAGAACAAGCGTCACTCGGTCGTCGCCATCGGATGCACGGGGGGCAAGCACCGCTCCGTCGTCATGTCGCGCGAGCTGGCTGAGCGTTTGGAGGGGATCCCGGGGGTGGCCGTTCGCGTGGCTCACCGCGACCTCGGCCGCGAGTAGGCTGTACCCTCGTCCCCGCCCCCACCCCCCCCCGAACCGAGGAGTACCGTGCCGCTGACCGCCGACGTGAAGGCCGAGCTCATCACCGTCCGTGACCCGCGCCCCACCGCGCGCGTCGCCGAGCTCACGGCCATCCTGCGCTTCTCCGGCGGATTGCACTCGATCGCCAACCGCGTCGCCGTCGAGGCCGAGCTCGACTCGGACGTGCTGGCACGTCGCGTGGCCCGCGACCTCGTCGAGCTCTACGGGGTGCGCCCGGAACTGCACCACGTGCAGGGCTCCGGCGGCCGCACGGGCGGCTACTACGCGGTTCGCGTCATCGAAGCGGGCGAGACCCTGGCGCGACAGACGGGTCTCCTCGACCAGCGCCGTCGCCCCGTCCGCGGCCTCCCCAACAAACTGACCACGGGATCCCGTCCCGACCTCAGCGCGATCTGGCGCGGCGCCTTCCTCGCCAGCGGGTCGCTCAGCGACCCGGGACGCTCGGCCGCGTTGGAGATCTCGTGCCCGTCGTCCGAGGCCGCCATGGCCCTCGTCGGCGCCGGGCATCGCATCGGCATCCCGGCGAAGGCGCGAGAGGTGCGGGGCGTTCCGCGCGTCGTCGTGCGCGACGGGGAAGCCATCCGTGGCGCCCTCTACGAGATGGGTGCGCGCCGTACGGCGGGGGAGTGGGACCAGATGCGCCAGCGCCGTGAGGTGCGCGCGGGCGTGAACCGTCTCGTCAACTTCGACGACGCCAACCTCCGCCGCTCCGCACAGGCTGCCGTCGCCGCGTGCGCCCGCGTCGAGCGGGCCTTGGAGATCCTCGGGGACGAGGTGCCCGAGCACCTGCAGCAAGCCGGCGAACTCCGTCTCGCCCACCGCGACGCGAGCCTGGATGAGCTCGGCCACCACGCCGACCCGCCCCTGACGAAGGACGCCGTCGCGGGCCGCATCCGTCGCCTCCTGGCCATGGCCGACAAGAAGGCGGAAGTCGAGGGCATCCCCGGTACCGAGGCCGCCGTGCCGGTGGGCATCGAGGGCTGAGTCTCTCCGGATGCCACGCCTCCGGCATCCGATCCGCTCGCGCCTCGACGCGCCCGGGTGACCCGAGTTCGGTCACATGGGGAAGCAACCCCGGGGGTCCGGCGTTACTCGTCAGTAGGATGAAAACGTCACCCTCGCTGCGCGTCGTTTCTTGCGTTGAGGCCTCGGCGCAGCGACCGATCCGGAAGTAGAGACCATGGCGAAGTACACACTGCCCGAACTCCCTTACGACTACGCCGCGCTGGAGCCGCACATCAGTGCGACCATCATGGAGCTGCACTACAGCAAGCACCACCAGACGTATGTGAACGGCGCGAACGCCACCCTCGACCTGCTCGCCGAAGCGCGCGAGAAGGGCGACTTCGCCAACATCAACCGCCTGCAGAAGGACCTCGCGTTCAACCTGGGCGGTCACACCAACCACTCGATCTTCTGGACGAACCTCTCGCCGAACGGTGGCGACAAGCCCACCGGCGACCTCGAGGCCGCCATCGATGACCAGTTCGGATCGTTCGACGCCTTCCGTGCGCAGTTCACCGCTGCCGCCCTCGGCGTGCAGGGCTCGGGCTGGGCGGGTCTGTTCTGGGACTCCATCGGTCAGAACCTGATCATCCAGCAGTTCTTCGACCAGCAGGGTCAGATCGTCGCGGGCACCGTGCCGATCCTCCTCCTCGACGTGTGGGAGCACGCGTACTACCTCGACTACAAGAACGTGCGCGCCGACTACGTGAAGGCGTTCTGGAACATCGCGAACTGGGCCGACGCCCAGGAGCGCTTCGCCGCTGCCCGAGAGAAGACGGCGGGTCTGCTGGTACTGTCGTAAGCGGTGCGGCGTCCCGGTGGGACACCTCACCGGGACGCCGTTGTCCGCCAGCGAACACCGCAATCACGCGCTTCTCGCGCACAACTGATTCAGGAGATATTCCGTGACCGTCAAGATCGGAATCAACGGCTTCGGCCGTATCGGACGCAACTACCTCCGCGCGGCTCTCGCGCAGGGTGCCGACCTCGAAATCGTGGCGGTGAACGACCTCACCGACAACAAGACCCTCGCCCACCTCCTCAAGTACGACTCCGTCGGCGGCGTGCTCGCCGAGGACGTCTCGTACACCGAAGACTCCATCACCGTCGGCGACAAGACCATCAAGGTCTTCGAAGAGCGCGATCCCGCCAACCTTCCCTGGGGCGAGCTGGGTGTCGACATCGTCATCGAGTCGACCGGTCGTTTCACCAAGGCCGAGGACGCGAAGAAGCACGTCGCGGGTGGCGCCAAGAAGGTCCTCATCTCGGCTCCGGCCACGGGTGACGACGCCACCATCGTCATGGGTGTGAACGAAGAGACGTACAACCCCGAGACCGACGTCATCATCTCGAACGCGTCGTGCACCACGAACTGCCTCGCCCCCCTGGCGAAGGTGTTCAACGACGCCTTCGGCATCGAGCGCGGTTTCATGATGACGGCGCACGCCTACACCGCCGACCAGAACCTGCAGGATGGCCCGCACAGCGACCTCCGCCGTGCCCGGGGCGCCGCGATCAACATCGTGCCCGCCTCCACCGGTGCCGCCAAGGCCATCGGCCTGGTCCTGCCCGAGCTCAACGGCAAGCTGAGCGGCTCGTCCTACCGCGTGCCGGTTCCCACCGGCTCGATCGTCGACCTCACGATCGTCACCCCCACCGAGGGCCTGACGGTCGACCAGGTCAACGCCGTGTACAAGCAGGCCGCTGCTGAGGGTCGCCTCAACGGCATCCTGCAGTACACCGAGGACCCGATCGTCTCGAGCGACATCCAGGGCAACCCGCACTCGTCGATCTTCGACGCGGAGCTGACCAACGTCAGCGGCAACCTGGTCAAGGTCTCGTCCTGGTACGACAACGAGTGGGGCTACTCGAACCGCCTCGTCGACCTCACCGAGTACGTCGCCGAGCGCCTGTAACCCTTCATGGCTCTGCGCACCCTCGATTCGCTGGGGTCGCTCGCCGGCACGCGCGTCATCGTCCGTTGTGACCTGAACGTCCCTCTCAAAGACGGCGTCATCACGGACGATGGCCGCGTGCGCGCGTCGCTGCCGACCCTCAACGCACTGATCAACGCCGGCGCGCGTGTGATCGTGTGCTCTCACCTCGGCCGCCCCGACGGTGCGCCCGACCCCGCGTACTCGCTGGAGCCGGTCGCGCAGCGCCTGTCCGAGCTGCTCGGCCAGCCGGTCGCGTTCGCCCGCGACACGGTCGGCGAGTCGGCTCAGGATGCCGTGGCCGCCCTGGAGGACGGCGAGGTCGCCGTCATCGAGAACCTCCGCTTCAACGCGGGGGAGACCTCGAAGGACGACGCCGAGCGCCAAGCGTTCGCCCGGGAGCTCGCCGGCCTCGGCGATGCCCTCGTGTCGGACGGCTTCGGCGTCGTGCACCGCAAGCAGGCGAGCGTCTACGACCTCGCCCAGATCGTGCCGTCGGCCGCGGGCCTGCTCATCCAGAAGGAGCTCGAGGTCCTCGACCGCCTGACCGAGAACCCGGAGCGTCCCTACACGGTCGTCCTCGGTGGCTCGAAGGTCAGCGACAAGCTGGGCGTCATCGAGCATCTGCTCCCGCGCGTGGACAAGCTCCTCGTCGGAGGAGGCATGATGTTCACGTTCCTCGTCGCCGAGGGACACGCCGTGGGCTCGAGCCTTCTCGAGAACGATCAGATCGACACGGTGAAGGGCTACATCGCTTCGGCGAAGGAGCGCGGCGTCGAGATCGTGCTGCCCGTGGATGCCGTCGTCGCCGCGTCGTTCTCGGCCGATGCCGAGCACGTGGTGGCCGACGCCGACGCGCTGGAGGACACCGCCTTCGGCTCGTCCGGTCTGGGCCTCGACATCGGTCCCCGCACCGCGGAGATCTTCGCCGAGGCGATCCGCGCTTCGCGCACCGTCTTCTGGAACGGCCCCATGGGCGTGTTCGAGATGAAAGCGTTCGAGGCCGGCACCAAGACCGTGGCCCAGGCGCTCACCGAGGTCGACGGCCTCAGCGTGGTCGGCGGC
The DNA here is from genome assembly GCA_038182865.1 of Microbacterium enclense. Classification (NCBI taxonomy): domain Bacteria; kingdom Bacillati; phylum Actinomycetota; class Actinomycetes; order Micrococcales; family Microbacteriaceae; genus Microbacterium; species Microbacterium enclense. The sequence goes on along the minus strand of CP116226.1, from coordinate 3,831,186 downwards.
GGTGACTCGGCGGCGGCTGTGCGTCAGCTCGGCTTCACCGATGACCAGTTCGGTCACATCTCCACCGGCGGCGGCGCCAGCCTGGAGTTCCTCGAAGGCAAGAAGCTCCCCGGACTGGAGGTCCTCGGATGGGTGTGACCAGAACCCCCCTCATCGCCGGCAACTGGAAGATGAACCTCGACCACCTGCAGGCGGTCGCGTTCGTCCAGAAGCTGCACTGGACGTTGAAGGAAGCCAAGCACGAGAACGGCAGCGTCGAGGTGGCGGTCTTCCCGCCGTTCACCGACCTGCGCACCGTGCAGACGCTTCTCGACGCCGACAAGATCGAGTTCGCCCTGGGCGCGCAGGATCTGTCGGCTCACGACTCGGGTGCCTACACCGGTGAGATCTCCGGACAGTTCCTCGCGAAGCTGAACGCGCGCTACGTGATCATCGGTCACTCTGAGCGTCGACAGTTCCACAACGAGACCGATGAGGTCGTCGCCGCGAAGACCCAGGCGGCCCTCCGTCACGGTCTGGCCCCGGTGATCTGCGTCGGTGAGACCTCGGAGGACCTCGAGAAGTTCGGTGCCAGCGCCGTGCCCGTGGGGCAGCTCGAGGTGGCGCTCGAGGGTGTGGCATCCGACGCCGAGATCGTCGTCGCGTACGAGCCGGTCTGGGCGATCGGCTCCGGACAGGCGGCGACGCCGGATCAGGCCCAGGAGGTCTGCGCCAAGCTCCGTGCGGTCGTGGCAGACAAGCTCGGCGCCGACGCGGCCGCGCGCACGCGCGTCTTGTACGGCGGCTCGGTGAAGTCGAACAACATCGCCGCGTTCATGCGCGAGCCTGACGTGGACGGCGCCCTCGTGGGCGGCGCGAGCCTCGTCGTCGACGAGTTCGCGGCGATCATCCGCTACCAGAAGCACGTCGGGGTCTGATCTCGACACGGATGCCCGCGGCACGTGGCCGCGGGCATCCGTGCGTCCACCCCGCGTCCCCGTATACTTGACGCTTGTGCGGTCGACCCGGCCGCAGCGAAAGGCTTTCGACAGTGCAGATTCTCGAGTTCGTCCTGCAGGTGCTGCTGGGCATCACCAGCCTCCTGCTGACCCTGCTCATCCTGCTCCACAAGGGGCGCGGCGGCGGCCTGTCCGACATGTTCGGTGGTGGCATGAGCTCCGCGCTCGGCTCGTCGGGCCTGGCGGAACGCAACCTCAACCGTTTCACGATCGTTCTCGCACTGGTGTGGTTCGTCACCATCGTGGGTCTCGGTCTGCTGACCAAGTTCGCGGAGATCTGACATGGCTACTGGCGGTAACGCGATTCGTGGCTCCCGCGTCGGGGCCGGACCCATGGGTGAGCAGGACCACGGCTTCCACGCCGACCGTGTGGCCGTGTCGTACTGGGACGCCCTCGGTAACGAGACCGTTCGGTATTTCGCGGCGGGTATCCCCGACGACGAGATCCCCGAGACGATCGACTCCCCGCACTCCGGCCTTCCCGCCGGACGCGACAAGAACAACCCGCCGGCCCTGGCCAAGTCGGAGCCGTACAAGACGCACCTCGCCTACGTGAAGGAGCGCCGCACCGACGAAGAGGCGGCGTCACTCCTCGACGACGCGCTCCAGCAGCTGCGCGAGCGCCGCGGACAGTAAGCGCGAGAACGAGAAGAGACCGGATGCCATGGCATCCGGTCTCTTTCTGTTCTCCGCGCGAGCGACTCGCGCTCAGTACTCGCGGTCGATCAGCTGCGGCGGCACCTGGTCGGCTGCCGACTCGTCGACGAAGAACGCGGTGCGGCGTCGGCCCTTGGCCCCCGCTGCGGGAACGCTCTGATAGCTGGCTCCGGCGAGGGCGAGGCCGAGGGCGGCGGCCTTGTCGGCGCCGGCGATGACCATCCAGACCCGCTTGGACGAGTTGATGACAGGACGTGTGAGCGAGACGCGATCACTCGGCGGCTTGGGAGAGTCGCGCACGGGGACGGTCGCCCGGTCGGTGACCGAGATCTCGGCGCGATCCGGGAACAGCGAGGCGATGTGCGCGTCGGGACCGACGCCCAGGAAGCAGATGTCGAACGACGGCCATGGTCCCGTCTCGCTGCGATCCGACGGGGCGAACTGCGCCAACTCGTCGGCGTAGGCGATGGCGGCCGCGTCGAGGTCGAGCCCCTGATCCGACGACGCCACCGCGTGGATGTTGGCCGCGGGGATGTCGAGGTTGTCGAGGAATGCCTCACGCGCCTGCTTCTCGTTGCGGTCGTCGGAGCCGCGGGGCACGAAGCGCTCGTCGCCGAACCAGAAGTGCACGAGCGACCAGTCGATGTCGGCAACCCGGGGGTCGAGGGCGGCGGTGCGCAGGACCGCCCCGCCCATCGTCCCGCCGGTGAGGCAGACATGCATGCGCTTGCCTTCCGCCACGCGCTTCACGATGCGGTTCATGAAGCGGGTAGCGACGTACTCGGCCAGCGCGTCGGGGTCGCGCTTGATGATCACGCGCTTGGTGGCGCCGTTCTCGGTCATGTGTCGCTCCGCTCGTCCGCCGTGCGGAGCAGGTGCGCGCACTCGGTGATGACCCGCCCGTAGAGGACGTCGGGGTCGAGACGACGCAGCTCCTCTGCGAGGCACTCGCGCAGCGTCCGCCGGGGGAAAGCGAGGTCGTGCGTGGGCTGGCCGGGCTGCGTCAGCACGGCCACCGCGGGCTCGGGGCGCTCGAGGAGGGTGTCGCCGCTCGCACGGGTCAGGCGCACCGACTTGATGCCGGTGGCCCACTCCTCGGGGGACAGGTACACGTAGTTCACGGGCGCCTCGAGCTTCAGCCCGAGCCACGCGGCTAGAAGGGCGGTCGACGGCGAGTCGGCCGCGCCCTTGACCTCGATCGCGGTGACCGGCTCGTAGGGAGGCTGGTCGAGAACCGCCGCGAGCTGCTCGCGCCAACGCGTGAGCCGCGTCCACGCGAAGTCGGTGTCGCCGGGCGCGTGGTGCTCGCCGAGCCGCGCGACCCAGGCAGCGGGATCGGCCTGCGACGACGCGTCGGTGATGCGGCGCTGGGCGATGCGACCGATGGCCGACTTCGACGGGTTCTCGGGCGCGTCCGCCGGCCACCACGCCACGACGGGCGCGTCGGGCAGGAGCAGACCGGTGACCAAGCTCTCGGCGTTGGAGCCGGCCGCCCCGTGCGCACGCAGGACGACGACCTCGCTCGCGCCGGCGTCGCCGCCCACGCGGATCTGCGCGTCGAGGCGCGGTTCCTCGTCGTCCTCGCCGAACAGGATCGCGATGACGCGCATCGGGTGCTCGCGGGAGGCGTCGTTCGCGGCCTCGATGACCTCTTCTTCGGAACCGTGGTGGGTGACGATGATGAGGGTCAGCACGCGGCCGAGAGCGACGGCGCCGCCCTCTTCGCGGACGCTGACGAGCTTCTTCGAGATCGCGCTGACGGTGGTGTCGGGCAGGTCGATGATCACGGGCGCCTCCAGGTGCGGCCGTCGCGGGCGAGGAGCTCGTCGGCAGACGCCGGGCCCCACGATCCAGGCGAGTACTGTTCGAGCGGGCCGCCCTCGGCGGCCCAGAACTCTTCGATCGGGTCGAGGATCTTCCAGCTGAGCTCGACCTCCTCGTGACGGGGGAAGAGCGGCGGGTCGCCGAGCAGCACGTCCAGGATGAGTCGCTCGTACGCCTCGGGGCTCGCCTCGGTGAAGGCGTGGCCGTAGCCGAAGTCCATCGTGACGTCGCGCACCTGCGTGCCGTCACCCGGAACCTTGGAGCCGAAACGGATCGTGACACCCTCGTCGGGCTGCACGCGGATCACAAGGGCGTTCTGCCCCAGCTCCTGCGTCTGGCTGCGCGAGAACAGCTGCTGCGGCGCGCGCTTGAAGACGACGGCCACCTCGGTGACGCGGCGTCCGAGACGTTTGCCGCTGCGGACGTAGAACGGCACGCCCGACCAACGGCGGGTGTTGATCTCGAGCTTGATCGCGGCGTACGTCTCGGTGACGGACTCAGGGTTCATGCCGTCTTCCTCGAGGAAGCCGAGCACCTCCTCGCCTCCCTGCCACCCGCCGGCGTACTGACCGCGCGCGGTCGCCTCGGCCAGGTTCTCGGGCAGCCGGACGGCGGCGAGAACCTTCTCCTTCTCCGCGCGCAGGTCGGCGGCGTTGAAGCTGATGGGCTCCTCCATCGCCGTGAGCGCGAGGAGCTGCAGCAGGTGGTTCTGGATGACGTCGCGCGCCGCTCCGATGCCGTCGTAGTAGCCGGCACGGCCGCCCACGCCGATGTCCTCGGCCATGGTGATCTGCACGTGGTCGACGTAGTTGCGGTTCCAGATCGGCTCGTAGAGCTCGTTCGCGAACCGCAGCGCCAGGATGTTCTGCACCGTCTCTTTGCCGAGGTAGTGGTCGATACGGAAGATCGAGTCGGCGGGGAACGCGCTCTCGACGACCTCGTTCAACTCACGCGCAGAGGCGAGGTCGTGGCCGAACGGCTTCTCGATGACGACGCGGCGCCAGCCGGTGGTGTCGTCGGCCGTCTCGCCCACGAGACCGGACGCCTTCAGCTGCGTGGTCACGAGGGGGAAGGCCTTCGGCGGGATCGAGAGGTAGTAGGCGTGGTTGCCCATCGTCCCGCGCTCCACGTCGAGACGGTCGACGGTCTCGCGCAGGCGCTGGAACGCCGCGGGGTCGTCGAACTCGCCCTGGACGAAACGGATGCCCTCCAGCAGTTCTTTCCACGTCTCCTCACGGAACTCCGTGCGGGCGTACTGCTTGACGGACTCGTACACGACCTTCGCGAAGTCCTGGTCCTCCCAGTCGCGACGGGCGAAGCCCACGAGCGCGAAGCCCGGGGGCAGCAGACCGCGGTTGGCGAGGTCGTACACCGCCGGCATGAGCTTCTTGCGGGACAGGTCGCCCGTGACACCGAAGATGACGAGCGCGCTGGGGCCGGCGATGCGGCTCAGACGGCGATCCTCAGGATCGCGCAGGGGGTTGTGACCCGGGGTGATCTCTACGACCATGCTTTACTGTGCCGCCTCGAAGAGTGAGAGCACGTCGACCTGCGGGTCGGTCAGCGTCAGCGTGACGACGGGGCGGCCGTGGCCCTCCGCCAGTACGCTCGCGTCTCCCGCGGCCTGTGCCTGGATGAGCTGACCGAATGTGAACGGGCGACCGGGGATCTCGAGGTCGACGTCGGTGCGTTCGGTGATCTGCAGGAAGACGCCGGTGGCGGGGCCTCCCTTGTGGTACTGCCCGGTCGAGTGCAGGAATCGCGGACCCCACCCGAACGTCGTCGGGCGGCCGGAGTCGGCGGCGAGGAGCTCGCGCAGGCCGGGGAGCTGCGGCACGGCGAGGCGGTCGACGTACGCCTGAATGCTCACGTACCCATCCGACGGGACGGAGGCCCAGAGCGCGTCCAGCACACCGGCGATCGTTCCGTCCGCCGCCAGGGACGGGTCGGAGACGCGCACCTCGACGCCGTCGACGACGAAGGCCGGGGGCGTGGGCTCCGGACGCGCGTCGAGCAGCCCGCGGGTCGCGACCTTGGCCGACTCGACGTCGGGCTGGTCGAAGGGGTCGATCCCCAGCAGGCGGCCGGCGATGGCTGTGGCGTATTCCCACACGACGAACTGCGCGCCCAGCGAGCCGCTGACGAGGATCTCACCGTGGTGATGCTCGAACAGGTGCAGCTTGTGCGCGTCGTCGACGAAGCGGGCCACCTGCAGGTCGTCGGGCGTGGACTCGACCTCCGGTGACACCGGAAGCAGGACGACGGGAAGGATCCCGGTTCCCTGCTTGCCCGTGGACTCGGCGATGAGCTGCTCGATCCAGTCGGGAAGACCCGGGAGGTGAGCATCGTCCATGACGAGGCCGAGTTTGTCGCGACGGTGCGCGCCGCCGCCGGCGATCGCCGCTGCCAGGACGAGCGCCGGGTTCTCGGGGGAGTCGATCGCGACCTCGAGGAGAGTGGCATCCGCTTCGTCGAGGAGGTCGTCGATGTCGACGCCCGCAAGACCCGTCGGTACCAGGCCGAACGCGGTGAGGGCGGAGTACCGGCCGCCGACGGTGGGGTCGGCGGTGAAGACGCGGTAGCCGTCGGCTCGTGCGGCCTGCTCGAGCGGAGATCCGGGGTCGGTGACCACGACGATGCGCTGGACGGGGTCGATGCCCAGGTCGCGGAATGCCGCCTCGAAGGCGCGTTTCGCCGAATCGGTCTCGATCGTGGAGCCCGACTTGCTCGAGACCACGAGGACCGTCTGAGCGAGCCCGCCGGCCTCGGCGTCGCCGTCGATCGCGGCGAGCACCTGGCCGGGGGCCGTCGAGTCGAGGATCACCAGCGGGACGCCGGCCGACTGCGCGATCACCTCGGGCGCGAGCGACGAGCCGCCCATGCCCGCGAGGACGACGCGGGTCACGCCCTGCGCGACGAGTTCGTCGCGCAGGGCGGTGATCTCCGGAACGAGGGGACGCGAGACGGAGACCGCCTGCACCCACCCGAGGCGACGGGACGCCTCGACCTCGGCGGCCGGGCCCCACAGGCTCGCGTCGCCGGCGGTGATTCCGGACGCGACCAGCGAACCGACCAGGCCGGGGAGCTCGGCGTCGACGACCGACTTGACGTGGCCGGTGACCTTGACCTCGAACGTCACTGCGCGGCCTGGGCGCTTCCGGCGTCGAGGGCCGTCTTCACGGTGTCCTGCAGTTCGTGCCACGAGGCGATGAACTTCTCGACACCCTCGTCCTCGAGCGTCTGCGTCGCGTCGGCGACGTCGACACCCGCTGCGGCGAGACGGTCGAAGACCTCGTGGGCCTCGGCGTACGCGCCGGTCACGGTGTCACCCGTGATGACACCGTGGTCGAACGTCGCCTCGAGCGTCTTCTCGGGCATCGTGTTGACGGTGCCGGGGGCGACGAGCTCGGTGACGTAGAGCGTGTCGGGCAGGGCCGGGTCCTTGACGCCGGTCGACGCCCAGAGGGGGCGCTGCACGGTCGCTCCGGCGGCCAGCAGCTCCTTCGCACGGTCCTCGGCGAACTTCTGCTCGTAGAGCTCGTAGGCGAGGCGGGCGTTGGCGATGCCGGCCTTGCCCTTGAGCGAGGCCGCCTCGTCGGTGCCGAGGGCCGCGAGACGCTTGTCGATCTCGGTGTCGACGCGCGAGACGAAGAACGAGGCGACCGACTGCAGGGTCGAGATGTCGTGACCGGCGTCGCGCGCCTTCTCGACGCCGGCGAGGTAGGCATCGATGACCTCGGCGTAGCGCTCGAGGCTGAAGATGAGCGTGACGTTGACCGAGATGCCCGCACCGATGACCTCGGTGATCGCGGGCAGGCCCGCCTTGGTCGCGGGGATCTTGATGAGGACGTTCTTCCGGTCGACGCGCGCGGCGAGGTCCTTTGCCTGGGCGATCGTGCCCTCGGTGTCGTGGGCGAGGTCGGGAGAGACCTCGATCGACACGCGGCCGTCGACGCCGTTCGTGGCGTCGAAGACCGGGAGGAAGATGTCGCACGCGTCGCGCACGTCGTCGGTGGTGATGGAGAAGATCGCCTCGTCGACCGTGGCATCCTGAGCCGCCAGTTCTTTCACCTGGCCCTCGTACGCCTCGCCCTTCGACAGGGCGCCGGCGAAGATCGTCGGGTTGGTGGTGACGCCGACGACGTTGCGCGATTCGATCAGCTCGGCGAGGTTGCCGGACTGGATGCGCTGGCGCGAGAGGTCGTCGAGCCAGATGCTGACGCCCGCGGCGGACAGGTCTTCGGTGGGAGTGCTCATGTGTCTGTTCTCCTCGGATTACTTCTTGGCCGCGGCGAGCGACTCGCGCGCAGCCTCGACGACGGCCTCAGCCGTGATGCCGAACTTCTGGAAAAGGGTCTTGTAGTCGGCCGAGGCACCGAAGTGCTCGATCGCGACGGAACGACCGGCGTCGCCGACGATGCCGTGCCAGCTGAGGGCGGAACCGGCTTCGACCGACACACGCGCCTTCACCGACGAGGGGAGCACCGACTCGCGGTACGCCTCGTCCTGCTCGGCGAACCACTCGAGCGAGGGCGCCGACACGACGCGGGCGTGAACGCCCTCGGCGGCGAGCGTCTCGCGCGCCTGGACGGCGAGCTGGACCTCGGAGCCGGTGGCGATGAGGATCACATCGGGCTCGCCGTTCGCCGCTTCCGCCAGGACGTACGCGCCCTTGACCGCGCCCGCGGCCGAGGCGAATTCGTCACCGGATGCCTCGCCCTCGCCGCGGGCGAACACGGGGATGTTCTGGCGGGTCAGCGCGATACCGGCCGGTCCCGCCGTACGGCGGAGCATCTCGAGCCAGACGACGCTCGTCTCGTTGGCGTCGGCCGGACGCACGAGGGCGAAGTTCGGAATGGCACGCAGCGTCGCGAGCTGCTCGATCGGCTGGTGCGTGGGGCCGTCCTCGCCGAGGGCGACGGAGTCGTGCGTCCAGACGAAGATCGTCGGGATGTTCATCAGCGCGGCCAGACGCACCGGCGGGCGCATGTAGTCGCTGAAGATGAGGAACGTGCCGCCGAACGGACGGGTGGGTCCGTGCAGCACGATGCCGTTGAGGATCGCTCCCATGGCGTGCTCGCGGATGCCGAAGTGCAGCACGCGACCGTAAGGGTCGCCCGACCACTCGTGCGTGGACCACTCCGACGGGATGAAGGACTTGGCGTCCTTGATCGTGGTCAGGTTGGACTCGGCGAGGTCGGCCGAACCGCCCCAGAGCTCGGGGAGCTCGGCGGCGAGGGCGTTGATGACCGTTCCGGAGGCCGCGCGGGTCGACACGTCCTTGCCCGCCTCGAACGCCGGCAGTGCGTCGGCGATGTCGGTCGGAAGCTCGCGAGCCTGCAGGCGGTCCCAGAGCTGCTTGCGCTCGGGGTGAGCCTCGGCCCACGCGTCGAACTTCTCCTGCCAGGCGGCCTTCTCCGCCTCGCCGCGCTCGACGAGCTCACGCGTGTGCGCGATCACGTCGTCGGCGACGGCGAAGTTCTGCTCGGGGTCGAAGCCGAGCACTTCCTTCGTGGCGCGCAGCTCGTCGGCGCCGAGCGCCGAGCCGTGGATCTTGCCCGAGTTCTGCTTGCCGGGGGAGGGCCAGCCGATGATCGTCTTGAGGATGATCAGCGAGGGCTTGCTCGTCTCGCCCTTGGCGGCCTCGATCGCGGCGTAGAGCTCGGCGACGTCTTCGACGTACTGGCCGGTCTTCTTCCAGTCCACGGTCTGGACGTGCCAGCCGTAGGCCTCGTAGCGCTTCTGCACGTCTTCGGTGAAGGCGACGTTGGTGTCGTCTTCGATCGAGATCTGGTTGGAGTCGTAGATCGCGATGAGGTTGCCGAGCTCCTGGTGGCCGGCGAGAGAGGAAGCCTCGCTCGTCACGCCCTCCTGGAGGTCGCCGTCACCCGCGATCACGTAGATGTGGTGGTCGAAGGGGCTCTCGCCCGCCGGGGACTCGGGGTCGAACAGGCCACGCTCGTAGCGGGCGGCGTACGCGAAGCCGACCGAGGAGGAGAGCCCCTGGCCGAGGGGGCCGGTGGTGATCTCGACGCCGTCGGTGTGGCCGTACTCGGGGTGACCGGGGGTGAGCGAGCCCCACGTGCGCAGCGCCTCGAGGTCTTTCAGCTCGAGACCGAATCCGCCGAGGTAGAGCTGCACGTACTGTGTGAGCGAGGAGTGACCGGCCGAGAGGATGAAACGGTCGCGTCCCGGCCAGTGCGTGTCGGCGGGATCGTGCCGCATCACGCGCTGGTAGAGCAGGTATGCGGCGGGAGCCAGCGACATGGCCGTGCCCGGGTGGCCGTTACCCACCTTCTCAACGGCATCCGCCGCGAGGATGCGGGCGGTGTCCACCGCGCGCCGATCGATCTCGTCCCATTCGAAGTCCGACAACAGGGTCGCCTTTCTCGATACTGTGCGCCCGGGTTCACTTCCGACGCCGCACTCACCACCGTAGGAGTGGGAGAGGGGTGGGGTGTCGGCGCGGGGCGCGCGTTCACGGCCAGCATAGCGAGATCGGCTGTCGTCGTCGCCGCGTGTGACGGGGGTCGACAGGCGGCCGGTCGTGTGGTGCGCATGGCGTAGAATCGTTGAGGTTTCATACGCGCTACCCCGGGGGACGATGGACATCTCGACGACGTCGCACGTCATTGCGACGACCGATCGCCGCTCCGTCCGACGGACCGTCCGGGCCTACGTCGCCCTGACGAAGCCGCGGGTCCTCGAGCTCCTGCTCGTGACCACGGTGCCGGTCATGATCCTCGCGCAGGGCGGCCTGCCGAACCTCTGGCTGATCTTCGCCACGGTCATCGGCGGTTCGCTGAGCGCCGGTTCGGCCGCGGCCTTCAACATGTACCTCGACCGCGACATCGACGCGCACATGCAGCGCACCGAGAACCGTCCGCTGGTGACGGGTGAGGTGTCCCCGCGCGGCGCCCTGATCTTCGCGTGGGCCCTCGCGGTCTTCTCGACCGTGTGGCTCTGGGCGTTCACCAACCCGCTCGCGGCCGGCCTGTCGGCCGCGGCCATCTTCTTCTACGTGGTGATCTACACGATCATCCTCAAGCGCCGCACCGAGCAGAACATCGTCTGGGGCGGGATCGCCGGCTGCTTCCCCGTGCTCATTGGGTGGTCTGCCGTGACGGGCTCCCTCACCTGGGCGCCCTTCATCCTGTTCGCGCTGGTGTTCCTGTGGACGCCCCCGCACTACTGGCCGTTGTCGATGAAGTACGCCGACCAGTACGACGAGGTCGACGTGCCGATGCTCGGCGCGACGCGCAGCGGATCGCAGGTGGGCCTGCAGGTCATCCTGTACGCGTGGGCGACGGTGGCGTGCTCTTTGCTGCTCATCCCCGTGGCATCCATGGGGCTCGTCTACACGGTCTCGGCCGCCGTGTTCGGTGGCTGGTTCATCTACGAGTCGCACCGTCTGTACTCCCGAGCCGTGCGTGGCGGCGAGCCGCGACCCATGCGCGTCTTCCACGCGTCGATCACCTACCTGACGCTCCTGTTCGTCGCGATCGCGGTCGATCCACTGCTGCCCTTCTGATTCGCTCTGACGCGCGGGTGGTGCTGACGCGGGGGTCGGCGCTGACGTGCGGGTCGGCGCTGACGTGCAGGTCGCGCTGACCCGGGGTGGCGCTGACGCGCGGGTGGACGACGGAGGAGATCCGGCGACGGGAGGGCAATCTCCGCGGCGTCTCGTCCTCCGCTTCGGGCACATCCTCCCGTCAGCAGGCACCGACGGAGAAGCGGCCCGGGCGGGTTCGCCGGGCTCAGCACGTCCGTGCACGCGCGAGCGCCCGCCCCGATCTCGGGACGGGCGCTCTGCATTAAGCGAGGTCAGCGACGCGGGGCGTCGTCTCCCGCATCGAGGCGGGGCTCGTCGTGCTGCGCGGCGGCCGCAGCCTGCGGGGGAGCGGGAGCCGTCGAGGGCGTCTCGACATCGGCGTCCTCGACCGCGATCGGTGCGGCCGTCTGCGCGGTGGGGGTGGCCGCGGCGGGCGCGGTGGTGAAGGCGGGGATCTGCTCGGCGGCGGATTCGTCGTCACTCGTCCAATCGATGGTCTCGATCGCGACGTCGGGGTTCGAGCGGGTCGACACGACCGTGGCGACGGCGAGTGCCGAGGCCAGACCGATCGCGCCCGCAGCGAGCACGGCGGCGCCGACGGAGACCCACGACTGCGCGACGTAGACGGTCACGACGGTCGCGTTCGGATCGTTCACCAGGGCCTGGATCGCGTCGACCTGGCGCAGGACGAGGACGAGTCCGCCGATCACTGCGGCGAGCGACGCGATCACGAGCACCCAGAACGGGATGCTGGTCACCAGACGGGGACGGGTCTGCATGAGATGTACTCCTTGTCGTTCCGCGCCCCGTGCGGGCCGCGGATGCGGTTCCCCGACGCCGGGACGTCGGGCGGATCCGGGCGCAGAGGTGCACCGGACACTCCACCGTGGCGCACGCGTCAGGGCATCGGCTAGGGGTCGCCGATGAATCGCCTATGAGCGTATAAGGGGCGCGGAAAGCGACCGGAACACGACGACCGCCCCGGGGGATGGCATCCGGGGCGGTCGTGTCTGGAAGGGCAGGAGCGCGTCAGCCGCGCGCGGACACCGTTTCGCGTGCGCCGGGAGCGGTCGAGGCCGCGGCGGGCTGCTTGAGGCGCAGCACCACGACGGTCATCGTGGCGGCGGCGAGAGCAGCGAGCACCATATGAGTGCCGACGGCGATCTCGGGCAGGCCGTTGCGCGCCTGGTAGAGACCGACTGCGATCTGCACGAGCTCGACGACGAGCAGAGCGATCGTCCAGCGGCGTACGGGCAGGCGCAGGCGCCATGCGACGATCGTGAGGATCAGCGTCAGGACGAAGAGCGCGTAGCCGGGCCACGAGTGCACGTGCTCGAGGACCTCGGCATCGAAGCCGTTCCGGCCCGCCGCGGCGTCGCCGGAGTGGGGGCCGGCGCCGGTGGTCAGCACGCCGAACACGATCGTGAGCGCCAGGACGCCGGTGGTGCCGTGCACGAGACCGGCGAACCACCGGGGCACGGCGATCTCCCGATGGCCGGCAGGGAGGTTCATCAGCACGAGGAAAGCGGCGCAGACGGCGACGAGCGACACGGAGGCGACGTAGTGGAAGCCGACGATGAAGGGGTTCAGACCCGTCAGCACGGTGACGCCGCCGACCAGAGCCTGCGCGACCACGCCGCCGAGCACGACGAGTGCGAGCACGAAGAGGGGACGGCGCTCCCGGCGCATGCGCCAGACGAGCACGACGACGATGAGGGCCAGGATGCCGACGAGTCCGGTCAGCGTGCGGTTGCCGAACTCGATGACGCCGTGGATGCCCATTTCCGGCGTGTTCACGATGGAATCGGGGGTGCATCGCGGCCACGTGGGGCAGCCGAGCCCCGAGCCGGTGAGACGGACGGCACCCCCGGTGCCGATGATCAACACCTCGGCCACGAACGACAGCCACGCGAAGACGCGCACCCGTCGGTCGACGTCGGCGGGGAGCCACGCACCGAAGCGACGCAGCGCACCCGAGACGCGGGAGAGGAAGGGAGAGGTCGAGGACATGCGTCTGGCTTCCTGGCATCAGGCCGCTCGGGGCCGTCGGGACGACGAGGGTGCCGTGCCAGGAGCGGGTCTTGCCTGTAGAATCAAAGGGTCCGGGTGCAGCGCTCACGCGATCGGCACCAGAGACAGTCTAGGCGCGCAGGCAGCGCCTTCGAGCGGGCCCACCAGCGACGTTCCTGAGACTTCGACCGGAGTCTGGAATGTCGGGGCGGATGACACCGTTGAGGCCCGAGAAGGAGAGTGATCACCATGTCCGATGTACTCATCGACCGACCAGAGCTCGAAAGCCTGGGGCAATACGAGTTCGGCTGGCACGACACCGACGCCGCCGGCGCGGTCGCCCAGCGCGGGATCAACGAGGACGTCGTGCGCGGCATCTCCGCTCTGAAATCCGAGCCCGAGTGGATGCTCAAGACGCGCCTCAAGGGCTATCAGCTCTTCGGCCGCAAGCCCATGCCCACGTGGGGCGCCGATCTGTCGGACATCGACTTCGACAACATCAAGTACTTCGTGCGCTCGACCGAGAAGCAGGCGCAGTCATGGGAGGACCTCCCGGAGGAGATCCGCAACACGTACGAGAAGCTCGGCATCCCCGAGGCCGAGCGTCAGCGTCTCGTGGCCGGCGTCGCCGCACAGTACGAGTCCGAGGTGGTCTACCACCAGATCCGTGAGGACCTCGAGCAGCAGGGTGTCATCTTCATGGACACCGACACCGCGCTCAAGGAGCACCCCGAGTTCTTCCAGGAGTACTTCGGCACGGTCATCCCCGCCGGCGACAACAAGTTCGCCGCGTTGAACACCGCGGTGTGGTCGGGCGGCTCCTTCGTCTACGTCCCGAAGGGCGTGCACGTGGAGATCCCGCTGCAGGCGTACTTCCGCATCAACACCGAGAACATGGGTCAGTTCGAGCGGACGCTGATCATCGCCGACGAAGACAGCTACGTGCACTACATCGAGGGCTGCACCGCCCCGATCTACAAGAGCGACTCGCTGCACTCGGCTGTGGTCGAGATCATCGTGAAGAAGAACGCCCGCGTGCGTTACACGACGATCCAGAACTGGTCGAACAACGTCTACAACCTCGTCACCAAGCGGGCCGTCGCCCACGAGGGCGCGACCATGGAATGGGTCGACGGCAACATCGGGTCCAAGGTGACGATGAAGTACCCGTCCATCTACCTGATGGGCGAGCACGCCAAGGGCGAGACGCTGTCCGTCGCTTTCGCCGGTCCCGGCCAGCACCAGGACGCCGGGGCGAAGATGATCCACATGGCGCCCTACACGCAGTCGTCGATCGTGTCGAAGTCGATCGCCCGTGGCGGCGGTCGCGCGGGCTACCGAGGTGAGGTGCGGGTGGACGCCAATGCGCACCACTCCGCCAACACCGTGCGCTGCGACGCGCTGCTGGTCGACACGATCTCGCGGTCCGACACCTACCCGGCGATCGACATCCGTGTCGACGACGTGCAGCTCGGTCACGAGGCCACCGTCTCGAAGGTCAGCGAAGAGCAGCTGTTCTACCTGCAGTCGCGCGGCCTGCCCGAAGACGAGGCCATGGCCATGATCGTGCGCGGGTTCATCGAGCCCATCGCGCGCGAGCTGCCGATGGAGTACGCCCTCGAACTGAACAAGCTCATCGAGATGGGCATGGAAGGATCCGTAGGCTAAATGTCGACTGCGACTCAGACCCCGGCGGCACAGGCGACTGGCGCTGCCGGAGGTCACATCGACCCTGCCGCCCTCGTGGCATCCGTCGTCCCGGTGCAGACGCGCTCGGAGCGACCCACCTCGTTCGACCCGTCGGACTTCGGCGTTCCCACCGGCCGCGAGGTCAACTGGAAGCTCAGCCCGGTCGACCGGCTTGCCCCCCTGTTCGTCGACGAGGCCGGCCCGTCCGGCGTCGTCGAGGTCGACGTGCAGGCGCCCGCGGGCGTGGAGCAGCTGCGGCTCGCCGCGGGTCAGGCTCCGCGCGGTGAGCACTTCCGTCCCGAAGACCTTCCCGCGGCACTGGCCTGGACTCACGAGGCAGAAGCGCCGCTGCTGCGCATCCCCGCCGAGGTCGAACTCGACGAGCCCGTCATCGTGCACCTGAAGGGCACGGGCGGCCTCGCACACGCCCATGTCGTCATCGAGGCGCAACCGCACTCGCGGGGCACCATCGTCCTGCGGCACGAAGGCACCGCCCAGCACGCGCAGAACGTCGAGATCATCGTTCGCGACGGCGCCGAGCTCACCGTGGTCTCGGTGCAGAACTGGGACGACGACGCACTCCACGCGTCCTCGCACCAGGCTCGTGTCGACCGCGACGCCAAGCTCACCCACGTCGTGGTGAGCTTCGGCGGCGGCGTCGTGCGCGTGAACCCCTCCGTCGAGCTGTCGGGTGCCGGGGCCGAGGGACGCCTGTACGGCCTGTCGTTCTCCGACGCCGGTCAGCACCTCGAGTCGCAGGTGTACCTGCACCACAAGGGTGCGCACACCGTCGGCGACGTGCTCTACAAGGGCGCCCTGCAGGGCGAGAGCGCACGCAGCGTCTGGATCGGCGACGTCCTCATCGGACCGGATGCCACCGGCACCGACTCGTACGAGGCGAACCGCAACCTGGTGCTCACCGACGGTGCCCGCGCCGACTCGATCCCGAACCTCGAGATCGAGACCGGAGACATCCAGGGCGCCGGCCACGCCAGCGCCACCGGTCGCTTCGACGACGAGCAGCTGTTCTACCTGCAGGCTCGCGGCATCGCCGAAGACGAGGCACGTCGCCTCGTCGTGCTCGGCTTCCTGAGCGAGATCGTCCAGCGCATCGGCATCCCCGAGCTGGAGACCGAGCTCATCGCCGCGATCGAGCGCGAGCTGGCCGAGGGAGCAGCGGCGTGAGCGCTTCGCGCGCCTGCGCACTGAGCGATCTCACCCAGGACGAAGCGCACCGCGTCGAGATCGACGGCGTGGCCATCGCGGTGGTCCTCGACGGCACCGGCGAGGTGCACGCGATCGGCGACGTCTGCACGCACGGCGACATCTCGCTGTCGGACGGCTTCGTCGAGGGCGAGACGCTGGAGTGCTGGGCCCACGGCTCGGCGTTCTCGCTGCGCACCGGCCGCCCGCTGAACCTCCCGGCCTTCGAGCCGGTGCCCGTGTACGAGGTCGTGATCGACGGAGACGACGTGCTCATCGATCCTTCCGTCACCAAGGCGACGGCCTGAGCCGCGCCCACGACCCCCAGAACAACCGAGTAAGGAACACCATGTCTGTCCTCGAGATCCGCGACCTCCACGTGACGGTCGAGACGGAGAACGGTACGACCCCGATCCTCAACGGCGTGACGCTCACCATGCGCACCGGTGAGACCCACGCGATCATGGGGCCCAACGGCTCCGGCAAGTCGACCCTGGCGTACACGATCGCCGGTCACCCGAAGTACACCGTCACGAGCGGCTCCATCACCCTCGACGGAGAAGACGTCCTCGAGATGAGCGTGGATGAGCGTGCCCGCGCCGGTCTCTTCCTCGCGATGCAATACCCCGTGGAGATCCCCGGCGTCACGGTCACCAACTTCCTGCGCACGGCCAAGACGGCGATCGACGGCGAGGCGCCGGCGATCCGCAGCTGGACCAAGGACGTCAAGGGTGCGATGGAGAACCTGCGCATGGACGCGAAGTTCGCGTCGCGCAACGTCAACGAGGGCTTCTCCGGTGGCGAGAAGAAGCGCCATGAGATCCTTCAGCTCGAGCTTCTCAAGCCGAAGATCGCCGTGCTCGATGAGACCGACTCGGGTCTCGACGTCGACGCACTGAAGATCGTGTCGGAGGGCGTGAACCGCGCGAAGGAGCAGACCGACCTCGGTGTGCTCCTCATCACGCACTACACCCGCATCCTGCGCTACATCCGTCCTGACTACGTGCACGTCGTCGTCAAGGGCCGGATCGTCGAAGAGGGTGGCCCCGAGCTCGCCGATCGTCTCGAGGAAGAGGGTTACGACCGTTTCCTCGAGGCCGGTACGCCGATCGACGCGTAAGATCGTTACATGACCGCAACCCTCGCTCCCGAGAAGTACGACGAGGTCACCGAGGCCCTGAAAGACGTCATGGACCCCGAACTGGGGATCAACGTCGTCGACCTGGGACTCATCTACGACCTCGCGTGGGATGACGAGAACGACGCCCTCGTCATCCACATGACCCTGACCTCGGCCGGTTGCCCGCTGACCGACGTGCTCGAAGAGCAGACTGCTCAGGCCCTCGACAACGTGGTGGATCGATTCCGCATCAACTGGGTGTGGATGCCGCCGTGGGGCCCCGAGCGGATCACCGACGACGGCCGCGACATGATGCGTGCCCTCGGCTTCGCGATCTGAGACTCTCCAGCGAACGCCCATCCCCGCGGGGATGGGCGTTCGTGTTTCCCCGTCTGACGCCGCAATTCCTCGGCATCCGGGGCCGTCATTAGGCTTTCGGGATGAGCGTTCCTCCTCTCCAGGCCCTGCCGCTCGACCTCCTCCGCCAACGCAGCAGCACGAAATGGCGCTCGTATGGCGACGACGTGATCCCGATGTTCGTGGCGGAGACCGACTTCCCGTTGGCGCCCGCCATCACGGAAGCCCTGCACCGAGCCGTCGAGATCGGCGACACGGGCTACACACCGCCGCGTCCGGGCATCGACCTCGATTTCGCCGCCTACGCCGAACGCCGGTGGGGGTGGAGGCCCGATCCGGAACGCATCCGCTGGACGGGCGACGTCATGATGGGCGTCGTGGAAGTGCTGCGCGCTGTCACGAGCCCCGGGGATCGGGTCGTCGTGACGCCGCCGGTGTACCCGCCGTTCTACGACACCGTGGAGGAGGCCGGTGCGATCGTGGAGAGCGTGCCGCTGATCGACGACGGTGAGCGCTGGTCGCTCGACCTCGACGGGATCGAGCATGCGCTGGCCGAGGGGGCGCGATCCGTGCTGCTGTGCAACCCGCACAATCCCACGGGAACGGTCCACACACGCGAATCGCTCGCAGCCCTCGCACGCCTGGCGCACCGCTACGGCGCCACCGTCGTCAGCGACGAGATCCACGCCCCGCTCACGCACGCTCCCGCCGTGTTCACCCCGTTCCTGGATGCCGCTCCGGAGGCCGCCGCGGTCGGCTACACCGTGACGAGCGCGAGCAAGACCTACAACCTCGCCGGGCTGAAGTGCGCGGTGATCGTGACGGGTGCCGAAGAGACCGCCGCGGTCGTTCGGGCTCTCCCGTGGGAGGTCGAATGGCGTGCGGGGTTGTTCGGGGTGATCGCCAACCGCGCGGCGTTCGCGGCCGAGAGCGACGCCTGGCTCGATGGCTTGCTCGTCGCCCTGGATCACAACCGTCGTCTCCTCGCCGAGGCGCTCGCCGAGCACTTGCCGCTCGCGCGCTACCGGGTTCCCGAGGCGGGGTTCCTCGCCTGGGTCGACGTCTCGGAGTACGGCTGGGGAGACAACCCGGCTCCGTTCATCCGTCGCGAGGCCAAGGTCGCCCTGCACCACGGCCCCCTCTTCGGCGCGGAGGGCGTGGGGCACGTCAGGATCAACGTCGGGTGCGCACCGGAGGTGCTGCGCGACGCGATCGCGCGCATCGGAGCCCTTGCGCGCGGAGTCTGACCGCGCGACGGGCGACCAGGCCGTGGTGGCGATCACGGCCGGTCGTTCGACGGTGGGATACCGGATGGCCTGCGCCTGGCATCCGGGGGTAGGTAAGGATATCCTTAGCGGGTGACCACCACTGCCACGCGTCCCGCCTACCGCCCGTACGTCGCCGTGGTGAAGGAGGCGCGGCGACTCTCGCCGCACTTCGCTCGCATCACGTTCACCTCGCCCGACTTCGACGTCTTCGGGACGGACCGGCGGGACCAGCGGATCAAGATCGTCCTGCCCGGCACGGATGGACGCCTGTGCGACATCGGACAGAACGACCCCACCGCGATCGACAACGGCGAGTGGTACACGCGCTGGCGCGATCTGCCCGACGACGAGCGCATGCCCTTCCGGACCTACACCGTGCGGCGCATCGATCCCGAGGTGCGCGAACTCGACGTCGATTTCGTGCTGCACCACGACGCGGGCCCCGCGGGGTCATGGGCAGAGGCCGCTGCGCCCGGTGACAGCATCCTCGTCGTCGGTCCCGACGCCCGCAGCCCCGAATCGGCCCAGGGCATCGACTTCCACCCGGGCACTGCTCGACGCGTGCTTCTGGCCGGCGACGAAACCGCCGCTCCGGCGATCTGCGCCGTTCTGGAGGGGATCGAGCCGGGGATCGACGTGGACGCGTTCATCGAGGTGCCGTCGATCGACGACGCTCTTCCGCTCTCGGTCGGCGGCGCCCGCGTCACCTGGCTCGCCCGCGACGACCGTTCCCACGGTGAGGTCCTCATCGAGGCGGTCGAAGCCTGGACGCAGAGATCGGGCGAGGTGCTCGCCCGCGCAGCGGCACCGCGACCCCAGGAACTCGAAGACATCGATCTCGAGAAGGAACTCCTCTGGGACAGTCCCGATGACGGCGAGGGGGAGTTTTACGCCTGGATCGCCGGCGAATCGTCGACCGTGAAGGTTCTGCGGCGGATGCTGGTGCAGGGGTGCGGTGTCGACCGCAAGCGCGTTGCCTTCATGGGGTACTGGCGTGAAGG
The DNA here is from genome assembly GCA_038182865.1 of Microbacterium enclense. NCBI lineage: Bacteria > Bacillati > Actinomycetota > Actinomycetes > Micrococcales > Microbacteriaceae > Microbacterium > Microbacterium enclense. The sequence goes on along the minus strand of CP116226.1, from coordinate 3,811,507 downwards.
GCAGATGGAGCGCTCCGCCTGACGACGTTGGAGCGGGGCGCTCCGGCCCCGATGGCGCGCGGCCTCAGGACGCGCGGCCTCAGGGCGCTCGGCCGGGGACGCGCGGCCTGGGGGCGCTCCGCGTGGGGATGCTCCGCGTGACGGCGCTCCGCCGGGTGCCCGCTCCGCCCGCGGAGCACCGACGCGTCAGGCCTCCGCGTGCTCCGGCTCCGTGACGGTGTGGTGACGGCCGATCGGGATGACCATGGGCCGACCGGTGAGCGGGTCGGGAACGACGCGACTGTCCAACCCGAAGACCTCACGCACCGTCGCCTCCGTGAGCACGTCGGAGGAGTCGCCGGCGGCGACGATCCGTCCGTGCGCCATGGCGACGAGGTGATCGGCGTAGCGCGCGGCGTGGTTGAGATCGTGGAGCACCATCGCCACGGTCGTCCCGCGTTCGCGGTTCAGATCGGTGAGCAGGTCGAGCACGTCGATCTGATGACTGATGTCGAGGAACGTCGTCGGCTCATCGAGGAGGAGCACGTCGGTCTCCTGCGCGAGTGCCATCGCGATCCAGACCCGCTGACGCTGCCCTCCGCTGAGCTCGTCGACCGGCCTGTCCGCGAGGTGCGCCGTGTCGGTGGCTTCGAGCGCACGCGCGACGGCCGCGTCGTCGGCGCTGGTCCAGCGCGACAGTGCACCCTGATGGGGGTGGCGGCCGCGGCTGACGAGGTCGGAGACGGCGATCCCGTCGGGAGCCAGCGGAGACTGCGGGAGGAGGCCGAGCACACGCGCGACCTGCTTCGTGGGCAGACGATGAATGGACTTCCCGTCCAGGAGCACCTGCCCCGCCGTCGGCGACAGCAGCCGGGCCATCGACTTCAGCAGTGTCGACTTGCCGCAGGCGTTGGCGCCGACGATGGTGGTCATCTTGCCCGGCGGTAGCGCCAGGTCGAGAGATTCGACGATGGTGCGGTCGCCGTAGCCGAGGGTGACGCCCTCGGCGATCAGTGCGCGCTCGACGGTCATAGGGAAGTACCTCCGGATCGACTGCTGCGAACGAGCAGGTAGACGAGATAGGGAGCGCCGAGGACTCCGGTGATGACGCCCACGGGAAGACGCGTGCCGAAGGCGAACTGGGCGCAGAAGTCGGCGACGAGGACGAGAAGGGCTCCGACGAGACCGGCGGGGAGAACAGGGGAGCCCACCGGACCCAGGATGCGCACCGCGATCGGACCGGCCAGGAACGAGACGAAGGCGATGGGACCGGCGGCGGCCGTTCCGAACGCGAGCAGGCCCACGGCGGCGACGATGAGCAGCACACGGCTTCGCTCGACCGGCAGGCCGACGGCCGCCGCGGTGTCGTCGCCCATGCGCAGGATCTCGAGTCGCCCGGAGAGGGCGAGGAGGACAGGGCCGAGCACGACGACGGCGACGGCGACAGGAATCGCGCGATCCCACGTGGCGTCGTTGAGATTGCCGGTGATCCACCGCATCGCGGCGGGCAGGTCCCACTCCGCCGCGCGGGAGATGACGTACGAGACGATCGCCTGGCACATCGCGGCGATGCCGATGCCGACGAGGATCAGACGTGCTCCCGACCCGCCCTTTCGGTATGCGAGGAGGTAGATCGAGAGGGCCACGACGAGGGCGGCTGCCATGGCCATGACCGAGACCGCGGTCTCGCCGAGGCCGAGGACGACGATGCCGATCACGGCCGCGGCGCTGGCGCCGGTGTTGATGCCGATGACGTCGGGGCTGGCGAGGGCGTTGCGCAGCATCGACTGGAACACCACACCGCCCATTCCGAAGCAGAGACCCGTCATGAGCGCGGTGACGGCGCGGGGCAGACGCAGCTCGCCGACGGTGAACGACGCGCCGGGAACCAGCTGACCGGTGAGCACGCCCCAGACCTCGGCGGGGGAGTAGTACGTCTGACCGAACATGAGCGAGCCCGAGAAGGCGAGGAGCACGGCGACGACCAGGATGCCGGTGACCGTGACCCATCGGATACGGCGACGGTGACGACCCGTCCGCACGAGGGCGAGCGCATCGACGGGAGGAGACAGGAGAGTACCGGCGCTCACAGGGCCCTCATCTTCTGGCGACGCACGAGGGCGATGAAGAAGGGAGCGCCCAGAAGAGCGGTGACGATGCCGACCTCGATCTCCTGCGGGCGGGCGATGACGCGACCGATGACGTCGGACACCGTGAGCAGGATCGCGCCGCCCGCGGCCGAGATCGGGAGCAGCCAGCGGTGGTCGACACCGACGATGAGGCGGCAGATGTGAGGGACGACGAGACCGACGAAGCCGATGGGCCCGGCGACCGCGGTGGCGGCCCCACAGAGGATGACGGCGCCGGCAGAGGACACCAGGCGAGCCGTGCGCACACGCGCACCGAGACCGGCGGCGAGTTCATCGCCCAGAGCGAGGGTGTTCAGCGCGGACGCGCTGGCGAGGCAGATGACGAGACCGACCAGGAGGAAGGGCAGCACCTGCAGGATCGTGTCGACGGTGGCCCCGCCGACCCCGCCGACCTGCCAGAAGCGGAAGACGTTCATGACGTTGATGCGAGGGAGGAGGATCGCGCTGAGCAGCGAGCTGAACGCGACCGCCGTCACCGCCCCGGCGAGGGCGAGGCGAAGAGGGGTGGGGCCTCCTCGGCCCAGTGAGCCGATCGCGTAGACGAACACCGCCGCCGCTCCGGCCCCGACCATGCCGGTCCAGATGTAGCCGGTCGCCGAGTTGAGCCCGAAGAATGCGAGGCCGATCACGATGGCGAGAGCGGCGCCCCCGTTGATACCGAGGATCTGCGGGTCGGCGAGCGGGTTGCGCGTCGCTCCCTGCAGCACCGCTCCCGCGACGGCCAGGGCCGCGCCCACGAGCAGCGCGAGGATCGTGCGCGGCACACGTTTGCCGACGGCCGCCGCGGAGGCGGTGTCGGTCGAGCCCGTCAGCCCCGCCCAGATGTCGCTCGGCGAGACGTCGCGCGCCCCGAATGTCACCGAGAGGATGACGGCTCCCACGACGGCGGCGACCAGTACGACGGCCCAGACCGCGCGCCGACGCCCCCGGCGACGCGGGCGAGCGTCGCCGGGGGCGGGCGGTGCCGAGACGACCGAGGTCATCGCGCGGCGAGGGGGGAACGGCTCACGAGCCGGCCTTCGCGGCGGCCTCGCCGACGACGGCGATGTAGTCGTCGCCGTAGCTCGTGCCGATCGAGAGGGGGCTGGGGTTCGCCGCGGCGGCCATCGTCGTGTCGTCGGTGAGCATGGCCACGGAGCCCGACGCGATGGCGGGGATGCGCGACCACAGCGGGTCGGCCTGCAGCTGCGTCAGCAGCTCGGACGTGCCGTAGCCCACGATGGTGTCGACATCGGAGAACGTCTCGATGTTCTCGGTGCTCTGCGTGAACCAGAACGTCTCGCTGTCCGTGCTCGAGGTCTCGACCGCCGAGGAGGGCGCCATGCCCAGTTCGCTGAGGTACAGCGCGCGGGGGTCCTTCAGCGAGTAGTAGCCGACCGTGCTGATGTCTGTGGGGTCGAGGTAGGTGAACAGCGTCTTCTTCCCGTTGAGGGCGGGGTACTTCGCCGTCTCCTCGGTGACGTGCGCCTCGAGGTCGGACACCAGCTTCTCGGCCTCGGCCTCGCGTCCCAGGGCCTTGGCATCCGTCAGCGTCATCTCCTGCCACGAGGTGCCCCAGGCGATCTCGGGGAACGACACGACGGGAGCGATCTTGCTGAGGGTGTCGTACTGCTCCTGCGTCATGCCCGAGTAGGCACCCAGGATGACGTCGGGCCTGGCGTCGGCGATGGCTTCGTAGTCGAAGCCGTTGGTCTCGTCCATGAGCGTCGGGGTCTCGGCTCCGAGCTCATCGAGCTTGTCCTTGACCCAGGGGAGGAGGCCGTCGCCGTCCTCGTCGCCCCAGGTGACCTTGGGCATGGCGACCGGCACGACGCCGAGGGCGAGGGCGGCCTCCTGGTTGCCCCAGCTGACGGTCACGACGCGCTTCGGCTCGGCGGGGATCGTCGTCTCGCCGAAGGCGTGATCGATGGTCACCGGGAAGGAGCCCTCGGCGGAGGAGGACGACGCGTCCGATCCCCCGGGGGCGGCGGAGGTACCGGCACAGCCGGTGAGGACGAGAGCGGAGCCGACGGCGAGGGCCGCCAGCGCGCGGAATCGGGACACGAAGAGCCTCCTGCGTGTTAGGTAAGGATTGGCTTAGTTTAGGTCAGTCGCCGGGTGAGAATGCAAACCCGGATGCCTCGAGGGTGGGCGTTCGTCTCGACACCGAGGTATCGGCATCCCGGTACTCGTCCGTTCGGTGAGAGCGTTGTCGGGAGGCGTTCGGCTGCTCGCCGTATACTGGGTGGCTGGCCACTCTCCGGCCGCTCCCCATCCCCGAAGAACGGACGTTCGCTGTGCTTGCCGTGCACGACCTCGAGATCCGCGTGGGCGCCCGCGTGCTCATGTCCGACGTGTCGTTCCGCGTCTCCGACGGCGACAAGATCGGCCTCGTCGGGCGCAACGGTGCAGGGAAGACCACGCTCACCAAGGTGCTCGCCGGTGACCTGCTGCCCTCGAACGGCGGTGTCGACCGTTCGGGTGAGCTCGGCTACCTGCCTCAGGATCCCCGCTCGGGCGACCCGGAGATGCTCGCGCGGACGCGCATCCTCGACGCGCGAGGACTCGGCTCCCTCGCACTCGGCATGCACGAGGCGTCGATGGCGATGGCCGACGACGACCCCGCGGTCGCCGCGAAGGCGATGAAGAAGTACGGCAACCTCACCGAGCGCTTCGAAGCCGCCGGCGGGTATGCGGCGGAGGCCGAGGCGGCGTCCATCGCCCACAACCTCTCCCTTCCCGACCGCATCCTCGATCAGCCCCTCAAGACCCTCTCGGGTGGTCAGCGCCGGCGTATCGAGCTCGCGCGCATCCTGTTCTCGGACGCGCAGACGATGATCCTCGACGAGCCGACCAACCACCTCGACGCGGACAGCGTCGTGTGGCTGCGGGAGTTCCTCAAGGGCTACAAGGGCGGGCTCATCGTGATCTCGCACGACGTCGAACTCGTCGGGGAGACGGTCAACCGGGTCTTCTACCTGGATGCCAACCGCCAGGTCATCGACGTCTACAACATGAACTGGAAGAACTACCTGCGCCAGCGGGTGGCCGACGAGGAGCGCCGCAAGAAAGAGCGCGTCAACGTCGAGAAGAAGGCCACGGCCCTGCAGTTGCAGGCTGCGCGCTTCGGTGCGAAGGCCTCGAAGGCCGCCGCTGCGCACCAGATGGTCGCGCGCGCCGAGAAGATGCTCTCGGGTCTCGACGAGGTGCGTCAGGACGAGCGGGTCGCGAAGCTGCGGTTCCCCAAACCGGCGCCGTGCGGCAAGACCCCGCTCATGGCATCCGGTCTGTCGAAGTCGTACGGCTCGCTGGAGATCTTCACCGACGTCGACCTGGCGATCGACCGCGGCTCGCGCGTCGTCATCCTGGGGCTGAACGGTGCGGGCAAGACGACGCTCCTGCGCATCCTCGCCGGCGTCGACCAGCCCGACACCGGTCAGCTCGAGCCGGGGCACGGCCTCAAGATCGGCTACTACGCGCAGGAGCACGAGAACCTCGACGTCAACCGCTCGGTGCTCGAGAACATGATGTCGTCGGCTCCGCACATCACGGCCACGGAGGCCCGAAAAGTGCTGGGCTCGTTCCTCTTCGTCGGCGATGACGTCCTCAAGCCCGCGGGTGTCCTCTCGGGCGGTGAGAAGACGCGTCTGTCGCTCGCCACCCTCGTGGTGTCGTCGGCCAACATGCTGCTGCTCGACGAGCCGACGAACAACCTCGACCCCGCGTCGCGCGAGGAGATCCTCGGCGCGCTCGCGCACTACGAGGGGGCGGTCGTGCTCGTCTCGCACGACGAGGGAGCCGTCGAAGCGCTCAACCCCGAGCGCGTGCTCATCCTCCCCGACGGAGTGGAAGACATCTGGGGCCGCGACTACGCGGACCTCATCACGCTCGCGTAGACGGCCTCCGGCATCCGCTCGCGCTCATCGCGCGTCGAGTAGGGCGTCCTCGTCGTCCGCGTCGCGATCCTTCGGGCGCTTACGCGCGCGGTGCAGAGCGACCGGGTCCACACGGCGGCGGGCTTCGACCGCCGGCGAGTGCGGTGATGCGGCGACCGCGACGAGCTCGTCCTCGTCGTCCTCATCGTCGTCCGCCCCCTCGCGGCGGAGCTTGCGCTCGCTGACGATCACGTACGTGATGAAGCCGAAACCCATCAGGGCGAAGAGGATCCACTGGATCGCGTACGACAGGTAGGGGCCGGGATCGTTGCTGGGCGGGTCGACGGGCGTCGGTGCGACGGCTGGTGCCGGGTTCTCCGACATGAGCAGTCCGTAGGCCCCCGGCTCGAGCGGTCCGGTCTGCTCCGCGACGAGCCCGAGATTGATCGTGGGGACCTGCCCCGCTTCGGCGGTGCGGCCCGAGGTCGGTGCCGCCTCACCCGGGCGCAGGCGCACCTCGACCGTCACATCGCCCGCGGGAGGATCGGGGATCTCGTCGGGCAGCGACTGACGGTTGCCGGGGGCAAGCCATCCGCGGTCGACGAGGAAGGTCCGACCGTCGTCGAGGCGGAACGGCACCAGCTGCTCGTAGGCGGCCGAGCCGCCGTGCGCGCGGTTGCGGACGAGAAGCTGCTCGTCCGTCAGGTACCGCCCCTGCAGGCGAACGGGACGCCACTCGTCGGAGGGGGTGAGCTCGGCGCCGGGGGAGAGGAGGTCGCCCAGAGCGACGGGCGGAGCGTCGTAGTTGTCGGCGACCAGCTGAAGCTGTTCGCTGCGTTCGGCGTTGCGGGAGAACTGCCAGTTCGACAGGAAAGCGCACGCGACGGCGAAGAGGATCGCGATGCCGACGTACATCGTCCACCGGGCGGCGGTGGGCATCTCGCGGGCGCTCATGAGGTCTCGCCCGCCAGAGCCCGTACGTCGACGGGGAAGTCGCGCGCGCTGAGGAACTCACGGAGATACGCCACGTGTTCGTCGCAGGCCACCCAGGTCTTTCGGCGGTCCGCCGCGTGGATACGGGGATTGCGCCACCGGATGGCCCACACGGCGGTGTCACGGCATCCGGCCCGCGAGCACTCCGCGGCCTCGGTCGTCACGATCGATCGTCGCGAGGGGCGTCGAGTCGCGGCGTCTCGGCGATACGGATGACGGTGGGGGCCGCGGGCTCGGAGACGGGCTCCGTCGCGGGACGTGCCTCGATCGTGCGTTCCGGGGCTTCGGCGGTCGGCGACTGTGCGTCGGCGCCCACGTTGGCGACGATCACGGCGAGATAGGGGAGGAAGATCGCCCCGGCAGCGAAGACGAAGGTGTACCACCCGTAGGGGTGCACCACGGCCATGAGGACGAAGCACGCGATGCGGATCCCCATCATCACCATGTACTTGGTGAAACGGGAGCCGGCGTCTTCCCGCGGAGCCTGCGGGAGAGACGTCGCTGACTGGGCACGCTGCGATGTCTTCACGGTCCCCCCAGGGTACGCCCGTTCGTGTGGGGCGTGGACCGTTCAGTAGTCGTAGCTCGGTGCGCTCGCCCCCACCGCCACGATGCTGATGACGATCAAGACGACGAAGAGCAGAATGAATCCCAGACTGACCCAGCCGACGATGACGCCGGCGAGCGCCAGCCCGCGGCCCTTCTCGCCGCTGCGCTTGATCTGACCCAGCCCGATGTGCCCGGTGATCACACCGACGAGCGGGCCGACGAACGGCAGGATGATGAACCCCGACACGGATGCCACGAGCGACACGATCGCGAGCACGTTCGTGCGCGCCGCCGCGGCGTAGCCGCCGTACCCCTGCGTGCCGTAGCCGGCATATCCCTGAGCGCCGTAGGTGGAGGTGCCGTACGAGGGCGCGGGGTAGCCCTGCGTCCCGTAGGGCGTGGCCCCGTAGGCGGAGGCGACGTCGGCCGCCGGGGCGGCGGAGCCCGCCGCGGCGGGTGCGGTGTAAGCGCCGGCGTATCCGTCGACCGTGGGCGCGGCCGGCGGTTCCGGGGTGTCGGCCGCGGGCGAAGCGCCGTTCTCGAGAGCATCGGTGGCGTCGGGGGACGGGGAGCCGTACGCGGGCGCGCCAGAGGGAGCGGCACCGTAAGGCGGTGCGGGGGCGTCGTATCCGGGGGGAGTCGGCGGGGCCGCCGCCTCGCCGCCGGCGGGGGCATCGGGCGAGGGCACCGAGGGGGGAGCATCCGTCTGCGACGTCGCGGAGGCCTCGGACGCCCCGGCGGTGTCGGGCGTCGGCGACGTCTCGTCGGCGTGGGGGTCTGGGGTGCGGTTGTCGCTCACGACGGTCCCTCTCTGTGCGCACTTCTGCGCGCTCCGCTCCAGCGTTCCAGCGCCGTGTGCGTCGTGTCAAACCTCCGGGCCGGGTGACGGGGCCGGTACGAACGCACCGTCGCGGATAGGCTGGGCCGGTTCCCTCCCCGCCTCGTACTGCAGGAGTTCATATGTCGCAGGACCGCGTCGTCGTCGTCACCGGAGGAAACCGGGGCATCGGCCGAGCCATCGCCGAGCGTTTCGTGGCGGAGGGCTGGAAGGTCGCCGTCACCGCCCGATCGGGCGAGGGCCCCGAGGGCACCCTGACGGTCCGCGCCGACGTGACGGATGCCGCCGCCGTGGACGCCGCCTTCACGCAGGTGGAGGCCGAGCTCGGTCCCATCGCCGTCGTGGTCGCCAACGCCGGGGTGACGAAAGACACCCTTCTGCTGCGGATGACCGAGGACGACTTCGACAGCGTCGTCAGCACCAACCTGGGCGGCGCGTTCCGTGTCGTCAAGCGCGCGTCCAAGGGCATGCTCAAGGCACGGTGGGGACGCGTCATCCTCATCTCGAGCGTGGTCGGTCTCTACGGTTCGGCGGGACAGATCAACTACGCCGCCTCCAAGAGCGCACTGGTCGGCTTCGCCCGCTCGCTCACGCGAGAGCTCGGAGCCCGCGGGATCACGGCGAACGTCGTCGCGCCCGGCTTCATCGAGACCGACATGACGGCGGAACTCGCCGCCGACACGCAGGCCGAGTACAAGAAGAACATCCCCGCCGGTCGATTCGCCTCCCCCGACGAGGTCGCCGGCGTCGTCACCTGGCTCGCCGGTGACGATGCCGCGTACATCTCGGGCGCCGTGATCCCGGTCGATGGCGGCCTGGGCATGGGGCACTGAGACACGGAGTCCGTCAGGCGGAGGGTACCGGTTCGGTGCGGATCGCGGCCACGATCGCTTTCGCGAGATTGTCGGGCTGGGCGAACTGCGGCCAGTGACCGCCGGGCAGGTCGACGAGCTCGAGGTCGTCGGCTGCGGCCAGTTCGGCCACCCAGGAGGTGCCGCCGTCGACGAACTCCTGCAGGGTGGCGGCAGGGGTGAGGCATGTGATCAGCGTGATCGGGATGCCGTGGCGTCGCTCGTTCGTGAGGGACAGCGGGTCGGTCGGGATGCGCGCCGGGATCGAGGTGGTGAACTCGGCGACCCGCTGACGGGTCTGCTCGTCGAGGTCGGCGACCTCTTCGGCATCGAAGGCGTCCCACCCGGGGAACGGGACGACGCCGTCGACGACGGGGAACTCCCAGATCCCGGCTCCATCGAGGGGCGGAACGGTGTCGACGAAGATCACTCGAGCGATCTTCTCGGGGCGCGCGTCGGCCGCACCCCACACGACGTTGCCTCCGCCGGAGTGGCCGACGAGCACGACGGGTTCGTCGTCGCGGTCGATCACCCGCACGACGTCGGCGACCCAGTCGGCGATGCCGAGGTGCTGGGAGCCGTCGGCCGGAACACCCACGCCCGGCATGCTGAGCGGCTCGGGGCGGTGGCCGGCGTCGAGCAGAGGGGGGAGGATCGCGTCCCACGAGGATGCCGTGAGCCAGAGGCCGGGAACGAGGATGACGTTCATGCGTCGAGAGTAGGGCGGGGCTCCGACATCCGCGAGGGCGCGCTCATGTCCCGGTTCTCCGGCGGTTTCCGGGTCCGTGGTGCGGAGAGGTGCCCGGTGCGCCCGGGTGAGGTGCGCTCAGCGCGGCAGGAGCGCGATGACCTCGGACAGGTCGACCTGTCCGATCACGAGGTCTGCGCGCTCGCGCACCGCCGGCTTGGCGTTGAACGCGAGCCCGAGGCCGGCGGCGGCCATCATCTCGAGGTCGTTGGCGCCGTCCCCGATCGCGAACGTCAGGGGCAGGGGGACACCGTGCTCTGCGGCCCAGGAGCGAAGCGTGTCGGCCTTGGCCGTGGCATCCACGATCCGGCCGTCGACCTCCCCCGTGAGCACGCCGTCCTCGGCCACGAGACGGTTGGCGCGCCAGACGTCGACGCCCAGATCGGGAGCCACGGTGTCGAGCACTTCGTGGAAGCCCCCGGAGACGACGCCGACGACGCCGCCGCGGTCGTGCACGGCGGCGATGAGCTCACGTACGCCGGGGGTCGGCTCGATGCGGGAGATGGCCCGGGCGAAGGCCGCGGTGGACACTCCGGCGAGCGCCGCGACGCGCGAGCGCAGGCTCGCGGCGAAGTCGACCTCGCCGCGCATCGCGGCTTCGGTGGCCGCGGCGACCTCGGGTCCGCGGCCGGCTTCGTCGGCGAGGAGCTCGATGACCTCGTTGCGGATCAGGGTGGAGTCGGCATCGAGGACGACGAGGAAACGGGCGGGCGCAGGCACGCGCTCGACCCTAGCGCGCTCCGGCATCCTCTCCGCCCGGTCGGACGGGGGCCGGCGAAGCGTAGAGGCAGATCGCGCGGACGGGCGTGGCGGTGACACGGTCCGGTATGAAACGTCTCACGGCGTAACACTCCCGGGGCAGCCGTCGACGCCCGTCCTAGGCTCGGCGGGGCGCATTCGCAGCACCCGTCGCGCCGTCACCCCCGCCGAGAAGGACGCACATGCCTGCCCTGAAGAAGCTCCTCGCCGTCGCGGCACTCGCGACGATCGCCCTCTCCGCCGCCGGATGCGGTGCCACCGCGTCGTCGTCGGAGCCCGCCACCGACAAGACGTCGCTCAAGATCGGTTTCAACCCCGGTCCGTACCGCGAGCAGTTCGAGCAGGGCATCCTGCCGATCCTCGAGGAAGAGGGCTTCTCGGCCGAGTCGGTCGAGTTCACCGACGGCATCGTCGTGAACGTCGCTCTGAAGGACGGCGAGATCGATGCGAACATCATGCAGCACCCCGTGTACATGAAATCCGTCAACGAACAGGAGGGCCTCGACAACGTCGCCCTCGTGCAGGTGCCGGGGCCGCCCATGGCGCTGTTCGGCGGAAAGTCGAAGACGCTCGACGTCGCCGACGGGGCCACGGTGGCCGTGCCCAACCAGTCGTCGAACATGTACCGCGCCTTCCGCGTGCTCGAGGCGGAAGGGTGGCTCGAGCTGTCCGACGCGATCGACCCCGCGACGGCGTCACCCGCCGATATCACCGGCAACCCGCACAACCTGCAGATCGTTCCGATCGAGAACGCGCAGCAGGTCGCCTCGCTGCCGGACGTCGACTACAGCGTGATCCAGGGCAACTTCGTCGTGTCGGGAGGACTCAAGCTCGCCGACGCCCTGGCCCTGGAAGACCTCACGGACGACTTCTCGGTCGTCGTCGCGGTCGACGCCGCCAACGTCGACACCCCGTGGGCGAAGGCCATCAAGGAGGCTTACGAGTCCGACGCCTTCGCGGAGTACATCGCGTCGAACTCGCAGTACGAGGGCTACCACCTGCCCACCGCGCTCGAGCGGTGAGCCCCGCAGACATCGGTCCCTCCGGGGCGGGCGACGCTGTCGTCCGCCTCGAGGGCGTGGGCAAGAGCTTCCGGTCCCGCGCCGGGTCGACGATCGCGCTCGAGGGCGTCGACCTCGAGGTCGCCCGCGGGCGGATCTTCGGGGTCATCGGTCATAGCGGAGCGGGCAAGAGCACACTGATCCGCCTGCTGAACGGCCTCGAGCGCCCGACCGAGGGTCGCGTGCTGCTCGACGGCATCGACCTCGCCTCGCTGGACACCAAAGGCCTGCGCGCGGCGCAGAAGCGCACGGGGATGATCTTCCAGCAGTTCCAGCTGCTCGAGACGATCACCGTGCTCGACAACGTCGCGATGCCGCTGCGTCTGGATGGCGTGAGCCGCGCCGAGGCCCGCTCCCGCGCGGCGGAGGCGCTGGACTTCGTGGGCCTGTCCGAGAAGTCGGGCAACCACCCCGGCGAGCTCTCCGGCGGTCAGAAGCAGCGCGTGGGTATCGCCCGCGCGATCGTGCGCAATCCGCCGGTCCTGCTCTGCGACGAGGCGACGAGCGCCCTGGACCCGAGCACGACGGCACAGATCATCGCGCTCCTGCGGCGCATCAACCGCGAGTACCGCACGACGATCGTCCTCGTCACCCACGAGATGGACGTCATCAAAGACCTGTGCGACGAGGTCGCTGTCATGGCCGGCGGCCGTGTCGTCGAACGAGGCGATGTGCTCGACGTGTTCGTCCGCCCGCAGAGCGAGGTGGCGGCGTCGTTCGTGAGCACGATCATCCCCGTCGACATCCCTGCGGCCGTCCGCGCGCACCTGGGCACGGGGGAGGTGTGGCGCCTGTCGCTCGTCGACGACGAGGTGACGCAGCCCCTCATCTCCACGCTCATCGCCCGCATCGGGGTCGAGGTGAACATCCTGCACGCCGACATGACCCAGATCCAGGAGCACACGGTCGGTCAGCTCGTCATCCAGATCGACGGTCCCGCCGAACGCGTCGCCGCCGCCCGGGCCTACCTCGCCGAGCACGTCGTCGACGTCCGGGAGGTGGAACGGGTATGAAGGACTTCACCCTCATCACCGGTGACCAGTTCCTCCGCGAACTCGGGGTCACCTTCTACATGGTCGGGGTCGCGCTCTTCCTCGGCTCGATCCTCGGCCTGCTGATCGGCACAGCTCTCGTCGTCACGCGTCCCGGGGGCATCCTGCCCAACCGTGTCGTGTCCGTCGTGCTCACGACCATCGTCAACGTCATCCGGTCGCTGCCGTTCATCATCCTGCTCGTCGCGATCGTGCCGTTCACGCGTTTCGTGGTCGGTACGTCGATCGGTCCGGCGGCCGCGATCGTGCCGCTGACCGTCATGATCGCCCCGTACATCGGTCGACTGGTCGAGAACTCGCTGCTCGAGGTGCCCTCGGGCATCGTGGAAGCGGCCCGCTCCATGGGAGCCACCCCGTGGCAGATCTTCGTGCGGTTCCTCCTGCCCGAGGCCCGCGGTTCTCTCATCCTCGCCCTCACGACGGCGACCATCGGCCTCATCGACGCCTCGGCGATGGCCGGCGTCGTCGGCGGTGGCGGAATCGGAGACCTCGCGATCTCGTACGGGTATCAGCGGTTCGACGGGTTCGCCATGCTCGTCACCGTGCTGAGCCTGATCGTGATCGTCCAGGTGATCCAGGCGGTCGGTACCGGGCTCGCTCGACGGGTGCGGCGCCGGTGAGCGTCCGCACGCGCCGCGGGGCCGCGCGCCTCTCCCTGCTGCCCGGCAACTTCTTCAGCGGGATGGATGCCGCGATCGCGGCGGCCCGCGCGGCCGGCGTCGACGTCATCGACCTTTCCAAGGGCAGCCCCGACCAGCCCACCCCGGCCCACATCGTCGCGGCGATGCAGAACGCGGTCGCCGATCGCCGCAATCACGGCTACCCGGGGTTCGCCGGCCGCCCCGCGCTGACCGCCGCGATCGCGCGACGGTATCGCGAGGATCACGGCGTCGACATCGATCCGGATGCCGAGGTCGCGGTCTTCCATGGATCGCACGAGGCTCTCGTCGCATCCGTGCTCGCCATCGCCGATCCGGGATCCGCGGTCGTCGTCCCCGATCCGGGGTACCCGGCGTATCGGTCGTTGGCCGCGCTCGCGGGTGCCCGTGTCGTGGAGCTCCCGCTGCGTGCCGATCGGGGGTATCAGCCCGAGTGGGCCGCGCTGACGCCGACCGATCGGGCCGATGCCGCCGTGCTCCTGCTGAACTATCCCCACAACCCCACCGGAGCCGTCGCCCGACCGGAGACGTTCCCGGAGGCCGTGGACGTCGCCGACGCCACGGGATCGTTGTTCGTGCACGACTTCGCCTATTCGTCACTGGGTTTCGAGGGCGGGCGACCGCTCTCGGCGCTCACCGTCGCCGGCTCGCGCGAGACCACCGTGGAGATCTCCACGCTCTCGAAGACGTACAACATGGCCGGGTGGCGATTCGGGTACGCGGTCGGCGACGCCGCGGCGATCGCCGCCATGCGCGCTTACCAGGCCGAGGCCTTCAGCACTGTCTTCGGAGCCACCCATGATGCCGCCGCCGCTGCGTTGGACGGTTCTCAGGATGCCGCGGCCGAACTCGTCGAGCTGTACCGCCGCCGCCGCGACGTCGTGGTCGACGGCCTCCGCGGTCTCGGCTGGGAGGTCGCCGCGCCGGAGGGGGCCTTCTTCGTCTGGACTCGCGTCCCCGGCGGCGTCGACGACATCGCCTTCGCGCGGACAGCGCTCCTCGATCACGGTGTCGCCCTGGCTCCCGGTAGCGGCTTCGGGCCACGCGGGACGGGCTTCGTCCGGCTGGGGCTGGTGCAGGACGAGGACACGCTGCGGCGAGCCGTCGCCCGGTTGGGAGGCGCGTCGTGAGCGCCGTCCGTCTTCGCCCGGCACCGCAGGTCGTCATCCACGGCGAGGGTGCCGTCGCGACGCTGCTCGCGGGCGTCGTCGCCGACGGATCCGCGCGACCGTTCGTGCTTTCCGGACGCCGCGCACGTGCCGCGGCCGCATCGTCGCTGAGCACCCTGCCCGCGGGCTCCATCGAGGCACTGTTCGGCGGCGAGTGCTCGCCCGGGGAGGTCGAACGTCTCCGGACGCGAGCCGAACGTGACGGGGCCGACGTGGTGATCGGCGTCGGTGGGGGAAAGGTTCTCGACACCGCGAAGGCGCTGGGTGCGGCCGCGGGGCTCCCCGTGCACCTCGTCCCGACCCTCGCGAGCACGTGCGCGGCGTGGTCGCCGCTGAGCGTCTTCTACGACGACGACCATCGTCACCTCGGTCACACCGTCTGGGAGCACACCACGCGCTCGGTGGCTCTCGAACCCGACCTGCTGCTCAGCGGCCCGGTGGAGTACTTCGTCTCGGGTATCGCCGACACGCTCGCGAAGTGGGTCGAGACGCGCGCCGCGTTCGAGACCGCGGACCGCTCCCTGTTGACCGAGCTGGGCCTCATGCAAGCGGAGGTCTGCCGCGACACCGTGCTGGAGCACGCCGCCGCCGCGGTCGCCGATCTCCGCGCCGGCCGCCCGTCCGCGTCGGCGCGACGCGTGGCCGAGGCGGGCGTCGCCACCGCCGGACTCGTCGGTGGCTTTGGCGGCGCCTCCGGCAGCGCAACCCTGGCCCACCCGGTGTCGGATGGTCTCAGTGCGCTTCCCGAGACCGTCGACGACCTCCACGGGGTGAAGGTGGCCTACGGCATCCTGGTCCAACTCGCCGCCGAAAAACGCTTCGACGAACTGGATGCCTACGCGCCGGTGTACGCCGACCTCGGTCTTCCGCGATGCCTCGCCGATCTGGGTATCGCACCCGACCGGGTCGAGGCGCATGAGATCATCGCGGAGACAGCCCTGTCCCCGCACTCGAGCGCCCACGCGCTCGGCGCCCTCGCGCACCCGCGCGCTCTCGCCGCGGCCCTGGCCGCGGTCGAGGACTGGGCCGCCCCCCTGGATCGCGTCGCCGTCGTCGGACGCTGACGCCCCCCGAAGAAAGGAACCCCCATGGCCGATGTCGAGAGTTTCACCCTGGACCACACCGCCGTCCGCGCACCGTATGTGCGCCTCATCGGCACCGAGACCGGTCCGCGCGGAGACGTCATCTCCAACTTCGACCTGCGCTTCGTCCAGCCCAACGAGGGCGAGATCCCCACGGGCGGACTGCACACCATCGAGCACCTCCTGGCGAGCCTCGTGCGCGACCGACTGGAGGGCGTCATCGACATCTCTCCCTTCGGATGCCGCACCGGTTTCCATCTGATCGTGTGGGGTGAGCCCGCGGTCGCCGACGTGGTCTCGGCCGTCCGTGAGAGCCTGCGCGCGATCGCCGAGGACGTGACCTGGGACGACGTTCCCGGTGTCGACGCCATCAGCTGCGGCAACTACCGCGACCACAGCCTTCACAGCGCACGCGAATGGTCGGCACTCATCCTCGAGCGCGGCATCAGCCTCGATGCTTTCGAGCGCGTCGGAGTCTGATGTTCGACGAGCTGCGGGGGCGCGTCGTCCTCGTCACCGGGGGAGCCAACGGCATCGGCGACGGGGTCGCGGACGCCTTCTCGCGGGAGGGCGCCGTGGTCGTCCGCGCCGACACCGCGTACGCAGCAGGTCCCCTGGAGCGCGACGGCGCCGGCGGACACGTCCGCCTCGACGTCACGAACGAGACCGAGGTCGAGCACGTGGTCGGTGAGATCGAGCGCGAGCTCGGTGCCGTCGACGTCCTCGTGCACGCCGCCGGCACGTCGACGATGGCTTTCGGCGTCGACACCACCGAGGCGGAGTGGGACCTCAATCTCGACGTGAACGCGAAGGGATCCTTCCTGGTCGCCAAGCACGTCGCTCGCGGACTTCGCCGGGTCGGGCGACCGGGCAGCATCATCCTGATCGCGTCCCAGGCCGGGAAGAACGGTTACCGCGGGATGACCGCGTACGTCGCGTCGAAGCACGCCGTGCTCGGTGTGACCAAGAGCTTCGCGACCGAGCTCGCCCGCGAGCAGATCCGGGTCAACGCCATCTGCCCCGGCATCATCGAGACGCGGATGAAGCACCGCGAGCGTCGCGAGGGAGCGGAACTGCGCGGTCTGACGGTCGCCGATATCGAGGCCGAGGACCGCTCGCAGGTGCCGCTGGGGCGCACGGGCACCCCGCAGGACGTCGCCGGGGTGGCGTTGTTCCTCGCGAGCGACCTGTCGTCGTACATGACCGGCCAGGGGATCAACGTCACCGGCGGTATGACCATGCACTGAGGAGCGTGCGTCGGACGCGGACGGGGCGGTGACCATTACGGTCACCGCCCCGTCCGGTATCCGGGTCAGGCGTGGACGTGCGCGTCCTTGCCCACGACGGTGATTCCCGTCTCCGTCACGGTGAAGCCGCGCGCGAGGTCGCGCTCGCGGTCGACGCCGATCGTGGCGCCGGGCTCGAGCACGACGTTCTTGTCGAGGATCGCCCGGTGGATGCGGGCACCCGCACCGACCTGCACGCTGTCGAAGAGCACCGAGTCGGTGATCGTCGATCCGCCACCGGCGAGGGCCCACGGCCCGACGACGCTGCGCTCGAGGTGCGTCCCCGACAGCACCGAGCCGAGCGACACGATCGAGTCGATCGCGTTGCCGATGCGCCCGACCGAGTCGCGGACGAACTTCGCGGGAGGGGCGTTGAACGTCTGCGAGTAGATCGGCCAGTCGGTGTTGTAGAGGTTGAAGATGGGCAGGGTCGAGATCAGGTCCATGTGGGCGTCGTAGAACGACTCGATCGTGCCGACGTCGCGCCAGTACGACTGGTCGCGCGGGGTCGAGCCGGGCACGTCGTTGCGCTGGAAGTCGTACACCGCCGCTTCGCCGCGGTTGACGAAGTAGGGGACGATGTCGCCGCCCATGTCGTGTGCCGAGGTCGGCAGTTCGCCGTCGTGCGTGACGGCCTCGACGAGGGCGTCGGCGTCGAAGATGTAGTTGCCCATCGAGGCGAGGACTTCGTGCGGCGCGTCGACCAGGCCCGTGGGGTTCTGCGGCTTCTCGAGGAACTCGCGGATCTTCGTGGGGTCGGTCGGGTCGGTGTCGATGACGCCGAACTGGTTGGCGAGGGCGATGGGCTGTCGGATGCCGGCGACCGTGGCGCGCGCGTCGGAGGCGATGTGCGCGTCGAGCATCTGCTTGAAGTCCATGCGATAGACGTGGTCGGCGCCGATGACGACGACGATGTCGGGCTTCTCATCGCGGATGAGGTTCATCGACTGCAGGATCGCATCGGCGGAGCCGGAGAACCAGCGCTTCCCGAGACGCTGCTGTGCGGGGACGGATGCCACGTACGCGCCCAGCATCGGCGACATACGCCACGTCTGCGAGATGTGGCGGTCGAGGCTGTGCGACTTGTACTGCGTCAGGACGACGAGCTGTCGGAGTCCGGAGTTGATGAGGTTCGAGATCGCGAAGTCGATCAGGCGGTACTGGCCCCCGAACGGCACGGCCGGTTTCGCGCGGTCGGCCGTGAGGGGCATGAGACGCTTTCCCTCGCCACCGGCGAGGATGATTCCGAAGACCTTCGGCGCTGCAGGCATGGCACCACACTAGGGGTCTCACGGGGTTGCGGATACACGCGCGCGGCGCGCCTTTCGCTGTACTACGGTTCGTCTCATGCGCGTCGACATCGTGACCAAGGAATACCCGCCGGAGATCTACGGGGGAGCCGGGGTCCACGCCACCGAACTCGTGAAAGCACTGCGCGCCGAGGGCACCGAGGTGCAGGTGCGCGCCTTCGGTGCCGCCCGCGACGAGGCCGACACCACCTCGTACGGGGTCCCCGCGGAACTCGCTTCCGCGAACGGCGCGATCCAGACCCTGGGCACCGATCTCGAGATCGTGTCCGACGTCGCCGGGGCCGACGTCGTGCACTCGCACACGTGGTACGCCAACTTCGCCGGGCACCTGGCATCCCTTCTCCACGGCATCCCGCATGTCGTCACCGCGCACAGCCTGGAGCCGCTCCGGCCCTGGAAGGCCGAGCAGCTCGGGGGCGGCTACGCCGTGTCGAGCTACATCGAGAAGACGGCATACGAAGGAGCCGCGGCGGTGGTCGCGGTGAGCTCGGGGATGCGTGACGACATCCTGCGCAGCTACCCCTCGCTCGACCCCGCGAAGGTGCGCGTCATCTACAACGGCATCGATACCGAGGCATGGCATCCGGTGTCGGATGACGCGTTCCTGGCGGCGCAGGGGATCGATCCGTCGCGGCCGTCCGTGGTCTTCGTGGGGCGCATCACCCGGCAGAAGGGCCTGCCGTATCTCCTGCGCGCCGCGGAGCAGCTGCCCCCGGAGGTGCAGCTCATCCTGTGCGCCGGGGCGCCCGACACCCCGCAGATCATGGCCGAGGTCGAGGAGCTCGTGCGCGGCCTCCAGGCGACGCGCGACGGCGTCGTGTGGATCGACCGCCTGCTGCCACGCCACGAACTGTGCGCGATCCTCACGGCCGCGACGACCTTCGTCTGCCCGTCGGTGTACGAGCCCCTCGGCATCGTCAACCTCGAGGCGATGGCGTGCGGAGCCGCGGTCGTGGGAACAGCGACCGGGGGAATCCCGGAGGTCGTCGTCGACGGCGTGACCGGTCGCCTCGTCCCCATCGAACAAGTGCAGGACGGCACGGGCACTCCCGTGGATCCCGAGCGCTTCGTGGACGATCTGGCCCGGGTGCTCACCGAGGTGGTGGCGGATGCCGAGACGGCCCGCGCCTACGGGGAGGCCGGTCGGCAGCGCGCCATCGATGACTTCAGCTGGGGGGCGATCGCGCAGACGACGGCAGCGCTGTATGCCGAGGTCGCCGGCGCGTAGCGCGCGCGAGCCGGCTCTGCACCGCGGGCCGCGTGGCATCCGGTCGCTCCGGTAGGGGCCAGTAGGCTAGATCCATGCCCCAGGTTCTCGAGTTCTCCGACGTCGTCGTCCGCCGGAACGCGCGGGACATCGTGTCCCATCTCGACTGGACCGTCGCCGACGACGAGCGCTGGGTGGTCCTCGGGCCCAACGGCGCCGGCAAGACGACTGTCCTGCAGCTCGCCGACACGTTGCTGCACCCCACGTCGGGCACCGTGACCATCCTCGGCGAGCAGCTCGGTCGCACCGACGTGTTCGAGTTGCGTCCCCGGATCGGCTTCGCCTCGTCGGCGATGGCGCGTCGTGTTCCGCCGGAAGAGACGGTGCTCGACGTCGTTCTGACGGCTGCCTACTCGGTCCTCGGGCGCTGGCGCGAAGACTACGACGACATCGACGAACGCCGCGCGCTGCGAGTGCTCGCCGAATGGAAGCTCGACCACCTCGCCGACCGCACCTTCGGCACGTTGAGCGACGGCGAGCAGAAGCGCGTGCAGATCGCGCGGGCCGTCATGACCGACCCCGAACTGCTGCTGCTCGACGAGCCGACGGCGAGCCTCGATCTCGGGGCGCGTGAAGAACTGCTGGCTCTGCTGTCCGGGTACGCGCAGGCCCCGACGACGCCCGCGATGGTGATGGTGACGCACCACGTGGAGGAGATCCCGGTCGGGTTCACGCACGTGCTCCTGCTGCGCGACGGGGAGGTCGTGGCATCCGGGCCCCTGGCCGAGGCGCTCACCGCCGAGAACCTCACCGCGACGTTCGGTCTCGACATCACCCTCACGCACGACGCCGGTCGATACGCCGCTCGCGCGGTCTGAGTCGACGGGTGACCGTGCCTCGCCGCTCGGCCTGGTAGACTCTCCCGTTGGTGCCTTCGGCGCCGCAGACTTTGACGTCCTGGCAGAATCCAGGGCACCACTTCTCAAAGGACCTCCCATGAAGACTGACATCCACCCCACGTACAAGGCTGTCGTGTTCCGCGACCTCGGTTCGGGCGACACGTTCCTCACGCGCTCGACGGTCTCGAGCGACAAGACGATCGAGCTCGACGGCGTGGAGTACCCCGTCATCGACGTGGAGATCTCGTCGGCTTCGCACCCCTTCTACACGGGCAAGCAGCGCATCATGGACTCCGCCGGTCGCGTCGAGAAGTTCAACCAGCGCTTCAAGAACTTCGGCGGTCGTTGATCCGCAGCGATCTCGCGTCGGGAGCCCCTCGTCCTTCGGGACGGGGGGCTCCGGCGTTTCCCGGGATGGTCGATGCGGGTGCGGTCGCCCCTCACCCCTCCTTCGCGGGCAGCAGCGGCTTCTGCGGGTAGGTACTGAGAACGAGCGACGTCGTCACCGGCCCGTACCGCGCCAGGGCATCCACCACCTTTTCCAATCGCGCGGCATCGGGGCAGTTGACGTCGAACAGCAGACAGTCCTCACCGGTGACGCGGACCATCGACGTCACTTCCGGGAGGCGTTCGGCGAGCGCGCGGGCCGGGGCGAGCTGCGCGTGCGTGGTGCGCAGTCGGATGACGGCATGAATGGCGAGCCCCACGGCGGCCGGGTCGATGACGGCGCGGTAGCCGGCGATGACGCCCGCGCGCTCGAGCCGGAGGATACGTGCGCTCGCGGCAGGCTGCGACAGACCGATTCGTCGGCCGACCTCGGCCCCCGACAGTCTGCCGTCGTTCTGCAGCAGTTCGAGGATGCGACGGTCGATCGTGTCGAATGGTTCCATCGTGTTCGGCTCCGATCGGTGAGATATCACTCGTTGTGAACGCATCCTCCGAGTGGATCCATCATGCTCGATCGGACAGGCACCGCGCGCTCGCGCGGCGAACGAGTGAAAGGTCGTCGTCCATGGTGGCATACGTGATCGTTCCCGGCCTCGGAGGATCGGGCGAGCAGCACTGGCAGACCCTCTGGGAGAAGCGCTGGGGTGCCGTCGCCGAGCGCGTGGTGCCCCGATCCTGGGACGAGCCCGACCTCGATGATTGGGTGGAGGCGGTGGATCGAGTGGTCACCGACCTCTCGGGATCGGACGACGACCTCGTCGTGATCGCCCATAGCCTCGGGTGCTGGTCGGCGACCGAGTGGGCGGGTCGAGTCGGGCATCCGGCGGTCGCGGGGATGCTGCTCGTCGCCCCTCCGGATCCGCGCGGTGCCGGGTTTCCTCGCGCCGTGGCATCCACCTTCGTCGGTCTCGAGGCGCGACCGTTCGCCCGCCGAAGCCTGGTGATCGCCAGCTCCGACGATCCGTACTGCCCGATCGAGGTCGCGGAGCGGTTCGCCTCCGGGTGGGGAAGCGGCTTCCGCAACGCCGGCGCGCGCGGACATCTCAACGCCGCGAGCGGTCTGGGGGAGTGGGAGTGGGGGAAGGCGGTGCTCGACGAGCTCGTCCGGGGCTGAGTGCGTTCTGCGTCAGAGCGCGACGTCGGATGGGGAGAACGATCCCAGGTGGTGGTGGGGTCCGAGGTCACCGCGATGATCCGCCCACATCCTTTGCCGATCGCGGGTTTCCGCGACGACTCTCGGTTCCAGATCCGCGAACGCCAGGTGCTCGCCCTCTCCGACCGTGGCAATGCGTCTGCCGAGCGGATCGAAGACGGCGGAACCGCCGATGAACGCGTGCGGTGCTCCGATCAGGCCGCTGAAGACGACATACATGCCGTTGTCGAGGGCGCGTGCGGCGTAGTGGAGGTCGCGGCGATGCTCACCTCCGGGGAAGTACGCGCCGCTGTTGAGATAGACGTCCGCCCCGGCACGGGCCGCGTCGGCCGCATGCTCGGGGAAGTTCGCGTCGTAGCAGATCGAGAGGGCGAAGCGGAGCTCGTTGAGGACGAACGACGCGCCGTGATCCCCGGGGGCGAAGAAGGATCGCTCGCTGTCGTACAGGTGCTGTTTGTCGTAGGCCGCGAGCGGGTCACGACCGGGGGTGAGCACCACGTCGGTGAGAGTGCGGCGCTTCTCGCGCTCGAATGCGGTGTTGACGACGGCGGTGACGCCGGTGCGGTCGACGGCGTCTTGCACGGGTCTCCACCACTCGCCGGTGGTCAGCTCCGGCAGGGGGCCCGAGAAGGCGCGGTCGTCGTAGCCCGTGACGGCAGCCTCGGGGAAGAGCACGAGGTCGGCTCCGCCCACCGCTGCCCCATGGACGAGACGTGTGATGCGCGCGACGTTTTCGTCGACGTCGCCGGCGAGGGCCTCCATCTGGACAGTGGCGATGCGACAGGACACGAGTTCAGTGTGGCATCCCGGCGATGCCGTCGATTCGAGGGAGTGCTCGTCGGTGCTCGCGGGGGCACCGGAGCGGTGCGCGCGGGGCGCCGCGCGTCGGAATTTCGACGGTTGGCGGTGGGACGGGCTGCGCCCTGGCCCGCGAGTGCGCGGGCGGTTGCTCACGCGCCTCTCAGCGGATCGGCCACGCCCCGTCGAGCGGGGGAGCCGTGGCATCCAGGCGCCCGATCTTCACGAAGTACTCGGTGAGGCTCGCCGCCTGCGCCCGTGCCCAGGCGATCTGGCGCGTGTGCAGCTCATCGACCGTCGAGGGGAGCCACGGCGCGAACCGTTCGGCCAGCGCCAGCGCCACGCGCCCGGCGGCCACCGCGTCGGCACACGCCTCGTGGGCCGACTCCAGCGGCACGGCATAGTGCTCGGCGACCACCGACAGCGTGCGCTTGCCCCGCCGATAGCGGTCGTAGGTCTTGTCGACCACGAGCGGGTCGATCACCGGCGACGGCGCATCGATCGGGGCGACACCGTGCCGCACCGCTTCGTGCTTCAGCATCGAGAAATCGAACGGGGCGTTGTACGCCACCACCGGGATCCCGGCCGCGAACAGCGCGCTGAGCGCCTCGACGACCTCCGCCACGACCCGCGGGGCCGGGGCCCCCTCGGCCCGCGCCCGCTCGGTGGAGATGCCGTGGATGGCGGCCGCGCCCGCGGGGATCTCCACCCCGGGATCGGCCAGCCAGTCACGTGCGTCGATCACGTGACCGTCGGCGTCGAGGACTCCCACGTGCGCGGTGACGATGCGGTCGTTCTCGACGTCGACGCCGGTCGTCTCGAGATCGAAGACGCCGACGAGACGCGTCCATTCGGGAGTCTGGAAGAGCGGGAGCGGCTCGGCCTGCCACAGGGTCATGGGGTCACGGTAGAGCGAGGGTCGGACATGGGCGTCGAGGCGCGCAGGAACGGGGGGCGGATGCCGCGATTCCGAGACGGGGGAGGAGAGGTGCGCCCGTAAACTCGAGCCATGCCGAACCCCTACGCCGACCTTCTCGCGGCGATCCCCGTCGAGCGACGCGAGGTCGACATCCTGGGGGGCGCGACCGCGTACTGGGTCTACGGCGACGACACCGCCGAGACGACGATCGTGGCGGTGCACGGCTTCCGCGGCGAGCATCACGGGCTGGACCCGGTGGTCGCGCACCTTCGTGGCATCCGGGTCATCTCACCCGACCTGCCGGGGTTCGGTGAGACACCGCCTCTGCGCGGACGTCGGCACGACCTCGACACCTACGCGGCGTGGCTTCGGGCGTTCGTCGAATCCGTCGCTCCGGATGCCATCGTCCTCGGTCACTCCTTCGGATCGATCGTGTCGGCGGCGGCCGTGGCGGGCGGTCTCGCGACGCCGAGACTCATCCTGGTGAACCCGATCGGCGCCCCAGCCCTCGAGGGCCCGCGCGGCATCCTGACCCGCCTCGCGGTGTTCTACTACCTCGCCGGGGCCAAGCTGCCGCGCCCGCTCGGCGACGGGCTGCTGCGCAACGGCCTCATCGTGCGGGTCATGAGCAACGCGATGGCGAAGACCCGCGACCCCGAGCTGCGGCGCTTCGTGCACGAGCAGCACGACGAGTACTTCTCGCGCTTCGCCGACCGCGACGTGCTGCACGACGCGTTCGTGACGAGTGTGTCGCACGATGTGCGTGCGTTCGCTCCTCGCATCGCCCAGCCGACGCTGCTCATCGCCGCCCAGAAGGACGACATCACGCCCATCGAGGCCGAGCGGCACCTGGCGACCCTCTTCCCACAGGCCGAGCTGGTGGAGATCCCCGATGTCGGCCACCTCATCCACTACGAGACGCCCGAGGCGGCGGCATCCGCGATCCGGGCGTTCGTGGGCTGAGCGCCCGGGGTCGCGGCGCGGCGCTTCCGGTAGGCGTTGACGTTCATCCGGTTGCCGCAGTTGCCTTCGTCGCAGTAGCGCTTGGAGCCGTTCTTCGAGAAGTCGACGTAGACGCTGTTGCAGTCGTCGGCGTCGCAGACGCGCACGCGCGCGTACTCGTCGGCGCGGATGACCTCGACGAATGCGAGCGCGGTCTCGACGAGGATGCGCGTCGCGAGGGGGTCCTCGGGATCGCTCGCGTGGATGTGCCAGTCCATGTCGTCGTGGCGGACGAGCTGGGGCAGGGCGCGACCGTCGGCGAGCATCGCGTTCACGAGGGGAACCGCACCGTCGCGGTCTGTGCCCCACAGGGCGAGGAGGCGTTCGCGGATGCCACGGACCTCGGCGAGTTCGGGGGCGTCGCGTCGTCGCGACCCGGTGTATCCGTGCCGCACGGTGAACGCGTCGAGCTCTGCCGGAGCGACGAGCCTGTCGGCCCCGCCGATGTCGGTGTGCGGCAGCGTGTTGACCAGTTCGACGGCGGCGCGGAGCACCAATTCCGTGTCACGGATGAAGACCACGTTGACTCCTGACATGTCGAGGTCGTACTGTCACGAGTGTAAACGTTCTTCACTCCTGACAGCAGGCCCGCATGACCACGTCGTCCGTCACCCTCCCGCGCCCCACCCACCGGGGCTCGAGCGCCGTCACCGGCCTCGCGATCGCCGTCGCCTCGGCGCTCGCGTTCTCCAGCAGCGGCCCGTTCGTGAAGCCCCTGCTCGACGGTGGCTGGTCTCTCGGCACGGTCCTGCTGGTGCGCATGAGTCTCGCCGCGCTCCTGCTCTCGCCCGCCCTCCTCATCGCCATCCGTCGACAGCGGGGCTTCCTCCGCCGCCATGGGCTGCTGATCGTGGCCTTCGGCCTCACCGCCGTCGCGGGCTGCCAGCTGTTCTACTTCGCCGCCATGCAACGGATGCCGGTCGCCGTGGCCCTGCTGATCCAGTACATCGCCCCGGTGCTCATCGTCATCGCCGTCTGGGTGCGCACGCGCCGCGCCCCCTCGAAAGCCGTGCTCGTCGGCTCGGTCGTCGCGATGACGGGCCTCGTGCTCGTCGTCGACATCAGCGGTGCCCGCTTCGATCTCCTCGGCACGATCTTCGCGCTGTGCGCGGCCGTCTGCGCCGCGGCGTACTTCGTCATCGCCGGTCGGGCCGGCGACGACCTCCCGCCCCTCGCGCTCGCCGCCGGTGGCCTCATCGTCGGGGCCCTGCTCATGGGCATCCTCGTGGCCGTCGGCATCCTGCCCTTCGCCGCCCCGTCGATCACGGTGTCGCTCGCGGGGCTCCAGGTTCCCGGCATCCTGCCGCTGATCTGGGTGGGCGCGGTCGCCACCACGGTCGGCTACGCGCTCGGGGTGATCGCCGTGCCGCTCATCGGCTCGCGGCTGGCATCGTTCGTCGGGCTCAGTGAGGTTCTCTTCGCCCTCGGGTTCGCGTGGCTCCTCCTCGGCGAGACCCCCGCGCCGGTCCAGTTCGTGGGCGGCGCGCTCATTCTCGTGGGTGTGGTGCTCGTCCGCCTCGATGCGGGAAGCCCGGCCGAGCAGAAGACGGAGACGGCGAGCATCCCGGTGGTGCCGTCGCCGTAGAGGATCTTCCCCTCGCGGGCTAGATCTCGCCCCGCGCCAGATTCATCAGCGGGCCCACGCGATACCCGATGACCTCGCCCATCACCAGGGACGTCTCGGTGCGTTCGACGCCCTCGATCGCGAGGATCCGCGCGTCGGTGTCGAACAGGTGCTGGGTATCACGGCAGGCCACCCGCACGAGCAGGTCGACCTGACCGCTCAGCCCGTGCGCCTGAAGCACCTCGGGCACCTTCGCGAGTTCCTGGCGGATCGCCGGGAGCTCGGCCTGGCGCACCGTGACCTGCAGAAACGCCTCGATGGGGAACCCCAGCGCTTCCGCGGAGAGCGTGCGTTCATACGACAAGAAGACGCCCCCGCGCTCGAGTCGGCTCATGCGAGCCTGCACGGTGTTGCGCGACAGACTCAGCTTCTCGGCGAGCGCGACGACCGTGGCGCGCGGGTCGGCGGAGAGAGCGCGGAGGAGGTCGAGGTCGACGGCGTCGAGCTTGCTCATGGTGCGAAACATTAGCAGGGTGCCTGGCCTCCCAGATGTGCAGAATGCTGAGTTATCTCCGGAGGTCTTGAGCGCCCTGCCTTCCACGCGTACGGTCGGCCGTGTCGGCGGCGCTGCCGGCACCCGGACCGCCCCGGCTCTCACGAGGAGCCCCGGCCGCAGCTGGAGGGATGACGATGACGTACACCCAGACCCAGGACTCCCTCACCGGGGGAGTCCCCGACGAGGGGAACCACGACGCGCTGCGCGTGCTCGAGCCCGACGGCACGCGAGTCTCCGACGCCACACTCGATCCCTGGATCGCAGACCTGTCGCCGCACGAGCTGCGCGCCCTCCACCGCGACATGGTCCTCACCCGCCGACTCGATGCCGAGGGCGTCGCCCTGCAGCGCCAAGGGCAGCTCGCCCTGTGGGCGCCGTGCCGCGGCCAGGAGGCGGTCCAGGTCGGGACCGCCCACGCGCTGGCCCCGGGTGACTTCGTCTTCCCGAGCTACCGCGAGCACGGTGTGCTGCTCGGGCGCGGGGCCCAGCCCGCCGACTACGTGCTGGCGTGGCGCGGCGAGGAGCACTCGGCCTACGACCACACGACCATCAACGCCGCTCCGCCGCAGATCATCATCGGCGCACAGTCGTTGCACGCCACGGGCTGGGCGATGGGTGCCCAGCGCGACGGCTCGACCGACGTCGCCGTCGCGTACTACGGCGACGGCGCCACCAGTCAGGGCGATGTCAACGAGGCCCTGGTGTTCGCCTCCTCGTTCCGAGCTCCCGTCGTGTTCGTCTGCTCGAACAACCAGTGGGCGATCAGCGAGCCCGTCACCGTCCAGGCGAAGTACCCCATCGCGGGTCGGGCGCCGGGGTTCGGCATCCCGAGTCTGCGGATTGACGGCAACGACGCCCTCGCCTGTGTCGCCGCGATGCGCTGGGCGCTCGACCGCGCGCGACGAGGGGAGGGACCGTCGTTCATCGAGGCCGTGACCTACCGGATGGGCCCGCACACCACCAGTGACGACCCCACCCGGTATCGCGCGGCCGATGAGGTCGAGGCATGGGCGGGGCGCGATCCGATCGCCCGGCTCGAGGCGTACCTGCGCGCCGAGGGCGTGCTCGACGACTCGGGACTCGACGAGGTCGCACGGGCGGCCGACGCGCTCGCCGCCGAGGTGCGGGCCGCGTGCATCGGCGCAACCACCCGCGCTCCCGAGACGATGTTCGACCACGTCTACGCCGAGCCGCACGCAGGGCTCGCCCGACAGAAGGCCGAGTACGCGGAGTACCTCGCGGGGTTCGAGAAATGACCGCGCTCACGCTCGGCGCCGCCATCAACGCCGGTCTGTCGAAAGCCCTCGAAACCGACGAGAAGGTCCAGCTCATGGGGGAGGACATCGGCAAGCTCGGCGGTGTCTTCCGCGTCACCGACGGACTGCAGCAGCGCTTCGGCGCACAGCGCGTCGTCGACACCCCTCTCGCCGAGGCCGGCATCGTCGGCACGGCCGTGGGGCTCGCCCTCCGCGGCTACCGGCCCGTGGTCGAGATCCAGTTCGACGGCTTCGTCTACCCGGCCTTCGACCAGATCGTCTGCCAGGTCGCCAAGCTCCATTACCGCAGCAACGGCCGGATCCGGATGCCGCTGGTCATCCGCATCCCGTGGGCGGGCGGCGTCGGGGCGGCCGAACACCACTCCGAGTCGCCCGAGGCGTACTTCGTCCACACGGCCGGACTGCGTGTCGTCGCGCCCTCGAACCCCCAGGACGCGTACGTCATGCTGCAGCAGGCCGTGGCATCCGACGATCCCGTGATCTTCTTCGAGCCGAAGCGTCTGTACCACTCGAAGGGCGAGGTGGATCCGGATGCCGACCTCGCCGACGCTCCGCCGATGCACCTCGCCCGTGTCGCCCGTGAGGGCACCGAGGTCACGATCGTCACCTACGGTGCCCAGGTGCGCACGGCTCTCGACGCCGCGCTCGCCGCCGAAGACGACGGGGTCTCGCTCGAGGTCATCGATCTGCGCTCTCTCTCGCCGATCGATATGAACACCATCGCCGCCTCCGTCCGGAAGACAGGTCGCGTCGTCGTCACCCACGAGGCCGCGCGCGAGGCGGGGGTGGGGGCCGAACTCGTCGCGAGCATCACCGAGCAGTGCTTCGAGTATCTGGAGGCTTCGCCTCAGCGGGTCACCGGGCACGACATCCCGTATCCGCCGTCGAAACTCGAGAGGCATCACGTGCCGGATCTGGATCGCATCCTGTTCGCGGTGGACCGGGTGCTCGAACGCGGGGAGGGGGTGCTGCGATGATCGCGGAGTTTCTGCTTCCCGACCTCGGCGAAGGGCTCCCCGAGGCCGAGATCGTTCAGTGGCACGTGTCGGAAGGCGACACCGTCACGCTCAACCAGACGATCGCCGAGGTCGAGACGGCCAAGGCGATCGTCGAGATCCCCTCGCCGTACGCCGGAACCGTGGAGGGGCTGCACGCGGCTGCGGGCGACGTCGTCGCGGTCGGTTCGCCGCTGGTGTCGTTCACGGTGGAGGGGGCGGGAGCCGGGAGTCCGGCCGAGTCTGAGGCCTCGGCGTCCGGGGACCGTCCCGCGGAATTCGCGGCCGACACGCCGGGAGCCGCGGCCTTGGGGCGGCGTGCCGCGGGTGATCTCCGCGCGACGGCGCGCGGGGCCGCGGCCGAGGGCGCGAGCCGTGCGGCGGAGTTCGCGGCCGACACGCCGGGAGCCGCGGTCTCGGGGCGGCGTGCCGGGGACGATCTCCGCGCGACGGTACTGGGCGGCGCGTCCGAGAAGGCCACCCCGAATCTCGTCGGCTACGGCGCAGCCCCGTCGTCGGGAACCCGTCCGCGGCGGCGCGCGCGCCGCGGGGCGACGACCCTCGACGCCGACACCGCTGTCCGCGAGGCCGCCCCCCATGACGTGCTGCGCACCGGGCCGATCGACCTGCCGTTCGAGCGGCCCCGGTCGACCCCGCCGGTCCGCAAGCTCGCGAAAGACCTCGGGGTCGATCTCGTGCTCGTGGCGAGCGCCCACCCGGGCGAGACGATCACTCGCGCCCACGTCGAGGAGTTCGCGGCGCGCACGCCCGCGGCATCCTCTCCTTCCTCATCCGCGTCGACGGTCCCCCCGGCCAGTCCCGACTCCCTTATCCCGCGTGTCACCCGGACTCCCATCCGCGGCGTGCGCAAGCACACTGCCGCCGCCATGGTGCAGAGTGCCTTCACCGCGCCTCATGCGACGACGTTCCTCACGCTCGACGTCACCGCGACGACCGCGCTGCTGGCCTCCCTCAAGGCCGACCGCTCCCTCGACGGGCACCGTATCGGTGTGCTCGCGATCGTCGCGAAGGCCGTGTGCCTGGCGCTCGGGCGTACGCCGGCGCTCAACGCGAAATGGGACGAGGGCGCGGACGAGATCGTCGAGCACCACTACGTCAACCTCGGGATCGCCGCGGCGACCGAGCGGGGGCTCGTGGTGCCGGTGATCTCGGATGCCGATCGCCTGCCGCTCGTCGAGCTCGCCGACGCGATCGCCGAGCTCGCCGCCACCGCCCGCGCGGGGCGGACGGCGCCCGCCGCGATGACCGGGGGCACGTTCTCCATCACCAATGTGGGCGTCTTCGGCGTGGATGCCGGAACACCCATCCTCAACCCCGGCGAGGCCGGGATCCTCGCCGTCGGTGCCGTCCGGCGCACCCCGTGGGAACACGACGGCGAGATCGCCCTGCGCGACGTGCTGACGCTCAGCCTGTCGTTCGACCACCGCGTGGTCGACGGCGCCGAGGCGGCGCGATTCCTCACGGACGTCGCCGGCGTTCTGCGCGAACCCGGCCGCGCGATGCTGCTGCGCTGATCCGCGCTGACCGACATGCGCTGACCGCGCTGCGTGATTTACCACCGAGAAGGAGACTCCCCGTGAGCATCGACAGCCAGCAGGCCTTCACCGACGACGAGCGTGAACTCGCCGCGATGGTCCGCGAGTTCGCCGACGACGTGATCGCGCCGCGATCGTACGAGGCGGATCGCGCCCACGAACTGCCCCTCGACATCGTCGCGCAGATGGGGGAGATCGGGCTGTTCGGTCTGCCCTTCCCCGAGGACGTCGGTGGCCAGGGCGGCGACTACGCGAGCCTGTGCGTGGCCATCGAGGGGATCGCGCGCGTCGATCAGTCGATGGCGATCACCCTGGAGGCGGGCGTCGGACTCGGCGCCATGCCGCTCTATCGCTACGGCACCGACGCACAGAAGAACGAGTACCTGCCCGATCTCGTCGCCGGACGCGCGCTCGCCGGCTTCGGACTCACCGAGGCAGAGGCGGGAAGCGATGCGGGTGCGACCCGCACGACCGCGCGCCTGGAGAGCGGGGAGTGGGTGATCGACGGATCGAAGCAGTTCATCACCAACTCCGGCACCGCCATCACCCGCTTCGTCACGGTCACGGCGGTCACCGGACGTCTCGGCGACCGGCCCGAGATCTCGACCATCATCGTGCCGAACGGGACCCCCGGCTTCACCGTCGGTCCCGCGTACGACAAGGTCGGATGGAACGCCTCCGACACGCATCCGCTGAGTTTCGACGGGGCGCGCGTTCCCGAGGCGAACCTCCTCGGCGAGCGCGGACAGGGGTTCAAGAACTTCCTGCGCACGCTCGACGAGGGCCGCGTGGCGATCGCGGCTCTCGCGACGGGAGCGGCGGAGGGATGCCTCGAAGCCGCCGTCGACTACGCGCGGGCTCGTACGGTGTTCGGGGAGCGACTGTCGACGCGCCAGAGCATCCAGTTCCTGCTCGCGCGGATGCACGCCCGCGTCCACACGGCGCGCCTCGCGTGGGTGCACGCCGCGCGCCTGTGCGACGCGGGCAAGCCCTTCTCAGTGGACGCCGCGGTCGCGAAGATGACCGCGAGCGACGCCGCGATGGCGAACGCCCGTGACGCGACGCAGGTGTTCGGCGGGAACGGCTTCATCAACGAGTACCCCGTCGCGCGGCACTACCGGGACTCGAAGATCCTCGAGATCGGCGAGGGCACGACCGAGGTGCAGCTCATGGTCATCTCGCGGGCGCTGGGGCTGACCGCTGTCAGCTGAGCGAGGGGCTCAGCTCGCGACGCCGGAGTAGGAGAGCATCTCCCAGGACTGACCGTCGAGGCGGAACGTCGTCGCGGAGCAGTTGGGCAGCCGTTCGCCCTCGCGGGGAAAGGCGCCATCGGTGGCGAACAGGATGACCTCGCGGATCAGCGCGCCGTGCGCGACGGCGATGATGTCGACGCCCTCGGGAGTGTCCGCGAGGATCTCGGCGATCGCGGCGAGCGCGCGCTCCCGCACGACCGGCCAGGTCTCGGCGCCGGGGACGTCGGCCGCGTGCCACGGGCCGTACGTCTCGTAGAACGACGGAGCGTCCATGCCCTCGGCGTCGCCGTAGGAGCGTTCCTGGAGCCCCGGCATCCGTCGCCTCACGGTGGTGCCCAGGGCGTCGGCGATGATGTCGGCGGTCTCGGCGGCGCGGGAGAGGTCGCTCGAGACGACCACCGCGTCGCGACCCGCGTACTCGGCGGCGAGCGTCGCGGCGAGTCCTCGGGCTTGCGCGCGTCCGGTGTCGTTGAGGGGGATGTCGGTCGAGCCCTGGATGCGCCCTCCGGAGTTCCAGTCGGTCTCACCGTGTCGCACGAGGGTCAGGATCGTCACCCTTCGAGCCTAACCGGCGGGGCTCGCGCCCGGGTGTGCGTGCGGGTGCGGCTCGGCGTGCGCGCGGCGTCCGGGTGTGGCACGGCCCCGGCGCGGTCGGTCGCGCGCCGGGGCCGGGTCTCGGGATCGTGCTAGCGGGCGACCGTGTCGGCGTTCAGCGCACTCACGACCACGCGCGTGAAGCCTTCGGGGTCCGCGAGGTGGGCGAAGTGGTCCGCTCCCTCGATGTCGCTGATCGCCGCATTCGGCACGATCTCCGCGAGATCGTGCACCGACTGGTACAGGAACGACGTGGTCGCCGTCCCGGCGATCAGGTGGGTCGGGTCGTCGATCTCGGCGTACCCGGTGAGGTCGCCGCCCAGGGCGTCGATCTCGGCGAGCTCGCGCACCCAGGTGGGGGTGAGCGGCACACTCGCGCCCCACAACGGCGTCTCTCGGATGAACGGGATCGCCTCGGCGGGCACACGCACGAAGTTCACGAGCGCATACTCGAGAGCGGCGTCGAGGTCACCGGCATCCACCAGGTCGCGATAGCCCTGCAGGCGTTCGCCGGCGACGGGTCCCTGCACGGCCAACGGAGGCTCGTACGCGATGAGGGTGCCCCCGC
Source organism: Microbacterium enclense (assembly GCA_038182865.1). Taxonomy (NCBI): domain Bacteria; kingdom Bacillati; phylum Actinomycetota; class Actinomycetes; order Micrococcales; family Microbacteriaceae; genus Microbacterium; species Microbacterium enclense. The sequence goes on along the minus strand of CP116226.1, from coordinate 3,778,379 downwards.
CCAGACCGTGCTCGCGCGCGTAGGCGAGGGTGGCCAGGGCTCCGAACGAATGCCCGAGCAGGTGGGATCCGGGACCGGCGACCTCCCTCATCGCCGCGATGTCGGCGACCTCGTGGGCGAGCGAGTAATCGGCCGCGTCGCCGGTTCCGCCGCGGCCGCGTCGGTCGTACACGTAGAGGGTGACGTGTTCGGCGAGGGCTTCGCTGGCGGGGATCCACTGCTCCTTCGTCGCGATGCTCCCGTGCGTCACGACGAGCGCGGGCCCACTGCCGCGGCGGAAGTACGCAAGACGCGTCCCGTCGGACGAGGTCGTCTCGTGGTGCTCGAGTTCGGACATTGTCTGCCTCCTTGCAGATCGTCGATGCTCTCACCGGGGCCGCGGCGCGGTGCCACGGCATCCCGTGGCCACATGGTGTAACACATTCGCGTCTGGCGCAAGAGAAATGTCTCACATTCTCGCGATGTGTGACAAAAAACCGTTGCGCAACGGTGTGTAGTAATGCAATCTGAGAGGAGTCGACGTCAAGGAGGACCGATGAGCGAGACCATCACGCCGGTCGAGAATGCGATGCAGCCCGACGACACCCCCGAACTGCGCGCGCTGTACCGCGGTTTCGAGGAGCAGCACCTCATCCCGCTGTGGACGCAGCTCGACGACCTCATGCCGCAGGCCCCGCAGCCGAAAGCGATCCCCTGGGTGTGGCGATGGAGTGCCCTGCGCCCCCTCGCGGAGCGCGCCGGCGACCTCGTGCCGGTCGGTCGCGGAGGCGAGCGTCGGGCGATCGGGCTCGCCAACCCTGGTCTGCACGGGCGGGCGTACATCTCCCCGACGTTGTGGGCGGCGATCCAGCAGCTGGGGCCGCGCGAGACGGCACCCGAACACCGGCACTCGCAGAACGCGTTCCGCTTCGTGACGTCGGGGGAGGGCGTCTGGACCGTCGTCAACGGAGATCCCGTCCGCATGAGCCGCGGCGACTTCCTGCTCACCCCCGGGTGGCACTTCCACGGTCACCACAACGAGACCGACCAGTCGATGACCTGGATCGATGGACTCGACATCCCCTTCGCCTACCAGATGGACTCGGGGTTCTTCGAGTTCGGTTCCGAACGCGTCACCGACGAGGCGACCCCCAACTACTCCCGCTCCGAGCGCCTGTGGGCTCACCCCGGCCTCCTCCCGCTCGCGGGGCTCAGACGGACCGTGTCGAGCCCGATCGGCGCCTACCGGTGGGAGCGCACCGATGCCGCGCTCACCGACCAGCTGCTGCTCGAGGGCGAGGGGATGCCGGCGACCGTCGGCCCCGGCCACGCCGCCGTGCGATTCTCCAACCCCACCACCGGCGGCGACGTGATGCCCACCATCCGCGCCCAGTTCCACCGCTTGCGCGAGGGGGCGTCGACCCCGGTGCGACAGGAGGTCGGCTCGAACGTCTACCAGGTGTTCGAGGGGACCGGACGCGTGCTCTTGGGCGATCAGGAGCACACCGTCGAGCACGGCGACATCTTCGTGGTGCCCAGCTGGTGCCGCTTCCGCGTGCAGGCCGAGACACGCCTCGACCTGTTCCACTTCAGCGACACGCCCATCTTCGAGGGCCTGGGGCTGTACCGCGAGTTCGAAGAGGAGAACGACCGATGAAGCTCAGCACGATCCAGTGGAACGGCACCACGGCCGCCGCCCGCATCGACGGGCACACGGCCGTGGTGCTCGAGCGCTTCGCCGACGTCGGTGACCTGCTGCGGGCCGGTCCGGTCTCCGCGGTCGCGCACCTCGACGGACCGATCATCGACCTGGATGCCGTCCGCTTCGCGCCCGTGATCCTGGAGCCGAGCAAGATCGTCTGCGTCGGTCTGAACTACCGTGCCCACATCCTCGAGATGAAGCGCGACCTGCCCGACTACCCCGTGCTGTTCGCCAAGTTCGCCGACACCCTCGCCGCAGCCGGGGAAGACATCGCCCTGCCCGCGGAGAGTCCCGAGATCGACTGGGAGGGCGAGCTCGCCGTCGTCATCGGCGCCACCGTCCGCCGCGCCGATGCGGAACAGGCCGAGGACGCGATCGCCGGGTACACGATCGCCAATGACGTGTCGATGCGCGATTGGCAGTTCCGCACCCGCGAGTGGCTGCAGGGCAAGATGTGGGAGCGCTCGACACCCGTGGGCCCTGTCGTCGCCACCCCCGATGAGATCCCCTCCGACGCTCGCATGACGACGACCGTCGACGGCGTGCAGAAGCAGGTCGGCGACATCCACGACCTCGTCCACGGCCCGGTCGATCTCGTGCGCTACGTGTCCACGATCACGACGCTGCGCCCCGGAGACGTGATCCTCACCGGAACCCCCGGCGGCGTCGGCCATGCCCGCGAGCCGCGGGAGTATCTGGCATCCGGAAGCGTGGTCGAGGTCACCATCGACGGAATCGGGACGCTCGCCAACCGCTTCGTGGCGGAAGAGCCGTGACCGACCTCCCGCTCAGCGCCGAGGAGCGGGCGCTGCGCGAACGGCAGGGGGCGGGAGCGCGGTACGACGCCGACGCCGCCCCGCACGCCCACCTCGACCTCGCCCGCCGCGGTACGGCGTACTTCGCCCGGCGTCTCATGCAGCTCGACGACGCCGATCTCGACGCGCCGAGCCTGCTGCCCGGATGGACGCGGCGGCACCTCGTCGCGCACGTCGGGTACAACGCGCGTGCGGTCGCCCGCCTCGTCGAGTGGGCGCGCACGGGCGTCGAGAACCGCATGTACGCCTCCGACACGCAGAGGTGGGACGAGATCGTCTTGGGCGCGACCCTGCCCACGCGGGCCCTCCGCCACCTCGTCGACCACGCCGCAGTCCACCTCGACGTGGAGTGGCGCGACCTGAGCGACGCGCAGTGGGATGCGGAGGTCGTCACCGCGCAGGGGCGCACGGTCCCCGCGCGCGAGACGGCGTGGATGCGCGCGAAAGAGGTGTGGGTACACGCCGTCGACCTCGACAACGGCGGCTCGTTCCTCGACTTCCCCGCAGAGATGATCGACGCAGTCATCGCCGACGTGCTGCGTGCCTGGACCCGCCGCGCGGAGCCCGGGGCGGTCGTGCTGAGGGCCACCGACCGTGAGGCATCGCCGGGCGAGTACGGCGAGGGTGGGCCGGTCGTCGAGGGAGCCGCGGCTGACCTCGCCCGCTGGCTCGCCGGGCGCGGCGCCCGGCGCGTGCGGGTCGTGGGTGGCGGGGATCTGCCGGCGATCGCGCGCTGGTTCTGAGTTTCGCGCGGGACCTCGGGATCGCGTGCCATCGCCGAGGGCGCACCCGATGAGCGACGAACGGGTGCGCCCTCGGTCATCGCATGCGGGCCCGGCGTGCGGTCTCAGCCGCCCGGCACCGGCGGCAGCTCGACCACGTCACCGAGCGGGCTGTAGCGCGGGCCGGCGAGGCGCCCGATCGGGCGCAGCCGCTGCGTGTCGATGCTCGCGGCGCCCGTCGAGCCGAGCCGCACGACGTCGTCGCGGATCGACCAGGCGACGACAGTCCCCACGACGAACTCGCCGCCGGTGGGGCTGAACGCCGTCGTCGAGTGGTACCGGCACTCCATGCGGACGGGGGCGTCACGCAAGCCCGGGATGCCGATGAGCCGCGAGTCCTCGAGCGCGAGGCCGAGGCGGTCGGCTTCGCCGATCTCGGGTGGCATCCACTCGCTACTGGCGTGCAGCGCCTCGAGCATCGACTCGTCCGCGATGTTGACCACGAACTCGCCGTGCTCCTCGATGTTGCGGACGGTGTCTTTGCGTCCGCTCGGGCGCCTGTTGACGGTGAATCCAAGCATCGCCGGGTGCTGGCTCACCCAGGCGAACGAGCTGAAGGGCGCCAAGTTCACCGGGTCGTGGCCGCTCGTGACCCACGCGATCGGGCGGGGCACGACCGAGCCGACCAGGAGCCGGTAGGTGTCGGCGGGGGAGAGGTCTCCTGCGTCGATGAACATCAGCCGGCCTTTCCTGATGCCGTGAGCTCGGTGGCCTGCTCGAGCGCGAGGCGCTCGCGCAGCGCCTTCTTGTCGATCTTGCCGACCTTGGTGAGGGGGAGCTCGTCGACCGTGACGAGGTGGTCGGGGCGTTTGAACGCCGCGACGCCGGACGCGTCGAAGTGCGCGCGCACCGTGGCGAGGTCGAGGTCATGGCCGTCATGGAGGACGGCGAAGAGGCACACCGTTTCGCCGAGGGTGTCGTGGGGCATCGCCACGGCGGCCGCCAGCCGTACGCACGCGAGACCGTAGACGAGGTTCTCGACCTCTTCGGCAGAGATGTTCTCGCCGCCGCGGTTGATCATGTCTTTGCTGCGGCCCTCGACGACGAGGTTGCCGTCGGGGCGGAGGCGCACGATGTCTCCGGTGATGTAGAAGCCGTCGGGAGTGAAGGACCGCGCGTTCGCCTCGACGGCGTCGTAGTAGCCGCGCGGCGTGTACGGCCCGCGCGTCAACAGCACGCCGGGCTCGCCCGTGCCGACCTCGCGGCCCGTCGCCTCGTCGACGACCCGCAGCTCGTCCCGATCCGACACGGGCCGGCCCTGCGTGCGGACGATCGCCTCGACCGGGTCGTCGAGGCGCGTGACGTTGATGAGCCCTTCCGCCATGCCGAACACCTGCTGCAGCGTGCCGGGGAGGCCGCGCACCACGCGTTCTGCCAGCTCGTCCGCGAGGCGCGCGCCGCCCACCTGCAGCACACGCAGGCTCCGGAGGGCCTCGGCGCCGACGACGCCCGCGTGATCCAGCCAGGCGGCCACGACGGCCGGGACCGCCGCGGTGTGGGTGACGCCGTGCCGCTCGATCGCGGCGAACGCGCGTTCCGGGCGCGGGGAGCCCAGTGGCACCACGGTGCCGCCGGCGAGCAGTGTTCCGAGGATCCCGGGGCACGCGAGCGGGAAGTTGTGGCCCATCGGCAGAGTCGCGAGGTACACCGTGCCGGCGTCGACGGCGGCGGGGGGAGAGGTCAGCGCGATGTTGCAGAGGTAGTCGTCGTGCGTCCGTGCGATGAGCTTCGGCAGGCCCGTGGTCCCGCCGGAGAGGAGGAACACGGCGACGTCCGCGGCATCCGGTGTCGGGAGCGCCCGGTCGCGAGTCCTCTCATCGGACGGGGCGCACAGGGCGGTGAGGCTCTCCACGTCGGGGGAATGTCCGCTGTCGCCCAGGACGATGAGGTGTCGCACCGTCGGTGTCGACGCGCGAAGACCGCGGGCGAGCGCCAGGTGATCGAAGTCGCGCAGCGTGTCGGGGGTGATCAGCGCGACCGCTTCGGACGCGGAGACGAGGTGGCGAAGCTCGTGCTCGCGGTGGGCGGGCAGAGCCATGACCGGCACGACGCCGACCCGCAGGCATGCCAGCGTCAGCACGACGAACGTCCAGTGGTTGGGCAGCTGCACGACGATGCGGTCGTCGGGGACGAGGTCGAGGTCGAGCAGGCGCGCAGCGCACGCCTCGACGCGGTCGTGCAGGTCTGCGTAGGTCAGCGCGCGATCCTCGTCGACGAGGGCGATGTGATCGGTGTGAACCCGTGCCGCTGCGGCGAACGCGTCGCCCAGCGTGCGGCCCTGCCAGAGTCCTTCCGCGCGGTAGCGCTCCGCGAACGCGTCGGGCCAGGGCGTGGTCCCCTCGCGCGTCCTCATCGCAGCACCGCGTCCGCGCGGCCGGAGAGCACCAGGGTCATGGCGCGATCCTCGTCGCAATCGGGTTCGTCGATGATGGCCGCGACACCGTGGCGGAGCCGAGCGGCTTCGGCCGTGAGCTGGCGGTCGAGCGCGCTCCCGCCGGTCACGAGCACCGCGGTGGCGTCGGCGTGGCCGTGGAGCGCCTCGCGCACGGCGTCGTCGGGACGGATGCCGTCGCCCGCGGCGACCGTGACGACCGGGGGCAACTCCTCGCGGTCGAGGACGCGCCGATCGAGCAATCCGCTCATGATCGACTCGAGGGGTGGAGCGCCGTACCGGCTCTCCCATCGCTCGAGGGCACGGGCGACGGCCTCCGGGTCGCGGCGGGCGATCTTGGCCGCGGGCAGCGCGCGGGAGAAGAAGTGGAAGCCGAACTGCCACGGCTCGAACGCGTGGAAGTAGGTTCCGAAGTTCTCCCACCACGACAGGCTCGGCCGCGCCGCGCCCTGGATGCGGGCGACCTGCGGCTGACGCACGTTCTCGTACGCGACGAAGGCGGCCGCGATGTCGGTCGGGTGCGCGGCGAGCGCCTCGGCGAGCGCAATGGCATCCTCGAGCGACATCTTCGTCCCGCTGCCGACGGAGAAGTGGGCCGTGTGCACCGCGTCCCCCAGCAGCACCACGCGGCCCTCGTGCCAGCTCCGCGCGCGGATGGTGCGGAAATTGCCCCACCGGGAGTTGTTGCCGATGAGTCGGGCCCCGCCGATCAGCGGCGCGAAGATCTCCTCGAGGCGTCGCTGGCTGTGCTCGTCGCTCGGTCCCGGAGGAGTGGCCTGGTCGAACCCGTCGAGACCGGCGGCGCGCCAGGTGTCCTCGTCGGTCTCGACGATGAAGGTCGACAGGCCCCCTCCGATCGGGTACGCGTGTGCCGCGAAGACGCCGGGGACGTCGCCCGGGAGGCCGTCGACATGGGTGTGCAGGAACGTGAGTCCCTCGAACGGGGCGTCGGTGGCGAACCAGATGAACTTGGCCGCGGCGGTCTCGTAGGTCACCCCGAGGGCGTCGTCGCCGATCGCGGCGCGGGTCTGGGAGTTGGCCCCGTCCGCCGCGACGATCACGTCGTAGTCCGAGAGCTCGTCCACCTGCCGCGGCGTGGAGAAGTGCAGGTGCGCGCCGGCGTCGGTCGCACGCTGCTGCAGGGCGGCGAGGAGATCCTTGCGCAGGACCGCGCCCATCCCGTTGCCGCGGAACGTCATGGTCTCGCCCTTGGCGGTCACGCGGATCGTGTCCCACCGCACGCCCGAGGCGTCGAGGGTCTCGCGCAGCGCCGAGTCGGCGGCATCCACTCCGCTCTGGGTGGCGTCCGAGAACACGACCCCGAAGCCGAACGCCTCGTCGGCACGGTTGCGCTCGAAGAGATCGACACGGGAGTCGGGGATGTTCCGGGCGGCCAGGGCGGCGAACAGCAGTCCGCCGGGACCGCCTCCGATGATCGCGATACGCATGTCAGCCTCCTCGCTGAAGATGTCGAACCGTCACGACGCATCGAGTATGCAACATAAATTGGTCCTGCGCCATAGCTTCGTTACATGAGTCTCCGGTAACGTTCTCGCATGCGCCCCCGCTCCCTCGTCTTCACGCTCTTCGGAGACTACTTCCGCTACTGCGGTGTGGGAGAGGTTCCGCTGCGCGGTCTCAGCGACGTGCTCCAGCTCTTCGGCGTGGAGCCTGCCACGACCCGTGTCGTGATGTCGCGGCTGCGCGCCGAGGGCTGGTTCGAGACGCGTCGCGACGGGCGCCTCACGACCTACGTCCTCTCGCCGAAAGCCTGGCACCTGCTCGATGAGGGGCGCGAGCGCATCTTCCGTCACGTGTCCGGGGAGTGGGGCGGGGAGTGGACGCTCATCGCGACGCGCGCCGGAGACCGCTCCGCCCGCGATGAGGTGCGCAAGCAGCTGACCTGGCTGGGGTTCGGGCAACTGCAGCCGGCGATCTGGGTCGCCCCCGGCGATCGCCTGGTGGCCGCACGAGATCTCATGGATGCCGGCGGCGTGGGCTCCGACGTGTTCCTCAGTCGGAGCGGTGACCTCGACCGTGATCGTTCGATCGCCGCCCGCGGGTGGGATCTGGATGCCCTCGATGCCCAGTATCGCGTCTTCGTCGAGCGGCACGACCTCACGACGAAGCCCGCGACCGACGAGGACGCCCTCGTCGCGCGCGTCCGCCTCACCGACGACTACCGACGCTTCCCCTTCACCGACCCCGACCTTCCGGCCGTGCTCCTGCCGTCGCACTGGAGCGCCCCACGCGCACACGAGGTGTTCGTCCGACGTCACGACGACCTGCGAGACGCCGCCACGGCAGCCGTCGAGCGCCTCACGGGGATGAGTGTGCTCGGGGCCCACCGCGCGTTCCTCGAGGGCGGGGCGGTGGGGTTCACTCCCGCGGGGTGATGCCACCGCCGCGAATCAGAGCAGTCCCGGCAGCCGATCCGCGAAAGCGCGCAGGACGGACGTCGTGCCCCCGTCGATCTTCACGGCCGCACGGCGATCGGCCCGCGTCTCGCCCCGATTGATGATGACCACCGGCAGACGACGGCGCCGCGCGCGCTCGACGAGGCGGATGCCCGAGTTCACCACGAGCGACGACCCGGCGATGACGAGAGCCTCGCTCGCGTGGACGAGTTGTTCGGCCTCGCGGAACTTCTCGACCGGGATGTACTCGCCGAAGAACACCACGTCGGGTTTCAGCGTGCCCCCGCACACCGAGCACACGGGGACGACGAACCCGTCGGCGGAGGTCGGAGTGACGTCGCCGTCGGGTCCGAGCTCGACGTTCTCGGGTGCGGTGATCCACGGATTCTCCGCCTCGATGCGCTCGGCCAGATCACGGCGATCGAAGATCTGCCCGCAGTGCAGACAGCCGATGCGGCGCATCGTGCCGTGCAGCTCGACCACCCGGCTGCTGCCGGCGCGGACGTGCAGACCGTCGACGTTCTGCGTGACGACCCCGTTCGCGACACCCGCGAGCTCGAGATCGGCCAGGGCGCGGTGGCCGTCGTTGGGCTCGGCCGCCGCGAACACCTTCCACCCGAGATGACTGCCGACCCAGTACCGCCGTCGTGCCTCGGGGCTTGCGAGGAACTGCTGCACCGTCATGGGCGTCCGCGTGGGTGCACCCTTTCCGCGGTAGTCGGGGATGCCCGAATCCGTCGATACGCCCGCGCCGGTCAGCACCGCGATGCGGCGACCCGCGAGCACCTCGACGGCCCGATCGATGGATGCCAGGGACTCGGCATCCCTCGTCGTGTCGGTCATGCACACCTCCGTCGTGTCGAGTCTAGGACGGGTGATCGCGTACCGGACGCACGCAGGAGCGGCGTCGATACTGGGGGAATGAGCTCTCTCCCCCCACCCGCCATGCTCCCCATCACGAACCTCCGCCGCGTCCGGCCGTGGGGTGGCGAGCTCGTCGACATCGCCATCGACGACGGCGTCATCACCGCCGTCACCCCCGCGGGCACCGCGCCGCTCGGCGTGCGGGAGTTCGACGGGCGCGGGCTCCTCGCCCTGCCCGGGATCATCAACGCCCACGCGCACGTCGACAAATCGTGGTGGGGGCTGCCCTGGCAGTCCTACGGCGGAGAGGGGACGACCGAGGGGCGCATCCGGCACGAGAGGTCGGAACGGGAGGCCCTCGGCATCCCGTCGGTCGAGCGCTCCGCGTACGTCCTGCGCGAGTTCGTCCGTCACGGGACGACGGCCGTCCGGACGCACGTCGACGTCGACACCGGGATCGGGGTACGCGGAATCGCCGCGGTCGAGGAAGCCGCCGCGGCTTACGAGGGGGCGCTCGACGTCCGGATCGTGGCCTTCCCGCAGGACGGGATCCTGCGTCGTCCCGGCGTGCTCGACCTGCTCCGCGAGGCCGCCGGCCGCGACAGCGTCGACGTGATCGGAGGACTGGACCCGGCCACCATCGACCGCGACCCCGTCGGGCAGATCGACGCCATCACCGCGCTCGCCGCCGACACGGGCGTCGGCATCGACATCCACCTGCACGACCCGGCCGATCTCGGGGCGTTCCAGATCGAGGTCCTGATCGATCGCACCGCGCGACGCGGGCTGCAGGGGCGGGTGAACATCGCCCACGGCTTCGCCGTCGCGCAGCTCGAGCCCGCTCGCCGTCGCGACCTCCTGGCGGCGATGTCGGAGGTCGGTGTCACGATGACCACGGTCGCCCCCCTCCGCCTTCCGCAACTGCCGCTCGCCGAGCTCGATGGGGCCGGCGTGCCCTTCGCGTTCGGCACCGATGGCATCCGCGATCTGTGGAGCCCCTATGGCACGGGCGACACCCTCGGCATCGCCTGGCAGTACGCCCGAGCGGCCGGTCTGGTCCACGACGAGGATCTGCTCCGCGTCGTACAGCTCGCCACGAGCGCCGCCGCCTGGTCGGTGGGCCGCGAGACGCACGACCTCGTCGAAGGCGCCCGGGCCGACATCGTGCTGATGGATGCCGAGAACCCCCTCGACGCACTCGTGCGCCTGCCCGAGCGCGCTCTCGTCGTCGGCGGCGGACGGGTGCTGCACGTGGCGTGAGCACCGGCTCCCGGCATCCGGTCCCGCCCTTGTCCCGCGCCGCGCCGCGCTGTCCTACGCCGTGCTGTCCCGCGCCGCGCCCTGCCAGCCCGTGCCGACCCGCGCCGCGCCCTGCCGGTGAGTGTCCACGACACCCGGACGATTCTCCGAGCGTTCCGGGTGTCCTGGACACTCACCGGCGGTGGGGCGGGTTCCCGGGCGCGTCAGCGGTGCAGCGGGTTCCCGAAGCGCGTCAGTGGCGCGGAGGCAGCGCCGAGACCTGAGAGCGTTGCTGGCACGATGGGGTGATGCCCGTCATCCCGCTCGATTCCGCCGACGACCCGCGCCTCGCCGACTACCGCGACCTCACCGACGTCTCGCTGCGGCGCGTGGCAGAACCCGCGGGCGGGCTGTACATCGCCGAGTCGTCGAAAGTGCTCGACCGCGCGCTGCGTGCCGGGCATCGCCCGCGTTCGGTGCTCGTGCAGGAGAAGTTCCTCGCCGACGCCCTCGCCCTCGTCGGCGACGAGGCGGACGTCTACGTCGTCCCGGCGGAGATCGCCGAGCAGGTCACGGGCTACACGGTGCACCGAGGGCTGCTGGCATCGATGCATCGTCCGGCCCTGGCATCCGTCGAGGAGATCGTCCGCGACGCGCGACTCGTCGTCGTCCTCGAGGACATCGTGGACCACACCAACATCGGGGCCGCCTTCCGCTCGGCAGCAGCGCTCGGAGCGGACGCCGTGCTCGTCACGCCCCGCTGCGCGGATCCCCTGTACCGGCGGAGCGTCCGGGTCAGCATGGGCACCGTCTTCCAGGTGCCGTGGACGCGGCTCCCCGAATGGTCGGAAGCGAAGCCGCTCCTGCACGACGCGGGCCTGCACCTCGCCGCCCTCGCGCTCTCCGACGATGCGGTGACCCTCGACGCCTTCTCCGCCGCCGGTCACGAGCGCGTCGCCCTCCTGCTCGGCGCGGAGGGAGACGGTCTGAGCCGGAGTGCGCTCGCCGCCGCCGACACGGTGGTGACGATCCCGATGGCGGGGGGAGTGGACTCGCTCAACGTCGCCGCGGCGAGCGCGGTCGCTCTGTGGGAACTCGGGCGCGGGCGGCGCTGAGCGCCTGAGCGCGTGATCCCCGCCCGGGAGGGGCACTCAGCGCGCGCGGAACAGGCCGGCCCGCGGATGCCGGGAGCTCAGGCCGCGTCGTTGGCGTAGATGTCGCGGTACAGGCGCAGAGCCGAGGCCTCGAGGCGGCCTGCGGGTTCGGCCCTGAAGCGGTCGACCGCGAGCTCGGTCGGTACTGCGAGGTCGTCGAGGATCGCCGCCGTCAGCATGCGGGCGGTGCCGCCCGCGTGCGTGACCCACACCGCCTGGGCGACCCACGCCCCCGGGGCTCCGGGAACGGCGCCGATGAACGGGAGGTTGTCGGGCGTCATCGCGAACACGCCGTTCACGCGCGTCGCCGGGCTGAAGCGGGCCTCGGGTCGCAGAAGCTGCTGCGCCGACGCGATCGGGGCGTCGAATGCTGCGTTCCACGACAGACCCGCTCCGTCGGCGAGGTCGGCCGCACCCACCGTGACCGGGCGGTGGTCGTAGCTCCCGATGCCGAGCGTGTCGCCGTGTGCGCGCGCGTACACGTGGCGCTCGGGCCAGCGCACGAACGGCCCCGATGCCACGCGGGGTGCGTCAGCGCGCGCGTAGACGTAGGGGTGCGCGACCGGGAACAGCGGCAGATCCAGCCCGAGCAGCGAGGCGAGACCGGGACCCCACACCCCACCGGCCAGCACGATCTGATCGGCCGTATCGGCACGACCGTCGGCGGACAGCACGGTCCAGCGCCCGCCGTCGTCGCGGATCTCGACCACCTCGGCTCCCGTGACGACGCGCGCGCCCGACGCCTCGGCCGCCGTCCGGATCTCCGCTCGCAGCAGGCCCGGGGTCGTGACCCCGTCGTGGTCGTACCGCGCAACGGCGGTCACGCGCCGGTCGTCCACGAAGGACGGCAGCGCGCGGGCGTCGCCGATCGTGGCCTGCACGCCCGCGGCCCGCGCTGCGCGCACGCGTTCGGCGAGCGCGTCGGAGCCGTCGGGCGTGGTGGCCAGCTCGAGACCTCCGGGTGTCGCGAACGCGGACATCTCCCGGTAGGCCTCCACCGATGCCCGGGCGAGGTCGGTGAGGACGGGGGCATCGTTGTACACGCCGACGAAACCGGGGGCGAATGCCGTCGAGCCGCGGTGCCCGCCCGCGTCGCGCTCGAGCACGGTGACCTGCACGCCGCGGGTGGCGAGCTCACGCGCGACGGAGACGCCGACGATGCCCGCTCCGATGACGATGACGTTCATGGGCGGTTCTCCTGGGGGGGGTGGCGGGTCGGCGATGTCGCCGCGCTCACACCGTAGCGGGCGTGAACAGGACGGGTGGGCACGCTCAGGACGACGGCCCGGCCAGCCACGGGGCGACTGCTCGACGGAACGCGTCGGGCTGCTCGACCCAGGGGTAGTGCCCGCAGTCCTCCAACATCGTCACCCGCGCGCCGAGGGCTTCGGTGTAGGCGCGCACCGGAGCGACTCCGGTCAGCAGGTCGCGGTCACCGGCGACGACCAGGGTCGGGGCGGAGACATTTGCGCGGATGCGCTCGACCGCGTCGGCGGGGATGTCGCGGAACCACGCGTGGGCGGCATCCAGATCCACCGCCCCGACTCGGGCGTGCGCGTTCTCGGCGGTGCCCCAGTGCGCATATGTCGCGGGGGCCTGCCGCAGGAACTGGCGACGGAACTCCGCGGTGCTTCGGGCGTCGTTCTCGGAGAGGGCGTCGAAACCGGCGCGCACGGCCGGTTCCGCCTCCCGCGCGAGCTCGCCGACGTCGGACGGGGTGCCCGTCAGCCACGCGGCCGGTGGGGTGATCAGCGTCAGCGAGCGGACGCGGCCGGGGAAGCGGGCTGCGGCGGCCAGCGCCAGCCGCGTTCCCGCCGAGTGTCCGACGAGATCGGCGGTATCGAGGCCGAGGGCGTCGAGGAGCAGGACGACATCGTCGGCGTCCGCCCACCACCCGCGCGAGAGGCCGCCGCTGGTCGGAGTCCCGCGGGGATGCAGCACCACCAGTGCCCGGTCGTCGGCGAGCCCCGCAAGGTCGCCGAGGTACTCCACCCCGCGACAGGGGCCGCCGGGGAGCACGATCGCGGGTTCACCGCGGGCCGCGCCCAGGAACGAGACGGAGAACGGCAGGCGCGTCAGGTCCACCGTCACAGGATGCCACGCGGCGAGGCGGCGAGGCTGCTCACCGCCGCCGTCCGCCGATGAGCAGCGTCAGCAGATAGGCGCCGCCGAGGGAGAGGGTGACGAGACCCACGGGGGCGGCGATGCCCGCCTGGCTCAGCCCGAGCGCGGTCAGTTGCGCGGACGCGAGCAGGAACGCTCCCGCCCCGATCGCCGGGACCAATCCGGTTCCGGGAGCCAGGCGCCGTGCGACGTGGGGGGCCGCGAGCGCGACGAACGCGAGCGGACCGGTGTTGGCGGTCACGACGGCGGTCGCGACGACGGCGAGCGCGATCAGCGTCAGGCGCAGCCGCACGACATCGACCCCGTGGGCGGTGGCGATGTCGTCGCCGAGGTCGAGGCTGCGCAGCGATCGAGTGGTCAGCAGAGCCGCAACGGCGACCAGTGCGAGGATCGCTGTGCTCGGGCCGAGGCTCTCCCACGACACCCGCGCGAGAGAGCCCGCACCCCAGAGCCCGACCGACATCGCGTCGCCGACGTCGGCACGCGTGATGAGGAAGGCGTTGATCGAGCCCAGGGCCGCCGCGAAAGCGATCCCGACGACGATGAGGCGGAACGTCGACAGCCCACCCCGGTAGGCGAGGGCGGTGACGAGGGCGGCGGTGAGCAGGCCACCGAGGGATGCCGCGGCGGCGACCTCCCAGAACCCCTTCGCGCCGAGCAGGATCATCGCGATCGCCACGCCCGTGAAAGCGCCCACGTCGATGCCGACGAGGTCGGGGGAGCCGAGGGGATTGCGGGTGAGGCGTTGGACGACAGCACCGGCCAGTCCCAGCGCTGCGCCGAAGACGATCGCGGCGATCGCCGTCGGAAGACGCCACTCGACGAGCACGAGGTGCTCGAAGTCGCTCCCGGCGCCCACGGCCACGGAGAGGAGGCGGTCGGGTGCGATCGGATACTTCCCGAGGGTGAGGGAAAGGACCGCGAGAGCCGCGGCTCCGGCGAAGAGCGCGGTCGCGACGAAGACGGCACGTCGGCGTGGGGGTGCCGGTGCCGTCGCCTCGTCAGCGACGACGCTCACAGCCCGCTCACCTCGCGGCGGCGCACCATCGCGATGAGCACCGGGGCGCCGATGACGGCGACGACCACGCCGACGGGGATCTCGCCGGGGGCCGCGATGAGGCGGCCGATCACGTCGGCGACGAGCACGAGCACGGGGCCGGCGACCAACGACGTCGCGAGGATCCACCGCTGGTCGGGGCCGACGATCCAGCGCATCGCGTGCGGCACCATGAGCCCGAGGAACACGATGCCGCCGGTCAGTGCCGTCGCCCCGCCGGCCGTCAGGGCGATCGCGACGACGCCCATGGCGCGAACCGCGGCCGCGCGGGTGCCGAGCGCGGTCGCGAGCTCGTCGCCGAGGGCGAGAGCGTTCAGACCGGGAGCGCACGCGAACGCCAGCACCACTCCGACGACGATCACCAAGCCCATCACCCGTGCCTCGTCGAACCCCGTGGCCACGATCGAGCCGAGAGCCCAGTTGCGTACAGCGGTGAACGCCGCGGTGTCGCGCAGCGAGATGCCGGTCGACAGGCCTCCGAGGATCGCCGCGATGGCGACACCGGCCAGGAGCATGCGCGCCGAGCCCCCCGGACGCCCGGTGCGCCCGATCGCGAGGACGGCGGCGGTGGTGAGCAGAGCGCCGGCGAAGGCCGCGCCCACCACGGCGGAGGGGGCCGCGACCCCCCACACGGCTGCGGCGAGGGTGACGGCGAAGCCCGCTCCCGCGCTCACCCCGACGATCCCGGGCTCGGCGAGCGCGTTTCGCGAGACGGCCTGGATGAGGGCGCCGGCGACGGCGAAACCGGCGCCCGCGAGGATTCCGACCACGGTGCGCGGCATGCGGAGCCCCCACACCACGGCGGCCTGCTCGGCGGTTCCGGGCGCGATCACGGCGTCGATGAAGTCGTGGACGGAGATCTCGCGGCCCCCGAAGGCCAGGCTCAGGAGCACGGCGACGATCAGGCCCAGCCCGAGCAGTGGGAGCGCTGCGCGCCGTCGGCGCTGGAGATGCGGCATCCGGAAATCGCGCCGCGCGGACACGCGAAAGAGCGTCACGTCGCCGGGTCCTCTCGATCGGGGAGCGCTTGACAAAGTTTGGTTAGCCTAACTTTACTTGGCCGGGCGCCGGCTCGCAGCGACGAGCCGACCCGGCCCCCGATCGGCGGGCCGTCCTTTCCCTGCTGCGCGACCCGCAGCCGACTCGAGACGAGAGGGTGCCCATGGCTCTTCCCCGCATCCGGCCCTACGCCGCGCCGACCGAGATTCCCGCATCGACCTTGGGCTGGCACGTCGACCCGGAACGCAGCGTGCTGCTCGTCCACGACATGCAGGAGCACTTCGCCGGGGCCTTCGTCCGAAGCGCGGAGCCCTTCGCCCCGGCGGTCGCTGCGATCCAGCGGCTGCGCGACGCCGCCGACGCCGCGGGCGTCCCCGTGGTCTATACGGCCCAGCCCGGCGGTCAGTCGCCCGTCGAGCGCGGACTGCAACTCGACCTCTGGGGCGCGGGCGTGCCGAGCGGCGACGGGGAGCGCATCGTCGCCGAGCTCGAGCCGCGCGGGCAGGATCACCGCCTCACCAAATGGCGCTACGACGCCTTCGTGCGCTCGGGCCTGGAAGACCTGCTCGGCGACCTCGGTCGCGATCAGATCATCATCACCGGCGTCTACGCGCACATCGGGTGCCTCATGACGGCCGCGAGCGCGTTCATGGGGGACCGGCAGGCGTTCCTCGTCGCCGACGCCGTCGCCGACTTCTCGCGCGAGGACCACGAGATGGCGCTGTCGTACGTCGCGCGGCGCTGCGGCGTCGTCACCACCGCCGACGACGTGGCGCGGGCAGTGGCCGGCGCCGTGGCGGCGGTTCCCCGATGACCGGGCGGTACGACGCCATCGGCATCGGTTTCGGCCCTTCGAACCTCGCCCTCGCCATCGCCCTCGAGGAACGCGGCGATACCGGTCGGATGCGGTTCTTCGAGCGTCAGGCCCGCTTCGGATGGCACCGCGACATGCTGCTGCCCGGCGCGACGCTGCAGGTGAATCACCTCAAAGACCTCGTCACCCTCCGCGATCCGCGCAGCTCCTTCAGCTTCGTCAACTACCTGCACGAGCAGGGCCGACTGATCGACTACATCAACCTCAAGACGTCCTTCCCCACGCGGCTGGAGTTCCACGACTACCTGCAGTGGGCCGCCGCGCGCGTCGCCCCCGTGTGCGACTACGGCACCGAGGTCGTCGAGGTCCGCCTCGTGGGCGACGGCCATCGGATCGACGCTCTCGCCGTCGACGTCGTGCGCGACGGCATTCGCGAGAGCATCGAGACCGACAGCATCGTCGTCGGAGCGGGCCTCCGCCCCCGCCTTCCCCACGGCGTCGAGCCCTCGGCGCGCGTCTGGCACTCCGACGCGTTCCTCTCCGCGCTCGCCGGGTTGCCGGCATCCGCTCACGGCCGGTTCGCGGTCGTCGGTGCCGGGCAGAGCGCTGCCGAGATCGTCGAGTACCTGCACACCGGGTATCCGGATGCCGCGGTGCACGCGATCTTCGGACGCTTCGGTTTCGCGCCCGCCGACGACAGCCCCTATGCCAACCGCATCTTCGACCCGGCGACGATCGACGAGTTCCACGGCGCCCCCGTCGACGTGCGGGAGCGGCTCCTGCGCGTGCACGCCAACACGAACTACTCCGTCGTCGACCTCGATCTCATCGAGGAGCTCTACCGGCGGGAGTACGCCGAGATCGTGCGCGGCGCACGCCGGCTGCACGTCGAGAACGTCAGCCGTGTCGAACGCGTCATGGACCGACCCGACGGAGTGACGCTGACCATCCGCGACGAGTCGCGCGGCACGACCCGCGAGATCGAGGTCGACGCCGTCGTGTTCGCCACCGGCTACGAGCCCGTCTCGGTCGACGACCTCCTGCCCGCTCTCGCCGCACGCTTCGCGCGCGACGAGCAGGGCCGCGTCATCGTCGAACGCGACTATCGCCTGCGCACGGACGACGCGTTCGCTCCCGCCGTGTATCTGCAGGGCGGCACCGAGCACACGCACGGCCTCACGTCGTCGCTCCTGTCGGCGGTCGCCGTGCGCGCCGGCGAGATCGTGGAGTCGCTCGCCCTCCGGCGAGCGGAGGCTCGCGCGCGGCGGGGCGCGCTCGTCGGGAACGGTGTCTCGTGAGTGCGGTCGTCGTCACGGGAGCGGCGGGCGGCATCGGCCGCGCGGTCGTCACCGACCTCGTCGCGCGGGGCTTCTCCGTCGCCGCGATCGACCGTGCACGGCCCGAGGCGGCCGAGGGCGTGCTTCCGCTGGTCGCCGACGTCACCGACGAGACCGCTTTGGTGAGCGCCCTTGTCGAAGCTCGCGACCGGCTCGGCCCCCTCGCAGGGGCCGTGAGCGTGGCGGGCGTGTTCCACGTGGCATCCGCCCTCGACACCTCGATCGACGACCTGCTCGATCTCGTGCGCATCAACGCCGGCGGCGTGCTCGCCCTCGCGCGCGCCGCGATGCCCCACCTCGTCGAGGCGGGCGGCGGTTCATTCGTCGCCGTCACCTCCAACGCCGCTGCGACCCCGCGCACCGGCATGGCCGCGTACGGAGCATCGAAGGCGGCGGCGAACGCGCTCGTGCGCACCCTCGGTCTCGAGGTCTCGGCGCACGGCATCCGGTGCAACATCGTCGCCCCCGGGTCCACCGACACCGCGATGCAGCGCGACTTCCGCGCGCTCACCGGCGCCGGTCACGACAGCGTGGTGGCGGGGGATGCCACGGCCTTCCGGCTCGGTATCCCGCTCGGGCGGATCGCCGACCCGGCGGATGTCGCCCGCGTGGTCGGTTTCCTCGTGTCCGACGATGCCCGGCACGTGACGATGCAGACGATCACGGTCGACGGGGGAGCGGGGCTCGGAGCATGAGCGCGCTTTCCCCGCTTCCCCGCGGTGCCTCCGCGATCTACCGCGGGACGCAGCGAACGCTCGTCGCGTTCGGGCGACGGCGAACGGATGCCGAGGCCCCCGTGCTGCGGCGCATCGCGGCCGCGCACGACGACGGGGCGTTCGTCGTGCTGGGCTCTCTCGGCTTCGACCCCTCACGCGATGCGCGCCTGATCGTTCCGGAGCGCGTGGCGACGACGGAGACGGCCCGCGACGGCGTGCAGGCGCGCACCGCCGTGGCCCGCGCCGCGCCCCGCGATTTCCGTCTGGGCTTCGCGCCGGAGCCCGAGCCGGACGTCTTCGGCGAACTCGTCGGCGAGGCGCTCGAGGCCCTGCGGTCGGGGCGGCTGGACAAGGTCGTGCTCGCGCGCACCCTCGTCGCCGACCTCCCGCCCGACGTGCCGCGGGCGGCTCTCGTGCAGGCGTTGTTCGATGCGAACCCGACCGCGTTCGGCTTCGGCTTCGATCTCGGCACGACGGCCGACCCGCGCGTCTTCTTCGGTGCGAGCCCCGAGCTGCTGATCCGCCGCGTGGGGACGGATGTGCGCAGCGTCCCGCTCGCCGGATCGCTCCCGCGCAGCGCCGACCCGGAGATCGATCGGGCCCGGGCCGCGGCTCTCGCCACCTCGTCGAAGGACCTCGGCGAACACCGCTTCGTCGTCGACGCGATCGCCGCCGCTCTGGGACCGTTCTGCCGGAGCCTGCACGTGCCCGATCGCCCCGACGTCGTCGCGACGCCCACGATGTGGCACCTCGGCACGACGATCGAGGGCGTGTTGGAAGACCCGACCGTCACCTCCGCCGAGCTCGCCCTGGCCCTTCACCCGACCCCCGCGGTCGGCGGGGTGCCGACGGCGGACGCCGTCGCGGCGATCGCGGCGCTCGAACCGGTCCCGCGGGGGCCGTTCGCCGGGCCCGTCGGCTGGACGGACGCCACCGGAGACGGGGAGTGGGCCCTCGGCATCCGCAGCGCCGAGATCGTCGGCCGCACGATTCGGCTCTTCGCCGGCGCGGGGATCGTGTCCGACTCCGAGCCTGACCGCGAGATCGAGGAGACGGGCGCGAAGTTCCGCACGCTTCTGCGCGCGCTCGGTGCCGCCGAACCGGTCCGTCAGATGTCGATGTCGAAGTCGTCGGCGCCGTCCGTCGAGCCTGTCTCCTTCAGGAGCGCGGCGAAGTGATCGAGGCGCTTGGCGTCGATGACGCTGTTGCTGACGCCGCTCTTCCAATAGCCGAAGACGCGCAGATCGCCCTTGTCCATGCCCGCGGCGAGGCACCGTGCGCGCAGCGCCCGCATGTCGTCTCGTTCCCCCGCGGCCCACAGGACGGTGCCAACCGGGGCGTCGACGGCGTCGACGTCGGCGATGCGCTCGATGGAGACGTCCGGCACGGCCGGCAGCTGCGCGAGCACGACCTCGTCGCGGCTGGTCGTGCGCACGCGTCCGCGACTGCCTGCGGGCCACGCCGCGAGGATCGAGGCCACGGCGGGCAGAGCGGAGTCGTCGGCGACGAGTTCGATCGGGCGTCCGTCGTGGGCGGGCAGCAGGTGCGTGCGCGGACCGATCACGCGGACGCTGTCCCCGGCGCGGATGCCGGCGAGCCACGCGGTCATCGGCGTGCGGTGGCCGTGGCGCACGATGTCGACCTCGATCGTGCGCGGCGTCTGGAAGCGGCGGACCGTGTAGACGCGCGAGACGAGCGCGGTGTCGTCGTCGAGAGCGGGGACCTCGATGCGGATCGCGGTGTTCGGCTTCGCCCATTCCACCGGGTCGGGAGCGCCGCCCAGGTCGATCGTGACACGCGCGACGACAGGCGACACCTCCGCGACCGTGCGGACGAGGGCGATCTCGTCGGCCAGGCCGTGCGCGTGCGCCGGGTGCGCGATCACGTCGCGCTGGTTCTCGGTCAGTCGCAGCCTGCGGCTCATGGGAGTCCTCTCCGTCGTCGCCCCATCCTGTCGACGTCCGTCCAGGATTTGGCTTGTATTTAGGTTAGGCTAACCTATCTTCGAAGAGCGGGGGATCGGCATCGGCATCCCGCTCTCACCTCACAGCTCGCCCGTTCGAAGGAGTCCCATGTCTCTCGCCCGCTTCCTCCGCCCGACCCGCGTGGTCGCCGCGGCCGCCACCGTGGCGGTCAGTGCCGCGCTGCTGTCCGGCTGTGCCACGGGCCCGGCCGACGCCGCGGCCACGCCCGCATCCAGCGCGGGCGGTTTCCCCGTCACGATCGACGACGCCTACGGCGAGGCGACCATCGCCGCCGCGCCCGAGCGCGTCGTGACTCTCGGCTGGATGGAGGCCGACATCGTCACGGCCCTGGGCGTGGAGCCCGTCGCGACCTCCGCGTTCCCGTTCGACACGTCCGGCATCGCTCCGTGGCTCGCCCCGGAGCTGACGACGACTCCCGAGCTCATCCAGACCGCGGCCGCCGGCGCCGACCGCGCGCCTCTCGACCTCGAGGCCATCGCCGCCCTGCAGCCCGACCTCATCGTCGCGACCTCGTACGTGGACCTCGAGGCGAACTACGCGGCCCTCTCGGCGATCGCTCCGGTCGTCGGTCCGAGCGCGAAGAACATCCACCACCTCGATTGGCAGGTCGAGGCGCCGCTCATCGCCGAGGCACTCGGGAAGACGGAGGCCGTGCAGCCGCTCGTCGACGCCGACACGACCACGTTCTCCGAAGCCGGAACGAGCCACCCCGAGCTGAAGGGGCTGACGTACACGCTCTCGCTCGCGACTCCCAACGCCCTGAAGGTCGTCAACGACCCCGAAGACGGCAGCGTGCGCGCCTTCGACGCCCTCGGTATGACCTTCAGCCCCACGGCGGCCGCTCTTCCCTCTCTGGATGACGGCTCGGGGGCCGCGGGCCTGTCGTTCGAGACCGTCGACCAGGCCGACGCCGACCGCGTGTACATCGCGTTCCTCAGCGCCGACGTCAAGACCGCCTGGCAGAACAGTGCCGTGTATCCCACACTGACGGCCGTGAAGGACGGCCACGTCGTCGACCTGACGATGGTGCAGATCGCGGCGCTGCGCAACCCGTCTCCGCTGAACGCCTCGTACGCGTTGAGCGCGATCGCGGGCTCCTGACGCACCGGTCGTGGCGGGCCGCGTGCCCGTCACGACCGTTTTCCTCACCCGCTTCCCCAGACAGAGGTTCCCCCCGATGCCGAATCCCTTCGACGACCCCGATGCTCGTTTCCGCGTGCTGGTGAACGACGAGGGCCAGCACTCGCTCTGGCCGGTGGAACCGCCCCTGCCCGCCGGGTGGACCGCCGTCACCGAGCCGGTGCCGCGTCCCGAGGCACTGCGCGTCATCGACGCCGCCTGGACCGACCTGCGTCCGGCGTCGCTCCGCGTCGATCAGACCCTGCGCGCCTTCCGGCCGTACCCCGACGATGTCGCGGCCCTGTACCGCGGACGCGGGCACTGGATCGGCCAGACGTTCACCGACCTGCTCGATGAGACCGTCGAGCGCCACGGCTCGCGACCCGCGGTGATCGACGACGACCGCGTGCTCGACTACCGCGGCCTCGACCGCGCTGTCCGCGCGCTGGCCGAACGGCTCGCCTCCGACGGCATCCGTCGTGGCGACCGCGTCGTGCTCTTCCTGCCGAACGTCGCGGAGCATCCCGTCGCGGTGTTCGCCCTCGCTCTCCTCGGGGCGCTGCCCGTCTTCGCCCTGCCCGCCCACCGTGAGCGCGAGCTCGCCGACGTGGCGACCCGTTCGGCCGCGCGCGCGATCCTCACCCTCGGCCGTCCCGCCGACGCCGCCTACGCCGACATCGCCCGTCGCGGTGCCCCCGCCGGCGTGCGCGTGCTGGTCGTGGCATCCGTGGATCTCGACGCTCCCGCACCCGCCCAGCGGCGCGAGAGCCCGGCACGACCGGGTGACATCGCCTTCCTGCAACTGTCGGGCGGGACGACGGGCGGGCCGAAGCTCATCCCGCGCACGCACGACGACTACCTCTACTCCGTGCGCGAGAGCGCCACGATCTGCGGACTCGACGAGAACAGCGTCATGCTCGTCGCCCTGCCCGCCTCCCACAATTTCACGATGAGCTCGCCCGGCATCCTGGGCGCGTTCGCCGTCGGCGCCTCGATCGTGATGTGCTCCGCCCCGAGCCCCGACATCGCCTTCCCGCTCATCGAGCGGCACGGCGTGACGAGCGTCGCGCTCGTGCCGCCGCTGTTGATCGCCTGGCTCGACGCCGCGCCCGGTGATCGGCTGCGCTCGCTCCGCGCGATCCAGGTCGGCGGCGCCAAACTCAGCGAGGCCGTCGCTCGGCGTGTCCGACCCGAGCTCGGGTGCACGCTGCAACAGGTGTTCGGCATGGCCGAAGGGCTCGTCAACTACACGCGGCTCGACGACGACGAGGAGACGATCGTCACCACCCAGGGGCGGCCGATCTCCCCCGACGACGAGGTGCGCGTCGTCGACGACCACGATGAGTCGGTGCCGACGGGTGAGCGCGGGCACCTGTTGACCCGCGGGCCGTACACGATTCGCGCATACCTCGCGGATGATGCCGTGAACAGGGCGGCCTTCACCGCCGACGGCTTCTACCGCACGGGCGACCTCGTCTCCGTCGACGAGCGCGGATACATCCGGGTCGTGGGTCGCGCGAAAGACCAGATCAACCGCGGCGGCGAGAAAGTGGCGCCCGAGGAGCTGGAGAACCTCCTGCTCGGGCACCCGGTCGTGCACGACGTGTCGGTCGTGGGCGTCCCCGACGACGCCCTCGGCGAGCGCATCGCCGCCTACGTCATCCCGCGGCAGGGCCTCGCACGGGCGCCGCGGGCGATCGAGCTGCGACGTTTCCTCGCGGAGCGGGGCGTGGCCCGCTTCAAGCTCCCGGACACGATCGAGTTCGTCGCGGCCTTTCCGACCACGGGCGTCGGCAAGGTGAGCAAGGTGCGCCAGCGCACGCCCGAACGGACCACGCGGTGACCCGCACCATCGACCTCGGCGCCGTCGCGCGGGTGAGCGGTCCGACCGAGGCCGCATGGCGACTGGTGTGCCTGCCGCACGCGGGTGGATCAGCCGGTACCTACGCGCGACTCGGGCACGGTCTCGCCGACCCCCCGCACATCGTCGCCCTGCAGTATCCCGGTCACGAGACCCGTGTCGCCGAGGAGCCGTTGACGTCGTACACGGCGTTCGTCGCGGCCTTCGCCGGAGTGCTCGGGCAGCTCGCCGCCGACGAGACCCCGACGGTGCTGCTCGGGCACAGCTTCGGCGCATCCCTCGCGGCGGCGCTGTCGGCGCTCATCCCGGTCGACCTGCTCGTGCTGTCGGGGCGCCCGGCGCCCGGCCGGCGCCGCAGCGGCCGTCTCCCCGCCGACGACGACCGCGACGCCTGGCGTGCGTGGCTGCGCCGGCTCGGCGGCACTCCCGAGGTGCTGCTCGGCGACGAACCGTTCCTCGACCTCGCGATCCGCGCGCTGCGCGGTGACCTCACGGCCGCGGCCGAGTTCGACCGCCCGGGACCCGCGGCCGAGGCCGAGCGCGGTCCGCTGCGCGCCGGAGGCCTGCTCACGGTCGCCGGACGCGACGATCCCGTCGCCGGTCCTTCCGCGGTCGCCGAATGGATGCCATTGCTCGCCCCCGGAGGCATCGATCACGGCACTCTCGTGCTCGAAGGCGGACACTTCGCCCTCTTCGACCAGTCCACGCTCCTGCTGTCGCGGATCCGCACGGCGGTGGGCGCGTGATCGTCGCCGCCCGGACGCTCGCGCCGGGGCATCCCTGGCTGAGTCCCGGTGAGCGTGCGCGTCTCGCCGTGATGCGTCCGGCGCGCGCCGCCGAGTTCACCACCGGCCGCGTCCTCGCCCGCGCGCTGGTCGCCGCAGCGACCGGGTCGGCTCCCGCCGACGTGACCATCGACATCCGCCCGCCCGGTGACCCGCGTGCCGGCATGCCGTGGACCCCGGACGCCGACGGAGGGATCTCGATCGCCCACTCCGGTGGGGTGGTGCTCGCGGCGTACCGGCCGGAAGGCGACGTGGGGGTCGATGTCGAAGCGGGGATGGACGCGGCGAGTACCGACGCCGTCGCCGACTACCTTCCCGCCGCGGAGCGCCCCGAGCGCGGATGGGACGCCGCCACTCTCGCGACGGCATGGGTGCGCCGCGAAGCGGTCCTGAAGTGTCTGGGCGCGGGCCTCGTGCCGGCTCCCGACAGGCTCACGCTCGCCCCCGCCGATGCGGCACCGGCCGTCGTGGCCTGTGCGCTGGATCCGACGGCGCGGCTGGTCCTCGTCGACCTGGACGTCGGGGGACTACCGGGCGCTCTGGTCGTGCGCGCCGAGGGCGTCGGCATCCCTTCCCTTCCCGAGGCCGTCGATGTCGGCGCTCTCGTTCCCGGTGCCGAGGGCGTCGGCATCCGTCTGTCCGTTTCCGTTGGAGTCTGAGGAGAACCGTGTTCGACCGCACCCGCATCACCGCCGAGATCGCCGACCAGCTGGGCATCGCCCCGGTCGAGATCGAACCCGACGACGACCTGCTCATGCACGGGCTCCACTCGCTCGCCATCATCCGCTTGGCCGAGCGGTGGCGTGCGGAGGGAGCCGAGGTGGGCTTCGGGGCGCTGGCGGCCGATCCGACCGTCGCCGCCTGGGAACGCCTCCTCGCCGGTGCCGGCGCTCCTGCCGTCCGGGAGGCGGCACGCCCCGCGGTGCACGACGACCCCCGCTTCGCCCTCGCCCCCATGCAGCACGCGTACTGGAGCGGTCGTCAGACGCAGCACCGTCTCGGCGGCGTCGCCGCGCACCTGTACGTCGAGTTCGACGGACACGGCATCGACCCCGACCGTCTCGCCCGCGCGGTGACGGCGCTTGTGACGCGCCACCCGATGCTGCGCGCGGCCTTCACCGATGACGCGATGCAGTGGATCGTCCCGGCGGCGGCGGTGTCCTCGCCCTTCCGGGTCGACGACCTGCGCCATCTCGACGACGCCGCGGCCGCGCGCGAGCTCGAGCGTCTCCGCGACGAGCGCTCGCACCAGATGCTCGACGTCGTCGACGGTCAGGTGGTGCAGGTGGCCCTCACGCTGTTGCCCGAGGGGCGGACGCGACTGCACGTCGACGTCGACATGCTGGCCGCCGATGCGCAGAGCTACCGGCGCATCCTCGAAGACCTCGCTCGCGCGTACGACGAGGACGCGGCGCTCGGCGCTCCCGCGCACCCCGGGTACCGCGAGTACCTGGCCGCCGAGGCCGACCCCGCGGCGCGCGAGCGCGACCGCGCGTGGTGGGCCGAGCGCCTCCCCGCTCTCCCCGGCGCCCCGGCGCTGCCCGCCCGGGCGGAGGGCGATCGCCCCGCCCCTCACGCCAGCGTGCGTCTCGCCGAGACCCTCGACCATGTCCGCGCCGACGCTCTCGCGGCGCGCGCCCGGAGCCTCGGGGTGACACCGTCGGTGGTGCTCGCCACGGCGTTCGCCGAGGTCGTGGCGCGCTGGTCGACCACGCAGCGGTTCCTCCTGAACGTCCCGCTCTTCACCCGCGCTCCCGTCGTGGCCGACGTCGACGACCTCGTCGGCGACTTCACCACTTCGGTGCTGCTGGCCGTCGATCACACGGCACCGGAGTCGTTCCCCGAGCGGGCGCGACGGCTGCAGACCCAGCTGCATGCGGCGGTCGACCACTCCGCGTACGGCGGACTCGACGTGCTGCGCGACCTCGGCCGCGCCGCGGGCGAACCCGTCCTCGCTCCGATCGTCTTCACCTCGGGACTGAACCTCGGGCGGCTGTTCTCGGAGCGGGTCCTGGGGGCGTTCGGCACGCCGTCGTGGATCATCTCCCAGGGTCCGCAGGTCGAGCTCGACGCCCAGGTGGTCGACGTCGCCGAGGGCATGCTCGTCAACTGGGACGTGCGCCGCGACGCCTTCCCTCCCGGCGTGATCTCCGACATGTTCCGCGCGTTCATCGATCTGATCGACGCGGTCATCGACCACGGCGACGGCGACGTTCCCCTCCCGGCAGGTCAACTCGCGCGGCGCACCGCCCATGACCGGCCGGCACCGGGCGCCCGCACCCTGCACGACGCGTTCTTCGCGCGGGCGCTCGCGCACCCCGACGCGGTCGCCCTCCGCTCGGCCCGCGGTGACCTCACCGCCGGTGAGGTGGCCGAGCGTGCGCTCACCCTCGCGGCACGTCTCGCCGGGATCGGTGTCGGCCCGGATGACACGGTCGCGGTGCGCCTGCCCAAGGGCATCGATCAGGCCGTCGCGGTGCTCGGCGTGCTCGCGGCCGGCGCAGCCTACGTGCCGATCAACGTCGACGATCCTGCCGCCCGTCGCGACCGCATCCTCGCCCGCTCCGGCGCCCGCGCACTGGTCGGCGCAGCCGAGGGCGTCGACGTCCCGGTCCTCGCCGTGGCGGGGGATGCCGTCCCGCTCGTCGCGCCCGTGCCCGTCGAACCGTCGTCGATCGCCTACGTCCTGTTCACGTCGGGGTCGACGGGCGAGCCGAAGGGCGTGGAGGTGCCGCACTCCGCCGCCGCGGCGACGATCGACGCGATCGCCGCCCACTTCGCGCTCACCGGTGACGAGCGCACGATCGCGCTGTCGTCGCTGCAGTTCGACCTCTCGGTCTACGACCTCTTCGCCCCGCTCGCTCTCGGAGGGTCCGTCGTCATGCCCGACGCCGCCGACACGGGCGACGCGTTCGCCTGGGCCGAGCTCATCGAACGGCACGGCGTCACCGTGGTCAACGCGGCGCCCGCCCTCCTGCGCATGCTGCTCGACGCGGCATCCGACGATCAGCTCGCGAGCGTGCGCACCGTCATCACGGGCGGGGATTGGGTTCCCGGGTCGACGGCCGAAGCCTTCGCCGCGCGCGTTCCGGGCGTGCGCTTCGCCGGACTCGGTGGCACGACCGAGACGGCGATCCACTCGACCGTGCACGAACCGGATGCCACGCACGTCGAGGCCGTCGTGCCCTACGGCGTGCCGATGGCGGGTGTGCGCTGCCGCGTCGTGAATGAACGCGGCGAGGACTGCCCCGACCACGTCGTCGGCGAGCTGTGGATCGGGGGTGCGGGCGTCGCGCGTGGCTACCGCGGCGATCCCGCGCGCACGGTCGACCGGTTCGTCGTCCACGACGGTGTGCGCTGGTACCGCACGGGCGACCTCGCGAGCTACCGTCCCGACGGGGTGATCGAGTTCCACGGGCGCCGTGATCACCAGATCCAGTTGCGCGGGTACCGCATCGAGTTGGGCGAGGTCGAGCGCGCTCTCGACGGTGTCGCGGGGGTGGATCGCGCGATCGCGGCGCTGCTGCCGGTGCGGTCGGGAGTGCTCGCGGTCACCGTGGCCCGCCGTACGGGCGCCGCCCTCGATGATGCGGCGATCCGTGCCGCTTTCGCCGAGCGGCTGCCGGCATACATGGTGCCCGAGGTCGTCGTGCTCGTCGATCACCTGCCGTTGACGGTCAACGGCAAGATCGACCGGGCCGCTCTGGCCGAGGCGGCGGCACGAGCGGCGGCTCCCACAGCCACCGTCGCCGACGAGACGGCGCTCGAACGGGCGGTGGCGCTCGTCATGGCGGAGGTGGTGGGGGCGGAGACTCTCAGCGCCGACGATGACTTCTTCCGCATCGGCGGCGACTCCGTGCGGGCCGTCGCGTGCGTGGCGGCCCTTCGCGACGAGCTGCGGGTCGCCGATCTCACCGTCGCCGAACTGTTCGAGGCGCGAACGCCTCGCCGCATCGCGGCGGTGCTCGCCGATCACGGAGGAGACGACGTGCACGTGATCGCGGAACTCCTCGTCGAGATCGTGACGGAGGGCGCCGATGTCTGAGCGAACGCCCTCCCGCGCTGTGCCGGCGATCAGCAGCGCGCCCACGGATTCCGTGCCTCTCACCCCTCTGCAGCGGGCGTACCTCGCCGCGCGCGACGGTTCGGCCCCCCTCGGGGGCACCGGGATGCTCGACGTCCGCGTATGGGAGGGCGATGTCGATGCCGATCGCGTGCGCGAGGTCGTGGCATCCCTCGCCCGACGACACGAGGCGTTGCGGTTGCGGATCGAGGGCGAGACGCAGAGCGTCGCCCATGAGGCCGACCTGCTGCGCACCGTGGACCTCCGCGGCGGGGGAGAAGACGCCTTCGCCGACCTGCTCGCGGGGCTGCGCACCACACCCCGGCCCCTCGACGCGCTGGTCGAGGTCGTCCATGTGCGCCGCGACGACCGCGATGCGGTGGTGCTGTGCTCCGACGCGCTCGCCCTCGACGGGCAGGGCCTGACCCGCGTGATCGCGGAGGCCGCGCGGCTCGTGGCCGATCCGGCGGCGGCCCTCCCTCCCACCCCGACCGGTCTGCTCGACGCCCTGCGTGCGGTGCCCGCGGCGGTCGAGCCCGACCGGGTGCAACGCGCAGCGGCCGATCTGCCCGGCGCGCCGCGTCTGCCCTGGCGCGCGCCGCTCGACGGCCTGGGCGCGATCCGCACGGAGCGTACGTCGCGGGTCGTCGACGCCGCGGTCTGGCGGCGCGCGGTCCTCGCCGGGGGAGCCGCGGGGCTCTCCGCGCACTCTGTCGTCGCGGGCGCGATCGGCGACGAGCTCGCTGCACGTTCCGGGGGTCCGGTGCGGCTGTCGGTGCCGACCGCGGGCGGCCCCGACGACGGACCGGTGGGACCGTTCGCAGGATTCGTCGTCGTGGGTGCGGGAGCGATCCCGGCCGACGCCGTCGCGAGCGCCCGCGAGCTGCAGGCGGAGCTGTTCGCGCGCCTCGACGGCCCCGACGGTCCCTCGATCGCCACAGCCCTCGCCCGCCGCGACCGCACGGCGGTGGCGTGCCCGGTGGTCGTGACCAACGGCTTGACCTGGACTGAGACCCCTGCCCCGGTCGCCGCCTGGACCGCGACGCCCCAGGTGGCCCTCGACATCCGACTGGGCGAGAGCGACGGCGCCCTCGTGCTCACCGCCGACGTCGCGGTCGACGCTCTCACGCTCGAGACCGTGGACGAGATCCTGGATGCCGTGGCCCAGCGCCTCGACGCCGTCGGGCGTCCGCGACCCGCGGCGCGTGCCTCGTCGCTGCTGAGCGGCGCGAAACGCGCCCGCATGGACGCCCTGTTGAAGGCGCGCGGGATCGCGGCTGCGGTCCCGGCTCCGGCGCGGACCGACGAGCTGGTCGCCTCGCCGTCGGAGGAGCGCATGTGGCTGCTGCACGAGCTCGACCCGCACGCCGCGACGGGGGCCGTCGCCCTCGCCGTCCGGTTCGACGGCGACGTCGACGCCGACCGGCTCGACACGGCGCTGCGCCGCACCGTCGACGACTTCCCGGCCCTCCGTACGGTCTGGGATGCCGTGGAGGGCGGCGTTCGCCCGCGCGAGCTGTCCGCCGACGAGGTCGCCGTCGAGCGCATCTGGCTGCCCCTCGACGAGGTGCGCGCATACGTCGTGGACCGCGCACGCATCGCTTTCGACCTCGCCACGGAGGCGCCCCTGCGCGTGTCTCTCATCGACACCGGCGAACACGGACTCGTGCTCGGGATCGTGGGGCACCACATCGCCCTCGACGATGCGTCCTGGCATCCGTTCTTCACCCGGGTGAGCGCGCACTACGACGGCGACGCCCCGGAGATCGACCGCGGTGTCTATCGGCGGTTCGCCGCCGAGAAGGTGCGCTGGCTCCGCGGGACGGGCAGCGCGCCCGTGCTCGAGCGCTGGCGCGCGGTCCTCGACGGGGCAGCGCCGCTGAGACTCCCCGCCACCTGGCGTCGGACGACGTCGGAGCCCGCACCGGTCGGGGTCGAGGCACACGACATCCGTCGCCTTCGCGTTGACGTGCCGCGCATCGGCGAGGCGAGCGCCCGGACCGGCGCCGGCGGACTGCACACGGTCGCGGTGGCCACGGCGGCGGTCCTGACGGCCGCGACCGGTCGCACCGACGGGGTCATCGACCTGCCCGTGCTCGACGTGGAGGGCATGGGAGCCCTCGCGGTGGGGGCGCGTGGCAACCTCGTGCCCCTCCGGATCGGGATGCGCGACGACGACACCGTGGCGTCGCTGACGGCTCGGACCGTCGAGGCCGTCCGCGCCGCGACGGCCGGAGGTGTCGTGCCCATCGAGCTGATCCGCCGCACCCAGCCCGCGCTGCGCGAGCGCGGCGGGTTCCTGCTCGTCGGTGTCGGTGACGTGGTCGCCTCCGCCCGCCTCGGCGGGGCCACGGCCCGCGAGATCGAGCTCCCGCCGCTGGCGGCCGAGCCGGGGATCACGATCGCCCTTCGCGAGGGCGCCGCGCCCGCGCTGGAGGTGTCGTGGTCGGCCGATGTGTCCGAGACGGCAGCGCGAGCGCTGCTCGACGCCGTGCGGACAGCCGTCGAGGCTCTCGCGACGGCGGAGGGCGACGATCCCGCTGCGCGTCTGCTCCGCGACGTCGTGCTGCTGCAACCGGCGTCCCGCAGCGCCGCTCCCGTCGATACCGTGGCCGGCGCCCGTCGCGTGGTCGTGGCTGCGGACGAGGTGCTCACCGAACGGGGGAACGCCGTGCTCGACGCGTTCCGCGCGGTGCTCGACGCCCCGGCGCTCGGTCCCGACGACGACTTCTTCGACGCCGGCGGGCACTCACTGCTCGCGACCCGCGTGATCGCGACCCTTCGGGCGCGCGGGATCGAGGGGCTGCGGATCGGAGACTTCTTCGCCCGCCCCACCGCGCGGGCGCTCGGTGAGGTCGCGGGCGGAGCGCGGGAGACGGCGCGGCCCCGGAGCACGCGCGCGCCGCGTCCCGACGCGGTTCCGCTGCGTGCGCAGCAGCGCGGGATCTGGTTCCTCGACCGGTTCGACGACGGCGGCCTCGGATACGCCATCCCGTACGTGCTGCGGTTCAGCGACGCCCCCGACGCCGCGGCGCTCCGTTCCGCCGTGCGCGACGTGCTCGTGCGGCATGAAGGCCTGCGCGTCCTCGTCGACGTCGTCGACGGTCAGCCGACACAGCGCGCGGTTGCCGAGGAACACCTCGACGAGCTCCGCTGGTGGTCGACGGATGCCGACGACCTCCGCCGCGGCTTCGACCTCGACCGTGAGCTCGGTGTGCGGGCGGTGCTCACCGCCGAGGGGCGGGCGCTGGGTCTGCTGCTGCACCATCTGGTCGCCGACGAATGGTCTACCGGCATCCTCCTCCGTGATCTCGCCACGGCGTACGCGGCCCGCGCGGTCGGAACCGAGCCGGAGTGGACGGACCCGGCGCCCTCGCCTCTCGATCTGGAGGGCGAGCGCCCCGCCGCCGCCGACTCGCTGGCGTTCTGGCGCGCGCGACTCGCCGACGCGCCCGAGGGGCTGCCGATCGCCGCCGACCACGCGGTCGATCCGCTCGCACCTCCCGACGGTGGCTGGATGCCGTTCACCGTCTCGGCTCGCACCGCCGAGGGCTTGCGTCGCGTCGCCCGCCGCACCCGGTCGAGCCTGTTCGCCGTTCTCGAGGCCGCGGTCGTTGCGACCCTCGCGCGTCTCGGCGGACGCGACGACCTCCTCATCGCCGTCCCCGTCGCCGGTCGTGACGAGCGGACCACCGATGTCGTGGGCATGCTCGCCAACACGATGGTGCTGCGCCATCGCGTTCCCGCCGACGTGTCGCTCGACGCCCTCGTGGTCTCGGCGCGCGAGACCCTCGTCGAGGCCCTCGCGCACGAGGCGGTGCCGTTCGAACAGGTCGTGCTCGCGGTCGGCCCCGACCGATCGAGCGGACTGAGTCCGCTGGCCACCACGATGGTGCAGCTGCACAGCGGGGGAGAGCTACGCGGCTCCCTCCCGCACCCCGGCGGTGAGATCGCCTACGAGATCGCCGAGCCCGAACGCACGCACGCCAAGTTCGAGCTGTCGTTCGAGTTCGTCGACGACACCGAGGGCCTTCGCGGCGGCATCGCGTTCCGCACCGCGTTGTTCGCGCCGCCGACCATCACCCGTCTCGCCGAACGGCTGCTCGCGGTGATCGGCGCGCTGGCCGACCATGACGGAACCGCCACCCTCGCCGAGCTCCCCTTCGCGCGAGGCGAGGCGAGGGCGACGCCGCCGCGTGTCGCGGATGCCGAGCGTGCCCCGCGCCGCGAGGGGGAGCAGGCAGCCGCCTCCGGTCCGGCCACCGATGCCCTCGACGTCGTCCTCTCGTGCGCGGCCGAGGTCCTCGGCATCCCGCAGCCGGCGCCCGGGGAGTCGTTCTTCGCCCTCGGCGGCGACAGCATCTCGTCGATCGCGTTCGTCGCGCGCCTGCGGGAGCGCGGTCTCGCCGCCGCCCCGCGTCAGGTCTTCGCGCACCCGGTGTTCGCGGATCTCGCCCGCTCGATGCAGCCCGCCGACACCCCCTCGGAGGCGCCCGAGAGCGCCCCGCTGTCCGCCTCGGGTCTCAGCCCCGACCTCCTCGCCGCCCTGATGGGAGGCGCCCGATGATCGCCGACGCTCTGAACCCGCTCGCCCCGACTTCCTCCCTGATCGGAGACCCCCGATGATCGCCGACGTCCTTCAGGCCACTCCGCTCCAGCGCGGCATGCTGGCCCTCGCCGCCGAGACCGACGACGCGTACGTCATCCAGGTGCGCCTCGAGCTCGACGGACGCCTGGATGCCGACCGCCTCCGCTCCGCGGTCGACACCGTCGCGAGGCGTCATCCGGTCGTGCTCGGGCGTTTCGTCGACGAGGGGCTGCCGCACCCCGTCCATCTCATCCCGGCGGACGGGACGATCCCCGTCGAGGAGCGCCCCGGCGACGGTGTGATCGTCGCTGCCGAGGAGCGTCGGCGCGGATTCGACGTGCGCACCGGACCCCTCCTGCGTGTGAGCCTCGTCCACGCCGCCGCGGGTGACGACGTCGTCCTCACCGGGCACCACATCGCGCTCGACGGATGGTCGTTCGGCATCGTCATCGACGAGATCCAGCGGGCCTACGCCGGCGCGTCGCTGCCGGCGGTGCGTCCCTTCCGCGATCAGGTGCTGCACGTCCAGCAGAAGGACGATGACGCCGCCCGCGAGCACTGGCGGTCGCGTCTGCGTGACATCGTGCCGCTGCAGCTGGCCGACCGGGCGACCGAGCCCGGCGACGGGCGGTTCGGAGAGGCGACGATCGAGCAGCGTCGGTGGTCGGCAGCCGACACCGAACGCCTGCTGTCGTTCGCCCGCGCGCGGGACCTGACCCTCAACACCCTCGCGCAGCTCGCGACCGCCGTCATGCTCTCGCGGCTGACCGACCGTGACGACGTCGTCTTCGGCACCACCGTGTCGGGACGCGACCCCGAGCTCGTCGGCAGCGAGCGCATGGTGGGTCTGTTCATCACGACGGTGCCGGTGAGGGTGACCCTCGACGAGACCCCCGTGTCCACCGTGCTCGAGCGGCTGCAGACGGAGTTCGCCGTCGACGTCGCGCACGCGCATCCCGGACTCCGCGCGATCGCCCGTGCCGCCGGCGCCGGAGCCCTTTTCGACACCCTGCTCGTGTTCCAGAACGCCCCGGTCTCGCGTCATGACGGCACCGGTTTCGCCCCGGATGCCGCTGTCCGTCACGCCGACGCGCACAGCCTCACGCACTATCCGCTGGTCATCGCCCCCGCGGTCATCGACGGACGCCTCGTCGTCGACGTCGAGGTGCGCGCCGCCCAACTCGTCGGCTTCTCGGCCGAAGAGCTCGCCGATCTGTGGCGAGCGGCGCTGGACGAGATCGTCGCGAGCCCTGCTGCGCGGGTCGACGACGTCCGGGCGGAACGCGCGGTGGACCGGGCGGCGTGGGCGCGTCTGGCGGGGGAGGCGTGCGCGGGGGGTCGCGTCGACGCCACCGCCCCGGACGACGGCCGCACCGTTCCCGAGCTGCTCGCCGCATCCGTGGCATCCGGACCCCACGACGTGGCCCTCGCTGACGGCGACCGCGCGTGGACATACCGCGAGCTCGACGACCGCACCGCGCGCATCGCCGCCGGTCTCGGGGCGGCGGGAATCGGCGCGGGAGACGTCGTCGGCATCGCCCTCCCGCGCTCGATCGAGGTGGTCGAGGCGCTGTTCGGCATCGCTCGGGCCGGCGCATGCGCGGTCTACCTCGACCCGGAGCTGCCCGACACCCGTCTCGACGCCATCCGACGCCTCGCCGATCCGCGCGCGGTGATCGGCGTCTCTCCCTGGCTCGACGTTCCTGCGGTCGAGCCCGTGGATGCCGCCCCGCCCGTCACCGTCATCCACCCCGACGACGCGCTGTACATGATCTTCACGTCGGGGTCGACGGGCGAACCCAAGGGCGTCATCGCCACGCACCGCGGCATCGTGGCCTTGCACGCCGACCACGCGGAACGGGCGTACGCCGGCGTCGCACGGGCGACACTGACCGTCGGTCACGCGTGGTCGTTCGGGTTCGACGCCTCGTGGCAGCCGCTGCTGGCTCTGTTCTCAGGGCACCGTGTCGAGCTCCTGGATGCCGACACTCTGCGCGATCCCGCCCGCCTCGAGGCCGAGATCCTCGGGCGTGGCATCACGATGGTCGAGCTGTCGCCCACTCTGCACGCGTGCCTTGCCCCCGACAGCCCGGTCCACGAGCGCTTGCGGGTGCTGGGGCTCGGGGGAGAGGCGGTCGGTCGCGACGCGTGGCGCGCGCTCGGGGAGTCTCCGGTGCGCGCCATGAACTTCTACGGACCCACCGAGACGACGGTCGATGCCGTCTCGGCCGTGATGAGCGAGACCGACGAGGTCGTGCTGGGGCGCCCGGTCGCCGGGATGCACGCGTACGTGCTCGACCGGCGGTTGCGGCGGACGCCCGTGGGAGCGGTCGGCGAGCTCTACCTCGCCGGACCGCAGCTCGCTCGCGGATACGCCGCGCGCCCCGCCCTCACCGCGGAACGCTTCGTCGCCGACCCCTTCCGGCACGGGGGGCGCATGTACCGCACCGCCGATCTCGTCCGCCTGCGCCCCGACGGTCGACTCGCCTCCCTCGGCCGCTCCGACGATCAGGTCAAGATCCGCGGGCATCGCATCGAGCTCGGTGAGGTCGCCGCCGCCCTCCGCGGCCTGACCGGGGTGCGCGACGCCGCCGTCCTGCCGAGAGAACGCCCCCGTGGCACGGTGCTGCGAGCGTTCCTCGTCACCGATGACCCCGGTCCCCTCCCACGATTCGCCGATGCCGTCTCCCTCCGCACGACGCTCGCCGCGGTTCTTCCGGGGTACATGATCCCGGCCGACGCGGTGCTGGTGGAGGTACTGCCCCTCACCGCGAACGGCAAGCTCGACACGCGGGCGCTGCAGGCGATCACGCCGGACGCTCCGCGCTCGTCGTCCCCTGTCGTCGACGTCTTCGCCGAGGCAGCCGACGCGGTGCTCGGTCACGCGGTCGATCGAGACGATGACCTCCTCGACGCGGGGATGGACAGTATCGACCTCGTCTCGTTCACGCACGCTCTCGCTGCCCGCGGAGTCACGGTCACGATCGCCGATGTCCTCAGCCGGCGCACGCTCTCGGCCCTCGCGGCGGCGAGGGCCGATGCGGCGCCCGCAGGCGCGGCGCGAGCGTCCGGGTGACGCATCGGGCGTTCTCTCGACGACGGCGTCCCGGTCGGCGGACCCGGGTCATGCTTCCCCGCGTCGACCCGGCCTCAGACCTGGGTCCCGCGGGAGGCCGCGGCATCCGGACCCGGGGCGAGCGTCACGACCGGCAGGGGCTCGGGGCGTTTGGCGAGCACGTGATCGCCCGACGACTGGTGGCGCAGGCGCCGCAGCACCCACGGCACGAGATAGGCCCGCGCCCAGACGAGGTCCTTCTCGCGCGCAGCGCGCCAGGTGGTGGCCGCCAGAGCCTCGGGTTGCATCGGCTGCAGGTCGTTCGGGACGTTGAGCGCTCGCAACACCATCCGCGCCACCTCGTGGTGGCCGAGGGAGTTGTAGTGCAGGCGGTCATCGTCGAAGAAGCGCATGTCCTGCACCTCCTTCAGGCCCCACTGATCGGCGACGACGCAGTCGTACGCGTCGGCGATCGCGCGGATGTTCTCGTTGTAGATCGCGACCTTTCCCCGGATGCCGCGGAACACGGGCGTGAACTCCGTGTCGATGCCCGTGAACACGACGACCGTGGCGTGGTCGCGGCGCAGGCGCGCAACGGCGTCCTCGAACTGCCGCGCGACCGCGTCGGGATCGGTCCCGGGGCGGATGACGTCGTTGCCGCCGGCGGAGAAGGTGATGAGGTCGGGTTTGAGCGCGAGCGCGGGCTCGATCTGGTCGGCGACGATCTGACCGATGAGCTTGCCGCGGACGGCGAGGTTGGCGTACGCGAAGTCGTCGACCTGCGCGGCGAGAACCTCGGCGACGCGATCGGCCCATCCCCGATGGCCGCCGTCGGGCAGCGGGTCACCGATGCCCTCGGTGAACGAATCGCCGAGGGCGACGTAGCGCCGCCACGGGTGCGGGCCGGCGTTGTCGGGCGAGGGCGAGGTGCGGGGCGAGTGCGGATCGAGTGTCATCGAAACCTCCGGCCCCCAGGCTAACCCCGGCCCCTGACACCGCGAACAGTGTCAGCCGCGTGCCTGTTCTTCCACCTCGCCGGGTCGTCCGTCGATCAGCCAGCGGGGGAGGAGCTCGGCGAGGAAGTCGATCATGTCGCTCGCGCTGCGCCCCGCCGGGTCGGCCAACCAATCCAGGAGCGCGCCGACCGCACCGTTCGCGGTGAAGTCCGCCGCCGTGCGCTGGAACGCCTCGGTGGCATCCGGTCTCTCGGTACGGATCGTCGCCCGCAGACCCACGGCGAGGTCGGCGACGAACCGGTCCCGCACGTGCTCCGTCGCCGGGGCGGAGAGCGCGTACAGGAAGAAGGCCCGTTCGGCGATGACGGCTCGAAGAAGGTCGGTCAGGCCGGCGCGCACGATGACCGATCTCTCCAGACCCGATCCCGTCCGCCGTGCGATGTCGTCGGCGACGAGGCTGTCGAAGAGGCGATCGACGGCGGCCACCGCCACGTCGCCCACCGTGGCGAAGTGCGTGTAGAACGTGCTGCGCCCCACGCCCGCCCGCGTGCAGACGGCGGCGACGGTGACCGGCCGATCGCTTTCGAGCAGCTCCCGACAGGCGGTGATGATGCTCTGCCGGGTGCGTGCCGCGCGCGGGTCCGACGCCACCGCGAGCTGGCGTCGTCGGCCCTCCTGGTCGGTCGTCATCGTCCCATCCTGGGGGTTGGGGATGATTATGGACAAGTGTCTATAAAACAGGAGTAGCGTGCGAGGTGATCGACGTCCTCCCGTTCTTCCGGATGACGTCCGACAGTCATCTCTCACAGAAGGGCCAGCCAATGAAGGCAGCAGTTGTTCGGGAGTTCGGGGGCGGTTTCCATACCGAGGACGTCACCGTCTCCGACCCGGTCGGTCGAGAGGTCCTCGTCGAGGTGAAGGCCTCCGGGCTCTGTCACAGCGACGAGCTGGCCCAGTCGACGAACCTCGGCACGGACGTGCCTGCCCTCTTCGGGCACGAGGTGGCCGGGGTCGTCGTCGCCGCCGGCGATCAGGTCACCGACGTCGCCCTCGGCGACCACGTCGTCGGCTGCCTGGTCCAGTACTGCGGGGCCTGCCTGCAATGCCTGACCGGCAACGTCAACCTGTGTCTGCACCCCGAGACGACCCTGCGAGACGGTCGACTCACGGATGCCGACGGCCACGCGCTCACCCAGGGGATGGGTCTCGGCGGCTTCGCCGAGTACGCGCTCATCCACGAGAACCAGCTCGCCAAGGTGCCGGACGAGATGCCGTTCCCCCAGGCGGCTCTGCTCGGCTGCGGCGTCGTCACCGGCGCAGGGGCTGTCATGAACACCGCGAACGTCCGCCCCGGGCAGACTGTGGCCGTCATCGGCACCGGTGGGGTGGGCCTGAACGCCATCAGCGGGGCCATCATCGCCGGCGCAGGCAGGATCATCGCGATCGACGTGGCCGACGACAAGCTCGAGACGGCGCGGTCCTTCGGCGCCACCGACACCGTCAACTCCCGCGAGGTCGACCCCGTGCAGGCGGTGAAAGACCTCACCGGCGGGCTCGGAGCCGACCACGTGTTCGATTTCGTCGGAGCGCCCGGCGTCACCCGCACCGGCTTCGACATGCTCGCCCAGGGCGGCGGGCTGTACCTGATCGGCGTGCTCGACCCGGCCAACGTGCTCGAGGTCTCGTCTCTCGAGATGCTCGGCGGACGCAAGCGCATCGAGGGCGTCTACATGGGCTCCACCAACCCGAAACGCGACATCCCGATGATCGCCCGGCTCTACCTGCAGGGTCGGTACAAGCTCGACGAGCTCGTGTCCAAGACGATCTCGATCGACGAGGTGCAGGAGGGGTACGCGTCACTGCGTGATCCGAAGATCAACCGCGTCGTCATCACGAGCTTCTGAGGGGCCCACCGGCCTTCCCGCGACGGGCGGGAAGGCCGGTGCTCGGAGCGGACGATGAGCCGGAGAGCCATCGTTTCCCGCGCACGACGTTTATCGCCGGTCGGACGCGAGAACCGTCCCCAGCCCGGAGCGGGACCCCTCGGCGGTGACCTATCGTTGATGTTCGCGCTCGCGAGGGATGGAGGTTCGATGCTGGAAGAAGAAGCCCGCACCACGAACCTTCCGCACCAGGATGTTCCGTCCGGCACTCGCGCCCGTGAGACGCGTATGTCCGACACCGCGACGGTCGCGCCGCGGATCGCGAGCCCGGGACCCGTCGCGAGCCCCGGACCGATCGCGAGCCCCGGGCTGACCGCGAGTGCGAGACCTGTCCCGGGCCCCGAGGACCTCGCGCCGCCCGCGCGGCCCGAACCCGGCTCCGTCGCCGCAGCGGCGGCATCCGTTTCCCCCGAGCCCGCGCACGCCACTGCACCCGTCGCCGACGAACCGGCCCCCGGCGCCATCCCCGACGCGAGCGTCCATGGCGACCTCGACGGTACCGAGCCCCACTTCGGGTCCTTCGCCGCCGAGCACCTCTCGCCTTCGTTCCCGCAGCGCGCCCCGTGGGGTACCGCCCAGCGCCTGCGCGCGTGGCAGGCCGAGGCTCTCGACCTGTACTTCGGTCTCGACGGACCCGACGGCGAGGGAAAAGGCCCCCGCGACTTCCTCGCGGCGGCCACCCCCGGCGCCGGAAAGACCACGTTCGCCCTCCGCCTCGCCTCCGAGCTCATGCGCCGCGGCGTCGTGGACCGCATCGTCGTCGTGGCCCCCACCGAACACCTCAAGACGCAGTGGGCCGAGGCGGCGGCGCGCGTCGGCATCCGACTCGATCCCTTCTTCTCGAACCGCCACGCCACGCCGTCGCGTCAGTACCACGGCGTCGCGGTCACGTACGCGCAGGTCGCGGTGAAGGCCGAGGTCCACCAGCGTCTGACGATGGATGCCCGGACCTTGGTGATCCTCGACGAGGTGCACCACGGCGGCGATGCGCTCAGCTGGGGCGACGCCCTGCGCGAGGCGTACAACCGGGCGACGCGACGTCTGCTGCTCTCCGGAACGCCGTTCCGCAGCGACACCGCCCCCATCCCGTTCGTGGAGTACCACCCGAACGAGAAGGGCATCCGCCTCTCGCGCACCGACTACGCGTACGGCTACCGGCGCGCCCTCGACGACGGGGTGGTCCGCCCCGTCTTCTTCCTCGTCTACGCGGGGCAGATGCGCTGGCGCACCAAGGCCGGCGAAGAGATGGAAGCCCAGCTCGGGCAGGACAACACCAAAGACATCACCTCCCAGGCGTGGCGCACCGCGCTCGACCCGAACGGCGACTGGATCCCGGCCGTCCTCCGCTCCGCCGATCG
The DNA here is from genome assembly GCA_038182865.1 of Microbacterium enclense. Taxonomy (NCBI): domain Bacteria; kingdom Bacillati; phylum Actinomycetota; class Actinomycetes; order Micrococcales; family Microbacteriaceae; genus Microbacterium; species Microbacterium enclense. The sequence continues at coordinate 3,738,275 of CP116226.1, read as the reverse complement.
CCGCCTCACCGAGGTGCGCGAGACGGTCCCTGATGCCGGGGGCCTGGTCATCGCCACCGACCAGACCGCCGCGCGCGCGTACGCCGCCATCCTCGAGGACATCAGCGGCGAGAAGGTGACGATCGTCCTCTCCGACGAAGCGGAGGCGTCCGGGCGCATCGAGACGTTCTCGAAAGGCACGAGCCGCTGGATGGTCGCCGTGCGCATGGTGTCGGAGGGGGTCGACGTGCCGCGCCTGGCCGTCGGCGTGTACGCCACCAGCGCGTCCACGCCCCTGTTCTTCGCCCAGGCCATCGGCCGTTTCGTGCGTGCCCGCCGTCGCGGTGAGACCGCGAGCGTGTTCCTGCCGAACGTTCCGCAGCTGCTCGCCCTGGCCGGTGAGATGGAGGCCCAGCGCGACCACGCCCTCGACCGCGACAGCGACGCGGAAGACCAGTGGAACGCCGAAGAAGACATGATGGATGCCGCCGAGCGCGAGGACAAAGCCTCCGACGCGCTCGAGCAGGAGTTCGAGTACCAGGCCCTCGGTTCCCTGGCGCACTTCGACCGCGTGCTCTTCGACGGGCAGGAGTTCGGCCAGCTCGCCGTGCCCGGAACCATCGAGGAGGAGGAGTTCCTCGGCATCCCGGGTCTTCTCGAGCCCGAGCAGGTGCACGAGGTCCTCATGTCGCGGGCGACCCGGCAGTCGCGCCACCGCTCGACCCGAGAGGCGAACGAGAAAGACAGCGGCACCGAGCCGGCGTCGGTCGACGAGGGCGGCCTGCCTGCCCCCCTGCACCGCACGCTCAAGGAGCAGCGCCAGCTGCTGAACACCATGGTCGGCCTCTACGCGCGACAGACCGGCGAACCGCACGGTCTCGTGCACGCCGAACTGCGGCGGATCTGCGGGGGTCCGGCGGTCTCGCACGCCACCGTGGCGCAGCTGCAGGCGCGTATCGACCTGCTGCGCAAGCGCGTCCGCTCCTGAGCGCTGCCCGTCGCGGCGCCTGCGTGGCGCCGCGGTTTCGCGGCCCTCGACCCGCGGGTATTCGCCCCGCGGCGTCCGCGCGGCCTCGCGCTTCGGAACCCCGAAATGCTGTCAGTGTGGCCGACGCGCCCGGGGGAAGGGTTCCGGCTCATTACGGTGGGGGACGACCCCAAGGAGCACCCGTGTCGACCCCCGCCACACCCACCGCCCGCGATCGCCGCCGCTGGGCGCGCTATCTCGTCGATGAACGCGCCGAAGCCCGCGTGTACCGCGAACTCGCCGCCCGCCGAACGGGCGAGGAGCGCGACATCCTGCTCGCTCTCGCCGAGGCTGAGGGGCGTCACGAGCAGCACTGGATCGATCTGCTCGGGGAGCAGCCGCAGCGGTTGCCCGCCCCCGGGATCGGCACGCGGCTGCTCGCGTGGATGGCGCGCCGCTTCGGCTCGATCTTCGTGCTCGCGCTCGCCCAGAATGCCGAGGCGCGTTCGCCGTATGCCGACGAGCCCTACGCGACGGCCGCGATGGCTGCCGATGAGCGCGTGCATCACGAGGTCGTGCGCGGGCTCGCCGCGCGCGGTCGTCGTCGCCTGTCCGGAACCTTCCGGGCCGCCGTGTTCGGCGCGAACGACGGACTCGTCTCCAATCTCGCCCTCGTGATGGGCATCGGAGCGACGGGTGTCGCTCCCGGGTTCGTGCTGTTCAGCGGGATCGCCGGTCTGCTCGCCGGAGCCCTGTCGATGGGCGCGGGGGAGTTCGTGTCGGTGCGGTCGCAGCGCGAGCTGCTCAAGGCCACCGAAGAGAGCGACTTCGCCGACTCGGCCCTGCCGCACCTGGATCTGGATGCCAACGAGCTGGCGCTCGTGTATCGCACGCGCGGCATGGATCCCGACGCCGCCCTCGACAAAGCGCGCGAGGTCGTGACTGCCGCGCAGGCCGGGCAGGCACCCGCGGGGGCCGCGCCGGGGGAGTCGTCGCACGACGTCGTGGGCAGCGATTGGGGTGCCGCGGTGTCGAGCTTCCTGTTCTTCGCGTCGGGGGCGATCATCCCGGTGCTGCCGTGGATCTTCGGCCTGTCGGGCTTCGCCGCGGTGGCGGTGGCGCTGGCTCTCGTGGGGCTGGCGCTCATGGGCACGGGAGCGATGGTCGGTCTGCTCTCCGGTGGCTCGCCGCTGAAGCGTGGCCTGCGCCAGCTCGCGATCGGCTTCGGCGCCGCCGCGGTCACCTACGTGCTGGGCCTGCTGTTCGGGGTGTCAGCGGGCTGACCGCGTGCGGTACCGCGCGGCCGGCGCCCGCCCGCGCGAGAGGGCGCTCAGACGCGGCTCGCCGTGACCCGCGCGGCCTCGCGCACGGCGCTGACATTCTTGCGCCCCGCGCGCGACCCGGCGAGCTTCGCCGCGATGTGCTCGCGCACGGTCACCGGATCGTAGAGCGCCGGGGCCTCGGCCGAGACGAAGTGCGGCAGGGGAGCGATCACCGCGTCGGCGTTGCCGTCGTGGAAGAACGCGGCCGAACGGCGGCGTTCGATCGTGCCATCCACGACCGGCGGCTTGACCCGGTGCAGCGTCGACATCCACTTGTCGTTGGTCAGGCGGGCCGCGACGTCGCCGAGATTGACCAGCAGGGCGCCGTCGGCGGGGGAGACGTCGTTCCACGACCCGTCCTGACCGAGCACCTGCAGGCCCTTCACCTGATCGGCCCACAGCACCGTGACGAGCCCGAAGTCGGTGTGCTCGCCCATGCCTGTGAGCTCGCCGCCCAGCTCGATCGAGCCCGGCGGAAGGGCGTAGTTGTTCATGCGCAGCACGTCGATGGAGTGGTCGGTGACATCGTCGAAGAAGTCTTCGCGCACGCGCAGCGCCGCGGCGAACACCCGCGTCAGCGTGTGCGCGACCCGGCGCGCCTCGGCGTAGTACGCGGTCACCGCGGGCTCGAACACCGTGGTCTCGGCCGGCCACGTGTTGGCGGCGTGGTCGTCGGGAGTCGCCGTGCTGCCCGGGTACTCCGCCGCCGAGGTCCCGATGTTGTACGCCTCGAAGAAGTCATTCATCCGGGTGATGGGGTCGACGCCCAGGCTGTAGCTGAGCGACTCGCTCTTCGGCGGGCTGTATCCGCGGTTCTCGCCGGCCGGCCGTACGTACGCCTTCTTGGCATCCAGCGGCAGCGCGAAGAACTCGTCGATCCCTTCCGTCAGACCGGTGATGACGGCATCCGGGATGCCATGACCCACGATCTGCATGAACCCCACGGTGCGGCACGCGTGGTCGACGGCGGCGGCGACGGCGGCGCGCGCGTCGGGCGAGCCGGGCCCGACCCAGGCGGAGATGTCGATCGTGGGCACGTGGAAGCGGTACATGTCCCCGACGCTAGGGCTGCCGCGTCACATGGGTGTTTCCTCGGTATCACGAGCGGGGACCGGATGCCGGGTACGCGTGGCTCCGAGCGGCGTGGGCCACACCCCACGCGCCGCTGCGCGGCGCGCGGAGCCTCCGGCGGCGTGGGCCACACCCCACGCGCCGCTGCGCGGCTCGCGGAGCCTCCGGCGGCGTGGGCCCAACCCAGAATGGGTCCGAAGCCCTCCCGCTCCCGCAGGAACGATAAAGACCCCCGGGGATGAACCCCGGGGGTCTTTGTCGTCTGTGCGCGAGGGGGGACTTGAACCCCCACGCCCTAATACGGGCACTAGCACCTCAAGCTAGCGCGTCTACCTATTCCGCCACCCGCGCATTGGGTGTTTGTCGCTTGCGCAACGAGGAACGACATTACCACGATCGCAGGCCCGTCTCGAACCGACGTCGCACCCCGGGCGCGGCACGGGACGAGCGGCTCCTCGCGGCCGCGCCGACGCGCCCGTCGCGCAGCGACATGCGACGGTCGACGGCCCCGGCCACAGGTACCGTAGAGCGCATGCCCGAGCTCGAGAACGACGTACCCGAGGTCGCCCGCGTGGCGTCCGACCTCATTCGGTTCGACACCTCGAACTATGGCGGCGGACGCTCCAACGGAGAACGGGAAGCCGCCGAGTACGTCGGGGCCTACCTCGAGGGGCTGGGCCTGTCGACCGAGTACTACGAGCCCATCGCGCGGCGGACGAACGTCAGCGCGCGCGTCCCCGGACGCAACCCCGACAAGCCCGCCCTGGTCCTGCACGGCCACCTCGATGTGGTTCCGGCCGTCGCCGAGGACTGGAGCGTCGACCCGTTCTCCGGCGAGATCCGCGACGGCATCCTGTGGGGTCGCGGAGCGGTCGACATGAAGGACATGGATGCCATGATCCTCACCTCCGTCGCCGACGTGCTGCGCGCGGGGGAGCAGCCCGAGCGCGACATCATCGTGACGTTCTTCGCGGACGAGGAGAACGGCGGCGTCGAGGGGTCTGCCCTGGTCGTGAAGGACAAGCCCGAATGGTTCGCCGGTGCGACGGAGGCGATCAGCGAGGTCGGCGGCTACTCGATCGCGGTCGGTGATCGCCGGGCGTACCTGCTGCAGGTGGGGGAGAAGGCCCTCATCTGGATCAAGCTCATCGCGCGCGGTCGCGCCGGGCACGGCAGCGGCCTGCATCCCGACAACGCGGTCACCGCCCTCGCCGAAGCGGTGTCCGCGCTCGGCCGCACGGCGTGGCCCGTGCGCCTGACCGACACGACCACGCGACTGCTCGCCGGCCTGGCCGAGATCACCGGAGACGACGCGGGCGACCCCGATGCGCTCGCTCTGCGTACGGGCGCGGCATCCAGCTTCATCCGCTCGACGCTGCGGACCACGACGAACCCCACCGGCCTGACCGCGGGATACAAGCACAACGTCATCCCCGACCGCGCCGAGGCGCTGATCGACGTGCGCGTGCTCCCCGGAACCGAACGCGCCGCGCTCGACGACATCCGCCGGATCGTCGGACCCCACATCGAGATCGAGGTCGTCCACACCGACATCGGCCTCGAGGTGCCGTTCTCGGGCGACCTCGTCGACGCCATGGTCGCGCAACTCGACCGGCACGACCCCGGTGTACCGGTCATTCCATACCTGATGGGCGGCGGCACCGACAACAAGGCCCTCGCGGGCCTCGGAATCTCCGGTTACGGATTCGCGCCGTTGCGACTTCCCGCCGATCTCGACTTCACCGGGATGTTCCACGGTGTCGACGAGCGCGTCCCCGTCGACGCGCTCGAGTTCGGTCGACGAGTTCTCGCCGACCTCATCCGGACGTACTGAAGGACCGTATGCACATTCTCGAGGTCATCATCCTGGGGCTCGTTCAGGGCCTCACCGAGTTCCTCCCCATCTCTTCGAGCGCTCACCTGCGCATCGTGGGCGAGTTCCTCCCGTCGCAGACCGATCCGGGCGCGACCTTCACCGCCATCACGCAGATCGGTACCGAGCTCGCGGTGCTGTTGTACTTCCGCAAGAAGATCGTCCGCGTGCTCTCGCGCTGGTTCCTCTCGCTGACGGGCCGCGTGCCGCGCAGCGACCCGGATGCCCGCATGGGCTGGTACATCATCATCGGCACCGTGCCGATCGGTGTGCTCGGGTTCCTGCTGCAGAGCCTGATCCGCGACAACTTCCGGAGCCTGTGGATCACCGCGATCGTCCTGATCGTCTTCGGCGTCCTGCTGGGCGTCGCCGACCACTATGGCAAGCGTCGCCGCGACCTCGACGACCTCACCGTCGGCCACGGCTTCGCCTTCGGCTTCGCGCAGGCCCTGGCTCTGGTCCCGGGCGTCTCGCGCTCGGGAGCGACCACGACCCTGGGGCGCGCGCTCGGCTACAAGCGCACCGCGGCGGCGGAGTACTCGTTCCTGCTCGCCGTTCCGGCGGTGTTCGCGAGCGGTCTGTACGAGCTCTACAAGAGCTTCGACGAGGGAACCGGTCCCTACAACCTGGGGGAGACGGCCCTCGCGACGGTGATCGCCTTCGTCGTGGGATACCTCGTGATCGCGTTCCTCATGCAGTACCTGAAGAAGGGCAGCTTCCTGCCCTTCGTGATCTACCGGGTGGCGCTCGGCATCCTGATCATCGTGCTGCTCTCGCTCGGTGTCATCCCCGCCGTCTCGACGGTCATCACCAGCTGAGAACCGTCCGCTCACGACGACGGCGCCGCCCCGAAGGGGACGGCGCCGTCGTCGTCTGCGGTCAGCGACGCGGGGGGTCGTCGCGACCGGGTTTGGACGGGCCCTCGCCCCCGCGTCGCAGGTATCGCTCGAACTCCTGCGCGATCGCGTCCCCCGATGCCTCGGGGGAGTCCCACGTGTCGCGCGTCTGCTCGAGCTGACGGATGTACTCGCTCATCTCTTCGTCGTCGGCGGCCGCGGCGTCGATCGAGGCCTCCCATGCGACGGCCTCGGCGGCCAGGTCTCCGCGCGGAACGTCGATCCCGGTGATCGACTGCAGACGGTCGAGGATGGCCAGGGTCGCTTTGGGTGAGGGTGTGTGGCCGGCGACGTAGTGCGGCACGCTCGCCCACAGGCTGGCCGTGGGGATGCCGACGCCCTCGGCCGCGTAACCGATCGCGCTCAGGATTCCGACCGGCCCCTCGTACAGGCTCCGTTCGAGATCGAGGGACTGGCGGACGCTCTCGTTGTCACTGCCCGCGAACACGGAGATGGGGCGAGTGTGCGGCACGTCGGACATCATCGACCCGAGCGCGACGAACCCCGTCACGTCTTCCCGGAGCGCGACATCGATGAACTCCGCGGCGAAGGCCTGCCATGCGCGCGCGGGTTCGACGCCGACGAGCAACCAGATCTCCGCGTCGTCGGAGCGCTGCACCGGCCGCAGCAACCGCGCCTCGGGCCAGGTGAGGGTGCGGTGTCCCTCCGCATCGAGGCCGATCTGCGGACGCGTGTACTGGTAGTCGAAGTACAGCTCGGGATCGACGGCGTGCACCACTTCGTACTCGGTGCCGGCGCGCAGCAGAGACGCGGCGGCGGACGCCGCCTCTCCGGCGTCGTTCCAGCCGTCGAAAGCGGCGACGATGATCCGGCGACCCAGTGCGTCCACGCGACCTCCTCTGCCCCGAAAAGGGCTGGGTTCCAGGATAGGCGCATGCGCCGCCGCCGGATCGGCCGCGGGCGGCGCCCTCGATACGATGGAACGATGACTTCTTCCGCGCCCGCCGCTGTCCTCTGGGACATGGACGGCACACTCGTCGACACCGAACCCTTCTGGATGGCCGCCGAGACGCCGCTGGTCGAGCGCTTCGGAGGAACGTGGTCGCACGAGCAGGCTCTCGGCATGGTGGGGCTCGCCCTCGAGGACTCCGCTCGGCTGCTGCAGAACGCGGGCGTGCCGTGGGGGACCGACGAGATCATCGCCTACCTCACCGACGAGGTGCTGCGCCAGCTCTCGGTCGTCGGCGTGCCGTTCCGCCCGGGTGCCCGGGAGCTTCTGGCCGACCTCCGCCGTCATGGCGTGAAGACGGCGCTGGTGACGATGTCGATGCGTCGCATGGCGCTTTCGGTCATCGATCTGATCGACTTCCCCGCCTTCGATGTGGTCGTCGCGGGTGACGACGTCGAGCGCCCGAAGCCGCACCCCGACCCCTACCTCCAGGCGTGCGCCGCTCTCGGCGTCGACGTGGCCGACACCGTGGCGATCGAGGACTCGCCCAACGGTCTGCGCTCGGCGATCGCCAGCGGCGCCGTCACTCTCGGGGTCCCGCTCATGGTGCCCCTGGACGGCCTGGGCGCCGACGCCCTCTGGCCGAGCCTGGAGGGACGCTCGACCGCCGACCTGCGCGACCTGCATGCCTCCCGACTCTCGAGCCTCGGCATCCCGTCGCTCCCGCACACGACCACCCAGGAGACCCGATGAGTGAGACCCCGCACCTGAGCGGCCCGTTCCGGGTCGGCGATCGCGTGCAGTTGACCGGCCCCAAGGGGCGGTTGCACACCATCACCCTGCGCGAAGACGGCGAGCTGCACACGCATAACGGCGTGCTGAAGCACTCGCTGCTCGTCGGCGCGCCCGACGGCAGCGTCGTGACCAACAGCGCGGGTCACGACTACCTGGCCCTGCGGCCGCTGCTCCGCGACTTCGTGATGTCGATGCCGCGGGGAGCCGCGATCGTCTACCCCAAGGACGCCGCGCAGATCCTGTCGGCCGCCGACATCTTCCCGGGTGCGACGGTGGTCGAGGCCGGCGTGGGCTCCGGTGCCCTGTCCCTGTGGCTGCTGCGAGCGATCGGACCGGCGGGTCGCCTCGTCTCGTTCGAACGGCGTGAGGAGTTCGCCGACGTCGCCCGCGCCAACGTCGAGACCTTCCTGGGTGGCGCCCCCTCGACCTGGGACGTGGTGGTGGGCGACCTCGTCGAGAGCCTCCCGACCGCTGTCGAGCCGGCATCGGTCGACCGCGTGGTGCTCGACATGCTCGCGCCCTGGGAGTGCATCGACGTCGCCGCGGACGCGCTCACCCCGGGCGGTGTCGTCCTGTGTTACGTGGCGACGGCGACCCAGCTCAGCCGGGTCGCGGAGTACATCCGCGCGACCGGACTCTTCACCGACCCGGATGCCTCCGAGACCATGGTCCGCGGCTGGCACGTCGAGGGACTCGCGGTCCGTCCCGATCACCGCATGATCGCCCACACCGGCTTCCTGCTGACCGCCCGTCGTCTGGCGCCGGGCGCGGTGCCGCCCGAGGTCAAGCGGCGCGCGTCGAAGTCGAGCTACGGCGACGAGGACGTCGAGCTGTGGACCCCGGGGGCCGTCGGCGATCGTGAGATCACCGACAAGAACCTGCGCAAGCGGGTGCGAGAGGCGCAGAAGGCGGCCGACGGCGTTCGGCAGCGGCAGGATGCCACGCCCTCGGCGGATTCATCGGACGCGACGCCCTAAACTGTTCCGGTGCGCAGACTCCCCGCCTTCGTCGCCGTGACCGCCCTCGCCGGATTCGGTCTCGTCGGCTGCTCCGCCTCCGCCGGGGCCTCGTGTCCGACCCCGACCGCCGATCCCGCCCTGTCAGCGGCGATCTCGGCGAGCGGCGACCTGGGCGCGGCGCCCACGGTGAGCCTGCGCAGCCCCTTCCTGCCGACCCAGTCGGCGGTCGACACGCTCATCGCGGGTGACGGCGAGAAGCTGACGCAGCCCGGACAGCTCGCGCTCGTCAACGTGACGGTGATGAACGGCGTCACGGGCGAGACGGCGATCGCCACGCAGTACAGCTCCGATCTCACGAAGTCGACCTCGCTCACGGCGCTCGAGCCGAGCGTTCCGGGGCTGACGGCGGCCCTGCAGTGCGCTGCCGAGGGCTCCCGCGTGGCTGTCGCCATCCCCGGCGACCAGATCCCGGCCGACAAGGCACGGGGACTCGGGCTGCCCGAGGGAGCGCCGGGCGTCTTCGTCGTCGACATGCGCAAGGTGTTCCTGCCCGCGGCCGACGGCGTCGATCAATTCAACACCGGCACCGGCATGCCCTCCGTGGTGCGCGCTCCCGACGGTCGGCCGGGCATCTCGTTCCCGCAGAACGACGCCCCCACCGACGTTCGGACCGAGACGCTGAAGAAGGGCGATGGCGAGGTGCTCGCGGCGGACTCGAGCGTCATGATCCACCTGGTGGGTGTCGCGTGGGGCGCGAAGACGACCTTCGCATCGACGTGGGAGAACGGTGCGCCCGGGCAGGCCACGGTCTCGAAGCTGCCGAGTGCCCTGGCGTCGGCTCTCGAGGGTCAGACGGTCGGCTCGCAGGTGCTCGTGGTCGTCCCCGCCGACCAGACGTCCGACGACCAGCAGGCCCTCGGTGCGCCGGCGGACAAGGCGCTCGTCTACGTCGTCGACATCCTCGGCACCCTCGGCTGACCGCACGGTCCCGAGCGGATGCAGGGGCCTCGCCGCGCCTAGGATGGGCGAGTGCCCGCCACCACCTCCAGGAACGCTCCCGAGGAGCGACTGGTCAACCTCGTCGTCGCCCTCATGGCGACCGAGCAGGGGTTGACGAAGGAGACCATCCTGTCGTCGGTGGCGGGATACCGCGAGCAGCTCGAGGCCGGAGCGTCGAAAGACGCCCTCGAGAAGATGTTCGAGCGCGACAAGGAGAACCTGCGCGGTCTCGGCGTGCCGATCGAGACGATCGGTGAACGCAGCGACCCCGACGACCTCCGCGAAGCGCGGTACCGGGTCCCGACGGCGGAGTACGCCCTCCCCGAGGACATCACGTTCAGCCCCGCGGAGATCGCTCTGCTGAACATCGCGGGCGATGTGTGGGGGAGCGAGTCCCTGTCGGCCGACGCGCGTAGCGGCCTCCGGAAGATCCGCGCCCTCGGTATCGCCGTGGACGAACCGATCATCGGGTACGCGCCGCGCATCCGCGTCCGCGATGCGTCGTTCCCCGCGTTCCAGCGCGCGATCGAGGAGTGCCGTGTCGCGACCTTCACCTATCTCCGACCGGGTGAAGCGCGCCCGCGTGAGCGACGGATCCGCCCGCTGGCGCTGGTCGAGTACGAGGCGCGCTGGCACGTGTACGGCTTCGATCTGACGATGGATGCCGATCGCACGTTCCTGCTCTCCCGGGTCATCGGCGATGTGTCCTTGACGCGGGAGAAGTTCCCCGCCGCGCTGCGGCAGGGAGCGGGGGAGCGCGCTCTGGCCGGTCTGCGCGAGGTCGCGGACCGGCAACGGGCCCTTCTCGAGGTGCATCCGGGGACCGAGGCGGCCCTGCGCCTCGCGCGCCGCGCTCTTCCCGCGCCGCAGGGCGTCGTCGTTCCGTACGTCGACCTGCACGTGTTCGCGGATGAGTTGGCGTCATACGGCCCCGAGGTGCGCGTCGTCGACCCTCCGGCCCTCCGCGAGGAAGTCGTGCGTCGGCTCGAGGCCACGATCGCTCTGCACGGCGGCGCCGCATGAGTGGAGAACGGTCCCTCCCGGCGCTGGACCGCGCCGCCCTGTTGCTGCAGCTCGTGCCGTACCTCATCGGCAAAGGTGAGGTCTCGGTCACCGAGGCGGCTGCCGAGTTCGACGTTCCCCCCGCCCAGATGCGGGCCATGGTCGAGCGTCTCACCGTGATCGGACTCCCCGGCGAGCGCGGCTTCTGGCAGTTGCCGAACGAGCTGTTCGACATCGACTGGGATCTGCTCGAGCGCGACGACATCATCGCGATGACGAACACGGTGGGCTTGGAACGTTCGCCGCGTCTGACCGCTCGCGAGGCAGCGGCCCTTCTCGCCGGCCTTCAGCTTGCGCGGACCCTGCCGGGGGTCGGCGACAACGAACTCATCGTCGGTCTGCTGGCCAAGCTCGCCCGCGGAGCCTCCTCCGCTCCTCCTGCGGTCATCGTCGCTCCGGGTCCCGTCGACGGCGTCCGCGACGTCGTCGATCGTGCGCTCCGCGCGCGGGTGGCGGTGACCTTCACCTACCGGGCCCCGGGAGCGGGGCCGACGACGCGCACGGTGGATCCGATAAAGGTGCACATCTCCACGGGTCAGTGGTACCTGCAGGGATGGTGTCACCTGCGCCAAGCCGTCCGGACGTTTCACCTCGACCGGGTGAGCGATCCCGCCCTCACGGACATCCCGGCCCTGCACGGAGCCGACCCCGTGCCCGAGCTCTTCGCCCCCTCCGACGACGACGTCGTGGCGCGTTTCCGCTTCCCCCGGGAGGTGGCACCTCTTCTGGCCGACTATCTCGAACGCGCTGAGATCGCCGACGACGGCGAGGCGTCGATCGCCTCGCTCCGTCTCGCCGACGAGCAGAGTCTCAAACGACTGGCAGCCCGCCGAGGCGGCGAGGTCGAACTGCTCGAGCCGGAGGGCGCGCGCCGCGCGGCGGCTGCGTGGGCCGCCGCCGGTCTCGCCCAGTACGCGGGTTGATTTCTGGGGTGAAGGTTGCCCTTGTTCCGGGCTATGGGGCGGATCATCGGGTTAGACTGACGATTACGCCCGAGATCGACTGAGGAGTCATCATGTTGCAGGGATTCACCGGAGTACATCTCCTGATCATTCTCGCGGTCCTTCTTCTTCTGTTCGGTGCGACCAAGCTTCCCGCCCTCGCGAAGAGCGTGGGGCAGTCTGCTCGTGTCTTCAAGAACGAGATGAAAGAGATGAAGCGCGACGACGAGGTCCCCGCCGACGCGCCGGATGCGCCGCGCGCGACCGAGGTCGGGACCGCTTCGGCCACCGCTCCCGAGCAGCGCAAGCCGAACGACTCCTCCATCTAACACGTGACAACCGCAGGACCGCCGCGGATCGACGTGCCCGAGGGGCCGCGGCGCGACAAGCGCATGTCGATCGGCGCTCACCTCATCGAGTTGCGCAAGCGCCTGATGATCGCCGCGGCGGCATTGATCGTCGGCATGATCATCGCTTTCGCGATCACCTCGCCGATCATCGAGTGGATCACCGAACCCGTGCGCGTCATCGCCGCTCGACGCGGCGACAATCTCTCGGCCATCAACTTCTCCGCGGTCACGGCCGCTTTCGATCTGCGGATGCGGATCGCCTTCTCGATCGGCATCTTCCTCAGCGCGCCGATCTGGCTCTGGCAGATCTGGGCGTTCATCATGCCCGGGCTCACGCGGAAAGAGATCCGCTACACGGTGGGTTTCGTCGCCTCCGCCGTTCCGCTGTTCTTCGCCGGGTGCTACGTCGGCGTGCTCATCGTTCCCCACGTGATCGAGCTCATGTGGAGCTTCACTCCCGACGGCGCGGCGAACCTGTACAACGCGGCCGACTACTACGACTTCGTCTTCAAGCTGATGCTGGTCATCGGGGTGGCGTTCGTGCTTCCCGTCTTCCTCGTGGCGCTGAACGTCGCGGGCATCATGAGTGGCAAGGCGATCCTCAAGGGGTGGCGCGTCGCCGTCCTCATCGCGACCCTGTTCTCCGCCCTCGCCACCCCCGCGGCCGACGTCGTCAGCATGCTCATGCTGGCCGGCATCCTGGTCGTGCTGTTCTTCGCCGCGGCGGGTGTCTCCATGCTCTTCGACCGCCGCAAGGCGCGCCGCCTCGCCGCGGAGGGCTTGCCAGGGCCGACCGCGTGAGCGGACTCAGCCCGGCCGATCGCTTCGCGCGTGCCTCGGCCCGATCCGCCCACCCGCGGACGGCGGATTTCGCCGACGCGCAGAACTTCGAGCTCGACGACTTCCAGATCGCCGGATGCCAGTCGCTCGAAGACGGCCGGAGCGTTCTCGTCGCCGCGCCCACCGGGGCGGGGAAGACCATCGTCGGCGAGTTCGCGATCCACCTCGCCATGCTCGAGCCCGGCGACAAGGCGTTCTACACCACCCCCATCAAGGCCCTGTCCAATCAGAAGTTCCACGAGCTGCAGGACACGTACGGCGAGGACGCCGTGGGTCTGCTCACCGGCGACACGAACATCAACGCGTCTGCGCGCATCGTCGTGATGACGACCGAAGTGCTCCGCAACATGCTCTACGCCGACTCTCCCGCCCTGCGCGGACTGCGGTTCGTCGTCATGGATGAGGTCCACTACCTCGCCGACCGCTTCCGCGGCGCGGTGTGGGAGGAAGTGATCATCCACCTTCCGCGATCGGTGAAGCTCGTCTCACTGTCGGCGACGGTCTCGAACGCCGAGGAGTTCGGCGATTGGCTCGACACCGTACGCGGCGACACCGAGGTCATCGTGTCGGAGACGCGTCCGGTGCCGCTCGAGCAACACGTGCTGGTGCGAGGCGACCTGCTCCCGCTGTTCGACGACCGTGCGGGTGTCGCCACGGCACAGGTGAATCAAGAGCTCCTTCGTATTCGCGGGGGACATTCGGGCGGCTACGAGAACAACCGGCGCGCGCAGGAGTATCGCTCGCAGCGCCACGCGGGTGGGCGTCGTCAGGGGTGGAGCGGGCAGAAGCCGGTGCGGGCGTCACAGGGCCCGCGCATCGAACGTATCGACCGCCCCGAGGTCGTCGAGCTGTTGCAACGCAGCCACCTGCTGCCCGCGATCTTCTTCATCTTCAGCCGCGCCGGGTGCGACGCCGCCGTGCAGCAACTGCGTCGGGCCAACGTGCGTCTGACCTCGGCCGAGGAGCGGGCCGAGATCCGTCAGATCGTCGACGAGCTGACGTTCACGCTGAAGGACGAAGACCTCGCGGTGCTGCACTTCTGGGAGTGGCGCGAGAACCTCGAAAGGGGAATGGCCTCGCATCACGCGGGACTCCTTCCCGCGTTCAAAGAGGTCGTCGAGGAACTCTTCCGACGCAAGCTCGTCAAGGTCGTGTTCGCGACCGAGACCCTCGCTCTCGGCATCAACATGCCCGCGCGTACCGTCGTCCTGGAGAAGCTCGAGAAGTTCAACGGGGAGGCGCGCGTCGCGATCACCTCGGGGGAGTACACGCAACTCACCGGTCGCGCCGGGCGACGCGGTATCGACGTCGAGGGGCACGCGGTCGTGCAGTGGACCGAGGGTCTCGACCCGCAGTCGGTCGCGGCTCTCGCCTCACGGCGCACGTATCCGCTGAACTCCAGCTTCCGCCCGACCTACAACATGGCGGTCAATCTCATCGATCAGTTCGGTCGTCCTCGGGCCCGCGAGATCCTCGAGTCGTCGTTCGCGCAGTTCCAGGCCGATCGCTCCGTCGTCGGCCTGGCCCGCCAGGTGAAGGAAGCCGAGGAGTCCCTCGCCGGCTACGAGCAGGCGATGACCTGCGACCGCGGCGACTTCCGCGAGTACTCGACCATCCGCCGCGAGCTCAGCGACCTCGAGAAGATCAATCGTCGGGATGCGACGGCTCCCCGTCGCCTGCGCGACGAGCGACAGCAGCAGATCCAGTCGCTCCGGCGCCGGATGCAGCGGCATCCGTGCCACTCGTGCCCCGATCGCGAAGCCCACGCGCGCTGGGCGGAGCGCTATTGGAAGCTCAAGCGCACCACCGACAAGACGCGACAGCAGATCGACCAGCGCACCGGTACCGTCGCGCGGGTGTTCGACCGCGTCGTCGAGGTCCTCGCGGCGCTCGAATACGTCGCGATCGACGACGAGGGAGCGACCATCCTCACGCCCGCGGGACGGACGATGCGGCGCATCTACGGAGAGCGCGATCTCCTCGTCGCCGAGTCACTGCGTCAGCGGCTCTGGGATGAGCTCGACGCGCCGTCGCTGGCGGCACTGGCCTGCTGCCTCGTGTACGAGCCGCGCCGAGACGAAGCGGGACCGGGGGAGCGGGGCCTGCCTCGGGGTGCTTTCCGCGGCGCCCTCGACGCGACACAGACGCTCTGGCAAGAGCTCGATGATCTCGAGCGCGACCACCGCCTCCCGGGGTCGGAGTCGCCCGCGTCCGGTCTCGCTCCGGCCATGCATGCGTGGGCGAAAGGCCTGCCGCTCGACAGCGTCCTGACCCTGGCCGATATGGCCGCGGGTGACTTCGTCCGCTGGGCGAAGCAGACCATCGACCTGCTCGACCAGATCTCGCTCGTGGCCGACCCTCAGCTCGCGCGAACCGCCCGCACGGCCCTCGACTCCGTCCGACGCGGCATCGTCGCGTACACGTCGGCGTGAGCGCCGTGTCGACGCCCCGGCCGCGGGTGGGCGTGGCGGACGCTGCGCCCCCGGTGCTCCGTCTGGCGTTCGCGGCACCGCTGGCGGTCGTCGCGGGGCTCCTGCTGGTCACCGCGTTCCCCGCTCTCGCCTGGTGGCCGATGGCGCTACCGGCCGTCGTCCTGACGCTGCTGACGCTGGCGGGCCGCGGTGTGTGGTCGTCCGTTCTCGTCGGGTTCCTGTTCGGCGCAGCGTTCTTCTCCGTGAACCTGCTCTTCACAGCGCGCTACCTCGGCCCGGTTCCATGGATCGCGCTGTCGATGCTGGAGGCGTTGCTCACCGCCGTCTTCGCGGTGCCGATCGCTCTGGCGTACCGCTGGATGCCGAGAATCGCGCCCGGCACGCTCGGACGCCTCGTGCTGCTTCCCGCCCTCGTCGCGGGCCTGTGGACCCTGCGCGAACAGGTCGTCGGGTCGTGGCCGTACGGCGGCTTCCCGTGGGGACGCGTCGGGGTGTCGCAGGTGAACGGACCGTTCGCCGAGGTCGCGTCGTGGGTGGGGATGTCGGGGCTGACGTTCCTCGTCGTGCTGCTGTGCGCCATGGCCATCGAACTCGTCCGCCTCGGCCGGTTCCGCCGTCTGGCCCGCGCGGTGCCCGCCGCGATCGTGCTCGTGGTTCTGGTGGCGCTCCCGCAGTTCCCGACCGCGGCTGCCGGGTCGATGCGCGTGGGGTCCGTGCAGGGAAACGGCCCCGCGGGGTACTTCGACCAGCGCGCACGAGGAGCCGTGCTGAATGCTCAGCTGTCGGCATCCGCCCCGCTCTTCGGTCAGGACATGGACGTGCTGCTGTGGCCGGAAGGCGGCGTCGATTCGGATCCGACGACCTCGTCGCAGACCGCGGGAGTCCTCGACGAGCTGTCTCGCCGCGTCGACGCCCCGCTGATCGTCTCGGCCGTGACCGAGCGTGGCTCCGAGCTGTTCAACTCGTCGTTGCTGTGGACGGCGGACGGCGGCCCCGAGCAGACGTACGACAAGCGGCATCCGGTACCGTTCGGCGAGTACGTCCCGGACCGGGCTTTCTGGGAACCGTTCGCCCCCGACCTGATCGGGCTGATCGGTCGCGAGTACACGCCCGGAACAGCACGCCCCCTGATCGACCTGAACGGGGTCGGCGTGGGACTCGCGATCTGCTTCGACGTCATCTACGACGACGTTGTCTGGGACGGAGCGGCCGATGGCGCCGAGGTCTACATGTTCCAGACGAACAACGCCGATTTCCGAGGAACCGACGAGAACCTCCAGCAGCTGGCGTTCGCGCGTATGCGTGCCGTCGAGACGGGCCGCTCGGTCGTGAACATCTCCACCGTCGGCACCAGTCAGGTGATCGCCCCCGACGGGTCCACGATCGACGAACTGCCGATCGACGTTGCCGGGCACATGCTCACGGACGTCCCCCTGCGCACCGGTCTCACACCGGCCGTGATCATCGGTCCCGCGGTGAAGGTCGTCGTGGGAGGGGGAGCGCTTCTCGCTCTGGTGCTCGCGGGCGTCGTCGTGGCCGGACGCTCCCGGCGCACGAGAAAGACGCCGTCCCCCGAGGGGGCCGGCGTCTGAACTCGTCGGTCAGCGTCAGGCGCTGATCTTCTGGTCTCCCGCTCCGCGGCGCGCGCGGACGAAGGCGAGGCGCTCCTCGAGGAGCTCCTCGAGCTCGGGGATGGTGCGGCGCTCCAGCAGCATGTCCCAATGGGTGCGGGGCGCCTTGTCGTCGCTGTGGTCGACGGTCGCCGTGCCCTCGCCGATGCGAAGCAGGGCTTCCGCGCCGCACGTGCGGCACTCCCACGACTGCGGGACCTCCGCGTCGGCCGCGAAGGTCAGGACGGTGTCACGCCCGCAGGTGCTGCAGGAGTACGTGTGCTGTGCGCGGTCGTGGAACACGACCCCGTCTTCGCTCTGAAGGCTCTGTGCGCCGAGTCGGATGCCTCGAAGACTGCGATCTGCCATTGTGTGGTCCTCTCGTCGGTCCCCATGTATAACGACCGCACCTGTGCGCTTTATTCGAAATGAGCGCGTGCAGGCAGAACTCACAGGCGATGCTCAGGACACGGGGGCGTCACCGTCCGTTCACCAGGGCCAGTGCGGCATCGGCCCGGTCGGTGACGAGGCCGTCGACGCCCAGGTCGAGCAGGCGCGTCATATCGGCCTCGTCGTTGACGGTCCACACGTGCACCTCGACTCCGGCCGCCTGGGCGGCGCGGATCAGACGCGGTGAGACCACCCGCACCCTCCCGTGACGCTCGGGCACCTGGAGGGCGTCGAGGTCGCTCATCAGGCGGCGGGCGAGCGGCACGAGCCCTGCGGCGAGGGCGCCGACGATGCGTGTGACGGTCGCCGATCCGGGGGAGGTGGCGGGACGGATCGTCGCACCGGATGTCACGGAGGCGGCCAGGGCGCGTCGGCGGCGGTCGTCGGAGAAGCTCGTGACCAACACGCGCTCCGCGTGGGGAGCGACGAGTCGACCGATCGGTTCTGCGGCCGCCTCCGCCTTGACATCGAGGTTGAAGCGGGTGTCGGGGAACGCGTCGAGGGCCTGGGCGAGGGTGATGAGACCACCCCTGTCGGCCATCACCTCTTCGAGCTCGTGCACCCGCACGTCGGTGATCCGCCGGGGGTCGCCGGTCACCCGCGCGAGATCGTCGTCGTGGAAGAGGACGACTGTGCCGTCAGCGGTGAGGTGACAGTCGGACTCGACGTATGCCACTCCTGCCGCGTGAGCCTCGGCGACGGCGGCGAACGAGTTCTCGACGACCCCGACGGCGGCGGCCTCGGGCGTGACGAGACCTCGGTGCGCGAGCACCCGCGGGGGCTCAACGGCGTCGAGGTACGGATGACGTGGCGCGGGCGCGGAATGCATGTCGGGGCCTCCGCGGCCGAACGTAGCACGGCCCTGCGACGGCACCGTGACCGTTGCGTGACGCGGGCAGGAGTCCCGGAGAAGACCTCACAGGCTGGGTAGGGTGGGAAGGTCGTCTTCCCATCGTCAGGAGTCTCCGTGTCCCAGATCCTTCCGTCCGGTTCCCTGAGCGGCAAGACCGCCCTCGTCACCGGCTCGTCGCGCGGCATCGGCGCCGACACGGTGCGCTACTTCGCCGAGGCCGGCGCGAATGTCGTCATCAACTTCCGCAACAAGGCCCCCCGCGCCGAGAAGCTGGCCACGCAGCTGCGCGAGCTGGGTGTCGAGGCCCTCGTCGTGGGCGCCGACCTCACCGACCCCGAATCGGTGAAGGCGATGTTCGACGAGGTGAAGCGCACCTTCGGCGGGCTCGACATCCTCGTGCTCAACGCCTCGGGCGGCATGGAGTCGGGTATGGCCGAGGACTACGCGCTGCTGCTCAACCGCGACGCTCAGGTGAACGTGCTCGACACGGCGCTGCCGCTGCTCTCGGCCGACGCGCGCGTCGTGTTCGTCACCAGCCACCAGGCGCACTTCATCCGCACCACCCCGACGATGCCCGAGTACGAGCCGGTCGCCCTGTCAAAGCGCGCGGGCGAAGACGCCCTGCGCGAGAAGATCCCCGCCCTCGAGGAGCGGGGCATCGGCTTCACCGTCGTCTCGGGCGACATGATCGAGGGCACCATCACGGCGACCCTGCTCGAGCGGGCGAACCCCGGTGCCATCTCGGCCCGCCGCGAGGACGCCGGCAAGCTGTACAACGTGTCGGAGTTCGCGGCGGAGGTCGCCCGCGCGGCCGTCGACCCGGTACCGGCCGACAACACCCGCTTGGTCGGAGACACGGGATCGTTCGGAGGCGAGTGAGCATGCGTCCGGTCGACATCGAGGCCCTCGTCTCCGTCGGGCGCCCGGTTCTCTCATCAGACGGTGGGTTCGCCGTCTTCGCCACCTCGCGCCCCGACCTCGCGGCCGACCGCGGCGTGGGACAACTCTGGCGTGTCGACCTGCCGGGCGGGACGGCGCGTCGCCTGACGCGCGGCGTCGCCGATCGTTCGCCGCGCCTCTCGCCCGACGACGGCACGCTCGCGTTCCTCCGCGCCGACGAGCGCGGGCGCGCTCAGGTCTTCATGGTCGCGGCCACCGGCGGTGAGCCCGTTCAGGTCACCGATCAGCCCGGCGGGGTCACCGACCTCGCGTGGTCGCCCGACGGCACCCGCCTCGGCTTCTCGGCCCGCGTGCCCGAGCCGGGCCGATACGGCACCGTCGAGGGCCGGGATGCCGCGGCTGAGCCGCCGCGTCGCATCACCGGCATCCGGTGGCACGCGAACGGCCTCGGCTATCTGGACCGCCCGACCCACCTGTTCGTCGTCGAGGCGCCGTCGACCGACGCGGAGCCGTTCTACGCGCCTGCGCCGGCTCTCGACAAGCCCGAGAAGCGAGTCGTCGCTAGCGAGCCGACGCGGCTCACGCACGGGGAGACGAGCTGGAACGGCGTGGTCTGGACGCGGGACGGCGTCGAGCTGCTCAGCGTTCCGGATGTCATCGAGACCGACCGTCGCGATCTGCGCGACCGGGTGGTCGCGGTGGCCGTCGACGGGGGCGCCGAGCGGGAAATGCTCGGCACCGTCGCGGATCTGTCGATCTCCGAGGTCGCTGTGGCCCCGGATGGTGCCGTGTTCCTGCTGGCGAACGACGTCGGGCCCGAGGGCGTCGACTTCGTCGCCCCCGGCGTCGCCCTCTACGTCGTGGAGGCGGACGGACCCCGACGCCTCACCGATGCGGAAACGATCGATCTCGGGGAAGTCGGGAGCCATGTCTCCTTCGACGCCGACGATGTCCTCGTGCAGGACCGCACGCGCGGGCGTCTGCGCCTGCTGCGTGTGACCCGCGCGGGAGAGGTGACCGAGCTCCTCGGCGGCGACCTCGAGGTGAACGGCCACGCGGTGGCAGACGGGCGGGTCGTGGCATCCGTCGCTTCGCCCGAGTCGTTCGGCGAACTCGTCGTCGTGGATCCGGTCGCGGGGGTGCGCGCGGTCACCGACTTCGGTGCTGCGGTGCGCGAACGCGGCGTCGTCGTGCCCGTCGAGCACGAGATCGCCGGTCGCGACGGATACCCGGTGCACGGCTGGGTCGCCACCCCCAAGGGGGAGGGGCCGTTCCCCGTCATCCTCCAGATCCACGGGGGACCGTACGCGTCGTACGGCATCCACGTCTTCGACGAGACCCAGGTGCTGGTCGATGCCGGTTACGCCGTGGTCTACAGCAACCCGCGGGGGAGTGCCGGTTACGGCCGGGAGCACGGCCGGACCATCCGTCAGCGGATGGGGACGCTCGACTTCTTCGACGTCATGGACTTCTTCGACGGTGTCGTCGCGGCGGATCCGCGCCTGGACGGCGACCGGGTGGGTGTCATGGGTGGTTCGTACGGCGGCTACATGACCGCATGGGTCATCGCCCACGATCACCGCTTCGCCGGCGCCATCGTCGAGCGAGGGTTCCTCGATCCCACAGCGTTCCCGGGCTCGAGTGACATCGGATCGTTCTTCGGCCAGCAGTACGTCGGGACCGATCCCGCGCAGATCGCCGCCCAGAGCCCGATGGCGGTCGTCGACCAGGTGAGAACGCCCACGTTGGTGCTCCACTCCGAACTCGATTTCCGGTGCCCGCTCGAGCAGGCGACGCGCTACTACGCCGCGCTGAAGCACCAGGGCACCGCGGCCGAGATGCTCGTCTTCCCGGGCGAGGACCACGAGTTGACGCGCGGGGGCCGTCCGCAGCATCGCGTGCAGCGTTTCGATGCCGTGCTCGACTGGTGGCGCAGGTACCTGCCCACGGCATAGACAGAAGGAGGGGGACCGGATGCCATGGCATCCGGTCCCCCTCCTTCTGCCGGTGTTACGCGGCCTTGCCGAACTGGATCGCGCGGACGATCTGGAAGACGCCGAGGATCACGAGCGAGACGCCGATCAGCAGAAGCAGGGTCACCGCTCCCAGCAGCGGCGAGAACAGCAGGACGACGCCCGCGAGGATGCTGATGATCGCGAAGAAGATCGTCCAGGCGCGTGCCTTGGAGTTGTGGCCGACCGTCGTGAGTGACACGACGCCCTCGATGATCCAGAGGATGCCGACCAGCGTGCCGATGAAGATCCCGAACCACGCGGTCGTGGCTGCGAGGTTGGCGAACGAGAAGATGCCGGCGACGATGAACAGCACCCCGAGCACGATGTAGCCGATGCGGGCCCACCCGGAGCGCCAGAACAGGCCGATGCCGATGTTCACGAGCCCGGCGATGATGACGTAGATCGACACGATGCCGACCAGTACCTGGGCCGTACGGTCGGGCCACAGCAGGACGAGCAGGCCGATGACGAGAGAGAGGGCCCCGCTGACACCGAGCGCCGTGCGGACGGCTCCCACTGCGGGGCTGGTGGTGGACGACATGGCGCCCCCTTTCTGAATGATGGCTGGGAACAGCCCTCACCCTAGACCCGAGGGTGAAAGTCCGCGAGTCGTCGAGACCTGGGGCGTCACGCGGGGGAGTGGTCGAGCAGGAGCGCTACACCGAGAAGCACCGGGAGGCATCCGAGCGTCGAGATGAAGACGACGTCGCGCGAGAGGATCTCGCCGACGCCGTAGCGCTGGGCGAAGTTGAAGACGTTCTGCGCGGTCGGAAGGGCGGCCAGCACCACGACGACGAAGATCTGATCGTCGGGCAGGCCGAACCACGACGCCACGAGCCATGCCAACGCGGGCATCGCAACCAGCTTCAGAGCGGAGGCGATCACGACGTCGACGCGGCGGCCCGGCTCGGTGAGCACGCGTTGCCCGTACAGCGACATGCCGTACGACATCAACAGGACGGGGACGCACGCCCCGGCGATGAGGTGCAGCGGGTCGAAGACGATCGGGGGGAGGTCGATGCGGAGCACTGCGACCAACACCCCCAGGGCGGAGCCGATCAGCATCGGGTTCTTCGCGGTCTGTCGCAGGATGCGCCAGGGGGAGCGCGAACCCGAGGTCGCGGCATCCAGGATCGACAGGGCGATCGGCATGAGCACCAGGAGCTGGAACAGGATCACCGGGGCCGAGAACGCGGCGTTGCCGAGCATGTAGAGCGAGATCGGGATGCCGATGTTGTTGCTGTTGACCTGACCCGCCGAGAGGGCGCCGATCACGGTCTCGCCGACGCGGCGGCGCAGGACGAACGCGGAGACGAGGGCGTAGACGCCGATGATGACCGCCGCCGTGATCATCGACACCGGCAGCAGCGCCGAGAACAGTGTGGCCACGTCGGCACGGGCGAGGACCGTGAACAGCAGGAACGGTGACAGCACGAAGAAGGTCAGGCGGCTCAGGACGTGCCGTGCGTGCGGTCCGAGCAGATCGATGCGGGCGATGACATACCCCACGACCACGGCGAGTCCGACGACCGCGAAGCCCGTCAGCACGCCGTTCACACGCGTACCCGGCGACAGGGGTGGGCGGCGGAGAGAGGCATCGATTCGAGCGTAGCCCGCCCGGAGGAGTCGCCTGTGCGCGAGCGCTCCCCGGCGGCCTCCGTGCAGAGACAGAGCGTCGCGCTACTTGTCGCCGTTACCTCGGCCTCGGCCGTTTCCCGCCCCGTTGTCGGGCTTGGTCCCCGCCGCGTTCTCGTCCGGGCCGCGGGGCGGATCGTTCTTCTGTCGCGTCGGGCCCTCACCACGCGGCGCCTCGGCATCCGGGATCTCCGTCGGGGCCTCCGCCTCGGGCGGTACCACCTCCGTGCCGGCTCCGGTGTCGGAGCTGCCGGAATCGACGCTTACCGTGTCGACCGAGGAGTCCTCGGACACGGTCTGCTGTGCGGGGACGTTCTCGGCCTGTTCCTGAGCCGGGGTGGGAGTGCTCACGGGGGAGTCCGCCGGGGCGGAGGGGGTGGTGACGGTGAGCGGCGCCGTGGGGGAGACGGAGGAGAAGGCCAGGAGGTGACCGCCGACGAGGAGCGCCGCCGCGGCGGCCGCGGCACCGATCCAGGCTCCGAGCCTCGGGCGGCGACGTTGCGAGGGCGTACGTCGTCGTTCACCGACGACCCGGGCCTGCGGGACGTCCGTGCGCGCTGCCGCGGCCGACAGGGGAGGCGCGGGGGGTGCGGGAACCGGTTCGGGGAGCGGCGTCCAGGGGGCGGTCTCGGCGACGATCCTTTCGAGGGCGTCGAGCTCGGTGGCATCCGGGCCCGCGTCGTACGCGGGGGACGTGAGGGCCTTCGCCCGTTCGATGACGGCGGCGGCGGTCGGGCGGGCGGACGGCTCGAGCGCCGTCATCGCCGTCAGCAGGGCCTTCCACTCGTACCCGAGAGAGCCGGGGATGGCCGGCGGGCGCGATAGGCGCGCCAGAACCGTCTCCTGCAGGGTTCCGCCGCCGTAGGGGTGCAGCCGGGTGAGTGCCTCGATCGTCAGCAGTCCCAGGGCGTAGATGTCGGACGCCGGTTGCGGCGGCTCGCCCCTGACCTGTTCGGGGGCGAGGTACGCGGCGGTCCCGATGACCGTGCCCGGCGTGGTGAGCCGCGTGGCATCGACCAGGTGAGCGACGCCGAAATCGGCCAGCACCGCTTCATACCCGTGCGGGGACTGACGTGTGGGGCGGAGCAGAACGTTGGAGGGTTTGACGTCGCGATGGACGACACCGGTCGCGTGGACCGCGGCGAGGCCGTCGGCGAGATCGGCGAGCAGGGCTGCCACGAACGCCGGTTGGAGGGGCCCGGCCTCGATGCGGCGCTGGAGCGACGGGCCGTCGACGTACTCCATGACGAGATACACGTGGTCTTCGCCGTCGAGGCGTGCGTCGTACAGCGTGACCAGCGACGGGTGATCGAGAGCGGCGAGGACCCGTGCCTCAGACAGGCGCCGCCCGGGCTCGAGCTCGTCGACTCGGTCGGTGTGGAACAGCTTGATCGCGACGTCGCGCCCGAGCACGGTGTCACGCGCGCGGAAGACGCGCCCCATGCCGCCCGCACCGACCCGCTCGGATAAGAGGTAGCGGCCGCCGAGGGTATCGCCGACGTGCGCCATCACGGCATCGGTCGACTGGCTCATCGGGTCCTTCGGGGTCGTCGCGACGGCAGGGAAAGGCTGCGTCGTGTCGGAACCTACGCGCGGCCACGCCGGAAAAAGCGGGGGTGGTGTGACCTGGGGCGGGCGACGATAATGGCAGCCGCAACGCGGGGCCGGCGGCGACGATTTCTTTTTCGAGCCGATGATCGGCGCGCAGCGCATTGCTCACTGCGCCTGTGACCATTGCACGGGGTTTTCCTCCGGCAGGCGGCGCTGTCTACGGCGTCTGTCCCGACTCGCGCGCCGCGGGAATCCGACCGTCAGGTGCACTTATCGCCGTGGCGCCGATAATGCACATTATGTCAGTTACGTGAGCATCGAGCGGACCCGGCTGCGCTGCGCGCACCCCCTCGGATGACGGTGTGTTCGCATCGGTGTAGACAACGTCCTCCGGGGCCTGCGCGTCGATGATGTCGGTGGCACGGTGGCCGGGATCCACACCGGTTGCGAGGATGACCGTCCCCCCGAGGTGGCATGTCCGCCACGGCCGAATGGACTGATAACGCGGAGAGTCGTACCAGCGCTGCGCCGCACGGAGGTCGTCGAACTCCAGAAGCACGACGGACCCGGCCCACGTGCCTTCCCGCACCTCCACCCGTCCCCCGTGGATCAGGAATCGGCCGGCGAAGGGCTTCAGGGTGGCGTCGATCTCGCGGAGATAGTCGTGGATCTGGGAGGGCGCGGGCTCGTTCAGAGGGTCCATCAGCCCGAGGACGTACGCGCTCACGCCGACACGCGATCCAGGAATCCGAGCACCAGCTCGATCCGCCCGTGCTCGTCCATCACAGCGACGTCGAAGCCGGCGATCGGAGCGGGTGAGTCACCCTCCTGACCCAGCTCCCAGCTGAAGCGCAACTGCTGGTGGTGTCCGTCCGGCGATCCCGTCACTCGGAACGTCGCTCCGACGAACTGTGCCTGGACCTGCCCGATCATCTCCGAAATGGCTTTGGTTCCGCTGACGTCGACCTGGGGGTCGACGTAACGCGCTTCGGGGGCGAACAGCGCCGAGACCTGCTCGGCACGCAGAACCGCGTCTGCCTCATTCCAGATCGTGATGTACCGCTGAGTGAGCTCTTGTGCGTCCATGACGTCCTCCTGTCCAGATGTAGCCGCCCTTGTGGCGGTCGTCTCATTCGAGTGCGTCCTCGGCATCCCGTCGATGACCCGGCAGGTCATGGCAGGCCGGCATCCGAGTGATCTACCGTGCTGACGTGGACACGAACCTCACTCCCGCTCCCGTAGGCGATCTGCTCCGAGGGTGGCGCGAGAGAAGGAACCTCAGTCAGTTGCAGGTCTCTCTCGCGGTTCCCGTCTCGACACGGCACCTCAGTTGCGTCGAAACGGGACGGGCGCGACCGTCCGCCGAGCTGATCCTTCGCTTGACACACCATCTGCAGGTTCCGCTCCGTGAACGCAACGAGGTCCTACTCGCAGGCGGTTACGCCCCGGTCTACCCGGAGGAATCCCTCGACGGCGTCCGCCTTGCGCCCGTGTCTGCGGCACTCCGCCAGATCCTCGATACTCACGAACCGCTCCCGGCTCTCGTGCTCGACCGTCGATGGGACGTCCTCGACGCCAACGGCGCAGCCTGGGCGATGCTCGGCGGCATCGCCCCTCACCTCCTGGACCCGCCGATCAATGTCCTCCGAGCCACGCTGCACCCCGACGGCTTGGCACCCCGACTGCTCAATCTGAGCCAGTGGCGCAGCCACCTCCTCCACCAGCTCGACCGCCGGATCGAACTCACCGCCGCCGGCGCGCTCATCGCGCTTCGCGACGAGATCCGCGACTACCCCGTGCCGGCTTCGGACGAACCTCTTCGCCTGGACAGCGTCGTCCTCCCCATGGTCATCCGACTCGAGGAGCGCACGCTCTCACTGTTCAGTGTCACAGCCGTCCTCACCGCGGGAGACGTCACGCTCGATGAGCTCACCATCGAGACCTTCTATCCGGCCGACGATGCGACCGCACGTCACTTCGCCGACGTCCCGGCCTCGCAGCATCGCTCGGCGAATCCCTGACCGCACGTCGTCGGTGGCATCACACGGTGCAACCGCTCCCCCGGCTTTCCTCGGATCGACGCTCGGCCCGAAGGTGCGCGGGGCCCGTTCGTGGATGTCGCGAGGCCGACACCGCATGATGCGCGTGACGTGACATATTGACTATGCGGTCAATGAGAGTATCTTGACCGCATGGTCAAGAGATCGGTCGACGAGAAGGACGACCAGACACCGGTACCCCTGCGCGCCGCCTCCGCGCTCGTCTGGGCCTATGTGGCCCTGGTCGGGCTGTCCCTGGCGGCGCTGATCGTGATGAGTTTCGTGATGCCGGAATGGGCGACCACGGAGGCGTGGGTCCACATGGTGATCGTCGCCGTCTTCGCGGTCGTCCTTCCGCGTCGGATGCGTCGTGCCAGGCAGGGCCAGCGGGGCGCGGTGAGGGCAGTGGGACTCATCGCTGCGGTCCTGTTCGTCGTCAACGTCGTCGAGGTGCTCCTCCCGTCCTTCGTCCCGACGTGGATGCAGATCGCGATGGTCGTCATGGCCGCGACGATGGCCGGCGTGGTGGTCGATGTCATCCGCTGGGCTCTGCGGGAGCATTGAGGTCGTGATGGACGAATCAGATGCGCCAGGTCTGGACGATCGTCGCCGCCGATCCCCCGAGGAACGGCGGTCGGCGATCATCCGAGCCGCGGCCGAAGCGGTTGCGGAGCTGGGCTATGCGAACGCGACCCTCACGGAGATCGCGCAGCGATCGGGTGCGTCCAAAGGACTCCTGTGGCATTACTTCGCCGACCGCGACGATCTCATGCGCCAGGCGGTCTCCTCTCTCAGCGAAAGCCTCCGTGCCGGTCTCGTCGCCGACATCGACACCCGTGCACGGGTGCCCGACGTCGTCCGCGCGGTCTTCGTCCGCACGGCGCTCTTCACCCGCACGCACACCGTCGAGCTCGAGGCGCTCGACCAGATCGTGCACAACCTTCGGGCGCCGGACGGTCGGCGCCGAATCAGCATTCTCGATTACAAGGCGATCTACGCGGACCACACCGCCCTTCTGAGGCGCGGACAACGGGAAGGGACGATCCGGTCCGGTGACCTACGCATGATCGTGGTCGGCTACCAGGCCTTGATCGACGGACTGATCGCTTACCTTCACGCGCATCCGGACCTCGATCCGATCGTGCACGCCCGGGAGGTCGCCGAACTCTTCCTGGTGGGGGCGGCGGAGCCGTCCGAGCATCATCCCCGGGTGGGGCGATGAGCCCGTTGTCGCCCCGATCGACCTCCCGCCGCGCAAGTCCCCCTCGCTCGTCACCGGTGTTTCATAAGATCATCTGGTCTTTGTAGCTCGTGAGAACGGACGACGATGAGCGACGCCGCCCCTCCCGCCGACGGTTGGTATCCCGACCCGATCAGCCCCGCGGCCCAGTTGCGCTATTGGCGCGACGGCAAATGGACCGAGCATGTCCACCCGCTCGTCTCCCCCGATTCCACGAATCACCCCGCGGCGTCTGCGTCGGCGTCGGAGGCTGCACCGCCGGCGAGCGCAGAGAACGCGGAGGGTGTGGCATCCGCTGAGTCCGCTCCCCCCAAGAAGCGCAAAAAGGGCCTGGTGCTGGGGATCCTCGGAGGCGTGACCGCCCTCGCGGTGGCGACGGCCGCGTTCTTCATCTGGGGTGCTCCGGTGGTGTTCGGCCCCAAGCTCACCACCGAAGACGGGTGGGCATACGCGTATGCGCCGATGCAGGACAACGTCGAGATCGATCACGAGTTCGCCTTCCCGGCGGACTATGACCTCGACGCGAAGGCGGCAGAGAACGGGGACGAGCGCGACATGTCCTTCGCCTTCGAGCTGTTCACCGATGCGGCCTTGACACGGCACGCCGACCTGAGAGCCTGGCAGTACGAGGCCGGCAGAGACATCGAGGTCGAGCCCGGATCGGGGTCGTACGCGATGCGCTTCCGGTCCGACACCGGCACCATGGACAACCGCGACGAGCGGGAGTTCCGGCTCAATGATGACGGGTCCGCGTGGGGCGCGAACGAGACGTATTACCTCGTACAGAAGCTCGACAAGGCCGGGAACGTCCTCGAGAAGCCCATCGTTCACCCGTTCCGTATCGCGCGCTCGCTCGCCACGCCGCAGGTGACGTACGGCGTCAACCCCAACGGCACCCTGACCATGTCGTGGGACCCCGTGCCGGGTGCCACCGAGTACCTCGTCGCCGTGACCTCATGGAACGGCGAGTCGCGCAGAGTGGACCTCGTCGGGTCGACGAAGGTCCCGACGTGGTCTCCCCCGGTCGTGGATCCCTTCACGGGCGAGCGGGTGGCCGCGGAATTGCAGCAGAATCAGGGGTTGCAGACCTATCGGTTGTGGAGCAGCGCGCAGATCGAGTCGACCGGAGACGGCGGCGGGGCGGTCAACGCGCTCGACAACGACACGAGCGAGTACGAGTACGGCGTGATCGCCACCGACGGCACGACCTTCTCTGCCATGCAGGCGACGGATGCGAACACGGTGGCGGCGTCCCTGCCCAAGGAGATCCCGGGCGATCTGAAGCGGCAGCAGTTCCCCGAGGGACAGATCGTCGATTCGCTCGACAAGATCCCCACGCGCTTCCTCTTCACGTCGGTCGACGGGGCGACTCGCCAGACCGCGTCGTACATCAGCCCCGACGGTCTCACAGCCAAGGACGGGGCCGTGCGGATGCAGCTCAGCGGGATCGGGACGGCTCTGGGGTGGCCGATGTACCTGACCGTGCCGGACGCCGCCACGGCCGTGGCGCAGGTGGCGGCGTTC
Organism: Microbacterium enclense; assembly: GCA_038182865.1. Classification (NCBI taxonomy): domain Bacteria; kingdom Bacillati; phylum Actinomycetota; class Actinomycetes; order Micrococcales; family Microbacteriaceae; genus Microbacterium; species Microbacterium enclense. Next base: position 3,709,062 of record CP116226.1, on the reverse strand, counting down.
AACGATCGCGTGAAGGCGGAACTGCCGACGACGGGTCTGCCGCAGGTGACCACCATCTCCGCCCCTATTCAGGGAGATCCGAGCCAGTACACCCCGTCGACCACGGCGCCCGACGTCGCTTATCCCCTGTCCGGCAGCAATGAGTTCACGACGTACCTCGCGGCGAATCTCGTCGCGCGCCAGGACGCGATCGACGTCTCGGCGTACACGGACCGCCCGGGGATGCCTGATCTCGACGACGCCATCGGCGAGGCCGTGTTCCAGAATCCCTATGTCCTGGGGTATCGCGGGTACACCGTCAAAGACGACATCGTCTATGTGACGTACGCCAACGACGCGGCCGAGACGACCCGTCTGCAGGGCGAGATCGCCACGGTCGTGAACGGGGCCGTGTCTTCGGTCACGACCCCGGACATGAGTGCGACCGACAAAGCGACGGCCCTGAACGCCTGGCTCGTCGACGTCGCCAGCTACGATCAGGCAGCGCTGGCGGCCGGTGAGGGGATGCCGGGCTTCCCCGACGGATTCCCGCACGCCTGGGACCCCAGCGGTGTCCTGCTGTCGGAGAGCGGCAACACGGGCGTCTGCGCGAGCTACGCGGCCGCGTACAAAGCACTGATGGATGCCGCCGGCGTCCCCAGCGTCGTCGTCACCGGGGATGTGCTCAACGGCGGCGGCCACGCGTGGAACAAGGTCGATGTCGGGGGCTCCTGGCTTGCCGTCGACCCCACGTGGAACGACGGCAGCGATCCGACGAAGTATCTGCTCATCTCTGACTCGCAGTTCACCGGGAACGCAGCTCGCGTCGAGACGAAGGAATGGATGGCGGACTCCCGGATCGCCGACTACGCGACTCCGTGAGATCGTCCCGGGCGGCGCGCGGTCGTCGCCCGGGACGATGCGTGGGTCAGCGCACCCAGGCCGACGTCACGTCGAGAACGCGAGACCCGGAGAGGTCGGCGAGCGAGAGGCCCGCGAATCGCAGCGCCGCCTCGGACGTCTGCCACCGGAAACGGGGCGTGTCGGTCGTCGCGGCTTCCACGACGGTCTCGGCGGCTTCATCGGCGGCCTGGGCGTTCGCGAACGACGTCGCCGCCCGGTCGAGGTACGCCTGCTGCAGCTGAGCGTACGGCCCCGGGGCGGCGCGATGCACCGAGTCGGTGAAGGAGGAGGCCACCGCGGCGGGCTCCACGATCGACACGTCGATGCCGAACGGCGCGACCACCGGCGCGAGGGACTGCATGAGACCTTCGACTGCGAACTTCGCTCCGCAGTACGCGTCGGCGAACGGCTGGCCGACCGCTCCCCCGACGCTCGTGACGGTGACGATGCGACCGTTCCCCCGTTCGCGCATGCCCGGCAGCACGAGGCGCGTGAGGCGGGCGACGGAGAGATAGTTCGTTTCGAGCTGCTGCTGCAGATCGTCGTCGCTGAGCTGCTCGAGGGTTCCGACGGCGCCCCGGCCCGCGTTGTTGACGAGGATGTCGATCGGGCCGGCCTCGGCGACGAGGGCGCGCGCGCCGTCGGGGTCTGTGACGTCGAGCGCCCGGATGTCGAGTACGACGCCCGCGTCGCCGGCCGCAGCGCGCAGGGCGTCGGCGCGGGCGGTGTCGCGAACGGTCGCGATGACCTCGACCCCCGTTCGCGCGAGGCCGACCGCGGTGTGCAGTCCGATGCCGCTGGAGGTACCGGTGACGAGTGCAAGGGTCATATGGTCATTCTCGTCTTCCCGACTCGGACCTCGCTATGAGCCGGCCATGATCTTCTGTTCGCGACGGTACGCGGCACTGCTTGTAATATTCCGACGACGGGAATATAAAGAAGCATGGCCACTCCCCTGACCCCGCCGGCGTTCTGGATCCTGACGGCTCTCGTTGGCGGACGTCGTCACGGGTACGAGATCCTCCGCGAAACCCGTGACGCCTCGACAGGCCGCGTGGCGCTGAAGGTCACGACGTTGTACTCCGCTCTCGAGCGCCTTGAACGCGAGAGGCTGATCGTGTCCGACGGCGAGGAGATCGTGAGCGGACGCGCGCGCCGGTACTTCGTGCTCACCGACGAGGGTGCGGCGGCGCTCGGTGCCGAGGTCGAGGCGCTCGAGACGCAGGCGCGGATCGCGCGAGCCCGACTCACGGCAAGCCGGCCCGTCGCGGCATCCGGGCGGGTGGTGTTGTCATGATCACCGTCGACGAGCGCGCATTCGCACGGATGCTCCGGTGGTACCCCCCGCGCGTGGCGTCGCCGTCACGGCGCGGTGATGCTGGCGACGCTGCTCGACGCCGCGGAGGCGGAGGGCCGCCGCACGCCCACGCCGGCCGACATCCGCCATGCGGCGCTGAATGGAACCGCCGCGCGCCTCGATCGGCGGTTCGCCCTCGTCACCGCTGTCGCCGCCGTGGTCGCCGCGGTGATCGCGGGGCTGCTCTTCTTCCAGGCGACTCCGGGACCGGCGATGCTTCTGCTGCTGTCGGGAGTGACGCCCCTCTTCTCCAGCTGGTCCGCCATCGCGACGGGTCGGTTCCGCGGGGTGATCGGCGATGTGCGCGCGGTGGCGCTCTTGGCGACCTCCGGGCTCGCGTGGGTCCTGGGTGCTCTCACGGCCCTGTCCTGGATGCTCGGATTCGACGACGCCGACGCGGGCCGCCCGCCCCAGGGGCTCGCCGGCGCTTTCCTCCCCCTCTTCGGCGCGGGCATCGCGGTCGGTGCGACGGCGATCTCCCTTGCCGTGGACGCGATGCTCCGGCGCAGGACACGACTGCCCTGGGCCGCGCGCCTCCTGATCGCCGCGGTGGCAGGACTCGCCGTGGCCCCGCTGGTCGGCCTCTCAACCATGACCCCGACCGCCGCCGCTCTGCTGGCGGGCGGGGCCATCGTCCTCGCCGTCCTCCCGGAACGGCGTGCCGCCGGCGTCGTCCCCTCCCCCGGACGAGCGCGCTCTGATGGGAACCCCGGCAGAGCCGTGCCGGATGCGCGTCGGCGAACGGTCACGGCAGCATCGGCGTGGCTCGCTCTCTCCGGAGGCGTCGTCGGCCTCGCCTACGCGTTCTCGGGCGCGGCGTGGTCACCGGGAGCGACCGACGGCACCATCGCGATGGCGCATGGCATCACGCTGCTCCTGGTGTCGGTGCTCCCGCTCCTCGCGGCGGTGGGCGTGGCGAAACCGCTCCCGCCTCTCCCTCGCGCGGGGCTCCACCGCTGGGGGCCGCTCGCCCTCGCGGCACTGTCGACGTGCTGCGTCGCCGCGGCCTACATCGAGGCTCCGGATTCCTCGGCCATGCAGCCGGGGTTGCAGGCGGGTGCGGTGTTGGTCGGCGGTGGTCTGGCATGGGCGATCGGCGCTCACGCACGGTTGCCGCGCGGCGCAGCCGTGGTCGTCGGGATCGCCTGCGGTGCCCTCTACGCCTCGTTCGCCGGGGTGATGATCGCCCCGATGCTGGCGTTCGCGGTGCCCGTCGTCGCCTTGATCCTTGCGCTGCGTGCGAGGCGTCCACGCCCGCGGGCAGGACGCGTTCCGGTGCGCCCCGACGGTGTACCCGCGCCCGCTCGGTGAGACTCAAGGCGTACGGATCACGAGGCCGCCCCGACCCGGATCACGAACGCCCCGGGGGCTCCGTCGCTGTCGAGCTCGACGACCAATCCCCGATCCGGCAGGTCGAGCGGTATCGGTGTCGGAGCCAGGCACGAGACCGAGACCGCGTCACTGACCACGGTTCCCGCGGACGTCGAGATCCGCCCCGTGATCGTCTCGGGGCCGGCGCAATCCAGGGTCACGGTGTACGTCCCGGGTTCGACGGTGCGGTTCTCGCTGCGATGCGCGGCCACCTGACCCGAGTCGCCGAAGGTGCCCCACGACTGCCACAGGTACTCCCCCACCTCGGCGTCAGCGACCTCGTCGTCGAAGTAGCCGGCCCACGGGTCAGGAGTGGGCGAGGACGTCGTGGTGGGGACCGTCGGCGAGGGCGTCAACGGAACCGACGTCGGGGGTTCCGCTTCACCGCTCGTGCACCCGGTGAGAGCGCCGAGCGCGATCGCGGTGCCGGAGAGGGCCAGAAGTCGCGCGTTCGATGAGGACATCCGGCGATCCTAAGCAGGTAGATGCCAGGGCGCCAGGGGGTGGCCCGCTCGGTGTCGTCCGTCACCCTCCCGGTACGAGCTCGACCCAGCCCCCGCCGAACTTGGGGTGACGTCCGTCGCCAGAGGAGGTGCGCGCAAGGCGCCGACGCACCCACGGGGCGACGTGTTCTCGGTAGTACGCCGTGCCCGTGAGCCGTTCCGTCTCAGGAATCTCGCGGAGGTGCCACCAGTCGCTCGGTGCGGACGAACCCAGCGCCTCGATGACCCGTGCGGCCACCCGGTGGTGACCGCGGGCATTCATGTGCAGGCGGTCGACCGACCAGAACTCCCCGGCGGCCAGCTCACGGTCGAACCAGTTGTAGGCGGTGATCACATCGGGGCGTGATGCCAGCCGCTCCTCGACGGCGCGCGACAGCCGATCGCCTCGCCCCTGCACGACCCGCCCCAGCGGCAGCCCCGCCGAGGGATTCGCTCCGGAGAGCACGATGAGGCGCACGCCCTCGTCATCGCACCGACGGAGAACATGGTCGAAGGCACCGACGATGCGTTCGACGTCGGCGCGTGGCCGCAGCATGTCGTTGCCACCGCCGTTGAACGACAGGTGGGTCGGCTTCAACGCCAGCGCCGGTTCGAGCTGCTGCTCGACGATCGGCTGGATGAGCTTCCCGCGGATGGCAAGATTCGCATACTGGATCGGTTCGCCCGCGGCATCCGCCCATCCTTGGGCTGCCAGATCGGCCCACCCTCGCACGGTGCCGTCGGGGAGCTCGTCGCCGACTCCTTCGGTGAACGAATCGCCGATCGCGACGTAGCGGACGGATGCCATGCCCTCGAGCCTACGCGGCCGTATCGGTGTCGTAGCTGGGGGCGCTGCCGCACGTGCGGGGCGTGGAGCACGACCTACCACACCCGTCCGATGTCGGCGAGGACGGGCTCAGGCGAGCGCGCGACCTCGCTCCTCGCGGAGGAAGAGAGACGCCGCGACGGCCACGGCGAAGAACGCGGCGAAGACGATGAACAGCAACGGCGCTCCCCCGATGCCGAGCAGCGGCGGAACGGCGAGCGGCGCGAGGATCGATGCGATCCGTCCCACGCCGGCCGCCCATCCCGCGCCGGTGGCACGCACCGTGGTCGGGTACGTCTCGGGGGTCGCCGCGTACAGCGCGCCCCACGCCCCGAGGTTGAAGAACGACAGGAGCATGCCCGTCACGATCACGGCAACCTCTCCGGTGGCGGTGCCGAAGAGAACGGCGGCGACGGCAGAGCCGGCGAGGAACGTGGCGAGCGTCGCGCGTCGTCCCCACGCCTCGATGAGCCATGCGGCGACGGCGTACCCGGGCAGCTGGGCGAGCGTGATGATCAGCGTGAATCCGAACGAGCGCACGAGATCGTATCCCTGGGCCACCAGGATCGTCGGGATCCAGATGAAGGCGCCGTAGTACGAGAAGTTCACGCAGAACCACAGCACCCACAGACTGGCGGTACGGGCACGCAGAGGTCGTGACCACAACGCGCCGACCCGGGCGCGCGGCGCGGGCACCGAGGCGGGAAGACCCTCGGCCGACGGCTCCAGTGATACGCGTCCCGCCGCAGCCTCCAGGTCGCGCACGATGACGACGGCTTCGCCGTGACGCCCTCGGGAGGCGAGCCAGCGCGGCGACTCAGGAAGCCCCCAGCGCACGATGAGGGCATAGACCGCGGGGATCGCGCCCAGCGCGAACGCCCATCGCCACCCGTCGGCGGACGAGGGGACGACGAGGTAACCGATGAGGGCCGCGGCCGTCCATCCGACGGCCCAGAACGCCTCGAGGAAGACGATGAGGCGTCCGCGCATCCTGGCGGGGGCGAACTCGCTGACGTAGGTCGACGCGACGGGCAGCTCGGCGCCGAGACCCAGCCCCACGACGAAGCGCAGGACGAGCAGTGCCGCGAGTCCGCCGACGAGGGCGCTGGCGCCCGTGGCGATCCCGTAGACGAGGAGCGTGAGGGCGAAGACCTGGCGCCGGCCGAAGCGATCGGCCAGCAGCCCGCCGAGGCTCGCTCCGATCGCCATTCCGGCGAAACCGGCCGACGCGATCCAGGAGGCCTGCGTCGGAGCGAGCTGCCATTGCGCCGCCAGAGCGGCGATGACGAACGAGATGAGCCCGACGTCCATGGCATCCAGGGCCCAGCCCAGACCCGACCCGCCCAGGATCCGGGCATGACGCCGGGTGAACGGCAGCGCGTCGAGGCGTTCGGACACCTGGGAGGTGTCGGTCGTCGTGCTCACCGGACCTCGTCGCTGCTCGCGTCGGCGAGCATCTCGCGCACGAGCGGCACGACCCGCGAGCCGTACAGCTCGATGCTCGACATCAGACGGTCGTGCGAGATCGAACCGCTCGCGAACTTCATCTGGAAGCGCGTGGCACCGAGAGTCCGCACCGTGGCGGCGATCTTGGTCGCCACCGTCTCGGGAGACCCGATGTACATCGCGCCCTCCGGACCCACGTCGTGCTGGAAACGCAGGCGGTTGTATGCGGGCCATCCCCGCTCCCGGCCGATGGTCGTGTTGAGCTCGGCGACCCCCTCGTACGCCTCGTCCCACGCCTGCTGGTCGGTCTCGGCCACGTGACCGGGCGAGTGCACCGAGATGGGCATGTCCGGCTTCCCGAACTCCTGGAGCGACTGCCGGTACAGCTGCGCGAAGGGGCGGAAGCGGGCCGACGATCCGCCGATGATGGCGAGCACCAGCCCGTAGCCATAGCGGGCGGCCCGGACGACCGACTCCGGGGATCCTCCGACACCGACCCAGGCCGTGAGCCCGTTCTCGGTCTTGGGGTAGACGTCGGCGTCCTGCAAACCCGCCCGCGTGCGACCGGACCAGGTGACGGGCTTCTCCTCGAGCAGGAGCGAGAACAGCTCGAGCTTCTCTTCGAAGAGCTGCTCGTAGTCGCTCAAGTCGTAGCCGAACAGCGGGAACGACTCGATGAACGAGCCACGACCGAGGATGACCTCGGCGCGCCCGTTCGACACGGCATCCAGCGTCGCGAAGCGTTCGTAGACCCGCACCGGGTCGTCGGAGGAGAGGACGGTCACCGAGGTGCCGAGGTGGATGTTCGTCGTCCGCGCGGCGGCCGCGGCCAGCACGATCTCGGGGCTCGTGACGGCGAAGTCCTTCCGGTGGTGCTCCCCCACCCCGAAGAACGACAGTCCCACCTGGTCGGCGAGCACCGCCTGTTCGACGACGTTGCGGATGGTCTGCGCGTCGCTCTGCAGCGACCCGTCGGAGCCGCGAGAGATGTCTCCGAAGGTGTCGAGGCCGAGCTCGACGGGGGTGGCGTCCATGAGATCTCCTTGCATTCAGCTGAATGAACCTTACGCGAGGCCCGAACATTCCCCGCGCCGGAGAGGGGCGCCGCTGTCGGCGACGCCCCTGAGCGGTTCAGCCGGATGCCAGGGCCGCCCGGAGCGTGTCGAGGCCGACGCCGCCGATGTCGAGCGCCCGCGTGTGGAACTGCTTCATCGAGAAATCGGCGCCGCGGCGTTCCTGCTCCTCGTCACGGACCTGCTCCCAGATACGCTGGCCGACCTTATAGGCCGGGGCCTGCCCGGGCCACCCGAGATAGCGATTGACCTCGAACCGCACGAACTCCTCGCTCATGTTGACGTTCTTGAGCATGAACGCGAGAGCGTAGTCGTGGTCCCAGACGCCGGTGCCGTCGAGGCGGGGCTTGCCCAGGTGCACGCCGATGTCGAGCACGACACGGGCCGCACGCATACGCTGACCGTCGAGCATGCCCAGACGGTCGGCCGGGTCGTCGAGGTAGCCGAGCTGCTCCATCAGGCGCTCGGCGTACAGCGCCCAACCCTCGGCGTGGCCGCTCGTGCCCGCCAGGAGGCGTCGCCACGAGTTGAGCTGCGCCCGGTTGTAGACGGCCTGGGCGATCTGCAGGTGGTGGCCCGGGACGCCCTCGTGGTAGACCGTCGTGAGCTCGCGCCAGGTGTCGAAGGTGTCGACGCCCTCAGGCACCGACCACCACATGCGGCCGGGGCGGGAGAAGTCGTCGGTCGGTCCGGTGTAGTAGATCCCGCCCTCGTTCGTCGGCGCGATCATGCACTCGAGTTCGCGAATGGGCTCGGCGATGTCGAAGTGGGTCCGGCCGAGCTCCTCCACGGCCTTGTCGCTCGTGCGCTGCATCCACTCCTGGAGGGCTGTGGTGCCGCGGAGCTTGCGCGACTCGTCTTTCTCGAGGAACGCCACGGCCTCCTCGACGCTCGCGCCGGGGAGGATCTCGTTCGCGATCGCCTCCTGCTCGGCGACCATGCGCGCGAGCTCCTCGACGCCCCACTCGTAGGTCTCGTCGAGGTCGATTTCCGCGCCGAGGAATTGGCGCGAGTGCAGCGCGTACATCTCCCGCCCCACCCCGTCTGTCTCGCCCGCGACGGGGGCGAGCTCGGAGGAGAGGAACGCGGCCAGGGCGTCGTAGGCCACCCGCGCGGCGCCGGCGTTCTGGTCGAGCTCGCGCGCGAGCGAGGCCGGAAGCTGCCCCTCCGCGGGAGCGGCGTTGCCGACGAACTCGGCGAAGAAGCCCGTGTCGGCGGTGTAGCGGCCGATCTGTGTGACGACCTCGCTCACTTGGCGGCGGGCGGGGACGATGCCCTCGGAGATCCCGCGCCGGAGCGTCTCGACGTAGCCCTCGACCGCAGCGGGCAGAGCCTTCATGCGCTCCGAGATGGTGGCCCAGTCCTCGACGGTCGCGGTCGGCATGAGGTCGAAGGTGGCGCGGATGTCCTGCGCAGGCGACGCGATGACGTTCAGGTCGCGCAGGTGCGTCTTCGCCTCGTGCTGCTCGATCATGAGGTCGAGCTCGCGGACGAGGTCCATCTTCGTGACCGTGTCGATCGCGTCGACCGGCTCGGCGGCCTCGAGGGCGGCCTTCGTGGCGCGCGCATCGGCGGTGAGGGTCTCGGCACCCTCGGGGCTGTAGTCGCCGAAGCGGCCGTTGTGCTCGTCGCGTCCGATGTAGGTGGCCAGCGTCGGGATGCGCTCGGCCAGGGTGTCGACCCACGCCTCCGCGATCGTGTCGATCGGCGTGGGGGTGCGTTGTGCGTCAGTCATCCTTCGAGCCTAGGGAAGGCGAGACGTCGATGCATCCCGGTGCGCCGCGGGTCGGATGCCGATACGCCCCTGCGCCCGTGGCCCGCATGGACGGACCGTGGCCCTCAGTGCCCCGCTTCGTCCCAGTCGCCTCCGCGCCCGATCTGCACGTCGAGCGGAACGGAGAGCTCCGCCGCGTCGGCCATCCGCGCGCGGACGATCCTCTCCACGGCATCCCACTCGCCCGCGGCGATCTCGACGACGAGCTCGTCGTGGATCTGCAGCAGCACGCGCGAGCGCAGGCCCGCGGATGCCAGTTCGTCGCGGATGCGGAACAGTGCGACCTTCATGATGTCGGCGGCACTGCCCTGGATGGGGGCGTTGAGGGCCGCGCGCTCGGCGTTCTCGCGGAGCACGCGGTTCATGCTCGTGAGGTCGGGGAACGGGCGGCGGCGGCCGAAGATCGTCTCGGTGTACCCGTCTTGACGCGCCTGCTCGACCGAGCCACGCAGATAGTCGCGCACCGCGCCGAAGCGGGCGAAGTACTCGAGCATGAGCTTCTTGGCCTCGGACTGTTCGATGCGCAACTGCTTCGACAGACCGAACGCCGAGAGCCCGTAGACCAGGCCGTACGACATCGCCTTGACCTTCGTCCGCATCGCCGGCGTGACTTCGGACGGCTCGACGCCGAAGACGCGCGCACCGACGAAGCGGTGGAGGTCCTCCCCCGAGTTGAACGCCTCGATCAGTCCCGGGTCGCCGGAGAGGTGCGCCATGATGCGCATCTCGATCTGCGAGTAGTCGGCGGTCAGCAGGGTCTCGTAGCCCTCGCCCACCTCGAACGCGGCGCGGATGCGTCGGCTCTCCTCGGTGCGGATCGGGATGTTCTGCAGGTTCGGATCCGTGCTCGACAGACGCCCCGTCTGGCTGCCGGTCTGCACGTAGGTCGTGTGGATGCGTCCGTCCGGACCGGTCGCCGTGTCGAGGGCATCGATGATCTGCTTGAGCTTCGTCGCTTCGCGGTGCTTCAGCAGCAGATCGAGGAAGGGGTGAGGCGCGCTCTCCTGCAGGTCGGCGAGGGCCGCGGCATCCGTCGTGTACCCGCTCTTGGTTTTGCGTGTCTTGGGCAGCTGCAGCTCGTCGAAGAGCACCTCCTGCAGCTGCTTGGGCGAACCGAGGTTCACCTCGTGCCCGATCGCCGCATACGCGTCGCGCGCGAGGGCATCGGCGCGGGCTCCGAGCTCTGCCGAGAACGTCGCGAGCTTCTCGTGCGACACGGCCACACCGGCGAGCTCCATGTCGGCCAGCGCGGTGAGCGTGGGCAGTTCGATGTCGTCGAGCACCCCGGCCACGCGTTCCGGAAGATCGGCGCGCTGCGCCTCAGCCACCCGACGGATGAACCACGCGAGCTGCCCGGGAGTGGCGCCCTCGGTCTCGGGGACGAGCTGGGTGGGATCGGCCTCGGGCAGCTTCTCGTCGAGGTACCGCTGCACGAGGTCTCCGAGCGTCTTGTCGGGGAAGCTCGGGCGCACCAGCCAGCCGGCCAGGATCACGTCGGACGAGATGCCGCCGAGCGCGATCCCCTCCTTTGCGAGTGCCTTGATCTGAGGCTTGGCGTCGGCCATGACCTTCGGAGCGTCGGATGCCAGCCACGCGGCGAGCCCGTCGCGCACCTCGGGCGTCCACAGGGCTTCGGCCGCCGCATCGGCTCGCGCGAGGCCGATCTGGACGGGGGCTCCGTTCGAGAGCACGAGGGTCAGGCCGACGGCGTCGGGCGATTCCGTCGTCCATGCGGCAAGGGTGTCGGCGTCGAGCACCACCGGCGTGGGTGCCGTGGCCGTGGGGCGTGCCTCTTCGGCGGCGTCGCCCGCATCGCCGCCGAGCGCGTCGAACACGCGTGGCAGCAGGGTGCGGAACTCCAGCCGGGCGAAGATGTCGCGCACGGCCTGGCCGTCGAGCGGTTGCACGGCGAGGTCTGCGGGCCCCACGGGCAGCTCGACGTCGCGGAGGAGGCGGTTGAGCGCGCGGTTGCGCTTGACGCCGTCGAGGTGCTCGCGCAGGTTGTTGCCGACCACGCCGGTCACCTTGTCGGCGTTCTCGAGCAGGGCGTCGAGCGAGCCCCACTGCGTGAGCCACTTCACCGCCGTCTTCTCGCCGACCTTGGGCACGCCGGGCAGGTTGTCGCTCGTCTCGCCGACGAGGGCTGCGATATCCGGATACTGCTCGGGCGGCAGCCCGTACTTGTCGATCACGGCCGCCGTGTCGTAGCGCTTCAGCTGCGACACGCCCTGCACGTTGGGGTACAGCAGCGTCACATCCTCGGTGACCAGCTGGATCGTGTCGCGATCGCCCGAGCACACGAGCACGTCGAACCCCTGAGCCTCGCCCTGGGTGGCGAGGGTGGCCAGGATGTCGTCGGCCTCGAAGTCCTCCTTCGTCAGCACCGGGACGCCCATGGCGCGTAGGCACTCCTGCAGGAGCGGGATCTGACCCTTGAACTCGGCGGGCGACTCGCTGCGGTTGGCCTTGTACTCGGCGTACTCGCGCGTGCGGAAGGACTGACGCGAGGTGTCGAACGCGACCGCGAGGTGTGTCGGCTTCTCCGCCTTCACGAGGTTCACGAACATCGACAAGAAGCCGTAGATGCCGTTGGTGTGCTGGCCGTCCTTCGTCGAGAAGTTGTCGACGGGCAGGGCGTAGAACGCCCGGTAGGCCAGCGAATGGCCGTCGACGACGAGGAGAGTAGGCTTTTCGGCATCCGTCACCCCTCCAGCCTAACGAGGACCACGGACACTCCCCCGGCCCCGGCTCGACGAAGGCGATGATGACCTCCACGACTCCCGACCACCTGTCCGGCCTCGACTGGGCGAAGCAGCGCGGAATGGGCGCTCTCGCCGAGAAGATGGGTCTCGAGTGGGTGGAGTTCACCATCGAGCGGTGCGTGGCGACCATGCCCGTGGAGGGCAACACACAGCCGGTCGGGCTTCTTCACGGTGGCGCCTACGTCGTGCTCGGAGAGTCACTCGGGTCGATGGCCGCGAACCTCCACGCCGGCCCCGGCAGGCTTGCCGTCGGGATCGACATCAACGCGACGCACACGCGCTCGGCGACCTCCGGCGTCGTCACGGGTGTCTGCACGCCCATACACCTGGGGCGCTCGCTCACCGTGCACGAGATCGCGGTCTCCGACGAGCAGGGGCGCCGCTGCTCGACCATCCGCATCACCAACATGATCAAGGACGCGCCGCAAGACTGAGCCGCGCGCCGAACCCCTCACCGCGAACGAAAAATGGATGCCACCTCGGTGGCATCCATTCTTCGAAGAGGTCGCGTCAGCCCTTCTTGGGGGCCAACTGCTCGATGATCGCTTTCGCGACATCCTGCATGGTGAGGCGACGGTCCATCGACGCCTTCTGGATCCAGCGGAATGCCTCGGGCTCGCTCAGCCCCATCTTCTCGTTGAGCAGACCCTTGGCCCGGTCGACGAGCTTGCGGGTCTCGAAGCGCTCGACCATGTCGGCGACCTCGGCCTCGAGCGTGATGATCTGCTCGTAGCGCGCCAGGGCGATCTCGATCGCGGGCAGGAGGTCGTTCGGCGTGAAGGGCTTGACGACGTAGGCCAGGGCCCCGGCCTCGCTGGCGCGCTCGACGAGCTCTTTCTGGCTGAACGCCGTCAGCAGCACGACGGGGGCGATGTGGTTCTTGCTCAGCTTCTCGGCCGCGCTGATGCCGTCGAGCTGCGGCATCTTCACGTCCATGATGACGAGGTCGGGACGCAGCTCGGTCGCCAGCTGGACGGCGGTCTCACCGTCGCCGGCCTCACCGACGACGTCGTAGCCGTTGTCGCGGAGGATCTCGACGATGTCGAGACGGATGAGCGACTCGTCTTCCGCCACGACGACGCGGCGGGGGGCGGCGGGCGCGGAGGCCGGAGCGGCTTCTTGATCAGTCACGTGACCATCCTAGGACTGGGAGGGCGCATCGCCCGCGCGGGGCTCGATGCGATAGGGGGTAAACGATACCGGGCCGACTCCGAAGGAGCCGACCCGTGTGCCGTACCGGTGGTGGGACTCGAACCCACACGTCTTTCGACAGAGCATTTTGAGTGCCCCGCGTCTGCCATTCCGCCACACCGGCAAATGTCGCGTTCCCAACTTACCGGGAGCGAACACGGCGGCGCGCACCGGTGGGCCCGGAGCGCGCCGCCGATCGATCACACGTCCTGGTAACCGGGCGCCGCGCCGTGCACGGCGTCACCCACGCGGTGCACGCGCAGGTCGTTGGTCGAGCCCGCGATTCCGGGAGGGGAACCGGAGATGACCACGACCTTGTCGCCGACCTTCGCGAGGTCGTTGCTGAGCAGGTAGTCGTCGACCTGGAGGAACATCTTGTCGGTGTGAGGCACGTGTTCCACGAGCGTCGAGCGCACACCCCAGGTGAGCGCGAGGCGACGACGGATGCCGGGCTCGGGTGTGAACGCCAGCATCGGGATGGTCGACCGCAGACGCGACATGCGGCGCGCGGAGTCACCCGACTCCGTGAACACGCAGAGGTACTTCGCTTCGACGAAGTCGGCGACCTCGACGGCGGCAAGCGTGATCGCCCCGCCCTGGGTGCGCGGCTTGTTCGTCAGCGGCGCGATGCGCTCGAGGCCGTGCTCCTCGGTCGAGGCGACGATGCGGGCCATTGTCTCGACGACCACGACCGGATAGTCGCCGACGCTCGTCTCGCCCGAGAGCATGACGGCGTCCGCCCCGTCGAGCACGGCGTTGGCGACGTCGGAGGTCTCGGCGCGCGTGGGAACGGGGCTGCTGATCATGGACTCGAGCATCTGCGTCGCGACGATGACGGGCTTCGCCATGCGACGGGCGAGCTCGACGGCACGCTTCTGCACGATCGGAACCGCCTCGAGCGGCAGCTCGACGCCGAGGTCGCCACGGGCGACCATGATGCCGTCGAACGCGTCGATGATCTCTTCGAGGTTGTCGACCGCCTGGGGCTTCTCGATCTTGGCGATGACGGGCACGTAGCGCCCCTCCTCGGCCATGATCTCGTGCACGCGCTCGATGTCTTTCGCGTCGCGGACGAACGACAGCGCGATCAGGTCGGCGCCGGCTTTCAGTCCCCAGCGCAGGTCGGCTTCGTCCTTCTCGCTCAGCGCGGGGACGTTGACGGCGACACCGGGCAGGTTGATGCCCTTGTTGTTCGACACCGGGCCGCCGACGATGACCTCGGTCGTGACGACGGTGCCGTCGGTCTCGACCACACGGACGCGCACTTTGCCGTCGTCGATCAGCAGGTAGTCGCCGGGGCGGACGTCCTGGGGCAGACCCTTGAAGGTCGTGCCGACGATCTCCTTGGTGCCGAGGATGTCTTCGATCGTGATCTTGAAGATGTCGCCGGGGAGCAGCTCGTGGGGGCCGTTCTCGAACTTGCCGAGACGGATCTTCGGACCCTGCAGGTCGACGAGGGCCGCCACGGGGCGACCGGCGTCCTCTGCCGCCTTGCGCACGTTGGCGAAGTTGGCGTCGTGCACGGAGTAGTCTCCGTGGCTCAGGTTGAGGCGGGCGACGTCCACCCCGGCGTCGATGATGGCGCGAACCATCTCATACGACGACGTGGCGGGCCCGAGTGTTGCGACGATCTTGGCGCGTCTCATCCGTTTTCAAGCTCCGTGAGGATTCGGGAAGTGGCCGGATCGGCCCTTGCCAGCTTAGGCGGGCAGCAGGCCGATGGCGACATCGGTCGGGCGCACCGGCGCGGGGAGCACCGTCTCGCCCATGAGGAACGTGTCGACCTCGGCGGCGGCCGCGCGGCCCTCGGCGATGGCCCACACGATGAGGGACTGGCCGCGACCGGCGTCACCGGCGACGAACACCCCCGGCGTCGACGTGGCGTAGGTCGCGTCGCGCTCGACGTTGCCGCGGGAGGTGAACCGCGTGCCGAGCTGATCGCCCAGGTGCTCGCTCTCGGCACCGGTGAAGCCCATCGCGATCAGCACGAGGTCGGCGGGGATCTCGCGCTCGGTCCCGCTCTTGGGCACACGACGTCCGTCGACGTACTCGGTCTCGGCGACGCGCAGGGCGCGCACCTCGCCCGCCGCGTTGCCGAGGAACTCCACCGTCGAGGCGAGGAACGTGCGCTCCCCGCCCTCTTCGTGGGCAGAGGCCATCTCGAAGAGGTTCGGCATCATCGGCCACGGCTGCTCGGCCGGACGCTCCGACGGGGGCTGCTTGCCGATCGCGAGGTTGGTCACGCTCAGCGCGCCCTGGCGATGCGCGGTCCCGATGCAGTCGGCGCCGGTGTCGCCACCGCCGATGACGACGACGTGCTTGCCCTCGACCGTGATCTGCTGCGGGATCTGGTCACCGGCGACGGCCTTGTTGCCCTCGATGAGGTACTCCATGGCGAAGTGGACACCGTCGAGGTCGCGGCCGGGGATGGGGAGGTCTCGCGGCACCGTCGACCCGGTGGCGATCACGACGGCGTCGTAGCGCGCGCGCAGATCGCTCCACGAGATGTCGGTGCCGATCTCGACGCCGGCGCGGAAGCGCGTGCCCTCGGCCTGCATCTGGCGCAGGCGCAGTTCGAGGTGACGCTTCTCCATCTTGAAGTCGGGAATGCCGTACCGCAGGAGTCCACCGATGCGGTCGTCGCGCTCGTACACCGCGACCGTGTGACCGGCGCGCGTGAGCTGCTGCGCCGCCGCGAGGCCCGCGGGTCCGGAGCCGACGACGGCGACGGTCTTGCCCGTCAGACGCTCCGGCGGCTCGGGCTCGACCCAGCCGTTCGAGAACGCCTCGTCGATGATCGAGACCTCGACCTGCTTGATGGTCACCGCGGGCTGGTTGATCCCCAGCACGCAGGAGCTCTCGCACGGCGCCGGGCAGAGGCGGCCCGTGAACTCGGGGAAGTTGTTGGTCGCGTGCAGACGCTCGATCGCCGAGCGCCCCTCGCCCCGCCACGTGAGGTCGTTCCACTCGGGGATCAGGTTCCCGAGCGGGCAGCCCTTGTGGCAGAACGGGATGCCGCAGTCCATGCAGCGCCCGGCCTGGCGACGGATGACGGCCGAATCGCCCGGCTCATAGACCTCTTTCCAGTCCATGATGCGCACGGGCACCGGTCGACGCTTCGGGAGCTCGCGCTCCGTGACTTTCAGAAAGCCCTTCGGGTCAGCCACCCGTCACCTCCAGGATGCGTGTCCAGACGACGTCGCCGTCGGGGTCGAGCCCCTCGGCGACGGCGTCCTGGCGGGTCTGCAGGACCGCGGCGTAGTCGCGCGGCAGGACCCGGACGAAATTGTGCACCTCGGTCTCGAAGTCGTCGGCGAGACGACGGGCCAAGGTGGAGTCGGTCTCCGCGACGTGCTTCTCGAGCAGGTCGCGGAGGATCTCGGCATCCCCCGAACCGAGGGGGCCGAGAACGAGCTCGCCGGATGCCAGTGCCTCACGGTTCACCAGGTCGCGGTCGAGATCGTAGACGTAGGCCTGACCGCCCGACATCCCTGCCCCGAGGTTGCGGCCGGTCTGTCCGAGGATCACGGCGAGGCCGCCGGTCATGTACTCGAGCGCATGATCGCCCACGCCCTCGACGACCGCGGTCGCTCCCGAGTTGCGCACGAGGAACCGCTCGCCCACGACACCGTTGAGGAACATCTGTCCCTGGGTGGCGCCGTAGCCGATGACGTTTCCGGCGATGACGTTCTCGGATGCCGCGAACGTCGATCCGCGCGGCGGCCGGACGACGATCGTGCCGCCCGACAGACCCTTGCCCACGTAGTCGTTCGAGTCTCCCTCGAGGCGCAGCGTGATGCCGGCGGGCATGAACGCACCGAACGACTGTCCGGCCGACCCCGTCAGACGCACGTCGATCGAGCCCTCGGGCAGGCCATGCTCGCCGTGGGCTTTGGTGACGTGGTGGCCGAGCATCGTCCCCACTGCGCGGGCAGTGTTGCGGATGGGCAGGTCGATCGTGATCTGCCCGCCGCGCGCGATGACGTCCTGCGCGCGCTCGATGAGCTGCACGTCGAAGTGCTCGTCGAGCTCGTGGTCCTGGTTGCGGCCGTGACGGCGGGGCTCGTCGTCGGCGAAACGGGGACCCTCGAGGATCGGCGCGAGGTTCAGACCCCGGGCCTTCCAGTGCTCGATCGCGCCATTGACGTCGAGGAGCTCGGTGTGGCCCACGATCTCATCGATCGAGCGGTAGCCGAGGGCGGCGAGGTACTCGCGCACCTCCTGGGCGATGAACTCCATGAAGTTCACGATGTACTCGGCCTTGCCGGTGAAGCGCGAGCGCAGCACGGGGTTCTGCGTCGCGACCCCCACCGGGCAGGTGTCCAGGTGGCAGACGCGCATCATGATGCAGCCCGAGACCACCAGCGGGGCGGTGGCGAAACCGAACTCCTCAGCGCCCAGCAGCGCACCGATGACGACGTCGCGGCCGGTCTTCATCTGCCCGTCGACCTGCACGACGACGCGGTCGCGCATGCCGTTGAGCATGAGCGTCTGCTGCGTCTCGGCGAGGCCCAGCTCCCAGGGTGTTCCCGCGTGCTTGAGGGAGTTCATCGGGCTCGCACCCGTCCCGCCGTCCTGCCCGGAGACGAGGATGACGTCGCTCAGTGCCTTGGCGACACCGGCCGCGACCGCGCCGATGCCCGACTGGCTGACGAGCTTGGTGTGGATACGGGCCTTGGGGTTGGCGCGCTTGAGATCGAAGATCAGCTGCTTGAGGTCTTCGATCGAGTAGATGTCGTGGTGCGGCGGCGGCGAGATCAGGCCCACGCCCGCGGTCGCGTGCCGCGTGCGTGCCACCCAGGGGTACACCTTCGTCGGCGGCAGCTGACCGCCCTCACCCGGCTTGGCGCCCTGGGCGAGCTTGATCTGGATGTCGTCGGCCTCGGTGAGGTACAGGCTCGTCACGCCGAATCGTCCGGATGCCACCTGCTTGATGGCGCTGCGACGGGTCGGGTCGAGGAGACGGTCGACGTCTTCTCCGCCCTCTCCGGTGTTCGACTTGCCGCCGATCTGGTTCATCGCGACGGCCAGCACCTCGTGGGCCTCTTTGGAGATCGAGCCGTAGCTCATCGCTCCGGTCGAGAAGCGCTTGACGATCGCCGACACCGGCTCGACCTCGTCGATCGGCACCGGCGGGCGCACGCCCGTACGCAGGCCGAACAGACCGCGGAGGGTCTTGAGCTCGTGCGCCTGGTCGTCGATGAGCTGCGTGTACTCGCGGAAGATGTCGTAGCGCCGCTCGCGCGTGGCGTGCTGCAGGCGGAACACCGTGTCGGGGTTGAAGAGGTGCGGGGCACCGTCTCGGCGCCACTGGTACTCGCCACCGGTCCACAGGCGCTCGTGTGCCCGGGCGGCCGCGTCCTCGGGGTACGCGTACTCGTGGCGCGCGGCGTTCTCGGCGGCGATGACGTCGAGGCCGACGCCGCCGAGCTTCGACTCGGTCCCGGTGAAGTAGGCCTCGACGAACTCCCGCGACAGGCCGACGGCCTCGAAGACCTGCGCCCCCGCGTACGACGAGACGGTCGAGATGCCCATCTTGGACATGATCTTCAGCACACCCTTGCCGAGCGCGTAGATCAGGTTCTTGACGGCCTTCTCGGGCGTGATCCCGGTGATGAAGCCCGCGCGCACGAGGTACTCGACGGTCTCCATCGCGAGGTACGGGTTGACCGCCGACGCGCCGTAGCCGATGAGCGTGGCCACGTGGTGGACCTCGCGGACGTCGCCGGCCTCGACGACGAGACCGACCTTCATGCGGGTCTCGTTGCGGATGAGGTGGTGGTGCACCGCGGCGAGCATGAGCAGCGACGGGATCGGCGCGAGGTCTTTGTTGGAGTCGCGGTCGCTGAGCACGATGAACTCGGCGCCGTCTTCGATGGCCTGGTCGACCTCGGAGCACATTTGGGCGATGCGCTTCTGCATGCCCTTGTGTCCGGCCTCGACGCGGTAGAGCCCGCGGATGGTCACCGACGACCGACCCCGCAGCGCGGTGTCGATGTGCTGGATCTTCGCCAGCTCGTCGTTGTCGATCACGGGGAAGTCGAGGGTCACGGTGCGCGTGTGCTCGGGACCCCAGTCGAGGAGGTTCCGCTCGGGTCCGAGGCCGAGCGACAGCGAGGTCACGACCTCTTCGCGGATCGAGTCCAGCGGCGGGTTCGTCACCTGCGCGAACTGCTGCGAGAAGTAGTCGAACAGCAGGCGAGGACGGTCGCTGAGCACCGCGACGGGAGCGTCACTGCCCATCGCTCCCAGGGGCTCGGCCCCACCCTGACCCATCGGGGTCAGCAGGAGACGCACCTCTTCTTCGGTGTAGCCGAAGGTGCGCTGGCGGCGCGTGATCGAGGCGATCGGGTGCACGATGTGCTCGCGCTCCGGCAGTTCGCTGAGCTTGACGCGACCAGCGTCCACCCATTCCTGCCACGGCTCGAGGGCGGCGAGGCTCGCCTTGATCTCTTCGTCTTCGACGATCCGGCGCTCCGCCGTGTCGACGAGGAACATGCGACCGGGCTGGAGGCGCCCGCGGCGCTTGATGCGCTCGGGCGCGAAGTCGAGCACGCCGGTCTCCGAGCCGATCACGACGAGTCCGTCGGTGGTCTCGGTCCAGCGGCCGGGGCGCAGGCCGTTGCGGTCGAGGGTGGCGCCGACGAGCGTCCCGTCGGTGAAGATGAGCGCGGCGGGGCCGTCCCAGGGCTCCATCTGCATGGAGTGGTAGTCGTAGAAGGCGCGGAGATCCGGGTCGATCGTCGCCTGCTTCTCGTACGCCTCGGGGACCATCATCATGATCGCGTGCGGGAGGCTGCGCCCCGTCAGGGTGAGGAGCTCGAGCACCTCGTCGAAGGATGCCGAGTCGCTCGCCCCCTCGGTGCAGATGGGGAGCAGCGGACGGACGTCGCCGATCAGCTCGGACTCGAGCTGGGACTGGCGCGCGCGCATCCAGTTGCGGTTGCCCTTGACCGTGTTGATCTCGCCGTTGTGTGCGAGCATGCGCAGCGGCTGCGCGAGGGGCCACGACGGGAACGTGTTGGTCGAGTAGCGCGAGTGCACGACGGCGAGTTCGGAGGCGAAGCGCTCGTCCTGCAGGTCGGGGTAGAACGGCTCGAGCTGGAGCGTGGTGACCATGCCCTTGTAGCCGAGCGTGCGGCTCGACAGCGACACGAAGTAGGCGTCGAGCTCGTGGCGGGCGCGCTTGCGGAGCCGGTAGACCCGGCGGTCGAGCGCGATGCCTGACAGCGCCGGCTGGTCGCCGGCAGCGGGGCGCGAGACGAACAGCTGCTCGAAGGCAGGACGCGCCTCGAAGGCGAGCTTGCCCAGGTTGTCGGGCTCGGTCGGTACTTCGCGCCAGCCGAGGACCTCGAGGTTCTCGTGACGTGCGATCTCCTCGATGCCCGTCTTCATGGCGGTGCGCTCGTCATGGCCCAGCGGAAGGAACACCATTCCCGCCGCGTACTCCCCCACCGTGGGGAGGTCGAAGTCGACGACCTCGCGGAGGAAGGCATCCGGCATCTGCGTCAGGATGCCGGCGCCGTCACCGGTACCGGCGTCGGAGCCGATGGCCCCGCGGTGCTCGAGGTTGCGCAGCGCTGTCAGCGCCAGGTCGACGATGTCGTGACCGGCTTCGCCGCGGAGAGTCGCGACCATGGCGAGGCCACAGGCGTCTTTCTCGAACGACGGGTCGTACATTCCCTGTCGGGCCGGGAACGTGCCTCCGACGGTGTCGGAACGCAGGCTGGAAGCCATATCAACCGTCCTCACGTTGATGCTTCGGATGGGACGACGTCGGCCCAGATGTTAGTTCGTGGCGGGGCTGCTTGTGGCGCTGGTGCCGACGGTGTCGCTCGTCGCGGGCGGCTCGCTCACGTCGACGAAGTCAGAGGGGTCGGTTGAGTCTACAGCCCCCGGAGCCGTGGACTCGCGTCCCGGCACGTACGGCGAGGGCTCGAGGCCGTGGTGGCGGCGCGACTGGACGACGAAGATGACGATGCCGAGCACGACCCCGAGGATCGCGGCCCACACGTTCGTGCGGAGGCCCAGGATGATGTCGCTCGGGTCGACGCGGATCGACTCCCAGACGATACGCCCGGCGGAGTACCACACGAGGTAGATGGCGAACTGCTTGCCCCACTGCAGGGCGAAGCGCTTGCCGACCCAGAGGATGACGGCCGCACCCAGCAGGTTCCAGATCACCTCGTACAGGAACGTGGGGTGGAAGAGGGTTCCCGCCGGCAGTCCGACCGGGATCGCGGGGTTGCCCGGAGCGATCTCGAGGCCCCATGGCAGGTCGGTCGGCTGACCGAAGAGCTCCTGGTTGAACCAGTTTCCGAATCGACCCATGGCCTGGGCGATGATGAGACCCGGAGCCAGCGCGTCGGCGAAGGTCCAGAATCGGATGCCGGTCCACTTGCAGCCGAGGATCGCTCCGATCGCACCGCCGATGAGCGCGCCGTAGATCGCGATGCCGCCCTCCCAGATGGCCCACACCGAGCCGGGCTGGGTGATGTTCCACGGGTTGGATCCGGGGCCGAAATAGAAACCGGCGTGCGTGGCCACGTGGTAGATCCGCGCGACCACGATGGCCAGCGGCACCGCCAGCAGGCAGATGTCGATGACGACCCACTTCTCCGCACCGCGACGCGTCAGGCGCGCGTTCGTGAGGAGGATGGCGACGACGATGCCCGCCACGATGCACAAAGCGTAGAAGTGGATGCGGAGCGGACCGAGATCGACGTAGGAGATCGTCGGGCTCGGGATGCTGGCGAGCACGCCGGAGGCGGCGCTCGAGAGGGCGAACGTCATGCGAAAGAGTCTAGGCGCGCTGCGCCGTGCCCGCGGACAGCTCCCGCGCGAGCGTGGACAGTCCCTCGACGCCCCCGTCGCGCAGTGCCTTGACCAGGGCGGTGCCCACGATCGCGCCGTCGGCGTATTCGACGACACCGGCCACCTGCTCGGCGTTCGAGATGCCGATTCCCACGCACGCGTGCTCGGCGCCGTGCGCGCGCAAGCGCTCCACGAGTCCCCGGGCTGCGGCATCCAGTTGCGCGCGCTTCCCCGTGATGCCCATCGTGGACACGGTGTAGACGAAGCCGGTCGATGCGCGGACGATCATGTCGAGCCGCTCGTCGGTGGAGGTCGGGGCCGCGAGGAAGATCCGGTCGAGGCCGGTGCGTTCGCTCGTCGCGATCCACGCCGATGCGGCGTCCGGGGTGATGTCGGGCGTGATCAGCCCCGCTCCCCCGGCGGCCACGAGTTCGTCGGCGTACCGGTCGACGCCGTACTGCTCGACGAGGTTCCAGTACGTCATCACGAGGACGGGGACGTCGGTGCGCGCGGTCACCTCGCGGATGATCGTGAACAGGTCACGCATGCGGAAACCGTTGGCGAGAGCCGTCTGGGTGGCCTCCTGGATGATCAGGCCGTCCATGACCGGATCGCTATAGGGAGGTCCGAGCTCGATGACGTCGGCCCCGGCTTCCGCCAGGGCGACGACGGCCTCGATGCTGGTGGCCACGTCGGGGAACCCGGCGGGCAGGTACCCGACGAACGCTCCTCGGCCCTCGGCGTGCGCCGCGTCGATCGCGGCGGAGACGCGAGAGGTCACAGTTCGACCCCCGCGCCGCTGGCGGCATCCGGAGCCGGCGTCACGTCGACCGGTGAGCCGTCCGCCGACGCGACGGCGGCCGCCGCCTCCGTCTGGGCGGCGCCGGGCTCCGCGGGAGCGTGCTCGGCGTCGTAGAGATCGAAGTAGCGGGCGGCGGTGTCCATGTCCTTGTCGCCGCGGCCCGACAGGTTCACCGCGATGACGGCATCCGGGCCCAGCTCCCGACCGATGCGCAGCGCCCCGGCCAGAGCATGGGCGGACTCGATCGCCGGGATGATCCCTTCCGCGCGAGACAGCAGACGCAGGGCCTGCATGGCCTCGTCGTCGGTCGCCGGGATGTACTGCGCGCGACCGATGTCGGCGAGCCACGCGTGCTCGGGCCCGACACCCGGGTAGTCGAGACCGGCCGAGATCGAGTGCGACTCGGTGGTCTGGCCGTCTTCGTCCTGCAGGACGTAGGTCCGCGCGCCGTGGAGGACTCCGGGGCGGCCACGCTCGATGGAGGCCGCGTGCTGGGGGGTGTCGACGCCGTCGCCTGCCGCCTCGACGCCGTAGAGCGCGACACCCTCGTCGTCGAGGAACGCGTCGAACATGCCGATCGCGTTCGACCCGCCGCCCACGCACGCGAAGACGGCGTCGGGGAGGCGTCCGAGACGCTCGAGGAACTCGGCGCGCGTCTCCTCGCCGATGATCTTCTGGAAGTCGCGGACCATCGCCGGGAACGGGTGGGGGCCGGCGGCCGTGCCGAAGATGTAGTTGGTCGTCTCGACCGAGGCGACCCAGTCGCGGTATGCCTCGTTGATGGCGTCCTTCAGCGTGCGCGATCCGGTGGTGACCGGGACGACCTCTGCGCCGAGCAGGCGCATGCGGGCGACATTGAGCGCCTGGCGCTCGGTGTCGACCTCGCCCATGTACACGACGCAGTCCAGTCCGAAGAGGGCCGCGGCGGTCGCTGTGGCCACGCCGTGCTGGCCGGCGCCCGTCTCGGCGATCACACGGGTCTTGCCGAGGCGCTTGGTGAGCAGGGCCTGGCCGAGGACGTTGTTGATCTTGTGCGAGCCCGTGTGGTTGAGGTCTTCGCGCTTGAGGAAGACGCGGGCGCCCCCGGCGTGAGCGGCGAATCGCGGCACCTCCGTGAGGGCCGAGGGCCGGCCGGCGTAGTCGCGCAGCAGCGCGGTCAGCTCGGCGTGGAAGGCGGGGTCGGCCATCGCGGACTCGTAGACGCCGGTGAGCTCGTCGATGGCCGCGATGAGCGATTCGGGCATGTACCGGCCGCCGAAGTCGCCGAAGAACGGCCCCTTCTGATCGCGCAGGCTCGTGGTCTCGGTGCTCGGGGTGGTCATGACGTCTCCTGGAGGAACGCGCGGAGCGTGGCGACGGGGTCGCCGGTGACGAGGGCTTCGCCGACGAGCACGACGTCCGCGCCGGCAGCACGGTAGTGGGCGACGTCCGCGGGGGCGAGCACGGCCGATTCGGCGATCTTGATGGCGTCGGTCGGGAACCGGTCCACGAGTGAGCCGAACAGGTCGCGGTCGAGCTCGAAGGTCGAGAGGTTGCGGGCGTTGACGCCGATGAGCTTCGCGCCCAGCTGCGAGGCGCGCTCGAGCTCGTCCGCCGAGTGCGTCTCGACGAGGGCCGTCATTCCCAGGTCGGTGACGAGCCCGTAGAGCTCGGTCAGGGTCTTCTGGTCGAGCGCGGCGACGATCAGCAGGACGAGATCGGCACCCGAGGCGCGGGCCTCCAGCACCTGGTACGGCGTCGCGATGAAATCCTTGCGCAGCACGGGCACGCTGACCGCCGCACGCACGGCTTCGAGGTCGGCGAGACTGCCCTTGAACTTCCGGCCCTCGGTCAGCACCGAGATCGCGGACGCCCCTCCCTCTTCGTACAGGCGAGCCTGCCGCGCGGGGTCGGGGATGGCGGCGAGATCGCCGCGCGAGGGGCTCGCGCGCTTGACCTCGGCGATGATCTTCACCCGATCGGCGGGCGCCAGCATCGCCAGAGCGTCGCGCGCGGGCGTCTGCGCGAGGGCATCGCGCTCGACCTCGGCGAGCGGCCGCGTCTGCGCGCGCTTCTCGGCGTCTTCTACCGCTCCGGCCGTGAGATCGGCCAGCACGATCAGTGAGCCTTCGACTGGTACTTGTCGCCGTTGGCGCCGTAACCGGCCTTGCTCATGGCCCAGCCGACGATCGCCCCGACGACGAGCAGACCCACCGACGCCCACACGAGCACGGGCATGTCGAGCCAGAAGAACAGCGTTCCGAGCGTGAACGCGAGCAGCATGATGATCACGGCCGTCCAGGCGGCGGGCGAGTGTCCGTGGCCGGGGTCACCGATGGGGTTGCTCATGGGGCTCCTTACAGTTGCGCGCGGGCGCAGGGGAAAGCGTCAGGTCAGTCTATCGAAGCGCGAGGGCGGGGCTGGCGCGGATGCCTCGACGTCGCGACGATGTCCTCGACGTCGGCCGTGCCGTCATACGGAGATCACCGCGCACACGCCGTGTGCCGGGGCGGTGGACCGGTCTGTCGGCCGTGAACTCCGCAGGACGACTCGCGGCACCACGGCTCGCGGCGCGCGACTGTGCGCACGAACGCGGGGCCCAGACGGGTGAAGCCTCAGGCCGTCGGGTCGTCGCCGCGCGACAGGTCGTCCCACGAATCGATCGCGTCATGCGGACGGGAGGCGTCGCCGGCGGCGTCGGCCGTCGTGCGGTACTTCCGACCCGCGCTCGACCCCCAGCGTCGCGCGGTCACCAGGGTGAACACGGCGGCTGCGGCGAGCACGACCTGGGCGAGCAGCGTGATCGCGGGCCACGGGGTCAGTGAGAGGCTCGAGACGAGATCGCCGACGGCATCCACTCCTGAGATCCCGGTCGCCTCGGTCACTGTCGCGGCAGTCGCCGATACGGGCGCGGCGAAGATGATCTGCGCGCTCCCGAAGCCGATGAGGGCCGCGATCGCGAGGCCGAGGGCGCCGAAGACGTAACGCACCACGGGACCGGCGATCGACAGCGCGGCACCGAGGGCCAGCGCGGCCAGGCTCAGCGGGGTGAGCACGGGGAGCGCGTCGGAGCCGGGCACGGCGAGCGTCTGCTGCGCACCGTCGTTGAGGGTGACGTCGATCCACGTCTGTGTCGAGCCGATCACGCCGATCGCCCCGGCGAGGAGCATCGCGACGACCGCCAGTGAGCGGGGGCGTCGCATCAGCGCTCCCCCACGACCGGGTGCAGGTCGTCGGCGTCGAAGCACGTGTGGTCGCCGGTGTGGCACGCGGCGCCGATCTGGTCGACCTCGATGAGCAGCGTGTCGCCGTCGCAGTCCAGGCGCGCGCCCTTGACGAGCTGGATGTGCCCCGAGGTGTCGCCCTTGCGCCAGTACTCCTGGCGCGAGCGCGACCAGAAGGTCACGCGGCCGCTCGTAAGCGTGCGGTTCAGGGCCTCGGCATCCATCCACCCCACCATGAGCACCTCGCGCGAGTCGAACTGCTGGATGACCGCGGTCACGAGTCCACGATCGTCGTACTTCACACGGTCGACGCTCATCGGCGCACCTCGATCCCTTCGGCGGCCAGGGCGTCCTTCACCTGTCCCACGGTCAGCTGACCGGAGTGGAAGACGGATGCCGCGAGCACCGCGTCGGCACCTGCTTGGATCGCCGGAGCGAAGTGCTCAAGGGCGCCCGCGCCGCCGGAGGCGATGACCGGCACCGCGGCGACCTGGCGCATCAGACGGACGAGCTCGAGGTCGAAGCCCTGCTTGGTGCCGTCGGCGTCGATCGAGTTGACCAACAGCTCACCGGCTCCACGCTCCACGGCTTCGCGCGCCCACTCGAGCGCGTCGAGCGTCGTCTCGGTGCGGCCGCCGTGCGTGGTCACGACGAAGCCCGAGGGCGTGGATGCCGCGCGCTTGACGTCGAGCGAGAGCACGACGACCTGCGCGCCGAAGCGGTCGGCGATCTCGTCGATCAGCGCCGGACGGGCGATCGCGGCGGAGTTGACGCCGATCTTGTCGGCACCGACCGCGAGCAGGCGTGCGACGTCGTCGCTCGAGCGCACTCCCCCGCCCACGGTGAGGGGGATGAAGACCTGCTCGGCCGTGCGGCGGACGACGTCGTACGTCGTCGAGCGCTCGTCGACCGTCGCGGTGACGTCGAGGAAGGTGACCTCATCGGCGCCCTGGTCGAAGTACAGCTTCGCGAGCTCGACCGGGTCGCCCATGTCGCGCAGGTCGAGGAAGTTGACGCCCTTCACGACGCGGCCCGCAGCGACGTCGAGGCACGGGATGACGCGACGCGCGAGGGTCATCAGAGCCTCGCGGCGAGGATCTCGGTGACGAGGATCGCTCGCGCGCCGATCGCGTACAGCTCGTCCATGACGCGGTTGACGTCGCGGCGCGGGCTCATGATGCGCACGGCCACCCACTCGGGGTCGCGCAGCGGCGAGATCGTCGGGGACTCGAGGCCCGGGGCGACGGCGATCGCCCGGTCGACGAGGTTCGCGGGCAGGTCGTAGTCGACGAGCACGTACTTCCTCGCCGCCAGGACGCCGCGCAGGCGCCGCAGCAGCGTCTCGGTGCCGTCGACCTCGTTCGGACCCGAGATCAGGACGGCGTCGCTTTCGAGGAGGACGGGACCGAAGATCTCGAGCCCCGCCTGGCGCAGCGTCGTACCGGTCGAGACGACGTCGGCGACGGCATCCGCGACTCCGAGCTGCACAGCGGATTCGACCGCGCCGTCCAGCGGCACGATGTCGACGGCGATGCCACGCTCGTCGAGGAACGCATCGACCAGACCCGGATAGGCGGTGGCGACGCGGAGCCCCTGCAGGTCCTGAACGTCGGTGAAGCGGCCGGGGCGCCCGGCGAAGCGGAACGTGGAACCGGCGAAGCCGAGCGACTCGACCTCACGGGCGCCGGGCATCCGAGCATCCAGGAGCAGGTCACGCCCGGTGATCCCCACATCGAGCGCGCCGGAGCCGACGTAGGTCGCGATGTCGCGGGGACGGAGATAGAAGAACTCGACCTCGTTGACAGGGTCGACGGTGTACAGGTCTTTCGAGTCGCGTCGTCCGGTGTATCCGGCCTCCGAGAGCATCTCGGCGGCGGTCTCGGCGAGCGACCCCTTGTTCGGCACGGCGATGCGCAGCATGACGGGGGCTTTCGTGTTGAAGGGAGCTGGGGGTGGAGAGTGCGGCTCAGAGATGTCGGTAAACGTCTTCGAGCGTCAGGCCCTTCGCGAGCATGAGCGTCTGCAGGTGGTAGAGCAGCTGCGAGATCTCCTCGGCGGCCGCGGCGTCGGACTCGTACTCGGCGGCCATCCACACCTCGGCGGCCTCTTCGACGATCTTCTTGCCGATGGCGTGCACGCCCGCATCGAGCTGCGCGACGGTGCCGGACCCCTCGGGTCGCTCGACGGCCTTGGCGCTGAGTTCCGCGAACAGGTCGTCGAAGGTCTTCACCCCTCCAGGGTATCGGGTCGGCGGGGGTGGGGCTGTCGCGGGGGTGGTGCGGGTGGGACTGCCGCGCGGGTGGTGCGGGTGGGGCTGTCACGGGGGTAGGGGACGCGGGGCGGGCTGCCCGCCGTGAGGCTCGGCGGCGGTGGGGCGACACGCGGGGCTTTGCACGCATAAACGCTTCTCGCGCCCATAAACGCGAGGAGAGCGCGTTTATGCGCGTGGATCGCGTTTATGCGTGGATTTCGGCGGGCGCGGCGGGTTCGGCGAGCGCGCGCAGCTCAGTGGCGGTGGCGCGATGCCGTGGAGCGGAGCGACTGGATCGCGCGGTCGGGGTCGTCGGCGCCGAACACGGCGGAGCCGGCGACGAACGTGTCGGCCCCGGCCTCGGCGGCCTGGCCGATCGTGGACTCGCCGATGCCGCCGTCGACCTGCAGCCACACACTCGACCCGCGGCGTCTGGCTTCGTCGGCCAGGGCACGGAGCTTCGGCATCGTCTCGGGCATGAACGACTGGCCGCCGAACCCGGGCTCGACGGTCATGACGAGGATCTGATCGAACTCGTTCAACGAGTCGAAGAGGTTCTCGACCGGGGTGTCGGGCTTCACGGCGACCCCGGCACGCGCCCCGATGGCGCGCAGTCGCCGTGCGAGCGCGACCGGTGAGGCCGCGGCCTCGAGGTGGAAGGTGACGGATGCCGCCCCGAGCTCGGCGTAGGCCGGAGCCCAGCGGTCGGGGTCGTCGATCATGAGGTGCACGTCGAGCGGCACCGGGCTCGTCTCCTGGATGCGCGCGACCATCTGCGGACCGAAGGTGAGGTTGGGCACGAAGTGGTTGTCCATCACGTCGACGTGCACGAAGTCGGCGCCCGCGATGCGCGCGAGCTCGGCCTCCATGTTCACGAAGTCGGCGGCGAGGATGCTCGGGTTGATGCGCGGGGCGTCGGTAGGCACCCGACCATTATGGGTCGGCGGGTCGGCCCCGCCGTCGCGCGCGGCGACGAACTCCACCGACCGGCGCGGACGGAACGGTCAGCGCTTGCGCAGCAGAGCGATCGACATGGCGTCGGTGCCGTGACGGTGCGGCCACAGCTGCGCGCGGAGGGACCCGTCGGCCTGATCGGGCAGGTCGATGTCGCTGACCGCGACGGAGCGCACCGCGGCGCGCGCGTCGAGCTCTTCCACGGCGTCTCCCAAGGCCCGCTTGACCTCGGCGAGCACTCCCGAGGTTTCGGCCAGGTGCGGCGAACACGTGACGTAGGCCACGACACCGCCCGGCGCGAGCGCGTCGAACGCCGCGAGCACGAGTTCCTGCTGCAGCGCCGTGAGGTCGGGGACATCGGCCGGCGTCTTGCGCCACCGCGCCTCCGGCCGACGCCGCAGCGCACCGATCCCCGTGCACGGCGCGTCGACGAGAATGCGGTCGTACTCCCCCGGCGTCCGCGCGGCGCGGTCGCGCCCGTCCTCCTCGCTCACCTCGACGTCGAGCGGGACGGATGCCACGGCCTGGCGCACGAGCCCGGCACGGGCCGGTGCGATCTCGTTGGCGTCGAGCGTCGCGCCGTGCGCGAGAGCCTCCGCGGCGAGCAACGCCGTCTTACCGCCGGGACCGGCGCACAGGTCGAGCCAGCGCTCTCCCGCGCGGACCGGTACCGCGCGACTGAGGGCGAGGGCAGCGAGCTGCGAGCCCTCGTCCTGCACGCGCAGCCGGCCGTCGGACGCGCGGATGAGCCCTTCGGGGTCTCCCCCGCGTGCGGTGAACGCGGTCGGCGCGAAGCGCGTCGGCGTGGCGTCCTCGGGAACCTCGGCGAGACCCGGCAGGGCCACCATCGCCACACGCGGTGCCACGTTGTCGGCTTCGAGAAGCTCTTCGAGTTCGTCGGCGCGCCCTTCGGCCGTCAGCGCGCGTCGCAGAGCGCGCACGATCCACACGGGGTGCGAGGTGGTGAGGCCGATACGTTCGTCGTCGCTGCGCGCGGCGGCGGCGATGCGGTCCATCCAGTCGCCCGGGGTGTCGCGCGACACCCGGCGCAGCACCGCGTTCGCGAATCCCGCGGCGCCCTTTCCCCCGCCGTGGCGGCGTGCAAGTTCCACTGACTCGTTGACGGCCGCGTGGGAGGCCACCCGCGTCGACAGGAGCTGATGCACGCCCAGACGCAGAGCGTCCAACACGGCTGGGTCGATGCGGTCGACGGAGCGATCCGCGGCCAAGGCGATGATCGCATCGTAGGTCCCGCGCCGCCGGAGGGTGCCGTAGGTCAGCTCCGTCGCGAGGCCGGCGTCTTTGGCATCCAGTTTCGCGCGCACGATCGCGTGCGGCAGGAGGAGGTTCGCATAGGCCTCGTCGCCCGACACGGCGCGGAGAACGTCGTAGGCGGCGGCGCGGGCTCCCTGCACGCTCATGCGCCCAGCACCGGCTGGCTCGTGCGCAGGCCGCGGAACCAGTCGCCCGCCGCCATCGCACCCTTGCCCGCGGGCTGGACGGTGTCGAGGCGGAGCGGGGTGGTTCCGGTGCCGACGATCACCTCTTTGCCGGATGCCGCGACCCGGCCCGGCGGCAGCGCTGGCGCGTCTGCGGGGGCCGCGCGCAGCACTTTGAACCGGGCGCCGTCGAGGGTCGTATGCGCACCCGGTTCGGGCGTGACACCGGCGATGCGGTGGAGGAGGGTCTCGGCGTCCTGGGTGAAGTCGAGGGCACCGTCCGGCAACGAGAGTTTGGGGGCCAGGGTGGGCTCTCCGCTCTGGGGGGTCGCCACCGCGGTGCCATCGGCGATGCCGTCGACGACGCGAGCCAGCAGGGGGCCGCCGATGCCGGCGAGGTCGTCGAGCACCTCGGCGGAGGTCGCACCCGCCGGTACGTCATACCGTTCCTCGGCGAAGACGTCTCCCGCGTCGAGTTCTGCCACGAGCTGGAACACACTCGCGCCCGTCACGGCGTCGCCCGCGATGAGCGCGCGTTGGACGGGGGCGGCGCCGCGCCAGCGCGGCAGGAGGGAGAAGTGCAGGTTGATCCAGCCGTGGGCCGGGGCGGACAGCAGGGGCTCGCGAACCAGGCCGCCGTACGCCACGATGACGCCGAGTTCAGGCTCCAGGTCAGCGATGCGGGTGGTCACCTCGGCATCCAGACGGTCTGCCTTGAGGACCGCGAGACCGAGTTCTTCGGCTGCCTGGGCGACCGGCGACGGGGTGAGCACGCGCTTGCGTCCGAGTGGGGCGTCGCCGCGGGTGATGACGGCGGCGATCTCGTGGGGCCCGGATGCCAGGGCGCGGAGCGAGGGGACGGCGACGGCGGGAGTGCCGGCGAAGACGAGGCGCATGGTTCTCCTCAGACGGGTGGGCGGACGGGGCAGGCGCCGCTCAGAGGTCGGGCTCGGGGATGTCGAGACGAACTCTGAGGGTACTGCGCGGCTGGGGGCCGCGGTCTTTCCTCGGCTTGCGCGCGCGGAGGGCGTCGGCGATGAGCCCGGCGCGCAGGGCCTCAGCGACGGCCTTGCCGTGCGCGTAGTCGAAACGCACGAGGGCGCGCGAGGTGCTGACATCGGGGGTCTCCGACGTGTCGACCGGACCGAGGACGGCGAGCGGGTCGAGATCGGGCATCGTCTCGCGCAGCGACGCCAGGAGGGTGTCGACGCTTCGAGCGTGTCCGTCGACGCTCGCCACACGGACGGCGGGAGGCATGCGCAGGGGCACACGGTCGGCGAGCTCGGCGCGGGCATACGCGGGCTGCGTCCACGTCGCGAGCGCGCGGGCGACCGGGCCGGCGACGCCCACGAGGTGCAC
This sequence comes from Microbacterium enclense, assembly GCA_038182865.1. Classification (NCBI taxonomy): domain Bacteria; kingdom Bacillati; phylum Actinomycetota; class Actinomycetes; order Micrococcales; family Microbacteriaceae; genus Microbacterium; species Microbacterium enclense. The sequence continues at coordinate 3,677,076 of CP116226.1, read as the reverse complement.
GGGCGCACCCGGCGCGGCCAGGGCGGCGGCGTTCGACCACCAGCGCAGACAGCTCTCACCGATGCGCAGCGCCTCACTCTGCAGCATGCGGTCACCGTCGAGGAGGATCACCGCCCGGTAGCCGCCGCGGGCGAGGGGCTCTGCCCCGCGGGTGGCGATCACGAGGGCGGGGTGGCCATCGACCTCCGCCACCGGATGGGCGCCGTCGGCGACGATCACCCGCGTATGAGGGAACGCGCGGCCGAGCTCGTCGGCGGTCCGCTCGCTCCCCGACGAGGCCATTCTCAGCTTGGTCGAGCCGCAGTGTCCGCACGCCCAGGCGTGCGCACTTCGACCGCACCAGGCGCACACCGGGGTCGCGCCGGGACGGGCGGCGCGGAGTGGTCCCGCGCAGTGCTGACACCGGGCAGGCCGACGGCAGTCTGCACACACGAGCGACGGAGCGTACCCGGGACGAGCGACCTGCACGAGCACGGGGCCGTGCTGCAACGCCTCTCTCGCCGCCGCGAATGCCGACGAGGGGACGCGCGACTGCCGCTGCTCGCCCTCGCGTGTCGCGCTGAGCACCACGCGGGGGCTGGGGCGGCGCGCCTGCACGACCTCTCGCACGTAGCCCACGTCGACCAACCTCTGGACGTCGGTGGTGCGCGTGTGCCCGGCGAAGATGAGGGCGGAGCCCTCGAGCTCCTGCCGCACGAGCGCCGCGTCGCGCGCGTGCACCCCCGGTGCGAGCGGCTCGGACAGGAGGGAGTCTCCGTCGTCCCAGATCGCGACGAGGCCCGTGTCGTGTGCGGGCGCGTACACGCCGGAGCGCCGACCGACGACGATGCACGGCACGGGAGCGAGGGTGCGCAGATACTGCGCATAGCGGGCAGGGCCGGACTGGTCGGCGTCGTCGCGCACGACGGCATCCGCCGTGACGAGTTCGGCCAGAGCGGCGAGCAGCTGCGCCTGGTCGCGGTAGTCGGGCACGACGAGCACCGCGCTCTTGCCTCGCGCGAGGGTGTGCACGGCGGCGGCGGCGAGGAGATCGGCCCAGGCTCCACGCGGAAGCTCAGCGTGTGGATGCGGGGGCGCATCGACGGCGAGGCGCTCGCCGCCGTCGATCGCCTCGCCGAGGCCGGGGTAAGTCGCGAGGAGGGCTGCAGAGCGTTCCCGCGCTGCCGGAACCACCTCGGGGGGCCCGGGCGCCGGGGCCGCAGCCCACGCCTTCTCGGCCCGGACCATGCGCTTGGGCACGGCGAGCCGCAGCACGTCGCTGACCGAACCGGCGGCGCGATCGGCCACGCGACGGGCGAGGGTATAGAGCCGCTCGGGCAGTACCGGCATCGGCGACACGACGGCTTCGACGGACGACAGCGGCCGCTCGGTGCCGTCGTCGGCCACGACGTCGACGACGAACGCGTCCATCATCCGTCCGGCGGAGCGCAGCGGCACCTTGACCCGCACCCCCGGGGCGATGTCGGCCACGAGCGGGTGCGGAACGGCGTAATCGAACAGGCGGTCCAGCTGAGGGACGGGCGACTCGAGCTGCACACGTGCCACGCGCCGCTCACTCACGTGAGACTCCCCGTGTCGCTTCGCTCCGCCCGACCACCTCGGAGGGCCTCACGCGGCGGCTCCGCACCGGCGCGGGGTCCGTCGCATCTCATGGCGCCCGCGCGGCGCGCGCGCACGGTCAGAGCCCGGCGGCAGCGCGCAGCTCGTCGACGCGGTCGGTGCGCTCCCACGTGAAGTCGGGCAGTTCGCGGCCGAAGTGACCGTAGGTCGCCGTCCGCGCGTAGATGGGGCGCAGAAGGTCGAGCTGCTCGACGATGGCCTTGGGGCGCAGGTCGAACACGTCGCGGATCGCGCGCACGATGACCTCGTCGGCGACGTGCGCTGTACCGAAGGATTCGACGTACAGCCCCACGGGGTTGGCCTTGCCGATCGCGTAGGCCACCTGCACTTCGAGCCGGTCGGCGAGGCCCGCCGCCACGGCGTTCTTCGCGACCCATCGCATCGCGTACGCGGCAGAGCGGTCGACCTTGGACGGGTCCTTGCCGCTGAACGCTCCACCACCGTGCCGCGACGCTCCGCCGTAGGTGTCGATGATGATCTTGCGGCCGGTGAGTCCGGCGTCGCCCTTCGGGCCGCCGATGACGAAGGGCCCCGCGGGGTTGATGTAGTACTTGACGTCGGGGAGCTCGAGTCCGGTCTCGGCGAGCACCGGGTCGATGACCTCGGCCTGGACCTGCGCGCGCAGGTCTTCCTGCGAGATGTCGGGGTGGTGCTGCGTCGAGAGCACGACGGAGTCGACCGTACGTGGGATGTGACCGTCGTAGCCGAGGGTCACCTGCGTCTTGCCGTCGGGCCGCAGGAACGGAAGTGTGCCGTCTTTACGGACGGATGCCAGGCGCTCGGCGATGCGGTGCGCGGTCCACGCCGCCATCGGCATGAGCTGCGGCGTCTCGGTCGTGGCGAAGCCGAACATGATGCCCTGATCGCCCGCGCCCTGCAGGTCGCGCGGATCGACGGAGCCGCGCTCGCGCTGCTCGAAAGCCTTGTTGACGCCCGCGGCGATGTCGGACGACTGCGCGCCGATCGAGATGGAGACACCGCACGACTCGCCGTCGAAGCCGGTCTCGCTCGAGGTGTAGCCGATGCGGTTGACCACATCGCGCACGATCGCGGGGATCTCGACGTAGGCGCTCGTCGACACTTCACCGGCCACGTGGACGAGTCCGGTGGTGACGAGGGTCTCGACGGCGACGCGGCCCGTCGGGTCGTCGGTGATGATCGCATCGAGGATGCTGTCGGAGATCTGGTCGCAGATCTTGTCGGGGTGTCCTTCGGTGACGGACTCGGACGTGAACAGGCGCAGGTCGGTCAAGACGACTCCGTGAGGTGAGCGAATGGGGACGGGCACAAGTATGCCCCGGGTGGCGGTCAGCCGCCCGGGGCATCGTCACATCTGTGCACAGAGCACGTGTGAACGGGAGATGTGGATTACTCCGCGGCGCGCAGGCGCAGCTTGTCTTCGTGGATCTCGTGCAGTGCGATCGTGAGCGGCTTGTCTTCGACGGTGGAGTCGACGAGCGGGCCCACGTTGTCGAAGAGGTTTCCCTCGTGCAGGTCGGAGTAGTAGTCGTTGATCTGACGCGCGCGCTTGGACGCGTAGATGACGAGCTGGTACTTCGAGTCGACCTTGTCGAGCAGCGCGTCGATGGGCGGGTCGATGATGCCCTGGTTACGTCCGGCCATGGGGAACCTCCTGGTTCGGCGGGATGGGTGGATGCGGCGCGCTCAGCGCCGAAGCATCCTGTCATTCTACTCGACCGGGGATCCGCCCGCGTCGAGTATCTGTTCAGCGCGTCGCATCACCGGGTCGGCGGGCTGCGAGGGCGACGACCTCGGCCGCGGCCGAGGCGACGTCGTCGTTCACGACCCGATAGTCGAACTCGTTCTGTGCCGCCAATTCGGTGCGAGCGGTGCGCAATCTGCGCGCCCGCTCCTCGGCATCCTCGGTGCCCCGCCCCACCAAGCGCTGGACGAGTTCGTCCCAGCTCGGCGGGAGCAGGAACACGAGGGTCGCCGACGGCTCGGCGGCGCGGACCTGTCTGGCGCCCTGAAGATCGATCTCGAGCAGTGCCGTGCCCCCGCTCGCCAGCACCCGCTCGATCGGCTCGCGCGGCGTGCCGTAGCGGTGGCGGTTGTGGACCGTGGCCCACTCGAGCAGCGCCCCGGTGGAGACGAGACGGTCGAACTCGGCGTCGTCGACGAAGTAGTAGTGCTCCCCCTCGACTTCGCCGGGGCGGGGGCTGCGCGTCGTCGCCGACACCGACAGATGGATCTCGGGGTGGTGATCCTTGATGTAGGCCGCGACCGTGCCCTTGCCCACGGCGGTGGGACCGGCGAGCACGATCAACCGGCTCCGTCCGGCGCGCGGGCCGGGCTCGGGCCAGCGGCTGTCGAGGTAGTCGCGGAGGGCGTCACGCTGACGCGAGCCCAGTCCCCCGAGCCGCTTGACGGGTGAGATGCCCAGGGACGTGAGAATGCGGTCGCGCTTGCTCTCCCCGATCGCGGGGATAGCGGTGAGGAACTCGGTCACCCGCATCGCGCCGGCGGCCGACAGCGGGTCGGCGAGTCCTCGACGCAAGAGCTCCTGCGGGGTGATCACGCGCGTCGACACGTCGCGCTTCAACGCCGCGCGTTCGCGACGAGCGGCCACGGCGCGGCGGGACGCGGCGGCACGATCGACCTCGGGCGGGCGGCGGGACTCAGCCACGCGGCACCTCCCGGTACAGCGCCGCACGCTCCTCGATGCGCGCGGCGAGACGGTCCGGTCCGACCGTGAGAACGCTGCGACTCTCATTGGCGACCACCGCGGAGGCCACGTACCCGAACAACCGGCCGAGATCTGCGGGCTCGGCACCCTGCGCGCCGAACCCGGGGGCGAGGATCGGCATCCCCGCCAGGGCCACATCACCGAGGCCGTAGGCGGAGCGATCGACCGTGGCACCGACCACGACACCGATCGAGCCCAAGGCTCCCGGCGCGCCGATGTTCGCCTCGTTGACGTCGTGCGCGACGCGCGCGGCGACGTGCTCGTGGTCGCCGATGGCGAGGGCGTCGTCGACGATCGCGCTCTGCAGCGCGCGCGCCTCCGGATTGCTCGTCGCTGTGAGGACGAACGCGCCCTTGCCGTGGCGCACGGCCATCGACAGCGTGTCGCGCAGCGAATCGGCACCGAGGTAGGGCGTCAGGGTCACGGCATCCGCTTCCAGGGGCGACCCGGGCTCGAGCCACGCGTGGGCGTAGCCCTCCATGGTGGTGCCGATGTCGCCGCGTTTGGCGTCGGCGATCACGAGCAGACCCGCTTCGCGGGCAGCCGCCATGATGTCCTCGAGCGCGGCGAAACCACGTGAGCCGTAGCGCTCGTAGAACGCCACTTGCGGCTTCACGACGCCGACCCGGCCGCGGGCGGCCTCGACCACCCGCAGACCGAACTCGCGTGCCCCGGCAGCGGTGGCATCCAGCCCCCACGTCGACAACAGTGCAGCGTGGGGGTCGATGCCGACGCACAGCGCGCCATGTGTCGACAGCGCGGCGCTGAGCCGCTGGCCGAACGTCTCGCTCACAGGCGCCCCGCACGGTCGGTCGCGTACTCCTGCAGGCTACGCACCCCGAAGCCGTCCTTCATCGCGCCCAGGGCGCTCACCGCGGCGCCGAGGACGGCCATCGTGGTGAAGAGCGCCTTGTCGGCGGCGACGGCCGCCGCGCGGATCTCGTAGCCGTCGGCACGGGCGGTGCCGCCCGAGGGGGTGTTGACGATCATGTCGATCTCCCCGGCGTTGATGAGGTCGACCACGTTCTGCTGGCCGGACCCCTGCGTCTCGGAGTACTTCTCCACGACCTGGACCCGGATGCCGTTGCGGGCGAGGATCTCGGCCGTCCCCTCGGTGGCCATGAGCGTGAAGCCGAGCTCCTGCAGCCGGTGGGCCGGCAGGATGACCGCACGCTTGTCGGCGTCGGCGACCGAGATGAACACGGTGCCCGAGGTCGGCATCCCGCCGTACGCGGCCTCCTGCGACTTCGCGAACGCGGTCGGGAAGTCGCGGTCGATGCCCATGACCTCACCGGTCGAGCGCATCTCGGGCCCGAGGACCGAGTCGACCGTGTGACCGTCGGCGGTGCGGAACCGCTTGAACGGCAGCACGGCCTCCTTCACGGCGACCGGCGCGTCCAGCGGCACGCGCGAGCCATCGTTCTCGGGCAGCAGGCCCTCGGCGATGAGTTCGGCGATGGTGTTACCGGCCATGATCCGGCTGGCCGCCTTCGCGAGCGGGATGCCGAGCGCCTTCGACACGAACGGTACGGTGCGGCTTGCGCGCGGGTTCGCTTCGATCACGTAGAGCACGCCCGCCGAGATCGCGAACTGCACGTTCAGCAGCCCGCGGACGCCGACGCCCTTTGCGATCGCGAGAGTCGCCTCACGCACGCGGTCGACCTCGGTGCGACCGAGCGAGACGGGTGGGAGGGTGCAGGACGAGTCGCCGGAGTGGATGCCGGCTTCTTCGAGGTGCTCCATGACGCCGCCGATGTAGAGATCCGTGCCGTCGAAGAGGGCGTCGACATCCAGCTCGATCGCGTCGTCGAGGAAGCGGTCGACGAGCAGCGGGAGTCCGGGGCCGATGATCGCCTGGTCGGCGACGCGCACGAAGTAGTCGCGCAGCGCCTCGGTCGAGTAGACGATCTCCATGCCGCGACCGCCGAGCACGAAGCTCGGACGCACGAGCACGGGGTAGCCGATCTCCTCGGCCACGGTGACCGCACCCTCGACGTCGATCGCCGTACCGTTTCGCGGGGCGACGAGGCCGGCCTCATCGAGCAGGCGCGAGAACAGTTCGCGCTCCTCGGCGAGGTCGATCGCCTCGGGGCTCGTGCCGAGGATCGTGTAACCCGCGGCCTCGATGCCCTTGGCCAGACCCAGCGGCGTCTGGCCGCCGAGCTGGCAGACGACACCGAGGATGGTGCCCGACTGGCTCTCGGCGTGCAGCACCTCGAGCACGTCTTCGAGCGTCAGCGGCTCGAAGTAGAGGCGGTCGCTGGTGTCGTAGTCGGTCGAGACGGTCTCGGGGTTGCAGTTGACCATGACGGTCTCGTACCCGGCATCCGACAGCGCGAACGATGCGTGCACGCAGGAGTAGTCGAACTCGACGCCCTGGCCGATGCGGTTGGGGCCCGAGCCGATGATGACGACCTTCGTGCGGTCGGAGGGGGTGACCTCGGTCTCGGCGTCGTAGCTCGAGTAGTGGTACGGCGTCAGGGCCGGGAACTCCCCCGCGCAGGTGTCGACGGTCTTGTAGACGGGGCGCACGTCGAGGGCGTAGCGGGTCTCGCGCACCTCGGCCTCGTCGAGACCGCGGATCTGTGCGATCTGCGCGTCGCTGAAGCCGTGCTCCTTCGCGACGCGCAGGGTGTCGGCATCCAGCTCCGAAGCCTCGCCGATGAACGCCGCGACCTCGTTGATGAGCACCATCTGGTCGATGAACCACGGGTCGATCGCCGTCGCGTCGAACGCCTGCTCGGGCGTGGCGCCCTTGCGCAGCGCCTGCTGCAGCACGACGATGCGGCCGTCGGTCGGGGTCTTCGCGATCTCGAGCAGCTCGTCGACCGAGCGCGACTCCTCACCCCAGTGGAAGCTCGATCCGCGCTTCTCCAGGGACCGCAGAGCCTTCTGCAGAGCGGTGGTGTAATTGCGGCCGATCGCCATCGCCTCACCGACCGACTTCATGGTGGTCGTCAGCGTGGTGTCGGCGGCGGGGAACTTCTCGAAGTTGAACCGCGGCACCTTCACCACGACGTAGTCGAGCGTGGGCTCGAAGCTCGCCGGGGTCACCTTGGTGATGTCGTTCGGGATCTCGTCGAGCCGGTAGCCGATCGCGAGCTTCGCGGCGATCTTGGCGATCGGGAAGCCCGTCGCCTTCGACGCCAGCGCGCTCGACCGCGAGACACGGGGGTTCATCTCGATGACGATGATGCGACCGGTCTTCGGGTCCACGGCGAACTGGATGTTGCAGCCACCGGTGTCGACACCCACGGCGCGGATGATGTCGATGCCGATGTCGCGCAGCTTCTGGTACTCGCGGTCGGTGAGGGTGAGCGCGGGAGCCACCGTGATCGAGTCGCCGGTGTGCACGCCCACGGGGTCGACGTTCTCGATCGAGCAGACGACCACCGTGTTGTCGGCGGTGTCGCGCATGAGCTCGAGCTCGTACTCCTTCCATCCGAGGATCGACTCCTCGAGCAGCACCTCGTTGGTGGGCGAGTCGTGCAGGCCCGCACCGCCGATGCGGCGGAGGTCGGCCTCGTCGTACGCGAAGCCGGAGCCGAGGCCGCCCATGGTGAACGACGGGCGCACGACCAGCGGGTAGCCGAGCTTCTCGGCGCCGGCGAGCAGCTCGTCCATGGAGTGGCAGATGACGGATGCCGCGACGTCGGCGCCCGCCTCGAGGACGAGCTCCTTGAAGATCTGGCGATCCTCGCCGCGGTTGATCGCGTCGAAGTCGGCGCCGATGAGCTCGACGTCGTACTTCTCGAGGATGCCGCGCTTGTGCAGCTGGATCGCCGCGTTCAGCGCGGTCTGCCCGCCGAGCGTGGGGAGAACGGCATCCGGCTTCTCCTTGGCGATGATCGACTCGATGACCTCGGGGGTGATCGGCTCGATGTAGGTCGCGTCGGCGAAGTCGGGGTCGGTCATGATCGTCGCCGGGTTCGAGTTGACGAGGATCACGCGCACCCCCTCTTCGCGCAGGACGCGGCAGGCCTGGGTACCGGAGTAATCGAACTCGCAGGCCTGACCGATGACGATCGGGCCGGAGCCGATGACGAGGACGGAGTGGATGTCGTCGCGCTTAGGCATTCTTCTTGGTCTCCATCGTGGCGAGAACCATCTCGCGGAAGCGGTCGAACAGGTAGTTGGCGTCGTGGGGTCCGGCAGCGGCCTCGGGGTGGTACTGCACGCTGAACGCGGGGATGTCGAGGGCACGCAGACCCTCCACGACGTTGTCGTTGAGGCCGATGTGGCTCACCTCGACGCGGCCGAAGCCGTTCGGGCTGTCGACGACCTGGTCGAGCGGGGCGTCGACCGCGAAGCCGTGGTTCTGCGAGGTGATCTCGACGCGGCCCGTGGTCTTGTCGAGCACCGGCTGGTTGATGCCGCGGTGGCCGAAAGGCAGCTTGTAGGTGCCGAAGCCGAGGGCGCGGCCGAGCAGCTGGTTGCCGAAGCAGATGCCGAAGAACGGCAGGCCGTCGCCGAGCACGGCGCGCAGCAGTTCCACGTGCTGGTCGGAGGCCGCGGGGTCGCCGGGTCCGTTGGAGTAGAACGCCGCGACCGGCTCGATCGCGCGGATCTCGTCGATCGTCGCCGACTGGGGGAAGACGTGCACGTCGAACCCGCGGGCCGCGAGGTTGTCGATCGTGGACTGCTTGACGCCGAGGTCGAGAACGGCGAGGTTGCCGATGCGCTCCGCGGTGGCGGGGGTCACCTCGACCTCGGCGACGGACACCTCGGCGCTCAGGTTGCGACCGGCCATGCCGGGCGCTTCGCGCACGCGGCGCAGCTGCTCGTCGGCATCCAGGTTCGCCGCGTCGCCCGAGAAGACGCCACCCCGCATGCTGCCCGAGGAGCGGATGCGACGGGTGACCGCGCGAGTGTCGATGCCGGAGATCCCGACGATGCCGTCTTCGACGAGCGCGTCGTCGAGCGAGCGGTTCGCCCGCCAGTTCGACACCATGCGCGAGGGGTCGCGCACCACGTAGCCGGCGACCCAGATGCGCCGCGACTCGGGGTCTTCGTCGTTCACGCCGGTGTTGCCGATGTGGGGTGCCGTCTGCAGCACGATCTGGCCCGCGTACGAGGGGTCGGTGATCGTCTCCTGGTAGCCGGTCATGCCGGTGGCGAAGACGACCTCGCCGAGGGTCTCGCCGCGCGCGCCGTACGCGCGGCCGGTGTAGCGCGTGCCGTCTTCCAGCACGAGGACGGCGGGGTCTCGCGTGAGGCGCGAGGAAGGGGTCAGGGCGGTCATGCGTCGCTTCCTGTCGGGGTGATGAGCGTACGGATGGCGTCGGCGAGGGCCTTCGCCGAGGCATCCTGAGGTCGGAGGTAGGTGTCGACGACGGTCTCGTCGTCGATGCGCCAGCTGACGCGCGTCAGGCCGTCACGCTCGACCACACGGTCGATGGCGACGGTCGCCTGCGCCGCGTCCACCAGACGGTGGCGGGTGAGCGCGATGCGGGGCTGGCCGGGGAGATCGAGGGCGACGCCGGCCGAGGTGACCGTGACGTCGACGCGGGAGCGGAAGCCCAGGCCCTTGATCGCGAGACGTTCGAGCGGCTCGTCGTGCCGGGTCGTGGCGACGTAGAGTCCCGGGAACACCGCCGTCTCGACGGCGTCCTCGGGCAGCTCCCCCACCGGGGCGGAGTAGCGCGCATCGCGCCGCGTTCGTCGCACCCAGGCCCACGCGAGCAGGGCGAGGAGCACGACGGCCACCCCCACCATGACGAGCAGGGCGCCTTCGCGACTCACGCGAGCACTCCGGGAGCATCGAGCAGAGCGCCGTCAGCCACCGTGACGACGCCGCGGCGCACGGTCCAGCGCACCTCGCCCGGCAACTCACGGCCGAGGTAGGGCGAGTTCTTGCTTCGTCCGCGCAGATCATCGATCGCGAAGGGTCGCGACGGACGCGGGTCGTACAGCGTGAACGACGCCGGCTGCCCCGCAGCAACGGGCGTGCCGTGTCCGTCCAGACGACCGATGCGGGCCGGGGTCTTCGACAGCACGCGGGCGACATCGGCCCAGTCGAGGAGCCCCGTGTCGACCATCGCCTGCTGAACGACGCGCAGAGCGCTTTCCAGGCCCACCATGCCGTTCGCGGCGGCCGCCCACTCGCACGCCTTCGCCTCGGCGGGGTGCGGCGCGTGGTCGGTCGCGACGATGTCGATCGTGCCGTCGGCCAGGCCCTCGCGCACGGCCATCACGTCTTCCTCGCGCCGCAGCGGCGGGTTGACCTTGTACCGCGCGTCGTAGTCGCGCACGAGTTCGTCGGTCAGCAGCAGGTGGTGCGGGGTCACTTCGGCGGTCACGTTCACGCCCCGCTTCTTGGCCCAGCGGATGATGTCGACGGAGCCCGCGGTGCTGAGGTGGCAGACGTGCAGGCGCGAGCCCACGTGCTCGGCCAGCAGCACGTCGCGCGCGATGATCGACTCCTCCGCGACCGCCGGCCAGCCGGTGAGCCCCAGCTCCGCCGAGACGGCGCCCTCGTTCATCTGCGCCCCCTCGGTGAGCCGCGGGTCCTGCGCATGCTGGGCGACGACTCCGTCGAACGTCTTCACGTACTCGAGTGCTCGCCGCATGATGAGCGGGTCGAAGACGCAGAAGCCGTCGTCGCTGAACACCCGCACCCGGGCGCGGGAGTCGGCCATCGCGCCGAGCTCGGCGAGCCGCTCGCCCTTCTGCCCCACGGTGACGGCGCCGATCGGCTGCACGTGCACGTAGCCCGCGGCCTCGCCGAGGGCGAGCTCCTGCTCGACGACGCCGGCGGTGTCGGCCGTGGGCGAGGTGTTCGGCATGGCGAAGACCGTGGTGAAGCCTCCGGCGGCGGCGGCGCGCGATCCGGTGAGGACGGTTTCGGATGCCTCGAACCCGGGCTCGCGCAGGTGCACGTGCAGGTCGACGAGGCCGGGCAGGGCGACGAGCCCGTCGGCGTCGATGACCGTGGCGCCCTCGTGCGATAGGCCGGTGCCGGTCTCGGCGATGACGCCGTCACGGACGAGGAGGTCGGTGGCATCCTGACCCTCGACGCGCGCGCCGCGGACCAGCAGGGTCTGGGGGGTGGCGTGGCTCATCGAAGGTCCTCTCTGTCGGTGTGGGGCCGTTCGCCCGCGAGGAGCAGGTACAGCACGGCCATCCGCACGGAGACGCCGTTCGCGACCTGCTCGAGCACCGTCGAGCGAGGCGAATCGGCGGCTTCGGCGGAGATCTCCAGACCCCGGTTCATGGGGCCGGGGTGCATGACAATGCTATCGGTCGGAAGGGCCGCCAGGCGCCGTGCGTCGAGACCGTAACGACGTGAATACTCCCGTTCAGTCGGGAAATACGCGGCGCTCATGCGCTCGAGCTGGATGCGGAGCATCATCAGCGCGTCGGGTCCCGCCGCAATCGCGTGATCCAGGTCGTAGTCGACCTCGATGGGCCAGCCGCTGACGTCCTGCGGCACCAGAGTGGGCGGGGCGACCAGCGTCACGCGCGCGCCCAGGGTGTGCAGCAGCCAGACGTTGGAGCGCGCGACACGCGAGTGCAGCACGTCGCCGACGATGGTGACGCGGATGCCGTCGAGGTCGCGGCCGCGGCTGTCGTCGCCGAAGAGGCGCTTGCGGATCGTGAACGCGTCGAGCAGCGCCTGCGTGGGGTGCTCGTGCGTGCCGTCGCCGGCGTTGACGACACCGGCGGTGATCCAGCCGCTCGTGGCGAGGGTGCGCGGGGCGCCGGACGCACCGTGGCGGATGACCACGGCATCCGCCCCCATCGCCTGCAGGGTCTGCGCGGTGTCCTGCAGCGACTCGCCCTTGCTGACGCTCGAGCCCTTCGCGGAGAAGTTGATGACGTCGGCGGACAGGCGCTTGGCGGCGGCTTCGAAGGAGATGCGTGTGCGCGTGGAGTCCTCGAAGAAGAGGTTGACCACGGTCTTGCCGCGGAGCGTCGGAAGCTTCTTGACCTCGCGGCGCTGGGTGTCGGCCATGTCCTCGGCGACGTCGAGGATCGTCAGGGCCTCCTCGCGTGAGAGGTGCTGGGTGTCGAGGAGGTGCCTCATGACTCGATCGTCACCTCCTCGACGCCATCGGTCTCGGACAGGCGCACGTTCACGCGCTCGTCGCGGGCGCTGGGGAGGTTCTTGCCCACGAAGTCGGGGCGGATCGGCAGCTCGCGGTGACCACGGTCGATCAGCGTTGCGAGCCGCACGGCGGCGGGGCGCCCGATGTCCTGCAGGGCGTCGAGCGCGGCGCGGATGCTGCGACCCGAGAAGAGAACGTCGTCGATCAGCACGACGGTCTTGCCGTCGATGCCGCCGGCGGGGATCTCGGTCTTCCGTGGTGCTCGCGTGGGATTGCGGTGCAGGTCGTCGCGGTACATCGTCACGTCGAGCGATCCGACCGGGACGGTCGTTCCCCCGAAGTCGCTGACGAGGGGACCGATCCGGTTCGCGAGCGTGACGCCGCGGGTCGGAATGCCGAGGAGGACGAGTCCTTCCGGTCCCTTGTTGGACTCCAGGATCTCGTGCGAGATGCGCGTCAAAGCGCGGGCGATATCGGCATCGTGCATGACGGTGCGCGTATTCATCCGCCGCTCCCTTCTCCGCCTCACGGGACGGGGTTAAAGGTTGCTGTGGTTCGTGATCCAGCTTAGCGGGTGGGACGGGGCGGCGCGGGTGGGGATGATGTGGCTGCGGAGAACATGGCGTAGCGCGCCGGGGGCGGCGCGGCATGCGGCGGCGGGTCGTGCGGGTGCCGGGTCGTGCGGCGGTGCGGGCGCGGGGTCATGGATGGGGTCCCGCGGGGCCGGAGGAGATTCGGGGACGGGAGGAGGGATGCCGCGGTCTTGGTCCTCCGCTCCCGGGTTCTCCTCCCGCGGGCGACCTCAGCGCGGCGACCTCGGCCCGGGCTCACCTCAGCCCGCGGCGACCTCGGCGGCGGCACGCTCGCCGCTGGGCGTCGACCGGATCGGGTGTCCGGTCGTGGTCAGGCACCGACCGGTGGCCAGGTCCCACTTCCAGTCGTGCAGAGAGCAGGTCAGCACGCCGTCCTCGATCTTGCCGGTCTTGGTCAGATCGGCGCGAAGGTGCGGGCAGCGGCGCTGCACGGTCCAGCCGTCGATCTCGGCATCCTCGGTCTGATCCGACTGCTCGGCGTACCAGTTCTCGACGTACTCGATACGGTCGCGCGACAGGCACTTCAGGAACGTCGTGAGGAACTCGTTGAACTTGCCCGAACGGCCCACCTCGAACTGCATCGACAGGAAGATCGAGTTCGACCAGTCGATCTCGTGGTCGCGGATGTTCGTCGAGACGAGGTCGGCGGGGATCGTGTACCAGTAGATGCACTCTTCGCCGGCGTACTCGCGCAGCTTCGCCTTCGGGAAGTCCACGACCATGTCGAGCTCGCCGATGCGGAAGCGCACCATCCCGCCCACACCGTTGCGGATCGTGCGCGCGCGCCGCAGCAGGGGCTCCCACCATTCCTTCAGAGCGGCGAGCATCTCGGCCGGCGGGATGACCTCGGCGCGCGTCGCCTCTTCCGCCTGCACCTCGGCCTGGCGGCTGTCGCGCTGTTCGGCGAGGTAGTTCCATTTGTCGCCGAAGACGCGTTCGATCTCGGCGTCGGTGTACAGCGTCTGCGTGACGGTCACATCGGAACCCCGCACCTCGACCTCGGTGCCCGGCAGGAACAGGTAGCCCTTCTGATCGGGGCGCTGCTCTCTCATGTGCGCGAGGAACTCGCGCTGGTCGGTGAAGATCGAGTCGTCCTCGAGCCCGGTGCCGTTGTAGCGGAACAGCTCCTCGCGCAGGAACATCGGCGGACCCGCCATGGGGAACACGTGGGGGGCGTCGACCTTCTCGATGTAGTACATCGCGCGCTTGTTTTGCGCGTCGCGCTTGAGCTTCGCGAAGTTCTGCTTCGCATCCTGGGGCAGGTCGTAGACCATCGGCCACCAGATGGCGCCGGAGACCTGCGTGAAGTAGGCGTCGGGCGTGCCGAAGTCGAAGAGCTTCTCGAGATCGAGGGGATGCGAGTCGTTCTGGTTGAGGATCGACGCGGTGCCGTCGTCGAGCGACAACGACGAGTCGCCGATGGGGCCGTCTGAGGGCGCGCGCAGCGGCGTGACCATGAGCTTCAGGTCGCCGAACTGCAGGGGAACACCGGCTTCGGTGCGGACGAGGTTCGTGTAGCCGAGCGCGATCAGGTCTTGCTCGAGGTCGTCGGTCGGGTACTCGGGCAGGAGCACCTTGATGTCCTTCGGGACGTAGCGCTCGAGCATCGCCGGGTCGAAGTGGTCGCGGTGGCGGTGCGAGATGTAGAGGAAGTCCGCCTTACCGAAGCGCTCCCAGTCGAGCGCGCGGTTGTCGGGGAACGGGAACCACGAGCCGAAGAAGCTCGGACCGATGACGGGGTCGCAGAGGATGCTGCCGCCCGCCGTCTCGATGAACATGCCCGCGTGGCCGAGGCCGGTGATTCTCATGTCGCTCCTGTGTCGTGGACGGAACCTGACGAGTCTACGCGGGGGGTGCCTGGGTGGGCGGTGGGCGCGGCGAGGCGATCGTACGGTGGCGAGATGCTCGGCCCCCTCGTGTTGCTCGCGGTGGGGGCCGCGCTCGTGCCCGGTTCCCCGCGCGTGGTCACGGCCCGAGCAGCCCGCGGATGTCGTCGGCATCCAGTGCCGCAGCGAACGCCTCGCCGTCGTCGATCACCGCGTCGAAGAGCGCGGCCTTGCGGCGTTGCAGCGCGAGCACCTTCTCCTCGATGGTGCCGGCCGCGATGAGCCGATACACGAACACGCTCTTGTCCTGGCCGATGCGGTGGGCGCGGTCGACGGCCTGGGCCTCGGCGGCGGGGTTCCACCACGGGTCGAGCACGAACACGTACTCCGCCTCCGTGAGGGTGAGCCCGAAGCCCCCGGCCTTGAGGCTGATGAGGAACACCGGCGCCTGGCCCTCGCGGAACCCGGCGACCACCTCCCCCCGTCGCGCCGTGCTGCCGTCGAGGTGCGCGTAGGCGAGGCCCGCGGCATCCAGTCTCTCCGCCGCCATGTCGAGGAACGAGGTGAACTGGCTGAACACCAGAGCACGGTGGCCCTCGGCGGCGACCTCGACGAGACGCTCCAGCAGCGTGTCGAGCTTGGCGGACCCGAGGTGCGCGTCGCGCTCGTCGACGAGGCCCGGCGCCAGAGCGAGCATGCGCAGCAGCGTCAGCGAACGGAACACGATGAACCGCTGGCGGTCGAGGTCGTCGAGCAGACCGAGGACCTTCTGGCGTTCGCGCTGCAGCACCCGGTCGTAGACCTCCTGGTGCGCCGGACCGAGCGGAACAGCGATCTCCTGCTCCTGCTTGGGCGGCAGGTCGGATGCCACGACGTCTTTCGTGCGGCGCAGGAGGAACGGCCGCACGCGTCGGCGCAGACGCTCGAGCATCTTCGCGCGGTGGGCGCCCGCCGCGTGCGCCGAGAGCTCGGTCGGGGCATCGGTGGGCAGCTGCTCGATCGCGCGCGTGTAGTCCTCACGGAACTGCCGGATCGAGGGGAACAGTCCCGGCGCGGTCAGCGCGAGCAGCGCCCACAGGTCGTCGAGGCCGTTCTCGATCGGGGTGCCGGTCGCGGCGAACACGGCGTCGGTCTTCAGCGCCGCGATCGCGCGGTGGATGCGCGTCGCGGGGTTCTTCACGAACTGCGCCTCATCCAGCACGACGCCGCTCCAGGACGGCGCGGCGAACTCATCGGCATCCGTCCGCACGACGCCGTACGACGCGACGACGACGTCGACACCCGCCGCGATCTCGGCGACGGCCCGGTCGCGGCGCACCGCGGTCGCTTCGACGACGGCCACCCGCAGGTCGGGCGCGAAGCGCGCGGCCTCGTCGCGCCAGGTGGGCAGGACCGAGGTCGGGGCCACCACCAGCCACGGCCGCGCGTCCCCGCGAGTGCGTGTGTGAGCGATCAGTGCGAGCAATTGCAGCGTCTTCCCGAGCCCCATGTCATCGGCCAGGATGCCGCCGAGCCGATGCGCGTGCAGGAGCGCGAGCCACGAGAGGCCCTCGCGCTGATACGGGCGCAGCTCGGCGCGGAAGCCGGGCGGGGGCGGCACGGCCGGCACCTCCGTCACATCGCGGAGGGCGCGGGCGAGCTGGCGCCACTCGACCGCCGCTTCGGACTGATCGGCGAGGTCTTCGAACTCCGCCCACAGCGTCAGGTGGGTGCGGGGAAGCCGCGGGCCGGTCTCCCATTCGTCGAGGGTCGCGGCCTCTTCCAGCAGATCGCGCAGCCGCTGCAGCGCCGGATGCGCGAGAGAGAACCACGCGCCGTCCGACAGCTTGATGCGCGTGCGTCCGCGCGACAGCGCGCTGAAGAGCACGCCGAACGGGATGAGGCGTCCGTCGATCGTCACGGTGATGCCCAGGTCGAGCCAGTCTCGGTCGAGTGACTCGACGAGCGTGATCCGCAGCGACGGGTCGCCGCGGAGCTCGCGGAACGTCGGCTGCGTGCCCCGGATGCGCACGCGCACGTCGTCGAGCACGTCGACGGCGGGCAGCACGCGGGCGGCGAACACTGCGGCATCCGCGTCGCGCAGCGTCGTACGGCCGTCGATGGGCAGATCGGATGCCGCCATCCACGCCGTCTCGAACCGTTCACCGATCTGCGCCTCAGTGCGCGGGTCGCGCTCGGGATGCTCGCCGTCGTCGTACGGAGCCCGGTGTCCGCCCGGATACACCCACGCGAGCGCGTACGCGACCGCGTCGTCGTCGAGGTAGGACACCTCGACCGCGAGCGTCGGCCGTGCTGGCGGCGGAGCAGGCACCCCCGCGCCCACCGACAACGGCGCCCGCCGGGCCAGACGCGGGTACACCTCGGCGACGAACTCCCCCGCGTCGGCCGCAGGCACCTCGACAGCCGCGCGGCCGAGGAGCGACGGCAGCGGCGTCGGGAGGTCGACGCCGACGAGCACGAGCGGCACCGGATCGCGATGGAGCTCGTACGCGAACAGCCCCGACGAGCCGATTGCGCGGGCGTGGGCGGCATCCACCCGCCGCCCGTCGATCTCGAGGTCGGCCGAGACGCGCAACGCTCCCCCGCCGACCGCGTCGAGGGCCACCCGGGCGACCGCCTCGCCCCCGAGGTGTACGCGTTGCTGCGGGTGCATCGACACGATCGGGATGCCGAGACCCGTCGCCCCGGCCAGGTGCGGCCACAGCAACGGCGAGTCCACGGTGTCGAGGGCGACGGTGTCGCCGGAAGCGGCGAAGGGTCCGGCGATGCGCAGAGCTTGAGCGAGCGCATGCAGCTCGGCGAACCATCGCACGTGAGCTGGGTCGAAGCGGCCTGTGGATCGACGCACGGCGTCCCACGTGGCATCCGCTCTGATCCATCCCTCGCGCGCTCCGCGTACGAGCGGACGCGCGACGAGCTGCAGGTCGTCCTGGCGTCGCGCGAGCATCCGTGGCGTCACCGGGACGACGGCGCGGGCCTCCCACCGGGCCGGGTCGTAGGCCTCGCGCTGGCGCAGCTCGACGCCGAGGGCGAGCGGCTCGAACGCGGCCGGCTCACCCCCGGGAAGGAGGTCGCGCCAGGAGGTCACGAGAGCATCCTGCCGCGGGGGTCCGACATCGGCGCCCGCATACGTCGCGTCGGCTCCGATGCGACGAGCGCCCCACCGCTGCCGAGCGCCGCGGGCACCCGGGTCGCGGGCCACGCATAAACGCGGTCCGCGCACAGAAACACGCTGTGCACGCGTTTATGCGTGTGGACCGCGTTTATGCGTGGCATCCGGCCCCGTGCGTACG
This sequence comes from Microbacterium enclense, assembly GCA_038182865.1. Lineage (NCBI taxonomy): Bacteria > Bacillati > Actinomycetota > Actinomycetes > Micrococcales > Microbacteriaceae > Microbacterium > Microbacterium enclense. The sequence continues at coordinate 3,658,989 of CP116226.1, read as the reverse complement.
CCGCCGGCATCCGGCCCCGTGTGTACGCCGCCGGCGCCCGGCCGCGCGCGTGCGCCGCCGCGCGGCATCCGGAATCCGCCGGAAAACGCCGCGACGCGACCGCCGACGAGAAGTCGGGGCCGCGTCGGAACACGTCGAGCGGGCTCAGGACGAGCGCGCGATCCGCGCCAGCACGCCGTGCACGAAAGAGCCGGAGTCGTCGGTCGAGAACTCCTTCGCGAGCTCCACGGCTTCGTCGATCGCGACGGCCGTGGGCACGTCGTCGTTGTAGAGGATCTCCCACGCACCGATCCGCAGCAGGGCGCGGTCGACGGCAGGCATGCGCTGCAGCGACCAGTCCTTGGCGAACGTCGTGATCTGCTCGTCGATCGCGTCGCGGTTGTCGATGACGCCGTCGACGATGTCGCGGGCGTAGAGCCACGACGCCTGACGGTCGGGCTCGGAAGCCGCGCGCTTGGCCTCGGTGGCCAGCATGACGGGGAGCTCCTCGCCGCGGACGTCGGCCTGGAACAGGATGTCGAGGGCGCGCTTGCGCGCCTTGGTACGGGCGGACAACGTCAGCTGATGCGGCCGAGGTACTCGCCGGTGCGAGTGTCGACCTTGATCTTCGTGCCGGTCTCGAGGAACAGGGGAACCTGCATCTCGTAACCCGTCTCGACCGTGGCGGGCTTCGTGCCGGCCGACGAGCGGTCGCCCTGCAGGCCCGGCTCGGTGTAGGTGACCTCGAGGACCACGGACGGCGGCAGCTCGATGTAGAGCGGGTTGCCGTTGTTCAGTGCGATCTGCACCTGCTGGTTCTCGAGCAGGAAGTTGGCGGCATCTCCGACGGTGGCAGCGCCCACGGTGATCTGGTCGTAGTCGGCGACGTCCATGAAGACGAAGCCTTCGCCGTCGTTGTAGAGGTAGGTGAAGTCACGACGGTCGACGTTCTCGATGTCGACCTTGGCGCCGGCGTTGAAGGTGCGGTCGACCGTCTTGCCGCTCATGACGTTCTTCAGCTTGGTGCGGACGAACGCGCCGCCCTTTCCGGGCTTGACGTGCTGGAATTCCACGACGTTCCACAGCTGACCGTCGATGCTGAGGACGACGCCGTTCTTGATGTCTGCGGTGGATGCCATGAGTGCCCGTATTCCGTTTCGTGTGGGA